>JAHHQN010000018.1 GCA_020026375.1 Alistipes sp. | reverse complement strand
AGGCCTGCCGCTAGCGTTCATCCTGAGCCAGGATCAAACTCTCCATTGTATAAAAATATAAATAAATTGTTAGAGTCCTGACTACTTCTTATTCATTAAAGAATTGACAGATAAATACTACATTTTTCTCTCAAAATATACCAGTAATTCAAAGAACCAGTTTTGTAAAGTTCAACAACTTTCGTTGTGATTTCGGGTTGCAAAGATAAGTGTTATTTTTGAAACCTCCAAATCTTTTTAAGAACTTTTTGCAACTGCAAAAATCTCGACTCTTAAAAGAGTTGTCGTCTGTTTTCACAGACTTGAAGACTTTAGTAAAGAACCGTTGTTTTTCGTATTGCGGTTGCAAAGGTAGGGAGTTTTTTCGAATCTGCAAATAGTTTCGCATCTTTTTTGCAAAAAAAGTGCATTTTTATTGTTTTTGGCCTTTTTACCTATATATATTATATTACAGAATACCCCAAATCGCCCCCAAAAAGGGACAATCGACACAACCGACATTCGTCAAAAGAAGGTGAATCGGCGCAAAATATCTTTGAATAAAACGTAGAAACCTCCCAAATTAGTATGTTTTTTATAAGAAAAATTCTATATTTGTTAGGGATTTGGCCCCAAATTCCCTCACATCACCAGATTTTGGGAGGGAAAATCTGCGCAAAAGTATTCGGAAAACAGAAGATTTTTGTCCGACGACCGGCCATATTTCCCCCAAAAACAACCAACACTAACCCTTAAATTCTCTTCGACCCGGTCGAAGAACCCCTAAAATGAAACGGATTATATTCACAATATTGGGAATTATTCTCTCCGCAAGTCCGATTTTTGCCCAGACCGACCAGTTGTCCGGGCAGATGGCGCGGTTCGAACAGGCGAAAAAATCGAAAAACCGCGACTCGCTGGCCATCATCTGTGCCGACCTGTCGGACTATTATACTTACCGCAACAACGACAGTCTGCTTCATTATGCCGAAATGGGGCTGAAATATGCCGACAAAAACAGCCCCAACCCCTATCTGCACCTGCTCGCCAACATAGGCTACTACTACAATGCGACGGGAAAAAGCCACGCGTGTGTCGAGAAACACCTCTTCGCCCTGCGCGAGGCACAACGTGTCAATGCCCCGGAACTGACCTTGGGCGACATCTGCTCCTCGCTGGGCGTCTCCTACCGCCGCATAGACAAAACCGACTCGGCGGCACTCTGCTACAAGCAGGCCCTCACCCACTACGATGCGGCGGGCGACGAGGGACGCGATGAAATTCCGTTCCTGCTCACCAACATGGCCATTCTCTACACCAACACCCACCGTCTCGATGAAGCCGAACACTACATCCGTTAGGCGCTTGAGCGCTCCAAAGACAACTGCGACCTGCCGACCCGACTCTACATCACCAACACTGCGGGCAGCATCTTCAGCCTCCAGAACAAGAACTCAGAGGCCATCTCCCTGCTCGAAGAGGCGCTCCGCAAGGCTCAGGAGGCCGACATGCCGCGTTTCGTGATGCAGTGCATGACTCCACTGCTGGTGTTGCTGTCCAAAACCGACAACCGCATAGCCTTCGAGAACTACTCCGCCGAGGCACAAAAATGGATTCTGCGTCTGCCCCCCGAGTCCAACGAGGTGACCGGCTACCATGAGGTACTGGCCGAGACCTACGCCCGACAGAAGCAGTATGCCAAGAGCAACGACCACTACCGCCGCCTGCTTCAACTCCACAAGGTCAACGCCCACGCTCCGCTGACCAAACTCCACCTCTACATGGCCCACAACTACTCCCACATGTAGCGTCCCGACAAGGCTTACAGCCACTATGAACAGGTCATCGCCATCTCCGACAGTCTGCGTTCCACGGAAATCGACCGCCAGATGTCGGAACTCAACATCCGCTACGAGACACAGGAGAAGGAACTGGAACTGGCCCAGCTGACCCACCAGTACCTCACCCACAAGAACAAAGTGATGCAGTGGAGCATTCTGGGCATCATTATCTTGGCGGTCAGCATCTCGCTGCTCATCTACGAATCGTTCCGCCGCAAACAGCAACAGCATCAGGAGGAGATGAACGTGGCACGCAGCTTCATCGACGGACTCGAACAGGAGCGCACGCGCATCTCGAAGGAGCTCCACGACGGCGTGAGCAACGACCTCCTGGGTGCGGGACTCATGCTGCGACTCCTCGACGAGAAGCCCGAAATCCGCAAAGACGTGATGGAAAGCATCGAGATGATACGCAACGAGGTGCGCACCATCTCCCACGAACTGAACCAGCCCCGCTTCCAGAACGCCACACTCGACGAAGTGGCGGAGAACATGCTCTCCCAAATCGGAGCAGGCGAGTCGATACGCATCACCTTCCGCAAGACGGGTACTTCCGACGAGTGGAAACGTATCCCCCACGACATCTCCCTCGAAATCTACCGTATCCTCCAGGAACTGATGGCCAACATCGTGCGCCACTCCGACGCCACACGGGCCGACATCTCGCTCGAGGTGACCAAGTCGTCGCTCGTTCTCCACATCACCAACGACGGCAAGGCCTACGATCCGTCGGTCACCAACTCCAACGGCATAGGATACTACACCATCGAGGACCGTGTGAAAACCATCGGGGCGCAATTCGACACCCAAATCACCGACGGCAGCCAGCATTACATGCTGTCGGTGGGCTGGAAGCCCCAAAACTAAGGTATCGGGACCGAAAAATCACATTATTCCGTGATGTATCAAAAGCGAATATTAATTTTCTTTGTCAACAAAAAAAACTGACATTTTGAAAACACAGGAACCTATTCGTATTTTGATGATTGACGACCACGAGATTGTCGTATGCGGTTTGAAACACATTATCGGCACCTCAATGCCCGAGGTGAGCCTGCTCGACACGGCCACCACAGGCAAGGAGGCCAAGGAGAAAATCAGCAACAACACCTATGACATCTACATGTTGGATTTGGAACTTCCCGACATGACGGGCTTCGACCTCATAGAGTGTATCCGCAACAATTACCCCAAGGCCCGAATCATCGTCAACACCATGCACGACGAACTGTGGTACTACAAACGGCTCGAGACCTACAACGTCAACGGCATTGTCTACAAATCGGTCGACGCCCAACAGATTATATCGGCCATACACACCGTACTGCGCGGCGACAAATACACCTGCACCCCTCCCGAAAAGGCACCCGCGACGAGACGACGCCGCACCCGGCAGTTCGGCGATGATCTGTCGAAACGCGAACTCGAGGTGTTGCGCTGTATTTCGCAGGGCAAGAGTACCGCCGAAATTGCCACCGAGTTGTGCATCTCGGTCAACACGGTGGAGACCCACCACCGCCATCTCAACGAAAAACTCAATGCCACGAACATGGCTTCGCTCATCATGCACGCCGTGGCCAAAGGTCTGTTGCCTATTCGTTGAACACCCGAAAGATAATTTCAAAAAAAATCTGTTATCTTCACGGATAACAGATTTTTTTTACCCCAGCCACAACGGCCGGAAGCTCTTCTCTTTCTTTTTTAGAAAGAATACTTTCTGCAAATATACGAATATACGGCACTCCGTCCAAAAAAAACAACGGAAATCGTTATATCACAGTTATTTTCCACACCTCGAGGTCTTCGTCACGGTGGTGGCTCACAACATTCACCGCTTTCGTATTTTTTTGTTTTTTACATTTTTTTACAACAGCACCCCCTCCTGCACCACACACAGAGGGCAAATCATGTTTCTAAAAAAGAAATATTACCTTATTCCAACCACTTTTATATGAAGCAACTTTTACTTTTCATCACGGCAATTCTTTTTGCCCTTCCCTCCTTCGCACAGGAGAGCGACTCCACCACCCTGCAATCCGACAAGCGCGTGCGCAAGAAATTCTTCAACCTCAGCTACTCCTCCGCCAAACTCTCGCCCAAGGGCGAACTCGTCATGGAGGGCTACGAAGGTGAGCCGATACCCCTCGACGAGAAGTATATCGACATGAAAAGCGACTGGGGCGTGTCGATTGTCCGCGGCCGCACCTACATGTTCCACCGCCGACCCCTCGCGCGTATTATAAATATAGGTATCGACGTCAGTTTCCTCGACCTGAACTACGCACAGTACTCCGTCGACTACACCGACCCCGACTATCCTGACGACAACGCCACCCTCAAACTCCACAAAATCGACTATGGCTGGCAGGTCGGCCCCTCCGTCACACTGACTCCCGGACGCCGCTTCACCATCGCCGCCTACTTCCGCTATGCCCCCACCTTCTCGTCCATCTACTACGAGGATTCCTACATGGGCAACTACTCGACCCAGTTCCGCACGGGTGCATCGTTCTCCTATGGTGTCATCGGTTGCGGTTTCGAGGCCAGCTTCGGCGACTGCAAATACAAGAATCTCATAGGCGACCTCGATTTGAGCAGCACCAAAATCAAGAGCAAGGGCTACCGCGTCTATCTTCAGTTCCGCTGGTAATCCCCCGCAAGAGGACAACCAATTACTCATTTCATAAAATTCATCTATTATGAAGAAACTTTTCTATTTCTTTTTCGCGCTCACGGCACTCTCTCTGTGTGCCTGCAGCGACAACGACGACCCGATGCCCGGCGATGTGAACTGGGCTCCCGGCACCGAGAAGAACGAAACCATCTACGCCGATGAGACCCAGTCCGAGAAGGGATTCACCTTCACGGCAGTGGCTCCGTGGAAAGCCTTTGTCGAGGAGTTGGCCACACGCGCAAACACCTGCAACTGGATTACGCTGAGCAAGGACTCGGGCCAGGCGGGTACATTCACCATTCAGATTGACGTGAAACCCAACGACACGGGCGCAGACCGCAAGGCACAGGTGGTCATCGAGTGCAACGACACACGCATCACCCTCACCGTCGAGCAGAAGGGCATCACCAAGGACGAAGCCGAGCAGGGCGGCGGTGAAGTGGACCCCACTCCCGACCCCACACCTGATCCCACTCCCGACCCCACTCCCGATCCCACTCCCGATCCCAAAAACAACCGCATCGTGAAGATGGAAGGATACGACTGTGAAGTCTATGAAGGCAAAAAGGAAGAGTGGTTCCAAACCAACATCTTTACCTATGATGACGAGGGCCGTGTGACAATGCTGCAATCGACCGAGATGGCAAAGACCGATGGCACCCACACATCAACCGAAACCACGACCTACACCTACACCTACATCAAGGATATAATCGAAGTACGTCAAGAAACTATAAATGGCGAGGATAAATCGAATAGCACCATGGTTTGCACGCTCAATGACAAAGGCATAATCAGCAAAGTGGTCACAAAATACGCCGGCCAACAGGTTTCATCAACCGAGAGTTTCTCTTATGATGCCCAAAACCAATTGAATCAATACACAGAATACGACAACCATAAGACCTATATCTACCAATACATTTGGGATAAGGACAACATTGTCAAACGCAACCCCAACGACTCCGAAGACCTCCCCGAGGCCACCTATGAGTTTGACCCTGCAATCTCCAACAACTCGAATTTCGACCTTGCCAAATCAATATGTAATGCCGGCGATGCAGGCGCTACCTACATGTTCCCGCTGACCGTCTATATGGGCAAGCGTTGCAAGCAGTTGCCCACCGCAACAATCTACAATACCGAGAACAATAAGGCTGAAAAGGACCTCTACACCTACGAACACGATGCTCATGGCCGTGTGACCAAAATATCGAGCAAAACAAGCGACGACTTCTATTTCTATTTCGACATCACCTACGCGGAGTAGCCTCACGGCTGTTTCCGCTCCCCGAAAGACGACTCCCCGAAAGGGGGGCCGTCTTTTTTTCGCCCTCCCCCACTCTCAGCCGCTGCCCCCCGCCGTCGGATTCGCCGCACTCGCCGCACCGCCGTCACCCTCACCGCATCGCCGAAAAATGACGATATTTCGCTCCATTCGCCACGCCACCTCCCGAATAGCCAAATATTTTTACTATTTTTGCAATGATATCGCTTTACGAAATTTAAACACGAAAACCTGACAATATGAAATTCAAGAATCTGACCCTTTTCGTCCTGCTGCTCATCATTGCCGACCAGCTGCTCAAGGTGTGGATCAAAACCCATCTGGCACTGGGCGAGGCGATTCCCGTCTTCGAGTGGTTCCAGCTCCGCTTCGTGGAGAACAACGGCGCGGCCTTCGGCATGCAGATTGCCTCCAACGGCGGCTACGACTGGGGCAAACTCATTCTGGGACTGTTCCGCATCTCGATGGTGGGCGTGCTGACCTACGCACTGTGGAAAGGCTGCCACATGGGCAAGAAGGTCCCCAAGGGCGTACTCGTCGGCGGTGCAATGGTGCTGGCCGGCGCATTGGGCAACATCATCGACAGCGCCTTCTACGGCATGATATTCACCGCGTCGACCCCCATGACCGTGGCCACACTGGGCGAGGGCTACTCGTCGTTCATGTTCGGCCGCGTGGTCGACATGTTCTACTTCCCGTTGTTCAAGTGGGAGAACGTTCCCGGCTTTTTGAGCTTCCTGGTCGACCGCGACAACTACTTCTTCGGTGCGATTTTCAACCTTGCCGATGCCTATATTTCGGTGGCTGTGGTCTATTTATTGCTGTTTCAGCATAAATTTTTCAATAAATAGCATTTTTTTGCCCGAAAAATTTGCAGATACAAAAAAATTGCATACCTTTGCAACGCAATTCCGAAATGCCCAGGTGGCGGAATAGGTAGACGCGCACGTTTCAGGTGCGTGTGCCGCAAGGCGTGCAGGTTCGATTCCTGTCCTGGGCACTCGATGAGAGCTGTTTATCTTCACAGATAGACAGCTCTTTTTTCGTATCCATACCTCCACACCGCCGCCACCGCGCACATTCTCCCACAGCCACACAGACTCCACCGCCGCCGCGTCACATTCCTCCCTGCCGTCCGCCATATCTTCCTCCGCGCATTCTTCACTCATACCGCAAAAGCCACCGCACACCGTTCCCTCTCGCGCACCTGCTCCTTTCGCACACCTTCCACACACCACGCACTCTCGCAACAGACACACTCCGCGCGCCCGATTCGCCGCACACCGCCCCATTTTCACCCCACTGCCGTCCTTTTCCGCCAATATCGGCACATTGTCCAACTTCCACCGCAAACGCGCCACAATGCGCCCGATTCACCACACCGCGCACCGTTCACTCTCGCGCGCCTGCCCCTTTCGCGCACCTTCCACACACCACGCACTCTCGCAGACACAAACACACTCCGCGCGCCCGATTCGCCGCACCGCGCGCCGTTCACTCTCGCGCTCCGCCGCCCCCTCCGACCTTCACCACAGAAAATGACAAGGCCGGAACTTCGTAAAGTTCCGGCCTCCTCATCAATTTATCTCATTTGGTATCTCTACCAACCGGGATTCTGTTCGAGAACCTTGTTGTTCTGCTCGTAGAGCGTAATCTGATCCTCGGGGATAGGATAGAGATAATCCTTCTCCGAGTAGGTTCTCATCTTGGCAGCCTCTCTGATAGGCATGATGTAACCTGCATTACCCTCTTTGTCCAAGGTTATACTCTTGAGGTGCTCCATGGTGATGGGAGCATCGGGGTGCTTCTCGTTGTACCACTTGATGTACTTGTCCTTGTCGAGGTAAGCACCGAGATTCAGCTTCTTGTTGAGCTTCATGTCGGCATAGTTGAGCTTGCTCCAACGGCGGAGGTCGTTGAAACGGATACCCTCGTAAACCAACTCGGTACGACGCTCACGGCGAACCTCCCAAAGAATGGGCGACACATCAGTATCACGCTCGGGGTCGTCGATAACCACGCCTTTCACCGAAAGGTTGCTGCCCGACAGGGTCACATGAGGCATCTTGGTGCTCTGACGGTCACGAATGGCGTTGATGGTGATGTCAAAGTCATTCTGAGTAAGGGTGTAGGCACCCAGCTCCTGCAACTCGGCAGCCGCCTCGATGTAGTTCATCATCACCTCGTTGAACTTCATCACGGGAGCATCGGTGGTGTTGGTGCTGCTCATACCGGCAGGCTTGTCCTTGATTTCCTCGTTGACGAAACGGTTGGCGAAGTAACCCGACACGGCGTAGGGAGCCTTCACACCTTCGAGATAGAGGTCGTTGGTGTAGACGATAGCCGACAGACGGGGGTCACGGTCGGCCAGCTCGGTCTCGAACCACTTTGCCTTCTCATCGTTGTAAAGGTTGTTGCCACTCTGGTGGATAGGCAGACCGTTCGACGAGAGGTAGGACTCGATGAGCGAACGCGAGGGCGAGCTGTTCTCATGCTCGGTGTTCTGGAAACTCATCAGCGAGTGGGTCAGCACGCTCTCCACATAAGAGCGGTACATGATAATCTCCTTGTTGCCGGCCAAATCGAGCGAAGTGGTCAACTCCTTGTAGACGGGGTGGAGCGAATAGTGACCGTCCTTGATGATTTTCTCGGCGGCCTCCTTGGCAGCCTTCAGATACTCGATGGCCTTGGCGTTGTTCTTTGCGCGGTACTTCTGCCAGGTACCCTCGAAGAGCATGGCACGCGACATGTAGGCATAAGCCACGTCCTTGTCGAGGGTCAGGCCTTCGACACCGTCGTTCTCGCGGATATTCTCGCAGGCGAACTTGAAATCAGCCAACACCTTGTCCATCACCTCGGCACGGTTCATACGGGGAGCGTAGAGCTTCTCGTAGTCGGTGCTTTCGAGCGGAGCGTCGAAGTAAGGCACATCGCCGAACATCGACACCAGCTTGCTGTACTCCATTGCGCGGAAGAAGCGGCCCACACCCAGCCAGTGGTTCTTGGCCTCCTCCTCCATGGAGTTCTTCGACACACGGTCGATGATGATGTTGATACGGCGCAGGTTGGTGAAACTCCAGCCGCCGCCCTTGGCGGGAGCCACCTTGGTGAAGAAGGTGGCCGCACGCTGTGCGTTATCGTCTACCCAGTCGGCGATATCGGTCTCGGCAAACCAGTTGGCACGCGCCCAGCCGGTCTTGTAGCCGTCGAAATAGATATCATAGAGTCCGATGGCTTCGGAACGCACATTCTTTTCGTTGTTCCAAAACTCGGGGGTATCTGTCACCGTATCCTGGGGCAGGCGGGTCAGATAGTCTTCACACGAGCAGAGCATGAGCGTCAGTGCCAGTGCAGTCAATATTTTTCTTTTCATACTTTAATCTTCGAAGTTAAAAGTTTAGAATTGGAGTTGCAGACCCACAGAAATGGTACGCGAGTAGGGGTAGCTGCGGCCGAACGACCATGACGAGTCACCGTGACCCTCCTTGAATGCAGTTGATTCGGGGTCGATGGGCAGGTGCATGTTGTCGAACTCAAACACGTTCTCGGCACTGAGGTAGATACGTGCGCTCTGGAAGTGAATCTTCTTCATCCACTTTTCGGGCAGGGTGTAACCTACGGTGATGTTCTTACAACGCAGGTACGACATATCGCTCAGGAAACGGGTCTGGGTGAGGAAGTTCTTTCCGTCGGAGTTCCAGCCGTTGTCGTCGGGACGGGGATAGAAGGCATTCTGATGCTCGGGAGTCCAGTAATCCATCTGGTGGGTGAAGGCTGCGTCGCCGTAGCCCGAACCGCCGGCGGGGATAGCCACCGAACCGTAGCCCCAGAAGTCACGCTTGCCCACGCCCTGGAACAGGGTGCTGAAGTCGAAGCCCTTGTAGTTGAAACCGATGCTGAAGCTGTACTCGTAGTCGGGCAGGGTGTTACCGATGACCTTCAGGTCGCCGTGGTCCTCGAGGGTCTTCTTGCCGTAGTTGATCACACCGTCGCCGTTCAGGTCGCGGTACTTCACGTCACCGGGGCCGAAACGGAAGGCACCCTTCTCGTAGAGCGCCTGCGAGGGAATACCGTCCTTGAGGGTGTAGACCTTGTTGCCGAATTCGTCCTTGGTCACGTCGAAGTCGTCGAAGGTGAAGAGACGGTCGGTCTCATAACCCCAGATTTCGCCGATTCGCTTGCCCTGATAGTTGCCGTAGATGTTGTTCACCGAGTTGTTGTACTTGGTGATTTCCTCCTTCACGTGAGAAACCGATGCGGTCAAAGTCAGACCCAGACCACACTCAAAACGCTTGTTGTAGTCCAGCGCCAGCTCCCAACCCTTACCGGTCAGCTCGCCGTAGTTGATTTTGGGAACAGCGGCACCGAAGGTATCGGGCAGAGTCTCACCCATACAGTGCATGTCGGAAGTCACACGCTTGTACCAGTCGAAGCTGACACCCAGCTCGTCGTTGAAGAAGCGGGCATCGAGACCCAGGTCGAGGGTGGTGACACGCTCCCAGGTCAGCGAGGGAGAGATGACGGAGGGCGCACCTACATACACCTGCTCCTCGTTGTCGACTACCCAGCCCGACTCGGGCGAAGCGGTCATGGTCGAGATGAAGGAGTTGGCAGCCACGTCCTGGTTACCGATGGTACCCCACGATGCGCGGAGCTTCATGCTCGAGAAGTAGGGCTTCAACGACTGCATGAACTTCTCCTCCGACATACGCCAACCGGCCGAGAACGAGGGGAACAGAGCGAACTTGTCGCCTTCGGGGAACTTCGAAGAACCGTCATAACGGGCGTTGACCTCCAAGAGGTACTTGCCCATGTAGTCGTAGTTGACACGCGCGAAGAAACCCACTGCCGCAAAGTCATTGTGGTAGCTGTAAGAACCGTTGGCAGAGTACTGCTCGCCGGTGGCGAGGATAATCTCGGGGAGAGTGGGGCTGATAAGGCCGCGACGCTCGGAGTAGTGACCCAGTCTTTCGCGGGCCTCGGCGTCCATACCCACCATCACCTTGAGGTTGTGCTTGTCGTTGAACGACTTGTTGTAGGTGGCGTAGGCCTTGAAGATGTTCGACATGGTGTACTGGCTGGTCTGAACGACACGGTCGTGCGAGGGACCGTAGATGTCCTTGTAAGAACCGAAGGGGTTCGAGCTGAACATATCGTAAGCCATCACGGTACCACCGTTACGCTTCTGCTCGTAGTTCAGGAGCGAGAAGGTGTAGTCGAAGTTGATGGTCAGGTCCTTGATGGGCGAGATTTCGGTACCGATGTTGGCACGCAGATAATTCTCGTTCAGAGTCTCGCGGTTACCGGCCTTGATGTCGGTCACTGCCGAGCGGAACTCCTTGCCCTGATAGGTGGTGTAGGGATACCAGCGCGGCCAGCGCATCAGGTAGTTCCACGCATCGTACTGGCCCGAAGTGTAGCGGTAGGGCTGCTCGTGACTCGAACGGGTGAACAACACGTTGGTTCTCACCTTCCACCAGTCGCGGATTTCGGTGGTGATGTTGCTGTTCAGGGTGAAACGGTCGTAGCTGTCGGTGTTGAACTTCATGATACCCTTCTGATTGAGGTAACCCATACCGATGTTGAAGGTGGTCTTCTCGCTACCGCCGGTCACCGAGACGTTGTGCTGCTGCTGGGGAGTCCACTTCTTGGTGAACATGCCGAGCGCATCGAACGAACGGTAGAAGTAGGTCTTTCCTCCGATGATTTCGAAGTCACGGCCCTCCTGCATCTCACCCAGCTGGGCGTTCGACATACCGCCGTAGGTCTGCTCCCACTCGCGGAGTTTCTCGATGGTCGAGGCGTCGATGTTGTAACCGATGTTGGAGATGGAGTTCTTGCCCAGACGCTCGGCAACGGCCATCATGAATTCGGCGTTGTCCGAAGCCGAAGCGATGGTAGGCATCACCGTGGGGGTGCTCCATGCGAAGTTATTGGAGTAGGAAACGGTCACACGGTCGTCCTTCTTACCCTGCTTGGTGGTGATAAGGATAACGCCCCATGCGGCACGAGTACCGTAGATGGACGACGAAGCTGCGTCCTTGAGGACCGAGATGGTGGCGATATCGTCGGGGTTGACCAGATTCAGGCTGGGAACTTCGACGTTGTCGACCAGGATAAGGGGCGCGGTACCGCCCGAAGCGCTGAGCGAACCGACCGAACCACGCAGTTTGATGGTCGACTCGGTACCCACACCGCCGATTTTATTGGTAATCGAAAGACCGGGAGTCACACCCTGCAGGGCCTTGGCCACATCGGTGATAGGACGGCTGGCCACCGCCTTGTCCACGTCGACGTTCGACACGGCACCCGTCAGGTTGACTTTCTTCTGCACACCGTAACCGACCACCACTACATCATCGAGCATGGCGGCGTCCTGCTGCAGAACCACATTCAAAACAGCCGAAGTGACTGCGATTTCCTGAGTCTTGTAACCCACAAAGGAGACTTGAATCACAGCGCCCTCCGGCACATTCAATTTCACGGTACCGTCCAAATCGGTCACATTACCGTTTGTCGTACCCTTTTGAATCACACTGGCTCCCACCACAGGACCCGTCGCATCGGTCACGGTAATCAGCGCGTCGATGGTCTTGGCCTGTTGTTCCTCGCCGGCTCCGAACACGGGAGCTTCAGCGGTCGGAACAGCCATTGCTTGTCCGCTGCTCAACAACAGTGAAACACAAGCCGCCGATGTCAGGAGCTTTTTGTTAAGCCCCAATCTTTTGCGATTTTTGTTCATAGAAGTTAGTTTAAGTTAGTAATTGGTTAGATTGATAAGTTTTAGTATTACATCTAAAATTTATTATTAAAAATTTTCAGAAATTATGGTTTTTTTAGGGTCGATAGAGCAAATATAAGGTTTTTTTTAGTTACTGTGTACCGATTTTTTTGATTAATTTTTCAGCTATTCCCTAACTTACCAAATCACACCCAGTTACGGCGATTCATCGAAAGGTCTTTTATTAATTAATATTTTTAATAATAAATTTCTTCACAGGTTTGACACATAGTATTTAAAAAAAATCTATTTTTGTTCTACCAACACAACTAATTTATCAATCTAAAACAACATGAAAAACCTCATTCTAAGCCTCATTTTGGCATGTTTCACCCTTGTGGGACATGCCCGTGAAGCACGTGTGGTCGTGGGAGCGGAACAGACGTCCGAGTACTTTCCCATACTGAAAAACAAGCGGATAGCCATCTTCTCCAACCACACGGGACTGGTCAAAAACCGCCATCTGCTCGATGTACTGCTCGACAACGGAATGGACGTAAGAGCCATCTTCTCCCCCGAACACGGCTTCCGCGGCAATGCCGACGCCGGCGAACTTGTCGCCAGCTCGGTCGACCCCAAAACCGGGGTCCCCATCTTGTCGCTCTACGACGGCAAGGACCGCCGCCCCAGTGAAAAATCAATGCGCAAATTCGACATTCTCGTAGTGGACATTCAGGATGTCGGTTTGCGTTTCTATACCTATTATATAACGATGTGCCGCCTGATGGACGCCTGCGCCGAATACAACCGCAAGGTGCTGGTGCTCGACCGCCCCAACCCCAACGGCCACTATGTCGACGGCCCGATTCTCGACATGAAATACAAGTCGGGGGTGGGCTGGCTGCCCATTCCGGTGGTCCACGGCATGACGCTGGGCGAGCTGGCCCTCATGATCAACGGCGAGCGCTGGCTGCCGCAGTCGAGGGTGTGTGACCTGACGGTCATTCCCTGCAAGAACTACACCCACCAGACCCGCTACGAGCTGCCCGTGGCCCCGTCGCCCAACCTTCCCAACATGAAGTCGATTTACCTCTACCCCTCGACCTGCCTGTTCGAGGCCACACCCGTGAGTCTGGGACGCGGCACCGACAAACCCTTCCAGGTCTACGGCCACCCCAACATGAAGGGCTACGACTTCTCGTTCACCCCCCGCAGCGTGCCAGGCGCCAAGAACCCTCCCCAGCTCGACAAGACCTGCTACGGCCGTGACCTGAGCCACCTGAGCGACGAGGAGATATGGCGCAAGGGCATCGACCTGAGCTACATCATCGACGCCTACCGCAACCTCAACCTCGACGACCACTTCTTCCGCAGCTTCTTCGAGCTGCTCATCGGCACCGACTACGTGCGCAAGATGATCAAGGAGGGACGGTCGGCCGACGAAATCAAGGCCTGCTGGGCCGACGATGTCACCCGATTCAAACAACAACGCCGCCCCTATCTGCTCTACGCGGAATAGGAGGTAAAAAAAATGGTTTTGTTTTTCAATTATTTTAATTATTCTGTAAAAATATTTAAAATATTATGACAACCGCCTGTATCGTATTACTGACCATCGCGCTGTACTTCATACTGCTATTCGTCATCTCGTGGATTACGGGCCGCAACGCCGACAACGCCGGCTTTTTCACCGGCAACCGCAAGTCGTCGTGGTACATGGCCACCTTCGCCATGATTGGTGCCAGCATCTCGGGGGTGACATTCATCTCCGTGCCGGGTTCGGTGGCCGTGAGCGGCTACTCCTACATGCAGATGGTGCTGGGTTTCTTCGTCGGCTCCATCGTGGTGGCTCTGGTGCTGATACCCATGTTCTACAAGATGAACCTCATGAGCATCTACGGCTATCTGGAAAACCGCTTCGGCGTGACCTCCTACCGCACGGGTGCCTGGTTCTTCTTCGTGTCGAAGATGCTGGGCGCTTCGGTGCGCTTCTTCGTGGTGTGCGTGGTGTTGCAGACCCTGGTCTTCGACCCGCTCCATATTCCCTTCGCCGTCAACGTGCTGCTCACCGTGGCACTCATCTGGCTCTACACCTTCCAGGGCGGTGTGAAGTCGCTCATCTGGACCGACTCGCTCAAGACCCTCTGTCTGGTGCTGTCGATTGTCTGCTGCATCGGCTTCATCTCGTCGAACCTCCATCTGGGCTTCGGTGAGATGCTCTCGAAGGTGGGCGACCACCCCTCGAGCCGCATCTTCTTCTTCGACGACCCCAACGACGGCCGCTACTTCTGGAAACAGTTCATCGCCGGCATCTTCATGATTATCGCCTGCACGGGTCTCGACCAAGACCTCATGCAGCGCACCCTGAGCTGCAAGAACTTCCGCGAGTCACAGAAGAACATGATTGTCAGCTCGCTGGTTCAGATTTTCGTCATCGGCCTGTTCCTCGTGCTGGGTACCCTGCTCTACATCTACCGCGAGAACGTCATGCCCCACGCCCCCACGGGTGACGCACTCTTCGGTGCGGTGGCCTGGAGCGAGGGTTTCCCCCTGTTCGTGGGCATCGTCTTCATCGTGGGACTCATCTCGGCCGCCTACTCGGCCGCCGGCAGCGCGCTCACGGCACTCACCACCTCGTTCACCATCGACATTCTCAATGTCGACACCGGCGGCGACCAGCAGCAGGTGACCCGCACCCGCAAACTGGTGCATGTGGCCATGTCGCTGGTCATGGTGCTGGTCATCATCGTCTTCTACTACCTCAACGACGACAGCGCCATCAACGCCGTCTACAAACTGGCGGCCTACACCTACGGTCCTATCCTCGGCATGTTCATCTTCGGACTGGCCTGCCGCCATGCCGTACGCGACCGTCTGGTACCCGTCGTGGCCCTTCTCTCGCCGGCCATCTGCTATGTGCTGCAGTCGCACAGTGCCGAGTGGTTCGGCGGCTACCAGATCAGCTTCGAGCTGCTGCTGCTCAACGCCCTCATCACGGCACTGGGTCTCACGCTGCTCATTCGCAAACGATAATCCCCCCAACGACCAAAACCACCCTAACCGACCATGAAACGAATTTTACATAGCGCCGCACTGCTCGCCCTGCTCTTCCTTGCAGAGGCGACATCGGCACAGACTCTTGCGGACGATGTGGTCCGCAACATCGAATCGCTGCTTTCGCGCGAGGCGCGCAAGGAGACGATATTCCACAACATCAGAATTGATTCGGTAGCCGTCACTCCGCGACAGATTTCGCTCTTCGCCAGCCAGGACTGCTCCTATATCCCCTTCCGCGAGGAGAATGTGGCCGCCCTCTACCGCGAAATCCGCGCGCTGCTCCCCTCTCGCTACGCCAAACACCGTCTCACGCTCATCGCCGAGGGACAGCCCGTCGAGGAGCTGATTCCTCTGGCCCTGCGCTCGAAGCCCGACCGCCGGGTCAAGACCTTCGACACCTCGTGCCGCACCCCTCTGGTCACTTCGCTCGACAAGGGCAACCGCCCCACCCACGGACTCCAGAACCGCCACATCGCCATGTGGCAGAGCCACGGCTGGTACTTCGAGCAACGTCTCAACCGCTGGGAGTGGCAGCGTGCGCGTATCCTCCAGACCGTGGAGGATCTCTACACACAGAGCTATGTGCTGCCCTATCTGGTGCCGATGCTCGAGAATGCAGGCGCCAATGTCCTGCTGCCGCGTGAGCGCGACTTCAACCGCCACGAAATCATCGTCGACAACGACGGCTGCCTCGACGGCTCGCGCTACACCGAGCAGAACGGCACACGCTCCTGGGAGAAGGGGGCATCGGAGGGCTTCGCCCACCTGCGCCCCACCTACAAGGAGTTCGAAAACCCCTTCCGCGAGGGTACGTTCCGTCAGGCGGAGACCCGTCGTGACGGACAGACCGCCACAGCCACATGGACACCGGAGATTCCCGCCACAGGCGAATACGCCGTCTATGTGTCGTACCGCACCCTGCCCCGAAGCACCGACGACGCACGCTACACCGTGCGCCACAAGGGCGGTGTCTCCCACTTCAAGGTCAACCAGCAGATGGGCGGCGGCACATGGATTTATCTGGGTACCTTCACCTTCGACAAGGGGCTGAACGACGCACAGGGTGTCACACTGAGCAACCGTTCGTCGAAGAACGGCCGCATCGTGACGGCCGACGGAGTGAAAATCGGCGGCGGCATGGGCAACATCGCCCGCAGCATCACGGCCGAATTCCTCTCGAAGAACGCCGCGGAGGGCGACACCTCCGATTTCGCGGCACAGGCCGCACGCCACACCCCCCACACCAGCGGCTACCCCCGTTTCTGCGAGGCGGCACGCTACTGGATGCAGTGGGCCGGTGTTCCCGACAGCATCTACTCGCCCCACTCGGGTGGCAACGACTACAACGACGACTACAAGTCGCGCGGCACATGGGTCAACTATCTGGCCGGCGGCTCGGAGGTACTCCCCGACCGTGAGGGTCTCCACATTCCCGTCGACCTGGCCTTCGCCTTCCACTCCGACGCCGGCACCTCGCGCAACGACTCCATCATCGGCACACTGGGCATCTACATGAGCCGCTCCGAAGGCCGCGACACCTACGCCGACGGCACCTCGCGCTACATGGCACGCCAGCTCACCGACCTCATACAGTCCAACGTGGTCAACGACGTGCGCCGTCTCTACGAGCCGGAGTGGAACCGCCGCGGCATGTGGAACAAACCCTACTACGAGGCACGCACCCCTCAGGTGCCGACCATGCTCCTCGAGTTGCTCTCCCACCAGAACTTCGCCGACATGCGCTACGGTCTCGACCCGCGCTTCCGCTTCACGGTGAGCCGCGCCGTCTACAAGGGCATGCTGGAGTTCATCGCCTCGCAGAACAAGGTCCCCTATGTGGTGCAGCCCCTGCCTGTCGACCACATGTCGGCATCGCTCACCCCCGACGGCCACGCCCTTCTGCGCTGGCAGCCCGTCGACGACCCCCTCGAACCCACCGCAGCGGCCGACCGCTACATGGTCTACACCCGTATCGGTGACGGCGCGTTCGACAACGGCCGCATGGTCACCGAACCGCAGTTCGAAACCGCAATTCCCGCAGGCAAGGTGTGCAGCTTCAAGGTGACGGCACTCAACGACGGCGGCGAGAGCTTCCCCTCCGAGATTCTGTCGGTGGGTGTGGCACAGGGCAGCACCCAGGCCCCGGTGATGATTGTCAACGGCTTCGACCGCATCAGCGCACCGGCCGACTTTGTGGCTCCGGCTCCTGCCGACACTCTTCTGGCCGGCTTCCTCGACGACAAGGACCACGGTGTACCCTACATCAAGGACGTGAGCTACATCGGCAAGATGAAGGAGTACCGCCGCAACATCGACTGGATGGACGACGACGCGGCCGGCTTCGGCGACAGCTACGGCGACTATGAGACGATGGTCATCGCCGGCAACACGTTCGACTATCCCGCACTCCACGGCCGCGCCATACTCGATGCCGGCTACTCCTTCGTGTCGTGCAGCGACGAAGCCGTAGAGAGCGGTGACGTCCACCTCAACGACTATCCCCACACCGACCTCATTCTGGGCAAGGAGTGCCAGACCAAGATGGGACGCGGCGGAATCCACCCCCTCGAGTTCAAGACCTTCAGCACCCCCATGCAGCAGCGTCTGGCCGACTACTGCCGTCAGGGCGGCAATGTGATGGTGTCGGGTGCCTATGTGGCCACCGACCTGTGGGACAATCCGCTGGCCGAGAAGCAGGACGACGACTGCACCTTCGCCACCGAGGTGTTGAAATACACCTGGCGCGTGGGACAGGCCGCACGCCGCGGCGGTGTCAAGGGCGTGGAGTCCGACCTGCTGGAGCTCGACGGCCGCTACGACTACCACAACACCCTCAACGAGGAGAGCTATGTGGTGGAGTCGCCCGATGCCGTGGAACCCGCCTCGCCCGATGCCGAGACCGTACTCCGCTACTCGGAGAACAACCTCAGTGCAGCCGTTGCCTACAAGGGCGACTACAAGACCTTCGTGATGGGCTACCCCTTCGAGTCGATACGCTCGGAGAAGAGCCGCTCACAACTCATGGAGAAGATTCTCGACTTCTTCAACGACAAACACTAACAACAGAATAACCACCAACAATACTAAAAACAGAATATCATGAAAAGAATCGATTGCTTCATTCCCTTCTCGGGAAAAGAACAGGTAGAACAGACCATAAAGGGACTCCGCGACACACAACTCGTCAACCGCATCTTCCTGCTCACCGACGACGACACCCCCACCGGGGTGGAGGATTGCCCGACGCTGCGCATCGACGGCGCACAGTCGACCTCAACCATCAAGGCCATCGCCAAGCATGCCGAAGCCGACTTTATCCTGCTCTACACCAAATACAGCACCCTCTCGCTGGGCATGTTCGCCCTCGACCGCATGGTGATGCTGGCCGACGACAGCCACGCCGGCATGACCTATGCCGACCACTACCAGGTCAAGGAGGGTCACCAGACCGCCGCTCCGGTCATCGACTACCAGTTCGGCTCGCTGCGCGACGACTTCGATTTCGGCTCGGTGATGCTCTTCCGCCGCGATGCGTTCTGCCGTGCCGCCGGCCGCATGAAGGCCGACTACCGGTTCGCCGGACTCTACGACCTGCGTCTCAAGCTGAGCCAGGAGGAGAGCCTCATGCACATCAACGAATACCTCTACTCCGAGGTGGAGAACGACACCCGCAAGAGCGGCGAAAAGATTTTCGATTATGTCGACCCGCGCAACCGCGGCCGTCAGATCGAGATGGAGCAGGCCTGCACCGAGCATCTGAAGGAAATCGGCGGCTACCTCGAACCCCGTTTCGAGAAGATTGCCTTCGACGAAAACGACTTCGAGTATGAGGCCTCGGTCATCATTCCCGTGCGCAACCGTATCCGCACCATTCGCGACGCCATTCGTTCGGTACTCTCACAGAAGACCGACTTCAAGTTCAACCTCATCGTCATCGACAACCACTCGACCGACGGCACCACCGAGGCCATCGACGAATTCAAGGACGACGAGCGTCTGATCCACATCATCCCCCCGCGTCACGATCTGGGCATCGGCGGATGCTGGAACATGGGTGTCCACCACCCCAAGTGCGGCAAGTTCGCCGTGCAGCTCGACAGCGACGATGTCTACAGGGACGAGCACACCCTCGCCACGATGGTGCGCGCCTTCTACGAGCAGAACTGCGCCATGGTGGTCGGCACCTACATGATGACCGACTTCAACATGAACATGATTGCCCCCGGCATCATCGACCACAAGGAGTGGACCCCCGACAACGGCCGCAACAATGCCCTGCGCATCAACGGTCTGGGCGCACCGCGTGCGTTCTACACCCCCATGCTGCGCAAGATCAAGGTACCCAACACCAGCTACGGCGAGGACTACGCCCTGGGACTCAACATCAGCCGCCGCTACCAGATCGGCCGTGTCTACGACGTGGTCTACCTGTGCCGCCGCTGGGAGGACAACTCCGACGCCTCGCTCGACATTGTGAAGATGAACGGCCACAACCTCTACAAGGACCGTATCCGCACCTGGGAGCTGCAGGCCCGAATCACCATGAACAAATAATCTAAAAAACGTGAAAGTTATGGAGCAGCGCATTCAAGAGCTCTTTGAGCAGCAAATGAGCGTTTGGGAGACTTTAAGAGACAACTATGCCGCACTGGACAACGTCAGGGTGAAGACCCTCGAGGTCGGCGGCGTGACCTACAAGGTGCAGTTCAACCCTGCACGCATCGTCTCGTCGGGCGCCAAGGTCGACCCCAAAACCATCGCCGCACGCAAGTGTTTCCTCTGTGCGGAGAACCGCCCCGAGGTGCAGAAGGGTGTGGAGTTCAACGGCCACTACACCATACTGGTCAACCCCTTCCCCATCTTTCCGCGCCATCTGACCATTCCCGACAACCGCCACACCGGGCAGAGCATCATCGAACGCATCGGCGACATGCTCGACCTGGCGGCCCGGCTCCCCGACTTCACCATCTTCTACAACGGTCCCCGTTGCGGAGCATCGGCCCCCGACCATGCCCACTTCCAGGCCGGCAGCCGCGGATTCATGCCCATCGAGAGCCAGTGGCGCTCGCTGGTGGCCGCCCGTCTGGGTGAGCTGCGTCAGGCAACTCTCCACGTGCTGAAGGACCTGCCGCGCACCACGCTGGTCATCGAATCGACCGACAAGGACGACGCGGCACAACTCTTCGACCTGATTTACGACGAGATGACCCTCCACTTCGGCGAGGAGGAACCCATGATGAACGTGTTGTCGCTCTACGACGACGGCCGCTGGGTAATCTTCATCTTCCCGCGCGAGAAACACCGTCCGTCGTGCTACACGGCCGAGGGCGACGACCGCCTGCTGAGCAGTCCCGCCTCGGTGGATCTGGGCGGTGTGTTCATCACCCCCGTCGAGAGCGACTTCGAGAAGCTCGACGCCCGGATACTCGCCCAAATACTCGAAGAGGTGTGCCTCTCGCGCAACGACTTCGAGGAGCTGATACGCCGCATTCAGGAGGACCTCTGCAAAAAATAACACTCAACACCGACTCAAAAATGAAAGAACCCAAAGTACAGGTCGGCATCATGTTCGAACCCGAAATCGAATTCACGCTGCTGACCCCCTACCGCATCAACGGACAAGATATCACCGGAGAACAGAAAGTCGCCTGCCACGACGGAAAAGTCGTGTGGCAGGGGGCTGCCTATGACCAAATCACCTTCGAACCGCTCGACGAGTCCCACTCGATGTTCGAGCTCAAGGGGGTGACCATCGGCATCAACTTCCACTGGGAACGCAAGGAGAACCAGCGTTTCGAGGGCGCACTGAAATTCATCGTCGAGAACGACCGCCTCACGGCCGTCAACGTCATTCGTGTGGAGGACTACCTCACCAGCGTCATCTCGAGCGAGATGAGCGCCACCGCCTCGGCCGAGCTGCTCAAGGCCCACGCCGTCATCTCGCGCAGCTGGCTGCTCGCCCAGATTCAGAAGAACCGGGAAATCGAGGCGCAGCACACCGACTACTCGGCCTACACCATCACCGACACGGAGCTTATCCGCTGGTACGACCGCGAGGACCACACCCGTTTCGACGTGTGCGCCGACGACCACTGCCAGCGTTACCAGGGCATCACCCGTGCCTCGACAGCCGCCGTGAGGGAGGCCATCGCCGCCACACGCGGACAGCTGCTCATGTATGACGGACAAATCTGCGACGCACGCTTCTCGAAGTGCTGCGGCGGTGCCTTCGAGGAGTTCGGCTACTGCTGGGAGGAGAAGGAGATGCCCTATCTGGTGCGCAAGGCCGACAGCAAGAGCAATGCTCCGCTGCCCGACCTGACCCTCGAGGAGGAGGCCGTCAAGTGGATTCGCACCTCGCCCGAAGCCTTCTGCAACACCACCGACAAGAAGATTCTCTCGCAGGTGCTCAACAACTACGACCAGGAGACCACCGACTTCTACCGCTGGAAGGTCTCCTACACCCAGGAGGAGCTTTCGGCGCTGATTCTCCGCCGTTCGGGCATCGACTACGGCAAAATCATCGACCTCGTACCCGTGGCACGCGGCACGAGCGGACGATTGTGGAAGCTCAAGATTGTGGGTACCCTCAAGACACTCACCATCGGCAAGGAGCTGGAAATCCGCCGCACGCTCTCGCCCTCCCACCTCTACAGCTCGGCCTTCGTGGTCGACAAGGGCGAACCCGATGCCGAAGGCATACCCACAAGCTTCACCCTCACCGGCGCAGGCTGGGGCCACGGCGTGGGACTCTGCCAGATTGGCGCGGCCGTGATGGGCGAACGGGGTTTCAAATACGACGAAATCCTCAAGCACTACTTCGTGGGTGCCGAACTCGAAAAAATGTACGAATAAACCTTCTCTACTGCAACTAAAAAACCAATGAACAAAAACAAACAGACCAATCCCTGGGCATGGATACCCACCCTCTACTTTGCACAGGGAATCCCCTATTTCGCCGTCAACACCATCTCGGTGCTGATGTTCAAGAAACTGGGCATGTCGAACGCCGACATCGCCCTCTACACCGGCTGGCTCTACCTGCCGTGGGTCATCAAACCCTTCTGGAGTCCCTTCATCGACATCATCAAAACCAAGCGGTGGTGGACGGTTCTCATGCAGATTGTCATGGCCATAGGCCTGGCACTGGTGGCCTTCACCCTCCCTACGCCCGATGCTCAACAAATCGCCACCGGCGCGGTCGACGTGTCGGTGTTCACCGTGTGTCTGGCCGTATTCTGGATTATAGGCTTCGCCTCGGCCACCCACGACATCGCCTCCGACGGCTACTACATGGTGGCCCTCAACAGCAACCAGCAGAGTCTCTTCGTGGGAATCCGCAGCACGGCCTACCGTCTGGCCTCCATCTTCGGACAGGGTGCGCTGGTGGTGCTGGCCGGCTGGCTCGAAACCTCGACAGGCAATATCCCCACCGCCTGGCGCTACACGTTCTACGCCATCTCGCTCATGTTCGGACTGCTGACCCTCTACCACCTCTATATCCTGCCGCGCCCCTCGACCGACCGCTCGGTGACCGAGGGCAAGAACCATGTCAATATCCTTCAGGAGTTCTTCGGTACGTTCGGCTCCTACTTCCGCAAGCCGCAGGTGGTGGTGGCCGTGTTGTTTATCCTGTTGTTCCGTCTGCCCGAGGCACAGCTCGTGAAGATGATACAGCCCTTCCTGGTTGACCCCCGCGAGCTGGGCGGTCTGGGTCTGTCGACCGCCGAGCTGGGTCTGGTCTACGGCACCATCGGTGTGGCCGGACTCACCGTGGGCGGCATTCTGGGCGGCATCTGCGCATCGAGAGGCGGTCTGAAGAAGTGGCTGTGGCCCATGTCGCTGAGCATCTCGCTCACCTGTCTCACGTTCTGCTATCTGGCCGTGTTCCAGCCCGAGTGCATCTACACCATCAGCACCTGTGTCTTCATCGAGCAGTTCGGCTACGGATTCGGCTTCACGGCCTTCATGCTCTACATGATGTACTTCGCCGAGGGCGAACACAAGACCTCGCACTACGCCATCTGCACCGCCTTCATGGCACTGGGCATGATGGTGCCGGGCATGGCCGCCGGCTGGATTCAGGAGCAGCTGGGCTACATCAATTTCTTCTGGTGGGTCTTCGCCTGCAACATCGCCACCTGGGCAGTCACCGCGCTGGTGAAGATCGACCCCTCCTACGGCAAGAAAGCCGCCTAACCCCTAAACGATTCAACCATGAAGATGAAAAACATATTCCTGCCGCTGATGGCTGCGGCACTTTCGCTCACGGCACAGGCCGCCACCATCAATGTGAAGACCGGTATAGAGGTACTCCGCGAACAGGGTTTCAAGTGTCTCGAAGGCAAGCGCGTGGGACTCATCACCAACCCCACGGGTGTGGACAACACCCTCAAGTCGACCATCGACATTCTCCATGAGGCCGCCAATGTGAATCTCGTGGCCCTCTTCGGTCCCGAACACGGCGTGCGCGGCGACGTCCACGCCGGCGACCATGTCACCGATATCCGCGACGCCTCGACGGGACTCCCCGTGCGCTCGCTCTACGGCAAGACCCGCAAGGCCACACCCGAAATGCTGAAGGACATCGACGTGCTGGTCTACGACATTCAGGACATCGGCTGCCGCTCGTTCACCTACATCAGCACGATGGGTCTGGCCATGGAGGCCGCCGCCGAGAACGACAAGGAGTTCATCGTCCTCGACCGTCCCAACCCGCTGGGCGGACTCCGTATCGAGGGCAACATCACCGAAGACGACTGCACCTCGTTCATCAGCCAGTTCAAGATTCCCTATCTCTACGGACTCACCTGCGGCGAGCTGGCCACCCTGCTCAACGAGGAGGGCATGCTGAAGGCCAAGTGCCGTCTCCATGTGGTGAAGATGGAGGGCTGGAACCGCGAGATGAGCTACACCGACACCGGTCTGCAATGGATTCCCTCGTCGCCCCACATTCCCCACCCCCACTCGGCCTACTTCTACCCCATGAGCGGCATTTTGGGCGAGCTGATGTATATGAACATCGGTGTGGGCTACACCATTCCCTTCCAGATGTTCGCCGCACCGTGGATCAAGGCCGCCGAATTTGCCGACGCGCTCAATGCGCTGCAGCTCGACGGTGTGGAGTTCCGCCCCATGTACGCCAAACCCTTCTACAGCATCGCCAAGGGTGAGCTGGTGCAGGGTGTGCAGGTCCACATTCTCGACTACCAAAAGGTCTCCATCACCCGCATACAGTTTCTGGTCATGCAGGAGATTGCACGTCTCTACCCCGACCACGCCGTTCTGGCACACGCCGACAAGGAGCGTTTCCGCTCGTTCGACCTGGCCTGCGGCTCGAAGCAGGTGCGCGAACGCTTCATGAAGCGCAACCGCTGGGAAGATGTAGAGGAGTTCTGGAATAAAGATGTCGAAAGTTTCCGTGAATTATCTGAAAAGTATTATCTTTATAAATAATTTTCAAAACCCTTCGGGGTCACGACTTTTTTAGACAGAAAAAATGTCACAGAACCACTACAACGATTTCCTCAACGAAATAACCCGATTTATCCCCCGGGAAAGAATCTACACTGACGAGCTGCGACGACTGGCATGGGGTACCGATGCCGGCTTCTACCGTCTCATACCCCAAATCGTCGTCCGCTCCGACAACGAGCAGGAGGTGAGCCGTCTGCTGGCCGTCGCCTCGCGGTTGCGACTGCCCGTCACGTTCCGTGCCGCCGGCACCAGTCTTTCGGGACAGGCCGTCAGCGACTCGATACTGGTGGTGGCCGGCAAACACTGGGAGCGTTACTCGGTGAGCGACGACCACTCCACCATCACCCTCCAGCCCGGACTCGTCGGCCAGCGTGTGAACGAGATTCTCGCCCCCTACGGCCGCAAGTTCGCCCCCGACCCCGCGTCGATACGCAGTGCCATGGTCGGCGGCATCGTGATGAACAACGCCTCGGGCATGAACTGCGGCACCCACGCCAACAGCGACCGCATGCTCCTTTCGGCACGCATCGTGCTGGCCGACGGCACGGTGGTCGACACCGGCAACGAAGCCTCGCGCGAGGCCTTCCGCCGCTCCCACCCCCGGTTTCTGGAGCAGCTCTGCCTCCTGCGCGACCGTGTCCGCTCCAACACCGCGCTCATGGCACGCATCGCCCGAAAGTACGCCATCAAGAATGTCACGGGTCTCAATATCCTGCCCTTCGTGCGCTTCGACGACCCGTTCGACATCATGGCCCACCTGATGGTGGGCAGCGAGGGTACGCTGGCCTTCCTCTCGCAGGTGACCATGAAGACCGAATACGACTACCCCTTCAAGGCCAGCGCCATGCTCTACTTCCGTACAATCCGCGAGGCATGCGAGGCGGTGGTGGCCATGAAACCCCTCGATGTGAAGAGTGCCGAGCTGCTCGACTACAAGTCGCTCAGTTCGGTCAACGACCCCAACTACCTCGAGTTCCGCGCCCGGGTGGGCGAGGAGGCCGCACGCGGCATGACCGCCGTGCTGACCGAGGTGAAGGAGCGCACGCGCGACGAGCTGTCGACCGCCATCTCACGCGTGAGCCGCGCCCTCGAAGGGTTCGACACCTTCCGTCCCGTCCACTTCACCGACCGTCCGGAGGAGTACTCCCAGTTCTGGGCCATTCGTTCGGGCATCTTCCCCTCGGTGGGCGGCACCCGCAAGCCGGGTACCACCTGTCTGATTGAGGACGTGGCCTTCCACATCGAGGACCTGCCCGATGCCACGGCCGACCTCCAGGAACTCATACGCCGCCACGGCTACGACGATGCCTGCATCTACGGCCACGCCCTCGAGGGCAACTACCACTTCATCATCAACCAGTCGTTCGACACCGACGCCGAGGTGGCGCGCTACGAACAGCTCATGGAAGATGTCAAGCAACTGGTGGTCGACCGCTACGACGGCTCGCTGAAGGCCGAACACGGCACGGGCCGCAACATGGCTCCCTATGTGCGCTACGAGTGGGGCGACGACGCCTACGCGGTGATGAAGGCCGTAAAGTCGCTCTTCGACCCCCTCGGTCTGCTCAATCCGGGAGTAATCCTCAACGACGACCCCCGATGCCATCTCAAGAACTTCAAACCCCTGCCCCGCCTCACGACAGGCGGCGAAAAGGGGGCTTCGGTGTGTGAGAAGACCGACCGCTGCATCGAGTGCGGATTCTGCGAGGTGAACTGTCTGACGTGCGGATTCACCCTCTCGTCGCGCCAGCGCATCGTCATCAACCGCGAACTCTCGCGTCTGCAACAGACGGGCGACGACCCCCGACGACTGGCCCTCCTGCGCCAACAGTACAAATATCTGGGCAATGCGACCTGTGCCGGCGACGGACTCTGCTCCATGTCGTGTCCGATGGGCATCAACGTGGGCGACCTGACCCACATTATCCGTCAGGAACAGCTTCCCGAGGGCAGCTTCGGCTACCGTGTGGGCGACTTCGCCGCCCGCCACTTCGCCGGCATGAAGAGCGGTCTGCGCCCCGTGCTGCATCTGGCCGCCGCAGGCCACTCACTGCTCGGCACCACGGCCATGAGCAAGGTCACCTCCGCGCTCCACTCCACCCTCGGCATTCCGCTCTGGACACCGGCCATGCCCCACGCCTTCAAACTCTCGGACAAGGCGCGCCGCGAGGTCAACGCCCGCATCGAGTCGCCCGACAAGGTAGTCTACTTCCCCAGCTGCATCAACCAGACCATGGGACAGGCCCACCACGCCCCCACCGATGGTCCGCTGGTCAACAAGATGGTCGCCCTGCTCCACAAGGCCGGCTACGAGGTCATCTACCCCGACCACATGGAGCGGCTCTGCTGCGGCACCATCTGGGAGAGCAAGGGCATGCTCGACATCGCCGACCGCAAGACCGCCGAACTCGAAGAGGCACTCTGGGAGGCCAGCTGCCACGGCCGCTACCCCGTTCTCTGCGACCAGAGCCCCTGCCTGCACCGCATGCGCGAGAAAATCACTCGCATGAAACTCTACGAGCCGGCCGAATTCATCTGGCTCTTCCTGCGCGAGCGTCTCGACTTCGTGAAGACCGACCGTGCGGTGGCCCTCCACATCACCTGCTCGATGCGCAAGATGGGACTGGAGAAGGTCATCACCGATTTGGCCGCCCTCTGTTCGCCGCAGGTGGTCATTCCCGAGGGAGTGGGCTGCTGCGGATTTGCCGGCGACCGCGGATTCACCCACCCCGAGGTCAACGCCTACGCCCTGCGCAAACTCAAACCCCAACTCGAAAAGGCCCGTATCGTCACAGGTTACAGCAACAGCCGCACCTGCGAGATCGGACTCACCACCAACACGGGAGTACCCTACCAGTCGATAGTCTATCTGGTCGACGAGTGTACCACTCCAAAAAAACACTGACCCAACATGTCCAATCACCGTATTCTGGCCCTCGATATCCTGCGCGGCATCACCATCGCCGGCATGATACTGGTCAACAATCCCGGCTCGTGGGCCCACATCTACGCCCCGCTGAGCCACGCCGAATGGAACGGACTCACCCCCACCGATCTGGTGTTCCCGTTCTTCATGTTCATCATGGGCATCTCGACCTACATCTCGCTGCGTAAGTTCGACTTCGCCCTCACACGCGACTCCGTCATCAAGGTGTTGCGCCGCACACTCTTCATCTTCCTCACGGGTATGGCCATCGGCTGGTTCTCGCGCTTCTGCTTCTACTGGGCTTCGGCCCCCGAAGGGCTGACCTTCCTCGAGAAGTTGTGGAACGCCTCGTGGACCTTCGACCGCATGCGCATCTTCGGCGTCATGCAGCGTCTGGCCCTGTGCTACTGCGCCGTGTCGTTTGCGGCCATGACCCTCAAACGCCGTCAGATACTGTGGCTCATCGCCCTGCTGCTCGGCGGCTACGGCATACTGCTGCTCACGGCCAACGGCTATGTCTACGGCGAGGAGAACATCGTCTCGATCGTCGACCGCGCCATTCTCACTCCCGCCCACATGTACCGCGACAACGGCATCGACCCCGAAGGTCTGCTCAGCACCCTGCCGGCCATCGCCCATGTGCTGATCGGCTTCTGCGTGGGCAGCGTGATGATGGGCGACAAGACCGCACCCAGGGAGACCGACCGCAAACGCCTGCTCGACGACCACATCATCAAGCTGTTCCTCATCGGCACGGCACTCACCTTCGCCGGCTTCCTCCTCTCCTACGGACTGCCCATCAACAAGAAAATATGGTCGCCCACCTATGTGCTGACCACCTGCGGACTGGCCTCGAGCCTGCTGGCACTGCTGATATGGATTATCGACGTCAAGGGCTGGAAACGCTGGAGCGTGTTCTTCGAGGCATTTGGTGTCAACCCCCTCTACCTCTATGTGCAGGGCGGTGTGTTGAGCATTCTCTTCGGCGCCATACGCATTCCGTGGGGCGAGGGTTCGATTAATGTCATCGGACTCGTCTACGGCAAGTTCCTGCTCGGATTCCTGCCCGCCACGGCCGCCTCGTGTGTCTACGCCCTGCTGTTCGTGACCCTCAACTGGTGCATCGGCTACCAGCTCTACAAACGCAGGATTTACATCAAATTCTAATCACAATCTCATACTGCAACTAATTTCAAAAACCAACCTATTATGATACTGATAGCAGACAGCGGCTCGACCAAGACAGACTGGTGCGTGGCCGACAAGGGAGTCATTCTCCAACGCATATTCACCAAGGGCATGAACCCCTATTTCCAGACCGAAGAGGAGATGAAGGAGGAAATCCGCAACACGCTCCTGCCCCAGTTGCCCGGGGGAGGCTTCGACGCCGTCTACTTCTACGGCGCAGGCTGCACCCCCGAAAAGGCCGAACAGGTGCGCCGTGCCGTGGCCACCCTCCCCGACCTGCGCGGCGAGATTCTCGTGGCGTCGGACATGCTGGGCGCGGCCCGCGGACTGTGCGGCCATCAGGCCGGCATCGCCTGCATTCTGGGTACGGGTTCCAACTCGTGTCACTTCGACGGCCGGCAGATTACGGCCAACGTCTCGCCGCTGGGCTTCATTCTCGGCGACGAGGGCAGCGGTGCCGTGCTGGGCAAGCTGCTGGTGGGCAGCCTGCTCAAGAACCAGATGAGAGAGGGTCTCAAGGAGGAGTTCCTCCGCGAGTATGACCTCACACCGGCCGAAATCATCAACCGCGTCTACCGCCAGCCCTTCCCCAACCGTTTCCTGGCCTCACTCTCGCCCTTCCTGGCCCGCCATCTCGACGACACGACGGTCCACGCACTGGTGGTCGAGAGTTTCGAGGCCTTCTTCCGCCGCAACATCATGCAGTACGACTACCGCAACTGCGAGGTGCATTTCATCGGCTCGGTGGCCCACTACTACCGCCAACCCCTCGCCGAGGCCGCACAGCGTCTGGGCATCACCATCGGACGCATCATGCAAAGCCCCATGGAGGGACTGGTGGCCTACCACAACCGATAGAAAAAATTTTCAGTTTATTACCGCAAACTTAAAAAATCAGAACACATATGGCATTCGTAAAGATTTCAGAACAGCCGTCATTTTACAACGACCTTGAGAAAAAATCGGTGCTGGAGATTCTCCAGGACATCAACACCGAAGACAAGAAAGTGGCGTTGGCCGTCGAGAAGGCCATTCCCCAAATCGAGAAACTCGTCTCGCAGATTGTTCCGCGCATGAAGCAGGGCGGACGCATCTTCTACATGGGTGCAGGCACCAGCGGCCGTCTGGGAGTACTCGACGCGTCGGAGATTCCGCCCACGTTCGGCATGCCCAACACCCTCATCATCGGACTCATCGCCGGTGGCGACACCGCCCTGCGCAACCCCGTGGAGAACGCCGAGGACGACACTCAAAAGGGCTGGCAGGAACTCCTCGACCACAACATCAACGACAAGGATACGGTCATCGGCATCGCCGCATCGGGTACCACACCCTATGTCATCGGTGCGCTGCATGAGGCCCGCGCCCACGGCATTCTCACCGGCTGCATCACCAGCAACCCCTCGTCGCCCATGGCCGAAGAGTCGGACGTACCCATCGAGATGGTGGTCGGTCCCGAGTATGTGACCGGCAGCTCGCGCATGAAGTCGGGTACGGGTCAGAAGATGATTCTCAACATGATTACCACCTCGGTGATGATTCAGCTGGGCAGAGTCAAGGGCAACAAGATGGTCAACATGCAGCTGAGCAACAAGAAACTCGTCGACCGCGGCACCCGCATGCTGGTCGAGGAGCTGGGTCTCGAATACGACGCGGCCAAAGCCCTGCTGCTCATGCACGGCAGTGTGAAGAAGGCCGCCGACGCCTACCGCGCCGGAAAAGAGTAGCGAAAGGAAGGCGAAGATGAAAAAACTGATATTCCTGTTGTGCGCACTGGCCGGCGCGGAGAGCCTCTCCGCCCAGCATCTGCGCCGTGTGGCCCCCGAACAGGTGGGACTCGATTCGCGCCGGCTGGTCTATGCCGACAGCGCCATCAACCGAGCCATCGACGACCGCGAGATTCCGGGTGCGGTGCTGGCGGTGGTCAAGGACGGACAGATGGCCTATCTGAAGGCCTACGGCAACCGCCGTGTGGAACCGTTCGTCGACCCGATGACCCCCTCCACCATCTTCGACATGGCCTCGTGCAGCAAGGCCATGAGTACCTCGGTGTGTGCCATGATACTCGTCGAACGCGGAATGCTGCGTCTGCAAGACCCCGTGAGCCTCTACATCGAGGGATTCAAGGACTGGGAGAGCGACGACGGAAAGGAGAAGCGCACGATTCGTGTGCAGGACCTGATGACCCACTCGTCAGGACTGCCCGCCTACGCCTCGGTGCCGATGCTCGAGGAGGAGTACGGCGCCCTCAACCCCCAGGGGCTGATGGAGTACATCGCCTCGTGTCCGCGACAGTTCGAGCCGCGCACGGCATTCCGTTACAGCTGTCTGAACTACATCACCCTGCAACACATCATCGAACAGGTGTCGGGAGAGTCGTTGCGCGACTTTGCGCGCCACAACCTCTTCGATGTGCTGGGCATGGACTACACCGACTACCTCCCCTGCCGCCGCGACAAGAAGGGCAACTGGGTCAACACCGCCGACGCCCACTGGGCACCGCTGGTCGAGGGCGACTGGCACTCGCTGATTGCCCCCACCGAGATACAGCCCAACGGACAGATACTCTGCGGTCAGGTGCATGACCCGCTGGCGCGCGTGATGAACGGCGGCGTGAGCGGCAATGCGTCGGTCTTCTCGTCGGCCGAGGACATCGCCATACTGTGCGCCGCCCTCCAGAACGGCGGCGAGTGGAACGGACACCGCATACTCAGCCCCATGGGTGTGAGGGCCATGCGCTCCATACCCCGTGAGGTGGGCGGTCTGGGCCGCACCCTGGGCTGGGACTGCTGCACGCCCTACGCCTCGAACAACGGCAGCCTGCTCGGCCATCAGACCTACAGCCACACGGGCTACACGGGCACCAGCATCGTCATCGACCCCGAGAGCAACCTCAGCGTCATACTGCTGACCAACCATGTCCACCCCCGTGACGAACACGGCGTGGTGCGTCTGCGCACCCTGGTGAGCAATGTGGTGGCGTCCAGCCTCACCGGCGAACCCGTCGAGAAGATGGCGCCCTACACCGACCACTACTACGAGCGCATCGTCGACTTCATGGACCAGAAGCCCATCACCTCCGACGACATCGTCATGCTGGGCAACAGCCTCACCGAGAACGGCGGCGACTGGTCGGCACGTCTGGGTGTGGAGCATGTGGTCAACCGCGGCATCATCGGCGACGAGGCCATGGGTGTCTACGACCGTCTCCACCTCATCTTGCCGGGACAGCCGGCCAAGCTGTTCCTGATGATTGGCGTCAACGACATCTCCCACGACCTCTCGTCGGAGGAGATTGCCCGCCGTGTGGAGATGGTGGTGGAGCGCATACGCCGCGAAAGCCCCTCGACACAACTCTATGTGCAGAGCCTGCTGCCCTTCAACGAGAGTTTCCACCGCTACAAGCGGCTCGACGGCAAGTCGCACATGGTGGGCGAAATCAACGCCCGTCTGAAGGAGGTGGCCAAGCGTCACAAGGCCCGCTACATCGACCTCCACTCGCGGTTCTGCGCCAAGGGCAGCCAGTCGCTGCCGGCGGAGTACACCACCGACGGACTCCACCTCAACGAGGAGGGTTACAAAATATGGGTGAAGGAGCTGCGCAAGCATCTCTAATCGCGTCCCACGCCCCGAAAAAAGAACGGCTGCCGAGCAATTCGGCAGCCGTTCTTTTTTCGTACGACGATGCAGCGTCAGCGGTCCATGTCCTGGAGATGGATATCGAGGGCGCGCACCGAGATGTGAATCTCCCACATCGACACGCCCAGCGAACACATGAGCAGGAAGAGCGCGAAGGCAAAGACATAGACCGAAGCCAGTGTCCAGTCGATGTAGATGAGCAGCATGGTCACCACACAGAAAAACAGGCTCGCCACACCGAGAAACTGCATCAGACGGGTCAGACGCAGTCGCTGGCGCAGGTTGTCGATTTGTGCGTGGGCCACCTTGGTGGGGTTCTGCTGATGCTGGTCGTTGAGCGTGCGCACCAACTGTGCATACGACAGAAAACGGTTGGTGTAGGCCAGCAGAATGAGCGACACGGCCGGAAAAAGCAGTGCCGGAGTGGTGAGTGTGAGTTCGTCCATAGCTATTTGTCTGAGGATTCCATGTGGGGGTCGACGTCCTGCCCACCGGTGATGATGAGGTCGTCGAGCGAGAGTTTGGGGACATAATGCACACCGTCTTCACGGTAGTAGGCGGTGTCCTCGCCGGAGCGGATTTCCTTCAGGGAGATGGTGTCGGTGCCGCGTCCGAGTCCCAGGACCAGCAGCGGACGGCTCTCGAGCGAGAAGGTCTCCTTCACACGCGCGGCATCGAAGGCCGCAATGCAGATGCCGTTGAGTCCCATCTCCACGGCCTGCAACAGCAGGGTCTGCGCCGCAATGCCGAGGTCGATGTCGACATAGCGTGTCTCGTCGACCGTCGAACAGATGATGATGTAGGCCGAGGGCGGTGCGTCGGGCGAGGGCAGGTGAAGGTCGGGAAGGGCCGCCCCCAGAGCGATGAGCGGCTGCATGAGGTGGGCCTCGCGGTGCGGCACGGGACGGTAGCGCAGTACCTGGGCATTGCGCGCCGAGGGCAGGCGGTTGACCACCGAAAGGATACGTTGCAACTGGTCGTCACGCACCTCGAAACGGGGGTCGTAGCTGCGGTGGCTGCGGTTTTTGGTGACCAGACGGGAGAGGGTTCCCAACATCTTGTGGGAGGTTTTTGCGGCAGGACGCGCGAAGTATTCCTCCATCTTGCGCCCCAGATAGTTATCGGCCATATTTCGAATCGTTTGACCAACAAAGGTAGCAATAATTTGCGAACATGTCTTTTTATCCGTAAATTTGCCCCTCGTAAAAAAAAACGGAACCACAGATGAAAGCACTCGCCACCATCGCCCTCCTGATTCTATCCAACGCCTTCATGACGCTGGCATGGTACGGTCACATCGCCTTCAAGTCGAAGATGGAACGCTTCGGCATGCTGGCCATCATCTTCATCAGCTGGGGCATCGCCCTCTTGGAATATTTCTGTCAGGTGCCGGCCAACCGCATCGGCAGTGCCGACCTGGGCGGCCCGTTCACCATCTGGGAGCTGAAGGTCATTCAGGAGGTCATCTCGCTGGTGGTCTTCTCGTGCTTCGTGCTGTTCTTCATGAAGGGCGAGGCGCTCAAATGGAACCATGTGGCGGGATTCGCGTGTCTGATTATGGCCGTGTGGTTCATCTTCAAGAAATAGGAAAAACCAATTCACTAATTTTTATCCATACTTATGAAAAACTTATTCAAGGTTTTATTTCTCTCTTTCGTCGCGGCGCTGAGCTTCACGGCCTGCTCCGACGATGACAACTGCCCCGACTGCAGCGGCAATGTCGACAACACCCCTCGGGACATCTATATCCTCAACGAGGGCAACATGGGCAACGGCAACGGCCGCTCGCTCCACCACATCGACGCACAGGGCCAGCTCCACGAGAATGTCTTTGCCACGGCCAACGAGGGCAGAAAGCTGGGCAATGTGACACAGGACCTCTTTATCCGTGACGGCAAGATTTATGTTGTCTCGCAGAACGGCGACACCGAGGGCAACCACATCAACGTGATGGACGAAAAGAATTTCAAGTCGGTGGCCGACTACCGACTGGGTAACGGCATCGATTGGCCTTCGCACATCGCCGTCTTCGACGACGAGCATATCTATGTGCGCGACAACAGGGGTATCTGGTGCTTCAACGCCACCACCAAAGAAGCCGTGTTTGTCGAAGCCACCGAGGGTGCAATGAAGAAACCCATGCTGATTATGGGCGACAAGCTCATCGCCGCCCACAACGGCAACAACGGCCTGATGGTCATCACCAAGGGAGCCACCAAGGCCGAGTTCCCCTCGACCCTCTCACAGATCAGCGGTCTGGCCAAGGCATGGGACGGCAACCTGTGGGTATCGACCCAGAATATGTTCGGCAAGGGCAAGTCGGCCATCTGCAAGGTCAGCAGCCGTGACTTCTCGGTCATCGCCGAGCATGAAATCAAGGAGGTGAACATCGAGGGTGCCACCATGGGCGGTTCCTCGGCCACCATCTACGCCTACAAGGACATGATTTACTACTGTCTGTCCGGCAGTGGCTACAAGAACGAGCAGAAAATCTGGCGCCACAACTTCGCCAAGAACGAGACCGTGTCGCTCTCCTTCGCGAAAATCATCGACAAGGACAACATCGTCTACAACGGATTCGCCGCCCACCCCGTCACCGGCCAGCTCCTGCTGGGCAGCGTCAAGGGCTTCGGCGACGACTACCTGATCAACTCGCTGTTCCTGCTCGAGGACAAGGGCACCGAACTGGAGGTCAAGAAGCAGCTGGGCAACAACCCCGTACCGTTCCAGGCCGGTACCTTCTTCCGCGCACAGTTCGAATAGCGCACACCCGTGCGGCGGAGCGGCTCCACACCCTCCGTCTCACAACAGGGAAATAAAACCACCATAAAGAATACCGTCACCCCGACCCTCACAGGTCGGGGTGATTTTTTTTCACCCGACACCCGCCCACACTCCGTCCCCCGACCCTTTTTACCCCCCTGTCGCTGACAGGATTGGCATATTTTTATTATTTTTGCCCTTATGAAAATCACTTTTTTGGGAACGGGAACCTCACAGGGTGTTCCCGTCATCGGCTGCCGCTGCAAGGTGTGCCGCTCCGAAGATGCGCGCGACAAACGCCTGCGCACCTCCGCCATGGTCGAAACCCGTGGCGTGAGACTGGTCATCGATGCCGGTCCCGACTTCCGCTACCAGATGCTCCGCACGGGCGTCACCCACCTCGACGCCATACTCCTCACCCACGAACACAAGGACCACATCGGCGGTCTGGACGACGTGAGGGCGTTCAACTTCGTGGACTATCCCCCCACCGTTCACAAGGTCGACATCTACGCCATGCCCGACACCGTGGAGACCGTGAAGAAGGATTTCAGCTACGCCTTCGCCCAGAACAAATACCGCGGTGTACCCGAAATGGAGCTGCACACCCTCTCGCCCGGCCGGCCGTTCACGGTGGGCGGTGTGGAAATCCTCCCCGTGGAGGGTCACCACTCCGAGCGGTTCCACGTCACGGGCTACCGCATCGGCAAGATGGCCTATCTGACCGACTTCAAGACCATCGAACCCGAAGAGGAGGCCAAACTCCACGGACTCGACCTGCTGGTGGTCAACGCCCTGCGCCACGCGCCCCACTACTCCCACTTCAATGTGGAGGAGGCCCTCGCCCTCATCGCACGGGTCAAGCCCCGTCGCGCACTGCTCACCCACATGTCGCACGACATCGGTTTCCATGCCGACGCCCACAGCTTCCTGCCCCACGGTGTGGAGCTGGCCTACGACACCCTCGAAATAGAAATCAACGATTGATATGAAAACACTCAAAGGTAAAATTATTGTCATCACCGGAGCTTCGTCGGGTATCGGCGAGGCCATGGCACGCGAATATGCCGCAGCGGGTGCCAAGGTGGTACTCGGCGCGAGAAGCGTGGAGAAATTGCAGCAAATCACCGCCGAAATCCAATCAAAGGGCGGTCAGGCCGCCTTTGCCGGGGTCGACGTCACCTGCCCCGAAGAGTGCCGCCGGCTCATCGACACGGCCGTCTCCACCTTCGGCGGCATCGATGTGCTGATTTGCAACGCCGGACTCTCGATGCGCGCCGCTTTCGAAGAGGTCGACCTCAAGGTACTCCACAAGCTCATGGACGTGAACTTCTGGGGCGCGGTCAACTGCTGCAAGTATGCCCTGCCCTACATTCGCGAGTCGAAAGGTTCGATTGTGGGCATCTCGTCGGTGGCCGGTCTCCACGGCCTGCCCGGACGTACCGGATACTCGGCGTCGAAATACGCCATGACGGGTTTCCTGGAGACCCTCCGCATCGAAAACCTCAAGCGCGGTATCCATGTGATGATTGCCTGCCCGGGATTCACGGCTTCGAACGTGCGTTTCTCGGCCCTCACCGCCGACGGCTCGCAGCAGGGCGAGACTCCGCGCGACGAGTCGAAGATGATGACCGCCGAGGAGGTGGCCCACCGTGTGGAAAGAGGTATCCTCAAGCGCAAGCGTCTCTGTCTGATGGAAATCGAGGGTCGCGCCACCTACTTCTTCAAGAAGTTCTGCCCGTCGTTCGTCGACAAGATGTTCTACTTCGTAATGTCGAAGGAGCCCGACAGCCCCTTCAAGTAGCCGCACCCCCCCGCCAACAAAAAAGGTCGGAATCCTCGGATTCCGACCTTTTTGTTTGTTCCCTGCAAAGGGGTTATGCAGTGGCGTGCTCCAGCTTCTTCATGATGGAGAAGATGAAGAGGGCCGATATCATACACAGTACGATGAGAATCGTCCACAGTACCCACAACGGAAGACCGCCCCACAGAATACCGATAATCGACACGAGGTAGTTACCCACGGCAGTGGCGGCGAACCAGCCACCCATCATCAGACCCTTGTACTTGGGAGGTGCCACCTTCGACACGAACGAGATACCCATGGGCGAGAGGAACAACTCCGCGAAGGTCAGCACGAGGTAGGTCGAGATGAGCAGGTTGGGGGTCACACGGTAGTCGGCGGTAGTGGTGGCCAGATCGTCGGGAATGGGAAGACCCAGCGAACCGACGGCCATGATGGTGAAGCCCACGGCGGCGATGAACATACCGATACCAATCTTACGGGGAGCAGAAGGCTCCTTGCCACGCTTGGCCAGCGCACCGAACACGGCCATCGAGATGGGGGTCAGCGCAACGACAAAGAAGGGGTTGAACTGCTGGAACTTCTGGGGAAGGACAGCCACCGAGGCGTCGCCCATCGCAAGGTATTTCCACTCCAGCAGTGCCACGGCACCCACGGTTACCAGACCCGAAATCATCTTTTCCTTGGCCTTCTGTGCCTGTGCAAAGGCAATCACGCCATAGACCACGAAGATAATCAGCACGAGGTTGAAGACATCGAAACCGATGCGCGAGAGACCGTTGACCGAAGTGGCGGTGTAGTCACGCGCGAAGAAGGTGAGCGTAAGACCGTTCTGGTGGAAAGCCATCCAGAAGAAGATGACAACGGCGTAGACCAGCAGCAGGGCGGTGATACGCGACTTGTTCTGCTCGGGAGTCAGCTCCACGACCTCCTCCTTCTTCTCGTTCTTGGTGGTCTTGACACTTACGTCGGCATGCTTGAAGGTACGCTTGCCCAGCACGTAGATGGCCATCGAGATGACGAGCGAGAGGCAGGCTACGGCAAAGCCCCAGTGGTAGGAACCCGAAAGGCTGTTGATATAGGAGTTGGCGAAGGCGGTCAGGTCACCGGCATACTGCGAACCCTGAGCCGCAGCCAGACCCGTGAACTTCTCGAGTGCCTCGGGCGAGATGCTGCCATTGAGGTAGCTGTGCGCTAGTGCCGGAATGTCGGCATTGTAGAAGAAGCCGTCCTTGGCCATGTACCACTCGGTAATCTTCTCGGCCGCGGTGGGGGCAAACAGGGCGCCTACGTTGATGGCCATGTAGAAAATCGAGAAGGCCGTATCACGCTTGGCCGAATACTTGGGATCGTCGTAGAGGTTACCCACCATGACCTGGAGGTTACCCTTGAACAGACCCGTACCCAAAGCGATGAGGAACAGCGCACCGAACATGGCGGCCATGCCCGTGAAGTCGCTTCCGGTGGGAATGGCCAGACACACGTAACCGATAAACATGACGATGATACCGGTGGTGACCATCTTGCCGTAGCCGAACTTGTCGGCCAGATAACCGCCCAGAACGGGCAGGAAGTAAACCAGAGCGAGGAAACCTGCAAAAATGTTGGAGGTCACGCCCGATGAGAAACCGAATTTCGCCTGCAAGAAGAGGGTGAAAATCGCAAGCATGGTATAGTAGCCGAATCGCTCGCCGGTGTTGGCCAGCGACAACGCCCACAAACCTTTGGGTTGTCCGTTAAACATAGTTTTAGAAGATGTGTTAAATAATTAAAATTGATTCTCTACAAAGGTAGAAATTTTTTTCGTATTCCGTCACGTCCCAAAACCCTTTAGGAGACAAAATCGACACCCGAAATCTCATTTTTTAAGATTACACCCCTCTTCACGCAACAATTTGTCGGCAGGAGTGCCTTTTTTTGTGATAATTTCATCATCGCCGCGGCGCCCCGCACCCCTCAAAAGGCGGTGCAAAAACCTCTCGCTCATGATTTTGACAGGCAATATTTAGCGCGTTTTATTCTGTTTTCCGCCTGCTTTTTCGTATATTTGTACTAAACACAGGAGTATCTCATGGAAAAAACTACACCTCACCTTCCCATTGTGGAGCGCGACGAGTGGCTTCGTCCGGCGGAAGAAGCCCTCAACGCCCGATGGACGCGCTACACCGAGCGCAAAAAGGACATTATACGTGCGTCGTCGTCGCTGACCGACTACGCCAACGGCTACCGCTACTTCGGCTGGCAGTGGGACGCAAGTCTCGACGGCTGGTGGTTCAGGGAGTGGCTGCCCGAGGCTCTCGATGTCTACATCTTCGGCGACTTCAACAACTGGCAGCGCACCGAGCTCCGCCTCCACAAGGACCGAAGCGGCGTATGGAGCATCTTCTTTCCGGCGGCCATGTACCGCGACCGTCTGACCCACGGCTCGCTCTACAAGATTCACGTCCACGGCCACAACGGCTGGCTCGACCGCATACCGGCCTATGCCACACGCGTGGTGCAGGACGAGACCACCAAGAACTACACCGCACAGTTCTGGAATCCCACGACGCCCTTCGACTGGCAGGGCGATGCCTTCGATGTACGCAACATCGGCTCGCCGCTCATCTACGAGGCACATGTGGGCATGGCGCAGGAGAAGGAGGGGGTAGGCTCCTATGCCGAATTCACAAGGAAGGTGCTGCCCATCATCAAGCGCGACGGCTACAACGCCGTGCAGCTGATGGCCATCGCCGAACACCCCTACTACGGCTCGTTCGGCTACCACGTGTCGAACTTCTTCGCCCCCTCGTCGCGCTTCGGCACCCCCGAGGAGCTGAAGGAGCTGGTGCGCGGCGCCCACGAACTCGGCATCGCCGTGATCATGGACCTGGTGCATGCCCACTATGTGAAGAACCTCAACGAGGGAATCAACGAACTCGACGGCAGCGACCACCTCTACTCGCGACCCGGCGAGGCCGGATATCAGCAATACTGGGACTCGATGATTTTCGACTACGGCAAACACGAGGTGGAGCATTTCCTGCTCTCGAACGTCAAATACTGGCTCGACGAATTCCATTTCGACGGCTTCCGCTTCGACGGCGTCACCTCGATGATCTACCACCACCACGGCTACACCGATTTCGACTGCCGCGAGAAATTCTTCGACGCCGGAGTCAACGAAGACGCCCTGACCTACCTCGCCCTGGCCAACGACCTCATTCACGAATACCGCCCCGACGCGCTGACCATCGCCGAAGATGTGAGCGGCATGCCCGGCATGTGTATCCCCACCGCCGACGGCGGCACAGGATTCGACTACCGTCTGGGCATGGCCATACCCGACTTCTGGATCAAACTGCTCAAGGACATTCCCGACGAGGAGTGGAACATCTGGGAGATGTGGTCGGTGATGACCAACCGTCTGCCCGACGTGAAGACGGTGGCCTATGCCGAATCGCACGACCAGGCCCTCGTGGGCGACAAGACCATCGCCTTCCGTCTGATGGACAAGGAGATGTATTTCCACATGGACCGCGCCTCCCAAAACCTGATTATCGACCGCGGAATGGCCCTCCACATGATGATTCGTCTGATGACCATCTCGACGGGCGGACAGGCCTACCTCAACTTCATGGGCAACGAATTCGGACACCCCGAATGGATTGACTTCCCGCGCGAGGGCAACGGCTGGAGCTATGCCCACGCACGACGACAGTGGTCGCTCGCCCGCAACGGATTCCTGCGCTACTCGTGGCTCGGCGAGTTCGACAAGGCGATGATTCGTCTGGTGAAGAAATACAAAATCCTCTCGTCGGGATATGCGTGGAACCTGCTCATGGACGAGCAGAACAAGACCATGGTCTTCTCCCACGGCAAACTCCTCTTCGTGTTCAACTGGCACCCCACGGCCTCGATTCCCGACTACGAACTGCCCGTACCCGAGGCGGGACGCTATGTGCCGCTGCTCTCCACCGACGAGCGGCGCTTCGGCGGACAGGAACGGCAGAAGACCGACGACGTACACTTCTCCTACAACGTGGAGGACAACGACGGACACCTCTGGCCCAAAATCCGCATCTACAACACCTCGCGCACGGCCACGGTCTTCGTCCGCAAACGATAACCCCCCACCTCCCCCACAAAAGGGCAGCCTCCGCAGAGGCTGCCCTTCTTTTCTGCGGCCGCCGCCTCTCCCCGAAGGGGAGGGTGTCGTTTTTGGACTTAATTATTGCGATTTAGACCATTTTTCACTACTTTTGCACAGATAATACGATAACAATTAAAACACAGATAAATGATGATGGAACTCAGTGAACAAGAACAGCTTCGAAGAGCATCTCTGGCACAACTTCGCGAGCTGGGCATTGACCCCTATCCCGCTGCCCGTTACGAGGTGACGGCAACGGCACGCGAAATAGCTGAAAACTACGACGAGCAGAAGCAGAACTACCAAAACGTACGCATCGCAGGACGTATCATGTCGCGCCGTATCATGGGTAGCGCTTCGTTCTTCGAATTGCAGGACCACACCGGCCGCATTCAGGTCTACATTCGTCGCGATGACATCTGCCCCGAAGGTGACCCCACATTATACAACACCGTATTCAAGAAGCTCCTCGACATCGGTGACCATATCGGCGTGGAGGGTTTCGCCTTCCACACCAAGACCGGCGAACTGTCGGTACACTGCAACAAGTTCACCGTCATCTCCAAGTCGGTACGTCCCCTTCCCGTGGTGAAGGCCAAGGACGGACAGACCTTCGACGCATTCACCGATCCCGAGGTGCGCTACCGCCAGCGTTATGTCGACCTGGTGGTCAACCCCCAGGTCAGAGAGGTGTTCGTCAAGCGTTCGAAAATCATCTCCACCATGCGCGAGTTCTTCAACTCGAAGGGATACCTCGAGGTGGAGACCCCCATTCTCCAGCCCATTCCCGGCGGTGCCTCGGCGCGTCCGTTCATCACCCACCACAACTCGCTCGATATGGACCAGTATCTGCGTATCGCCAGCGAGCTCTATCTCAAGAAACTCATCGTCGGCGGCTTCGACGGCGTGTATGAGTTCGGAAAGAACTTCCGCAACGAGGGTATGGACCGCACCCACAATCCCGAGTTCACCGTCATGGAAATCTATGTGGCTTATCAGGACTACAAGTGGATGATGGAGTTCACCGAGCAGATGCTCGAGAAGGTGGCCATGGCCGTAAACGGCACCACCGACGCGGTCATCGACGGCAAGCAGGTATCCTTCAAGGCCCCCTTCCGCCGCATCACCATGACCGACGCCATTCGCGAGAAGACCGGATACGACATCACAGGACAGAGCGAGGAGCAGCTGCGCGAGGCCTGCAAGCGTCTCAATGTGGAGATTGACGACACCATGGGCAAGGGTAAGCTCATCGACGCCATCTTCGGTCAGTACTGCGAGGAGGACCTCATTCAGCCCACCTTCGTGACCGACTACCCCATCGAGATGTCGCCCCTGGTGAAGCGTCACCGCGAGAACCCCGAACTCACCGAGCGTTTCGAGCTCTTCGTCAACGGCAAGGAACTCTGCAACGCCTACTCGGAGCTCAACGACCCCATCGACCAGCTGGAGCGTTTCCAGGAGCAGCTGCGTCTCTCGGAGAAGGGCGACGACGAGGCCATGTTCATCGACATGGACTTCGTGCGCGCACTCGAGTACGGTATGCCCTCATGTTCGGGTATGGGTATCGGCATCGACCGTCTGGCCATGTTCATGACCGGACAGCCCTCGATTCAGGACGTGTTGTTCTTCCCCCAGATGCGCCCCGAGAAGAAGGCCGTCAACGACCCCGCAGAGAAGTACATCGAAATCGGTGTACCCGAGGAGTGGGTACCCGTCATTCAGAAGATGGGTTATCTGACCGTCGACTCGCTCAAGAAGCTCTCGGCCGGCAAGTTCTTCAACGACCTCTGCGGCTTCAACAAGAAGAACAAGCTCGGACTCAAGGCTCCCTCGATGGAGGAGGTCAAGAAGTGGTGCGAGGAGTAACACTCCCCCCCTGCGGCACAGGACATCGCGCTCCCGTGTCGCACGAAACAAGGATTTTATAAGTTTACAAAAACCATAAAAAATTTACGAAAATGAGAAAGAAAATTGTAGCCGGTAACTGGAAGATGAACACTCTTCCCCAGGAGGGCGTAGAGTTGGCAAAAGGTGTAGTAGCAGGTCGTGGTGAGGTCTCGAACGAGGTTAGCTTCATCGTATGTCCTCCCTTCACCCACATCGCCATGGTAGCCGAGGCTTTGAAGGGTTCCGACATCGAGTTCGGTGCGCAGAACTGCGCTGCCGAGGCAAAGGGTGCCTACACCGGTGAGGTGGCTGCATCGATGATTGCAGCGCTGGGTTGCAAGTATGTAATCCTCGGCCACTCGGAGCGTCGCCAGTACTACGGCGAGACTTCGGAGACCCTGAACAAGAAGATGGAGCAGGTATATGCCAACGGCTTGACCCCCATCTACTGTGTAGGTGAGAACCTCGAGGAGCGCGAGGCTGAGAAGCACTTCGACGTTGTGAAGGCTCAGATCGAGGAGGTAGTTTACAACCTCACCGAGGAGCAGTTCAAGAACCTCGTTATCGCTTACGAGCCCGTATGGGCCATCGGTACCGGCAAGACCGCTACCGCAGAGCAGGCTCAGGAGATTCACGCCTACATCCGCAAGGTATTGGCTGAGAAGTTCGGCGCACTGGCCGAGGAGACCGCTATCCTCTACGGTGGTTCCTGCAAGCCCGCAAACGCTGCCGAAATCTTCGCCAAGGAAGATGTTGACGGTGGTCTGATCGGTGGCGCTGCTCTCAAGGCTGCTGACTTCCTCGCTATCGGCAAGGGATTCTAATCGGGCAAACGCCATACATTAGAATTAAGCGCATAAAGAATAAGGGTGACTTCTTCGAGAAGTCACCCTTATTTGCTTTACGGCGATCGGCCGTCTTACGGGCCCGATTAGAAACCCATATCTTGACATTCCCCTCTTTCTCTCCCCTTTGAGAAAGGGGAGATTCGCTGACGCTGGGGGCGGCGCATTACGTTTCGCCAACGATGGTTCAATAAAAGGAACTTCTCACAAAGTCCCCTTTATTCGTTTTACGGCGCATCTCTGTCTTGCAGGCCGATTAGAGTCCCCTTCATCTTGACATTCCCCTCTTTCTCTCCCCTTTGGGAAAGGGGAGATTCGCTGACGCTGGGGAGGCGGAGCAGGGTCGATGAATCGGTGGGTGGAGGGATTGCCCTCCTCTTTTTTATCGGCTGCAAGTTTTATCGCGAAATATTTGCATATAAGGGCTATTTTCATGAATTTTGCACCGTTTTTCCGCCGGACGGCCACACCCGTGACGCTCCGGTGCAAATTCACCCCCTGCACTTACGCACGGACACCCTGTATTCTCTCCGACCAAGTGCATGCCCCCCTCACCGAAACATACGTTTTATGAATACACTCAAGAATATCAACCCACAAAAACCTGCGGGCTGGGTCGCACTGAGTCCGCTCGTCATCTTCCTGACCCTCTATCTCGGCACCTCGCTGCTGGTCGACGACTTCTACAAGGTACCCATCACCGTGGCCTTCCTCTTCGCCTCGTGCTTCGCCGTGGCCATGACCCGCGGACTGAAATTCGAGGAGCGCATCAAGCAGTTCTCGCTCGGCGCATCGAACCCCAACATGCTGCTCATGTTGTGGATTTTCATTCTCGCCGGAGCCTTCGCCAACAGTGCCAAGGAGATGGGCGCCATTGAAGCCACCGTCAACCTCACGCTCCATGTGCTGCCCGACAACCTCCTGCTGGCCGGCATCTTCGTGGCGGCCTGCTTCATCTCGCTGAGCATAGGCACCAGTGTCGGCACCATCGTCGCCCTCACCCCCGTGGCCACGGGTCTCGCACAGCACACCGGCATCTCACTGCCCTTCATGCTGGGAGTCGTGGTCGGCGGCTCGTTCTTCGGCGACAATCTCTCGTTCATCTCCGACACCACCATCGCCTCGACACGCACACAGGGCTGCAAGATGCGCGACAAGTTCCGCATCAACTCGCTCATCGTCGTGCCGGCGGCCGTCATCGTGCTGGGCATCTACATCTTCATGGGACTCGACCTCACGGCTCCCGTCGTGACCGTGCGCATCGAGTGGCTGCGCGTGCTTCCCTATCTGCTGGTTATCGGCATGGCACTCGTGGGACTCCATGTCATTCCCGTGCTGCTCATCGGCATATTGAGTACCGCCCTGGTGGGCTTCCTCACCGGCAGCTTCACCTTCATGGAGTGGTTCGCGGCCATGGGCAACGGCATCACCGACATGGGCGAGCTGATTATCATCAGTCTGCTGGCCGGCGGCATGCTGGAGCTGATACGCTTCAACGGCGGCATCGACTACCTGCTCGCCATGCTCACACGCCATATCCGCTCGAAACGCGGCGCCGAGCTGGGCATCGCCTCGCTGGTGAGCATCGCCAACCTCTGCACGGCCAACAACACCATCGCCATACTCACCACGGGACCCATAGCCGCCAACATCACACGCCGCTACCAGCTCGACAACCGCAAGGTGGCCAGCATACTCGACACCTTCTCGTGCTTCATGCAGGGTATCCTTCCCTATGGCGCGCAGCTGCTCATGGCCGCAGGACTGGCCGAGATTTCGCCCCTGAGCATCATCGGCAACCTCTACTACCCCTTCACGATGGGTACCTTTGCCATCTGCGCCATCTTGTTCCGCTATCCGCGCCGCTACTCGCGATAGCCCCCCTCACCGAAACAAAATACCCTGCTCCACGACGGAACAGGGTATTTTTTTATCTTCATGCCGCAGGGTCAGAACAACTCGTCGAGTTTGTTGTAGAAGTCGCGACCCTCGCCCACGAATTTGGCCACCACACGGCCCTCCTTGTCGATAATGATTTTCGTGGGATAGCCCGGCACGCCATAGGCCGTCACCACATCGGAACGGTCACCGTTGCAGAGGTTTGTCCAGGTCATGCCCTTCTCCCCGATGAACTTCAACACCTTCTCGGGCTTGTCGCCGAAGTCGATGCTCACAAACTCCACCTTCTTGTGGTATTTCTTGTAGTATTGCTGCATGTCGGGAATGCCTTTCACACACCAGCCGCACCAGATGCCCCAGAAATCCAACACCACATATTTGCCGCGGAAATCCTTGAGCGACTTCTCACCGCCGCGCACATCGGGCAAGGTGAAGTCGGGTGCAGCCACACCCTCCTTGAGGTTCTCCCAGTTGGCCTTCTTCAGCACCGTGCGCTCACACTGGCCGATGAAGTAGTCCAACGCCCTCTTCATCTTGCCGTTGCGCACACCCTCGCCCAGATACTTGGCCGCCTCGACGCAATTCTCCGATGAAATCTGCATCATGATAAGGGGATTCGCGGGGCTTTCGGGATTGCTCTTCACGCACTCCAGACCCACCTGTGACAACTCCTTGTCCATCTTCTTCACCTCACGACGCAGGGAATCCACCACACCGCTGTTCTTCTTGTAGTCGACACTCAACTGCTGGATTTCTCGCATCACATCGTTGCGTCTGCGCTCCAGTCGTGCAAAATCAGTCTGATTGTAGGCATCGTAAACCTCCGTACCCGAAACGGTGAGGTTATTCAACGATCCCTCCACCTTCATCTTGTCGCCCGGCACGAAGAGGACGCGCACGGGATATATCGACATCATCTCGGTGTTGGAGGTGGGCTTGGGAATGAAGTAGACAAACGAGACGAGGGAGTCGGGAATCTGCGCCTCAAGACGGCCGTTCTTCAACACCACGGTATCGAGGGTACTTTTGGGACGCTCGGCATCTGCACCATTGGGGTGGGGCAGCACCTGCAAGATAAGCGAGTCACGGTCGAGATCGATGCGACCGGTCAGGTTGTAGGAATTGTCCGCGCAACTGACCGCCATACCGGCAGCACAGAGCGCAAAAAGAGATTTCAGTAAATTCATGAGCTTTGCAGTAGTTAGGTTCATTCTGAAAACAAATTTACGAAAACAAATCCCAGATGATACCGCACCTCCACAAAATTCTCGCAGATATCCGGCATTCCAAGCAAAACCAGCCGTCCGCCACCCCTACAAACAAAAACGGCCGCCCGACGGACGACCATATATATAATGTATAATGACTGCAAAGTAAAAACCGAGAAGCAACAGAGTGAACGATTCCGCAAAGCATGCGAGCGCACAACCCACCCGAAAGGAAAAGCGGTCGAGCGCGCGCCACCAATCTCGCAAGAGCTTCGGAAGCGGAAAACCGAGCGGAGAACTCTGCGCGGGAAATACCTTACCGACGGAACGGAGCGGAAAGACCTCGCGGTAGTAGAAGGGGCTGAGCCTCCCCCCAATCTCGCAAGACCATGAGCAGCATGAAACTATGCGGAGAACTCCGCGCGGAAGATACCTTACCGACAGAACGGAGTGGAAAAACCTCGAGGTCACAAAAGGGGCTGCCCCCCCCCAATCTCGCACGACCATGAGCAGCATGAAACCGAGCAGAGAACTCCGCGCTGAGGATACCCTACCGACGGAACGGAGCGGAAAGACCTCGAGGGAGTAGAGGGGGCTGCGCCCCCCCCAATCTCGCACGACCATGAACAGCATGAAACTATGTGGAGAACTCTGTGCGGAGAATACCTTACTGACAGAACGGAGCGGAAAAGCCTCGAGGTCATAAAAGGGGCTGCGCACCCCCCCGGAGCACCAAACTACAAAACAAAAAAAAGGTCAGA
>JAHHQN010000017.1 GCA_020026375.1 Alistipes sp. | reverse complement strand
GCAAGGTTGTGCTCTACCAACTGAGCTATTTCCGCATAAGGTCTTTTCAGCAATCGGTTGTCTTTGTTGGTAGGACTTATTTCCTGATTGCGTTGCAAAGGTAGCACAAATTTTTTAGTCTCCAAATTTTTTGGTGAAAAAAATTACATAATTTTGTAAAGTTTTTTAGAAATGCTTGATTTTCAGAACTTTTAAAAATCATGTTTTTTTGTCCTCCGCAGTCGGTTTTTCCTTCTTCCGGGTCTTCGATACCTATATATTATATTCCGCAGTGGATAAAAAATATGGCGACCCGCTGTGGGTCGCCATATTTTCTGTGATTTTTATAGCTTCTTGCGGCTGATTAGCGAACCTTGAAGTCCTCGTCAGCGCGAACAGGAATAGGCATCTTGGCATAAGTACCGTCCTCGAGCTTCTGGCGTACAGCCTTGAATGCCTCGATGGTCTTGTCTACGTCCTCCTCGGTGTGAGCCGCGGTGGGGATTACACGCAAGATGATTTCGCCCTTCGGGATAACGGGGTAGATAACCATCGAGCAGAAGATACCGTGGTTCTCACGCAGGTCAACGACCAGGTTGGTAGCCTCCGGAATACCACCCTTGAGGAATACGGGAGTTACGGGCGAGTTGGTGACGCCGATGTTGAAGCCGTTGGCCACCAGCTTGCCCTGCAGCGAGCGGACAATCTTCCACAGGTTCTCCTGGAACTCGGGGTGCTCGCGAATCAACTCCAGACGCTTCAGTGCGCCGATTACCATGGGCATGGGCAGCGACTTGGCGTAGAGCTGCGAGCGCATGTTGTAACGGAAGAGGTTGATGAGCCATCTGTGACCGCTGACGAAGGCACCGATACCGGCCATCGATTTGGCGAAGGTGTTGAACAGCACGTCGACACCGTCAACCACACCGAAGTGCGAAGCGGTACCTCTACCGCCCTCACCCATGGTACCGAAACCGTGGGCATCGTCCACCAGCAGGCGGAAGTTGAAGTCCTTTTTCAGAGCGACAATCTCGTCGAGCTTACCCAGGTCACCCTTCATGCCGAATACACCCTCGGTGATGACCAGGATACCGCCCTTCTGCTCCTCGGCCAGGTCGGTGGCGTGCTGCAGCTGAAGGCGCAGCGAGTCCATGTCGTTGTGACCGAATACGAAACGCTTGCCCTTGTGCATTCTCAGACCGTCGATGATGCAGGCGTGAGCCTCGGCGTCATAGACGACCACGTCGCGGGGGGTGAGCAGGCAGTCGATGATAGAAATCATACCCTGATAGCCGTAGTTGAGCAGGAAAGCGTCCTCCTTGCCTACGAAAGCAGCCAGCTCGCGCTCCAGACGCTCGTGGTAAACGGTCTGACCGCTCATCATACGTGCGCCCATGGGAGCAGCCATACCGAACTCTGCCGCACCCTCGGCATCAGCCTTGCGTACTTCGGGGTGGTTGGCCAGACCCAGGTAGTTGTTCAAACTCCAGTTCAGCATCTCCTTGCCGCGGAAGCGCATGTGGGGACCGATTTCGCCCTCCAGTTTGGGGAATGCGTAATAACCGTGTGCGTACGACATGTACTGACCGATGGGGCCGCCTGCATTTTTCTCAAGGCGTTCAAAAATATCAACCATTTCTTATCTTTAATTTTGAATTTAAGTTTTCGTATCGGGGCTTCGTTCCGCCTTCGGGGGCATGCCTCGAATCCCGAAAGGGGGGAGGGCGGAATGAAGTGATTTTTCAATCGTTCAAAGGTAGCCGTTTTTTATCCCTTTGTAATACGCATTTATACCTATTTGTGCGTCTGTCCCTATATTTATAGGTACAAAAAACGGCTGTGGGGCTATTTTGCCGGGCTGCGCTGCACCTGACCGTTGACCTTCACGATGTCTTTGACGATGTGGCGTATGGTCTCCACATCGTGTGACACCATGATGATGGCCATGCGGCGGTTGAGCAGACGCAGGGTCGAATAGAGCTCGTTCTCGAATTTGTTGTCGACAAAATTCGACGGTTCGTCGAGAATCAGCAGCCGGGGGGCCGAGATGACCGCACGGCACAACAGGGCGCGCTGCATCTGTCCGCCCGAAATTTCGCCGATGGGGCTGTCGGCCACCTGAGCGATGCCGGCCCTCTGGAGCAGACGGAAGGCCAGCGCCCGGTCCTCCGACGAGAACCGTGTGCGGAATCCCTTGCGTCCCTGCAGTCCCGAAAGCACCACTTCGAGTACCGAGATGGGGAATGCACGGTCGAAATTCGACTGCTGGGGCATGTAGCCGATCAGCTGTTCGCGTCCGCGGAAGAGCGTGGGCGAGAGGGTGATGCGTCCGGTGTGGTGGACGGTACCCAGTATGGCCTTGACCAGTGTGGTCTTGCCACCACCGTTGGGGCCGATGATGCCGATGAAGTCGCGCTCGCCGATGGTGAGGTTCACGTCGCTCAACACCTGATGGCCGTCGTAGGCCACACCTACATTTTCGAGTGAGATGAGTGTCATAATCCTGTGATGATGCGGGTGATGTGTTCGATATTGGCGATAAAATCCTCCTTCAGAGGGTCAATTTCCACCGCCTCGGCGTGAATGTCGCGGGTGAGGGTCTCCACCGCCGAACGGGGATACTGGCTCTGGTACATCACACAGCGGATATCGTTGTTGCGCGCCCACTGTATGAGGGTGGCCATGCGTTTGGCCGACAGCTCCTTGCCCTCGTGTTCGATGGCCACCTGCTCGATGCCGTAGTCGCGTGCGTAGTAGGTCATGGCCGGGTGGTAGATGACAAAGTGGCGGACGCCGCTCCGGTCGATTTGGTCGGCGACGAGCGAATCCAGCGCGGTGAGCCGTTGTTGCAGGCGTTCGTGGTTGGCGGTGTATCTGGCCGAGTCGGGGTATTGGCGGTGAATGGCCGCATAGGTGTTGTGCGCCATGACTTTGAGGGCGCGGGGCGAGGTCCAGATGTGGGGGTCGATGCCGTGGGGAGCGTGCGACTGCTCGCCGTGGTGGGTGCAGCTGCCCTCCAGGAGGTCGATGCCGCGGCTCAGATTGATGATTTTGCCCTCCTGCGACTCCGCATCGCCGAATTTCGACAGGAGGCGTTGCTCGAAGGCGATGAGTCCCGTGGAGAATATCAGCCGCGAGTCGGAGAGTTCGGAGTATTGGCGGATTGTGGGTTCGAAGGTCTCGGGACCGGCTCCCGAGGGTACCAGCACCGTGATGTCGAAGTCCTTGTCGGTGATGGCCTCCACGATGTGTCTGAGCGGAAGAATCGAGACACTCAGCCGCTCCTTGTCGGAGGTCTTCCGCGCTGTACACGACACGAGGGTCGCGGCGGCGAACAGATAGAGTAAAAGTTTTTTCATATCGGGTCGTGCCGGGCTTCCCGACGGAACGACGACATGAGGGGGTCCTCCTTCCGTGGGCGGCCGAAGCTCTGTTTTAACGGTTTAAAGATTGCAAAGATAGCAATTATCGTAAAATATCGAACCGCATCGTCGATAAATTGCTATCTTTGTCTTAATCTAACCTAACAAAATTTCGAGTTATGAAGAACTGTTTTTTCAAGAAGGCCGGACTCTGCGCCATTGCCGCTATGAGTGTGACGGGAGCCTTTGCCGATGAGCATCAGCACTATACGCCTGCGCCCGAGAACATCGAATCGCGCAAGGAATTTCAGGACGACAAGTTCGGTATCTTCCTCCACTGGGGCATTTACAGCATGACGGCACAGGGCGAGTGGTACATGAACGTGAGGAATATCCACTGGAAGGAGTACGAGAAGCTGGCTTCGGGCTTCTACCCCTCGCGCTTCGATGCCAGGGAGTGGGTGTCGGCCATCAAGGCTTCGGGTGCCAAATACATCTGCATCACCAGTCGTCACCACGACGGTTTCTCGATGTTCGACACCAAATATTCCGATTTCGACATCGTCGACGCTTCGCCCTTCGGCCGCGATGTGTTGAAGGAGCTGGCCGACGAGTGTCAGAAGCAGGGCATCAAGCTCCACTTCTACTATTCGCACCTCGACTGGCGGCGTGAGGACTATCCGCTGGGACGCACGGGTCACGGCACGGGTCGCGACACCTCCAAGGCCGACTGGAACTCCTACTATCAGTTCATGAACAACCAGCTCACCGAGCTGCTGACCAACTACGGTCCCATTCGCGGCATCTGGTTCGACGGTCTGTGGGACAAGGACCAGCAACCCGACTTCGACTGGCAGCTGCCCGAACAGTATGCGCTGATTCACAAGCTGCAGCCCGGCTGTATGATTGGCAACAACCACCATTTGACCCCCTTCGAGGGCGAGGATTTCCAGATGTTCGAGCGTGACCTCCCGGGACAGAACACCGCCGGACTTTCGGGTCAGGACATCAGCGCGCTGCCGCTGGAGACCTGCGAGACGATGAACGGCATGTGGGGCTACAAAATCGAGGACCAGAACTACAAGTCGTCGGAGACCATCATTCGCTACATTGTCAAGGCGGCCGGCCGCAATGCCAACCTGCTGCTCAACATGGGTCCCCAGCCCAACGGCGAACTTCCGGCGATGGGTGTCGAGCGTCTGCGCGAGGTGGGCGAGTGGCTGGCCAAATATGGCACCACTATCTACGGCACACGCGAGGGTGAGGTGGCACCCCATGCCTGGGGCGTGTCGACCCAAAAAGGCGACAAACTCTATGTGCATGTCCTCGATTTGAAGGACAACTCGCTGTTCCTGCCCCTGCGTTCGAAGGTGAAGTCGGCCGTGAAGTTCGACGACCGCCGTGCGATGAAATTCACACAGACGGCCGACGGTGTGCTGCTGCAGATGGGCGAAGTGCCTTCGGGCGTGGATTATATTGTGGAACTGACACTGAAATAGCATGAACGAGCCTAAAGTAGAAATCTGTGCCAATTCGGCCGAGAGTGCCTTCCGCGCGCAGCAGGGAGGTGCCTATCGTGTGGAGCTGTGTGCCGGAATTCCCGAGGGTGGTACCACCCCCTCGTGGGGCGAGATGCGTGCGGCGCGCCGGCTGCTCACCTCCACCCGACTCCATGTCATCATTCGTCCGCGCGGCGGAGACTTCCTCTATTCCGACCTCGAGACCCGCATCATGGCCGACGATATCCGTGCCGCAAGGGAGGCCGGTGCCGACGGTGTGGTGCTGGGGTGTCTGACCCCCGACGGCGAGGTCGACATGGAGCGCATGAGGGAGTTGATGGAGGCTGCCCGTGGTATGAGTGTGACCTTCCACCGCGCTTTCGACATGTGCCGCGAGCCGTTCCGTGCGCTGGAGCAAATCATCGCGCTGGGCTGCGACCGCATTCTCACCTCGGGACAGGAGGCTTCGGCCGAGACGGGTATCCCCCTGCTTCGCGAACTGGTGCGCAGGGCCGACGGGCGCATCATCATCATGCCCGGCTGCGGTGTGCGCGAGCTCAATATCCGCCGTATCGCCGATGAAACGGGCGCCTGCGAGTTCCACTTCTCGGGACGTTCGTCGGTGGAGAGCGGCATGGAGTACCGCAATCCGCGGGTGTCGATGGGCGGTGTGGTGAAAATCGAGGAGTACAGCCGCGAGGTCACCGATCCCGAAAAGGTGGCCGCCACCATTTCCTGCCTGCATTAGCGGTAGGCATGATACGAAAAAGAGAGCCGTGTTGCTTCGTGCAACACGGCTCTCTTTTCGTTGGACAGGCGGCCTGTCAGAGTTTCTTGGCCACTCCGATGATCTGGTCGCCAAGACCGATGGTGTAGCCCTGCGACGAGAAGACCACGCGGTTGAAGGTGTCGCCGATGATGGTCATCGGGAGTGTCGTGCGGTTCTTGAACTTCATTTCGCGGGCAATCTGCTCCTGAATAGAGTGGTCGGCGTCGATACCGCAAACCACCGTCGAGGGCATCATGGCGGGGAATTCCGATGCGGCGTAACGCTCATACTGCTTGCGGTCGGGGAAGAGCAGCACGAGACGGCGGCCCCACTTCTCGAAGGCCTGGCGCTGTGCGGCGATGTCGCGCAGCGCGTGGTTGGTCGGTTCCTGACCCATGCCCAGCACCGCTACCGTGAAGTAGCCGCGTCCCGAAGCCTCGAGTATCGACTGTTCCTTGCCGCTCTCGGCGTTGATGAACTTCGACTCGGAGTTGAACGAGCCGATGACCTGAATCTCGTCGTCCGACATTCTCACGTTGAGGTTCTTCGCTGTGGTCTTGTCCTCGTCGATGGTGAACGACTCGATGTGGGAAAGCACACCGCCGTTGGCCAGACGCGAGCCGGTGACCAATATATAATGTCCCGCATCGAGACGTGCGCCCTTCTTGAAGACCTTGGCCCAGGTGGTACCGCCGCCCATGTCGACTTCGCCCTCCTCGTAGTTGAGCAGTCGGATACGGCCCTCGGGGGTGAGTTTCGAGAGGGTGAAGTGGGCGTAGTATTTCGGGTCGTCGATAATCTTGTTGGGGGTGTAGTCGAGGCGCAGGGTGCCGGTGGGAGCGATGCTCTGGCGGGCAGCCTCGAAGTCGATGTCGATGGGCGACTTGTCGGTCATGATTTGAATCTTGCCCGTCACCTCGTCGATGCGCGAGGGGATACCCAGCGTGCGGGCCAGCGCCACGAAGAAGATGTTGCGGCTGTAGATGTCGGCCTTGCGGCAGTTCCATACACCCTCGGGGGTGACGGGTGCGCCGCCGATGTTGCAGTAGGGGTCGATGGTGATATGCTCCTTCACCCAGTTGGCCAGCTTCATGGGCGATTGGCGGAAGGCCTCGCGCTGTGCTTCGGTGGCGAAGTCCTTGTCGTCGGCCATGGCCTTGCGCAGCTGCGACTTGTAGGCGGTGAGCAGCTCGGTGCGGATACGCGGATTGGCGACGTACTCCTTCTCCAGTTCCGAAAGTCCTGTGGCCAGATGGTCGTTCAGCACCTCGGCCGGGGTGTCACGCAGGTCCTTCTGTGCGATGCGTCCCAGCAGGTCGAGACCTGCGGCCTTCTTCTCGGGGGTGTCGAGTCCCTTCATGAATTTCATGATTTCGGCGTGGTTGCCTCGCGAGGCGGTGATGAAGCCGACGGTCTTCTCCTCGTCGAGACCTGTCTCGGCGGCAAACCGGCGTGCGGCCTCCTCGGTGGGGAAGGTGGCTACATAGGCATTGCGTATGGAGTCCTCCTCGGCAAAACGTGCGTCGTTCTCGGCGCGCTGCTCCGGAGTGACCTCGGGGGCGTTGTGTCGCTCGACGGGGGGGATGATGTCGAGTGTCTGTGCGAAGTGGTCACCCGGAGTCTTGTCGAGGGTGATTTCTATGGCCTTGTCCTTGCCGAAGGAGAGCTTGCTGAATCCGTAGCGTCCCTCTTTCGACACCCATACCAGCATGTCACCCATGCCGGCCGAGAGGAAGGTGCGGCCCTCGGCGTCGCTCTCCTTGCGCGATACGGTGTAGTATTCGCCGTAGTTGTAGACCTTGAACTCCACCACGGCACCCTCCACGGGCTGGCCCTCGGTGTCGACGATTCTGACATCGGCACGCGCCACGGGGGCGTAGTTCTCGGTGACGTTGATTTCGGTGAACACGCGTGTGCTGCGCATCTTCTCCTCGGGACCGTCATAGCGGCCGAAGGCCTTGGTGTGCATCATCATGCCGCGCGATACGGGGGCGTTGAACCATGCCAGATTCAGCACCGGCTCGGGTTCGCAGGCACCCAGAAAGTACCATTTGCCGTCGACCCATGCCTCGACCCATGCGTGGTTGTCGTCGGTGTGGGCCCAGCGGGGGGTGTAGACCTGACGCGCCGGGATACACATGGCGCGCAGGGCGGCTACCGCCAGTGTCGACTCCTCACCGCAGCGGCCGTGGGCGGTCTTGATGGAAGCCAGCGGCGAGCTGGTGCGTGCGTCGGAGGGGGTGTAGATGACCTTCTCGTGGCACCAGTGGTTGATTTCCAGCACGGCATCGTGCAGCGAGAGGTTTCTCACGCGCTCCTTCAGCTCGTCGTAGAACAGCATGCGGCAGTTGTCCAGATCCTCGTTGTTGACCCTCACGGGCAGCACGAAGTGGCGGAACTCGCGTTCGGGGACCGATGCGCCCCACGGCATCTCGCGCTGTGCCTTGAACGAGGTCTGCACATTGGCCAGAAAATACTCGCCCGGGTGGTCGGCGATGTCCGACAGGGGCATGTAGGCGTAGAGGAACTGGAGGGCCTCGCGCTCCTTGTCGGGCAGGTCGGTGTCGAAGATGTCGAACAGGTGGCCGTCGGGCAGCTCCTGACGTCGGGACTCGAAATCGGAGAGCATGACATTGCGCTCCTTCTCGTCGCTGATGATGTGGCCCGTGTCGCAGCAGGAGGTCATTCCCGCGAGCAGACCGGCCAGCAGTGTGCAAAGTGTTGTGAATCGCATATTTAGATTTGTTTTTCGGTGATTCTGATACAGTGAGGTCAATTCCAACTTCTAAGGTACATATTTTGTGTGAGATTTCACCACATAAAGTCCTTTAATTTGTCGGAAAAGGGGCGGAAGGGGTGTCGGCGGTGTCTGAAAATGCCGGAAAGGAAAATTTACGGACAAATAAGATGACACGAGAGGTGGCTTTTTCGAGGAAAAAAACGTATATTTGGAATCCCAAATGAACAAAAATCAACGGTCGGCTGGAAAAGAGCCTCTTTTTCGGCCGGTCTTTTTCTAACTGAAACAAGAAATGTCACACCCTCAATGGAGCAGCCGCGCCGTGCTGTACGAGATGAACGTGCGCCAGCTCACCCCCCAAGGTACACTCTGTGCCGCCACCTCACGACTTGAGTTCCTTCGTCAGATGGGTATCGATGCCGTATGGCTCATGCCCGTATATCCCATCGGAAAGGTCCGCCGCAAGGGGACACTGGGTTCCTATTATTCGATCAGCGACTATTGTGCCGTGAATCCCGAAATGGGTGACATGGCCGACTTCGACCGCTTTGTGGAGCGCGCCCACGCGCTGGGTATGAAGGTGCTGCTCGACTGGGTGGCCAACCACACCTCGCGCGATGCCCGATGGGTGGAGGAGCACCCCGACTACTATGTGAAGGACAACAATGGACTGCCTGCCGTGCCGTGGGACTGGACCGACACCGCGCAGCTCGACTACTCGAACCGCGAGGTGTGGGAGGCTCAGGCCGCGAGCATGGAGTTCTGGGTCAGGGAGCACGGGGTCGACGGTTTCCGCTGCGACATGGCCATGCTCATGCCCGTGGAGTTCTGGAACTACACCTCGGAGCGTCTCCATGCCCTCAAACCCGACATCTTCCTGCTGGCCGAAGCCGAGGAGACCAATCTCTTCGAGCAGCCGGCCTTCGATGCCTGCTATGCGTGGAAGATGCACCATCTGATGAACGATGTGGCGCAGCAGAAGGTGAGGGTCACGGCCCTGCGCGACTACCTCTATGCCGACCGCAGGGAGTTCCCCGCCTCGGCCATGCGCCTGGCCTTCACCTCCAACCACGACGAAAATTCGTGGAATGGAACCGACTTCTCGCGTATGGGTCATGCGCGTGAAATCATGGCCGTGTTCACCTTTGTCGTGCCGCGCGGCCTGCCGCTGCTCTACACCGGACAGGAGGTGGGCTACGACCATTCGTTCGCCTTCTTCGACCGCGATGCCATTCCCCACTACGAGCGCAACGCCTTCACGGAGTTCTACGAACGGCTCATACGCATGTACCACTCCAATGCGGCACTTGCGTCGGGCGGCGAGAGCGACAATCTGGTGGAGATTCACAACAATGCCGAGGACTGCCTGATGATTCTGGTGCGCGAGAATGCCGAAAACCGTGTGGTGGCCGTCATGAACCTCTCGCCCTACGGCATCGATGCCAACTACTACACGGGTATCTATGCCGGCATGTATACCGATGCGCTCACGGGCGAACCTTACGAGTTGCGCGGTCATGTGGAGGAGGGTATGGCGCCGTGGAGTTACCGCCTGCTGTCGCTCGACAAGAAGTGAAATTCCGACCGACGACACATACTAAAGCATCGGGAGTGCCGTTATACTGTATATAAAAGACGAAAACAAACAGAATGAAGTATTTTTTTCGGGTGCTGATACCCCTCGTGTTGCTGTGCGGAACGGTTCTGGCGCGACCTTATGGGGTGGAGGACATTCCCAATCCCCAAACGGGGCATCGTGAATCCTATGTGGCCAATCCCGATGGTATCCTCTCGCAGGAGGCGGTGGCGCGTATCAATGCGCTGTGCAGTCAGTTGCGTGAGAGCGGCCGTGCGCAGATTGCCGTGGTGGCGGTCGATGACATCGAGGGCGGCGACGTCTTCACCTTTGCCATCGACCTGTTCGGACGGTGGGGCGTGGGCGGCCGCAAGAGCGACAACGGTCTGGGTGTCCTGCTGGTGAAGGAGCGCCGCGAGGTGCGTTTTGTCACAGGCTACGGATTGGAAGGCGTTCTGCCCGATGCCCTCTGCAAACGGATACAGATGAATTACATGTTGCCCTATTTCCGTCAGGGAGACTACGGTTCGGGTATGACGGCCGGAGTGGGTGCCGTGGCCAAGGTGCTTTCGGGTGCGGAACTGCCTATCGATGTGGGTAATCCCGAGAGCCGCGTCGCGTCGAAAACCTTTCTTGCGATAGTGGCGTTGATGGTTCTGGGACCGCTGTTCCTCTTGTGGTGGAGCGCCTACCGCAGCAGACGCTGTCCCCGATGCGGCAAGCACAGGCTGATGCTCGAAAACCAGCAGACCACCAACATCGCCAACCATTACGATTTGGTGGAGTCCACCTATGTCTGTGCGCATTGCGGCAACGAGGTGCGCCGCACGGTCAAGCGTCCCCACGACGACGGCTTCAACAGTGGCGGCGGTGGCGGCATGATTATCGGCGGACCGGGCGGTTTCGGCGGCTCGGGCGGCGGCTTCGGAGGAGGATTCGGCGGCGGCTCGTTCGGCGGTGGCGGCGCAGGCTCCAGATGGTAAGACACACAAAAAGAAACAAACCAAAAAATTAACATAAGAAAACATGAAAGCATTGAAAAATTGGATATGGCTCGGCGTGTTGGCCGTGGTCGGTCTTTTCCTCTACACCTCCTACAACGGTCTGGTCAGCAAGGACGAGGAGGTTAACAATTCGTGGGCCAATGTCGAGACCCAGTATCAGCGTCGCAGCGACCTGATTCCTTCGCTGGTCAACACCGTGAAGGGCTATGCCGGCCATGAGTCGAAGACCCTCAAGGAGGTGGTCGAGGCGCGTGCGAAGGCCACTTCGGTCAATCTCTCGGCCGGAGAACTCACCCCCGAGACCCTGGCGCGCTTCCAGCAGTCGCAGTCGCAGTTGCGTTCGGCGCTGGGTCGTCTGATTGCCGTGTCGGAGAGCTATCCCGACCTGAAGGCCTCGCAGAACTTCTCCGAGTTGCAGACGCAGCTGGAGGGTACGGAGAACCGTATAGCGGTGGCCCGCAAGAATTTCAACGATGTGGCCAAGAAGTTCAATGTGGCCATTCGCCGTTTCCCCACCAATCTGGTGGCCGGAATGTTCGGCTTCACGGCCAAACCCTATTTTACGGCTGCCGAGGGTGCCGACAAGATGCCCGAGGTGCAGTTCTGATTCGGAAAGGTGAATCATGACCGGCGGCCGTGTGCCGTCGGGTCGCAGGAGAGGAGTGTTGTCCCGTGTCGGGGCAGCACTCCTTCTGCTTTTCGGGGGAGGAGCGGGGCGGGAAAGTGTGCCGCCCTGTGGCATGGCGACGTTGTCGGCACGGTATCTGCATTTTGTTGATAACTCAAGCGGAAAACAAATGGTGATTTACGGAAAAATTTGTTAATTTTGCAAGTTGAACAATTATCTCCGACAAATACCCGATAAAATGTTAAGCGCAATCTATTACATTTTCCTTACATTGCTGTGTACGACAGTGATGTTGCTTTCGCTGGTGGCATTGGTAGTGTGCTATCCGTTCGACAGGTCGCGCCGCGTGGTCCACGAACTCTCGCGCATGATGACCATGATATTCTACTCTATCCCGCCGTTCTGGCATACGCGCGTCATCGGCCGGGAGTATGTCGACAAGAAGAAATCCTATGTGATAGTGCTTAACCACAGCGCCATGATTGATATCCCCTCGCTCTACTATGTGCCGCTCAATTTCCGCTGGGTGTCGAAACGCGAGGTGTTTCGCATTCCCTTCTTCGGGCAGTTCCTGCTGCTCCACGGCGACATTCCCATCGACCGCGGCCACGCTTCGCAGGCCATGGAGCAGATGATTTCGAAGGGCCGCATGTGGATTTCGCGCGGTGCCTCGGTGGCGGTGTTCCCCGAGGGTACACGCTCCAAGGACGGCGAGATTCACCGCTTCAAGAGCGGCGCCTTTGCACTGGCCAAGGCGGCCGAGGTGGAGATTCTGCCCGTGGTGCTCGACGGCACACGGACACTGATTCGCAAAAACCGACTCTTCAACTGGCGCAACACCATCACAGTGAGGGTGCTTCCTCCCGTGTCGAAGGAGCAGGTGATGAACACCGATACCCATGAGTTGATTCAGCGTGTGCAGGCCGACATGACCCGTGCGCTGGCCGAAATCAGAAACCAGAAATAGAATATGGCAGATTTACTAAATACAAACGCTAACAACAATTACGACGATAATACCATCGTCACCCTCACCCCCAGAGAGCATATCCGTCTTCGTCCGGGTATGTATATCGGCAAACTGGGTGACGGTACGCAGATTGACGACGGTATCTATGTGTTGATCAAGGAGGTGGTCGACAACTCGGTCGACGAGTACATCATGGGTTACGGCCATCGTATCGACATCACCATCGAGGACAATGTGGTGTCGGTGCGCGACTACGGACGAGGCATTCCGCTCAACAGTCTGGCCGTGGCGGTCAGCGAGATGAATACCGGTGCCAAGTACGGCGAGGGTACGGCCTTCCGCAAGACGGTGGGGCTGAACGGTGTGGGTGTCAAGGCGGTGAACATGCTCTCGAGCGAGTTCACGGCGCGCTCGGTGCGCGACGGCGAAGCCCACACGGTGACTTTTGCCAAGGGTCTGGAGGTGAGCGACCGTTGGGAGAGCGGTGTCGACGAGAAGAACGGCACCTTTATCTCGTTCCGTGTCGACGAGGAGATTTTCGGCTCCTATGCTTACAACATGGAGTATGTGGAGCAGATGGTTCGCAACTACACCTACCTCAATCTGGGTCTGACGTTCTATCTTAACGGCCAGAGCTATGTGTCGAAGAACGGTCTGCTGGACCTGCTCAACGAGAACATGACCGAAGATCCGCTCTATGAGCCTATCCACCTCTCGGACAAGGATATCGAGGTGGTCATTACCCACGGTACGGGCTATGGCGAAAACTATTTCTCGTTCGTCAACGGCCAGTACACCTCGCAGGGCGGTACCCATCAGGCGGCCTTCCGCGAGTTTGTGGCCAAGACCATCAAGGAGTTTTACCACAAGGACTACGACCCCTCGGACTGCCGCACCTCGATTATCGCCGCCATATCGGTGAAGGTCGACGACCCCATCTTCGAGTCGCAGACCAAAATCAAGCTGGGTTCGAAGGAGGTGGAGCCGGGAGTGTCGATGCGCACGTTTGTGGGCGACTTCCTGGCCAAGCAGCTCGACGACTATCTGCACAAACACCCCGAGACGGCGCAGATTCTCCAGAAGAAGATTGTGGAGAACGAGAAGGACCGCAAGGCCATTTCGGGTATTCAGAAAAAGGCACGCGAGACGGCCAAGAAGGTCTCGCTCAACAATAAGAAACTGCGCGACTGCAAGATTCACCGCACCGACAAGAACGAGCTGGCCGAGGAGTCGATGATTTTCATCACGGAGGGTAACTCTGCATCGGGTTCCATCACCAAGAGCCGCGATGTGAAGACACAGGCCGTCTTCTCGCTGCGCGGAAAGCCGCTCAACTGCTTCGGACTGACCAAGAAGGTGGTCTACGAGAATGAGGAGTTCAATCTCCTTCAGGCGGCGCTCAACATCGAGGAGGACATCGACAACCTGCGCTACGAGAAGGTGGTTATCGCCACCGATGCCGATGTCGACGGTATGCATATCCGCCTGCTGATGATGACCTTCTTCCTGCAGTTCTTCCCCGACCTGGTGCGTCAGGGCCACCTCTTCGTGTTGCAGACCCCCCTGTTCCGCGTGAGAAACAAGAAGGAGACCCACTACTGCTACTCGGAGGAGGAGCGTGTGAAGGCCGTGGAGCGTTGCGGCCAGAGTGCCGAGATTACGCGATTCAAAGGTTTGGGTGAGATTTCGCCCGAGGAGTTCAAGGAGTTCATCGGCGAGGACATGCGTCTGGACACGGTGCGCATCACCAAGGACGACCCCATTCACGAGCTGCTGGAGTTCTACATGGGCAAGAATACCTTTGACCGACAGAATTTTATCATTGACAATCTGCGTATCGAGGAGGACCTCGTGGAGCAGGATTTGAGACTTAGCTAAAGACCTATGGCAGACAATACAGACAATATGGATATGTTCGGCGATGACATTTCGCCCAAGGAGGAGACCGCTGCGGTGGAGCCCGCTCCGGCGGACGACAGCTCCGCAGAGGAGAACCCCTCCTCGAAGAGTACGCCTGTGAAGGAGAGCCGCCGTTCGAAAATCGAGCGTCTGACCTCCGACGAGGGCAAGGTGCGCAAACTCACCGGCATGTATAAGAACTGGTTTCTCGACTATGCCTCCTATGTGATTCTGGAGCGTGCCGTACCCCATGTCGAAGATGGTCTCAAACCCGTGCAACGCCGTATCCTCCACGCCATGAAGGTGGTCGACGACGGCCGCTACAACAAGGTGGCCAACCTCGTGGGTCAGACCATGCAGTACCACCCCCACGGCGACGCCTCGATCAAGGACGCCCTCGTGCAGCTGGGTCAGAAGGATCTGCTCATCGACTGTCAGGGTAACTGGGGTAACATTCTCACGGGTGACGATGCCGCTGCCGGCCGTTACATCGAGGCGCGTCTGTCGAAATTCGCCCTCGATGTGGTCTTCAACAAGAAGACCACCGAGTGGATGCTCTCCTACGACGGCCGCAAGGAGGAACCCGTCACCCTGCCCATCAAGTTCCCGCTGCTGCTGGCTCAGGGCAGCGACGGTATCGCCGTGGGTCTGGCTTCGAAGATTCTGCCCCACAACTTCGTGGAGCTCATCGACGCTGCCATCGCCCATCTCGAGGGTCGCGGCTTCGTGCTTTATCCCGACTTCCCGACGGGAGGTATGGTCGACGTGAGCCGTTACAACGATGGTATGCGCGGCGGCTCGATAAAGGTGCGCGCACGCATCTCGAAGATTGACAAACGTACGCTTTCGATTACCGAAATCCCCTATACCACCACCACCGAGTCCATCAAGGACTCCATCATCAAGGCCAACGAACGCGGCAAAATCAAAATCCGCAAGGTCGACGACAACACGGCCGACAAGGTGGAAATCGTGGTGCAGGTGTCGCCCGACGAGTCGTCGGACAAGACCATCGACGCGCTCTACGCCTTCACCGACTGCGAGGTCTCCATCTCGCCCAATGCCTGTGTGATTTGGGACCACAAGCCCCACTTCCTCGGCGTGTCGGACATCTTGAGACGTTCGGCCGAGCATACGCGCTACCTGTTGGGGCGCGAGCTGGAGATTCGTCTGGCGGAGCTGAATGCCGCCTGGCATGCCGCATCGTTGGAGCGCATCTTCATCGAGAACAAACTCTACCAGCTCATCGAGGGTTGCAAGACCCGCGAGGCGGCCTACGCGGCGGTGGACAAGGGTCTCGAACCCTTCAAGAAGCTGCTGCGCCGCGAGGTGACGATGGACGACGTGCAGCGGCTCACCGAGTTGAAGTTTATCCGCATCTCGCGCTACGACTCCGACAAGGCCGACAACGAAATCCGTCAGATTGAGGAGGATATCCGTCAGACACAGTACGATCTGGAACATCTGACCGAGTATGCCGTGGCCTACTACAAGCGTATCCGCGAGAAGTACGGCAAGGGTCGCGAGCGCAAGACCGAGTTGAGGGAGTTCGACAGCATTGAGGCCTCGAAGGTGGCCGTTTCGAATGCCAAACTCTATGTCGACCGTGCGGAGGGCTTCTTCGGCATCGGCAAGTCGATGAAGGACGCGGAGTTCGTGTGCGACTGTTCGGACATCGACGATGTGATTATCATCACCAAGGACGGCCGCTATGTCATCACCAAGGTGTCGGACAAGGCCTTCTTCGACAAGAATATATATTATATAGGAGTGTTCAAGCGCAACGACGAACGCACGATTTACAACGTGTTGTACCGCGACGGCAAGAACGGTCCGCTCTACATGAAGCGATGCGCCATCAAGTCCATCACCCGCGACAAGGAGTATTGCATCACCAAGGGTACGCCCAAGAGCGAAATCCTCTACATGTCGGTCAACCCCAACGGTGAGGCCGAGGTGCTGAAGGTCTACTTCAAGCCGCGTCCGCGACTCAAGAAACTCATTGTCGACCTCGACTTCTCGGAGCTGGCCATCAAGGGCCGCCAGAGTCAGGGTAACCTCTTCTCGCGCTACGGTATCCACAAGATTGTGTTGAAGGAGCGCGGAACATCGACTTTAGGCAGTCTGAAGGTGTGGTACGACGAGGACGTGCGCCGACTCAACGACGACGAACACGGCCGCTATCTGGGTAAGTTCAAGGGCGATGACAAACTCATCGTGTGGACCTCGAAGAACCAGTACTATACCACGGGCTACGACCTGGGGCAGCACTTCCCCGACGAGACGGTGCGTGTGACGCGTTACGAGGCCGACCGTGTGTACAGCCTCTGCTACTACGACCGTCAGCAGGAGTACTTCTACATGAAGAGATTTGCGGCCGAGATGTCCGACAAGATGCAGTCGTTCCTCGACGAGGAGGGCGACATGGAGTTCATCTGTATGACCGACAAGGAGGGTACACAGCTCGAAATCACCTACAAGGGAGCGCATGCGGCGCGTCCGGCCGATGTGATTGAGGTCGATGAGTTCATCGGCGTGAAGAGCCACCGTGCCAAGGGCAAGCGACTGTCGACTTACGAAATCGCCTCGCTGCGCTTCATCGAGCCGGAGGAGCCGGCCGAGGAGGCGGAGAACGATGCGGAGGAGGAACTCCTGGAAAACGATATGCCGCTGGCGGACAACGATATGGAGCAGGGCGGTGCGGAAGAGCCGCTCGACCCCTCGCAGCTCAATCTCTTCTAAAAAACGACAAAGATGCACGACATGAAGCCCCTTTTTCTGATTGGTTATATGGGTTGCGGCAAGAGTTCGCTGGCGCGTAAGATAGCCCGACGTATGGGAGTCCGACAGGTGGATACCGACGAAATGGTCGAACAGGAGGAGGGTGCTTCGGTGGTGGACATCTTCAAATATGAAGGCGAGGAGCATTTCCGCCTTGCGGAGCGTGCCGCGCTCGACCGCATCATCGACGAGGGGCTTGCCCCCGTGGTGTCGGTGGGCGGCGGACTGCCCGTCTGGCGCGACAACATGGAGCGCATGAACCGGAGCGGCGTGACGGTCTACCTCCGGCGTCCGGCACGTCAGATTGCCTCGCGGCTTTCGCCCTACGGACTTCGCAAACGTCCCCGACTGAGGGGACTCGAAGGCGAGGAACTCATCGATTTCATGACTTCGGACATGGCCGTACGCGAGCCTTACTATCTGAAGTCGCAGGTGGTGATTGACTGCACCTCGCTCTCCGATGACCAGTTGTTGGAGCGCATCGTGAGCGTGGTGGAAAACTGATTGGATATAACTATGACAAATAATTCACCCATAGGAGTCTACGATTCGGGACTCGGCGGACTGACCGTATGGCGGGAGGTGCGTCGTGCGCTTCCCCGTGAGTCGCTGGTCTATCTGGGTGACGGCAAGAACTGCCCCTACGGCTCGCGTCCGAAGGAGGAGATTGTGCGCCTGGCCGACGAAGCGGTGGGGCGGCTGGTCGCCGAGGGGTGCAAGATGGTGGTGGTGGCCTGCAACACGGCCACAGCAGCCGCAATAGATTTTCTTCGTGCAAAATATGCGCCGATGCCCATCGTGGGTATGGAACCGGCCGTGAAACCGGCCTGTCTGGCCACACGCAGCGGGGTGGTGGGAGTCATCGCTACCGAACGCAGTCTCGACGGAGACCTCTTCCGCCGCACGGCCTCCCGCTATGGCGAGGGGATAAGGGTCATCACGGCCCCGGGGCGCGGCTTCGTGGAACTGGTCGAACAGAACAGGGAGTCCAGCCGCGAGGCGGTCGACACCGTGCATCGCGTGGTCGACCGCATGATTGCCGAAGGTGTCGACCAGATTGTGCTGGGGTGTACCCATTATCCGTTTCTGATGGGGGCTCTGCGCGAGGTGGTCGACGGGCGCGGCATTACGGTCATCGACCCTTCGCCGGCCGTGGCACGTCGTGTGGCGCAGCTGCTCGACGAGTTCGGACTGGCTGCTGATGGCGGCCACCGTCCCGACTACACGTTCCTCACCTTCGCCGATGAGGAGTACCGTCTGCGTCTGGAACGCAAGGCCTTCATGTCGTTGTAGGCCGGCGGCGAACGGGGTGGGGGACTTTCTTTTGTGCGAAAATTTGCGTATCTTCGTGTAATAATCCTTTGACGAATTGAAAATGGCTTCTGCAAATAAAAATAACTCATTGAACGGCCGACAGGAGGTGCAGCGCACCAACCGCGACAGTGTCCGCTGGCTCGGCGGTATCGTGCTGCTCTTTTTCGGACTTCTGATTCTGGTATCGCTGTTGTTCTCGTTCTTCTGCTGGAAGGGCGACACCAGCCTGTTGAACATGTCCTCCGAGGCGCGTGCCGACCTGGCACAGGAGTGGGACAACGGCTGCGGACAGTTCGGTGCATGGGTGGGCAATCTGCTGGTGGACAAACTCTTCGGATTGTTCGGACTCGTCGTGCCGATCATCATGATTGTCTGCGGTCTGGGCATTATCCGTCAGAATAAAATCAATTTCAACAAATCGGTACTCTCGCTGGTGCTGGTGATGATTTTCGGCTCGGTGACGCTGGGCTTCGCCTTTGGCAACCATTTCAGCGTGATTTGTTCGTCGGGCTGGGGCGGTGCCGTGGGTATCGATGTGTCGGACCTCCTGCGCGGATATATCGGCAGTGTGGGTCTGTTCATTCTGCTGGTGACGTGCTGGATTCTCATCGGCGTGTTCATCAACCGCAACTTCATCAACACGGTCAACTCGGCCGGAAACGCACTGGTCGACAAGAGCGAGAAGGTGGTGGAGATTGTGAAGAACAAGGTGGTGTCGCACCCCTCGGAGGAGACTTCGGTGCCGTTGCGCGAGAGGATCATGCCCACGCGTCCGCGTCCCGTGAAGGCGGAGTCCGCCCCCGTGGAGGAGCGGACGGTGAGGGAGGAACCCCGACCCGTGGAGCCGGTGCGTCGCGAGCCGCCGCGCAGCGTGAGCCGTGAGGAGGTGCGCCCCGTGGTGCAGGAGCGTGTGGCCGAGCAGCCTGTCTGCCGTGAGGAGGAGATTGTGCGGCCGATGCCCGAGGTGGAGGAGCGACCCGTGGAGGAGACCGCGGCGGAATTCCACATCGAGCGCGGTGGCGAGGAGCTGCCGCCCGTGGAGGAGAGCGACACCCGCATGGTGGAGATTCCCGACGAAGAACCTGCGGCGGAGGAGCCTGTGGCGACGGAGGACGTTGAGGGCGATGACGACTTCATCGAGCTGGACCTGTCGCAGGGCGACGGCCGTGTGGTGATGGGTCGCGGCGGTCTGGTGGAACTGGCGCCCGTACGGCGCAGAGAGCCTGCCGCCGAGATGTCGCTGCGCGAGCGACAGCGCGAGACGGTGCGCCGCGAGGAGTGCGGTGACGACGACGGAGAGGGTATCGAGGAGATTCCCATGACCGGCGACGCACCCCGTGAGGAGGTGTACCGCCCCCTCGAGGAAGACCGTTTTGCGCATGGCGAGGAGCCGCTTCAGCAGGAGGAACCGCTGTCGGAGGAGGACGCGGAGGACGATGACGACGATTACGGCATCGAGGTACTCGACGACGAGCCGTCGGCCATTGGTGAGGAGTATTCCGACCATGAATCGTCGCTCCATGCCGACGACCATGCACCGTCGGCCGAAGTGGAGCGCGGTGCGGTGGTGACCGTCGAGTGTCACAACGACCCGATGATGGAGGCCGGCGACATCATGACCGATGCCTACGATCCGCTGAAGGATTTGGTCAACTATCACAAGCCGCCCGTCAACCTGCTGGAGGACTATGTGTCGGACTGCGACGTGTCCGACGAGGAGATATTCGAGAACAAGAAGCAGATAGAACTCACGCTCAAGAACTTCGGTGTGCCGATTCAGAAAATCAAGGCCACGGTGGGTCCCACGGTCACCCTCTACGAAATCGTGCAGAACCAGGGCGTCAAGATTTCGAAGATTCAGGGTCTGGAGAACGATATCGCACAGAGCCTCAAGGCTTCGGGCATACGTATCATCGGTCCCATTCCGGGAGCGGGTACCATCGGTATCGAGGTGCCGAACCGCAAGATGAAAATAGTGTCGATGTATTCGGCCATCTGTTCCAAGAAGTTCCAGGAGTCGAAGGCCGAGCTGCCGGTGGTCATCGGCCGCACGATTCAGAACGAGAACTATGTCTTCGATTTGGCCAAGATGCCCCACCTGCTGGTGGCCGGTGCCACGGGACAGGGTAAGTCGGTGGGACTCAACGCCATCATCACCTCGCTGCTCTACCGCAAACACCCCTCGCAGCTCAAGTTTGTGCTGATTGACCCCAAGATGGTGGAGTTCTCGCTTTACAGCAAAATTGAGCGTCACTTCCTGGCCAAGATGGAGTCGGAGGAGGAGGCTGTGGTGACCGACCCCCAGAAGGCGGTCTACACGCTCAACTCGCTGTGTACGGAGATGGGCGACCGTCTGGAGCTGTGCAAGAAGGCCAACGCGAGAAACATCGTGGAGTATAACAACAAATTCACGGCGCGCCGTCTCAACCCCCAGAAGGGACACCGCTATCTGCCCTATATCGTGGTGATTATCGATGAGTTCGCCGATTTGATCATGACCGCACGCGAGGTGGAAGCTCCCGTGATGCGTCTGGCGCAGAAGGCGCGTGCGGTGGGTATCCACCTCATCATCGCCACCCAGCGTCCCGATGTGAGGGTCATCACCGGTGGTATCAAGGCCAACTTCCCGGCGCGTATCGCCTTCCGTGTGATGCAGATGATCGACTCGCGCACCATCATCGACCAGCCGGGTGCCAACCAGCTCATCGGCCGCGGCGACATGCTCTTCTCGAAGGACGGCTGTCTGACGCGTATCCAGTGTGCGCTGGTCGAGACCGCCGAGGTGGAGCATATTGTCGACTACATCGCCTCGCAGCAGGGCTACACCTCGCCCTACACGCTTCCCGACTTCGCCCCCGAATTGGGTGACGGCGGCGGTGGCGGCGGTCTGGGCAGCGAGGAGTCGTCGCCCGCCGTGAAATACGACTCGCTCTTCGGCGAGATTGCGCGCGATGCCGTGTCGTCGGGACAGATTTCCACCTCGATGATTCAGCGCAACTACGAGGTGGGCTTCAACCGTGCCGGCCGTATCATGATGCAGCTGGAGCGTTCGGGCATCGTGGGAGCGCAGCACGGAGCCAAGCCGCGCGACATATTGTTCCACGACCTGCCTTCGCTGGAAGCGAAGTTGCAGGCATTAGGAGTATTCTGATTATGAGAAAGATATTAGTCATCATCTTGACGCTGCTCACCGCTGTGGTGTGGGCGGACGACCGGCGCGCCGACGAGATTGTCGGCTGTCTGGCAGAGAAATTCCGCGCCATGAAGAGCTATGGGGCCGACTTTGAGATTGAAGTCGGCGACCAGACCTCGAAGGGACGCTTCGTGGTCAGCGACGGCCGCTATTATATGACCATCGGTACGGCGGAGGCCTACGGCGACACGAAACTGCGCCGCGAGGTGGACAACGTGCGCCGTGAGGTGGTGGTCGATGTGGTGATGCCGCAGAGCCATGTGATGCTGGAGAACCCCGTCCGTGCGTTTGACTACGTCGACAAGGACTACCGTCCCGAACTGGTGTCGGAGAATGAGGAGGAGACGGTGGTGAAACTCCACCCCTCGGAGGGTTCCCACTCGATGCAGTGGTATGTGGTGACGCTGACCCTCGACAAGGAGCTGACCCCCCGTGAGATATGCTACGAGTCGGAGGGCGACGAAAGCATTCGTGTCCGTCTGCTGCGGGTTACCGCCGGCGATGAGGGATTCAAGACCTACGAGGCGAAGAATTACAAGGGCTACGAAATCATCGATTTCAGATAGTCCGGCAATGTGGGGGCGGCTGCCCCTGCCCGACGGTAAAAGTGACGGCGACCGATGGAAGGTTGCCGTCACTTCTTTTTTTTGTCCGACCCCCTGTCGGGAAGACCGTCCGATGCGCTCAAATCGCCGAAAAACGGCTGAAAACGGGGTATTGGGGACGGATATAATTCCTATTTTGCGGTTTTTGGGGGCGTGAAGTTGTTAAAAAGCAAAATAAATAGTATTTTTGTACGTTAAAGAAGTGTAATTTTTTACGTAAATATGCTAACTGAAGAAGAAAAGAATGCAGGTTTGATAGGAAGAATCATTCCCGTCAATATCGAAGAGCAGATGAAGTCGGCGTATATCGACTACTCGATGTCGGTGATTGTGTCGCGAGCACTTCCCGATGTGAGAGATGGTCTGAAGCCCGTACATCGTCGTATCCTTTATGATATGAGCGAGGAGCTCAAACTCTCCTCCGACAAACCCACCCGTAAGTCGGCGCGTATCGTCGGTGACGTGCTGGGTAAGTTCCACCCCCATGGCGACAGCTCGGTCTACGACGCAATGGTGCGTATGGCCCAGAACTGGTCGTTGCGCTATCCTCTGGTCGAGGGTCAGGGTAACTTCGGTTCGATGGACGGTGACTCGCCTGCGGCCATGCGTTATACCGAGGCGCGAATGAAGAAAATCACCGACGAGGTGATGGCCGACATCAAGAAGGAGACCGTCGACTGGACCGGTAACTTCGATGATACCATTCCCGAGCCGACCGTGTTGCCGACCAAGATTCCGTTGCTCATCGTCAACGGTGCCAGCGGTATCGCTGTGGGTATGGCCACCAACATGGCTCCCCACAACCTCTCGGAGGTGGTCGATGCCTGCTGTGCCTATGTCGACAATCCCGAAATCTCGGGCGAGGAGCTGCTGCACTATGTCAAGGGTCCCGACTTCCCCACCGGAGGTCTGATCTACGGCTATGAGGGTGTGAAGAATGCCATGCTGACCGGCCGCGGTCGTGTGGTGATGCGCGCCAAGACCGAAATCGAGTACACGGAGTCGGGCCGCGAGGTGATTGTGGTGACCGAGATTCCCTATATGGTCAACAAGGCGGAGATGATCAAGAAGATTGCCGACATGATCAACGACAAGAAGATCGAGGGCATCTCCTACATCAACGACGAGTCGGACCGCAAGGGTCTGCGTATCGTCATCATTCTCAAGAAAGATGCCGTGGCCAGCGTCGTGCTGAACACCCTCTATAAGAACACACCGCTGCAGACTTCGTTTGCGGTGAACAACATCGCTCTGGTCAACGGCCGTCCGCAGCTGCTGCCGATGCGCGATCTGATCAAGCACTTCATCGCCCACCGTCACGACGTGGTGGTACGCCGCACCCGCTTCGACAAGCGTGAGGCCGACGAGCGTCTTCACATCGTGCAGGGTCTGCTCATCGCGCAGGACAACATCGACGAAATCGTGCATATCATCCGTTCGTCACAGACGCCCGATATCGCCAAGCAGACCATGATGGAGCGTTTCGACCTGACCGAGATTCAGGCTTCGGCCATCATCGAGATGCGTCTGCGTGCGCTCACCGGTCTGGAGCGCGGCAAGCTCGAGGCCGAGCGCGACAGCCTCATGGCGCTGATTGCCCACCTGACCGAGGTGTTGGAGAATGTGTCGATGCAGATGCAGATCATCAAGGACGAACTGTTGGAGATGAAGGAGAAGTACGGCGACGAGCGTCGTTCGGAAATCATCTACGCTTCGGAGGAGTTCAACCCCGAGGACTTCTATGCCGACGACGACATGGTCATCACCATTTCGCACATGGGCTACATCAAGCGTACGGCACTCGACGAGTACCGCGCACAGAATCGTGGCGGTGTGGGTGCCAAGGGCAGTGCCACCCGTGACGAGGACTTCATCGAACACCTCTACATGGCCTCGATGCACAACACCATGCTCTTCTTCACCGAGAAGGGACGCTGCTACTGGCTCAAGGTCTACGAGATTCCCGAGGGTACACGCGCTTCGAAGGGCCGTGCCATTCAGAACGTCATTCAGATTGAACCCGACGATAAGGTACGCGCCTACATCAATGTGAAGAACCTCGACGATGCCGAGTATGTCGACAACAACTATATCATCATGTGTACCAAGAACGGTACCATCAAGAAGACCAAGCTCGAGGCCTACTCGCGTCCGCGTCAGAACGGTGTCAACGCCATCGTTATCCGCGAGAACGACCAGCTCATCGAGGCCAAGCTCACCAGCGGCAATGCCGAGGTGATGATTGCCGCCAAGGAGGGTAAGGCCATTCGCTTCAACGAGTCGACGGTACGTCCCATCGGCCGTGTGGGTGCCGGTGTGAGAGGTATCTCGCTCGACGGCGACGACGAGGTGGTAGGCATGATCTGCATCGAACCCGAGGACAAGACCGATGTGCTGGTGCTGAGCGAGAACGGCTTTGGCAAGCGCACCAACCTCGACGAGTACCGCGTGACCAACCGTGGCGGTAAGGGTGTCAAGACCATCAGCATCACCGAGAAAACCGGCAAACTGATTTCGATTCAGGACGTCACCGACGAAAACGACCTGATGATTATCAACCGTTCGGGTATCACCATCCGTACGGCGGTCGACCAGATTCGTGTGGCGGGCCGTGCTACGCAGGGTGTGAGAATCATCAACCTGCGCGACAACGACGCCATCGCTTCGGTAATGGCCGTGCCCAAGTACGAAGAGGAGGAGGAACCCTCGTTGAATTTCGATGTCGACACCAACGCTCCCGAAAACACGGAAGCTGCTGCCGAGACTTCGACCGACAACGCACAGGAATAGAAAAAACAACGGCGAAATGGTGCAGGATAGGACTATTTTGCTAACTTTGTAATCAGAAGATAACTTTTAACGACAACTATTATGAAAAAGACCATTTTGACAGCCGTTGCGGCTTTGTGTGTCGCAATACCCGCTGCTAATGCGCAGAAAGTTAATGAAAGTGGCCTGCTGGCCAAGTTGGCCAAGAGCGACTCGGAGATTGCCGACGCCAAGAAGGGCGCCAAGTCTTCGACCTGGGTGAACCGCGGTAAGCTTTTCTATGAGATTGCCGCCGAGCCTACGAAGAACCTCTTTGTGGGTCTTGACGCTGCCATGCTGAAAATCTCGGTGGGCGAACCCGTCTCGACAGGTACTGCCGAGGCCAATGGTGTGGCCTATGAGACCTGGGAGTATCCCTATATGACCGTATTCATCAAGGACGGAAAGGTGGCTACCTGGAAGCAGACCAAGTTCATCATCGAGGACGCGCCTGCAAAGGCTGTTGAGGCGTTCAACCACGCTTATGAGATGGACCCCAAGACCGAGTCGAAGGTCAAGGACGGTCTGAAGCAGATCAGCGATTTCTGCTCGCAGGTAGGTAACGCCGGCCTCGATTCGGGTGAGTTCCTCGCCGCTTCGGAGGCTTACGAGCAGGCTTTCAAGGCTCAGTCGTCGCCCGCTTACGGCCAGGCCGACCCCATTCTGCTCTACTATGCAGGTTACCTGCGTACGGTTGACGGCGCAACACACCCCGAGTCGTTCAAGAAAGGTGGTGAGTTGCTCCAGAAGGCTTTGGAGATGAACTACAACGACGAGGACGGTAACATCTACTACTACCTCTTCCACTGTCTCTACGGCCAGAAGGACGCCGACAAGGCCAACGTGATGAAGGCCAAGGAGGCGCTGCTGAAGGGTATCGAGAAGTATCCCAAGAACGAGCGTATCCTCGACGGTCTGATGCAGCTCTACACCTCGGAGGAGGGCGTGGGTGACCCCGCCGACCTGATTGGTCTGATGGACAAGGCCATCGCCGAGAACCCCGAGAACATCGACCTGTGGTTCGGTCGCGGCCGTATCTTCTACGCGCTGAAGAACTACGACGAGAGCATCAACTCGTTCAAGAAGGTGGTGGAGCTGAACCCCGAACTCTATGAGGGCAACTACTTCCTGGGTGTGTTCTATGCCGTGAAGGCCGAGGAGATGCTCAAGGAAATCAACGAGAAGCCCTATTCGAGCCAGGAGGCTTACGATGTTGACCGTAAGGTGGTCAATGCCGTTTACATGGAGTCGATTCCCTGGTTTGAGAAGGCTTACGAGCTGAAGCCCGAAAGCATTGACGCTCTGGAGATGTTGAAGCAGATTTGCTTCAGCCTTCGTGACGAGGAGGGTATGATGGACAAGTACACCAAGTACAACGCCCTCTTCCAGCAGGCTAAAGGTAACTAATCCGACCACGATATGGATTGCAGTCCCGGAATCTACGGATTCCGGGACTTTTTTATAAATATATATAGGTGCGATATTCTGAATTTTAGAGCCGGAGAAAATATTTATCAATATTTGTTAACAACCGTTTCCAAATCAGATAAAAATCATTAAATTTGCGAGCAACAAAATTCTAATTCATTATGTCTTTTATCAATGAGAGGGTACAACCCGAAGGACTGACATTTGATGACGTTCTTCTGGTTCCCGCCTATTCGGAAGTGTTGCCGCGAGAGGTTTCCATCGAGACCCGTTTCTCGCGAAATATTCGTCTTAACATTCCCATCGTGTCCGCTGCCATGGACACCGTAACCGAATCTCCCATGGCCATCGCTCTGGCTCGTGAGGGAGGAATCGGTGTCATTCACAAGAATATGTCCATCGCCGAGCAGGCTGCCCATGTCCGCAAGGTGAAGCGTGCCGAGAACGGTATGATTTACGACCCCATCACCATTCGCCGCGACAACACGGTGGGTGATGCGCTGGAATTGATGAAGGAGAACAAAATCGGCGGTATCCCCGTGGTCGACGAGGAGCGCAAACTGGTGGGTATCGTCACCAACCGCGACCTCCGTTTCCAGAGAGACATGGCGAAGCTGATCAACGATGTGATGACTCCCGGTGACCGTCTTATCACCACCCACAATCCCGAGTTGGCTCACGCTTCGGAGGTTCTGCTCGACAACAAGATTGAGAAACTGCCCGTCATCGACAGCGAGAATCACCTCGTGGGTCTGATTACCTACAAGGACATCACCAAGGTGCAGGACCACCCCATGGCCTGCAAGGACTCGAAGGGTCGTCTGAGAGTGGCTGCCGGTGTGGGTATCACCGCCGACGCCATAGAGCGTGTCGACGCGCTGGTGGCTGAAGATGTCGATGCCATCGTGCTGGACTCGGCCCACGGCCATTCGCTCAACATTGTCAACAAACTCAAGGAAATCAAGGCCAAATATCCCCATCTGGACGTGGTTGTGGGTAACATCGCCACTGCCGAGGCGGCCAAGTTTCTCATTGAGAACGGTGCCGACGGTATCAAGGTGGGTATCGGTCCCGGTTCTATCTGTACCACACGTATCATCGCCGGTGTGGGTGTTCCCCAGTTGTCGGCCATCTACGCTGCCGCTTCGGCCGCCAAGGGTACGGGTGTTCCCGTCATTGCCGACGGTGGTCTGCGCTACTCGGGCGATATCGTCAAGGCACTGGCTGCCGGTGGCGACTGCGTCATGGTAGGTTCGCTGTTCGCAGGAACCGAGGAGGCTCCCGGCGAGACCATCATCTACAACGGTCGTAAGTTCAAGTCGTACCGCGGCATGGGTTCCATCGACGCCATGAAGGCAGGTTCGGCCGACCGCTACTTCCAGAAGGGCAACGAGGGTAACATCAACAAGCTCGTTCCCGAGGGTGTCGTTGCGCGTGTTCCCTTCAAGGGCATGCTCTCGGAGACCGTCTTCCAGCTCATCGGAGGTATCCGTTCGGGTATGGGTTACTGCGGTGCCGCCGACATTCCCGCACTCCAGACCGCCAAGTTTATCCGCATCACCGCCAACGGTGTTGTGGAGAACCACCCCCACGACGTGTCGATTACCCGCGAGCCGCTGAACTACTCGCGTGGCAACCAATAATCAATCAAGTAACTGCTTTTTAAGAAAACAGCTATAATGGAAAAAATCATAATTCTCGATTTCGGTTCGCAGTACACCCAGCTTATTGCCCGTCGTGTGCGCGAGTTGAATGTCTATTGCGAGATTCACCCCTTCAACAAGGCTCCCCAGATGGACGAGTCGGTCAAGGGTGTCATCTTGTCGGGCAGCCCCTTCTCGGTGCGCGACGAGAACGCTCCCAAACCCGATTTGTCGGCCTTCAAGGGTCAGTTGCCGCTGCTGGGCATCTGCTATGGTGCGCAGTATCTGGCTTCGGCCTTCGGCGGCGAGGTGCAGCCGGCTGCCAGCCGTGAGTACGGCCGTGCGATGCTGACCGTGGGTGACAAGGAGGACGCTCTGATGAAGAACCTCCCCGCAACCACTCAGGTGTGGATGTCACACGGTGACACCATCACCTCTGTCCCCGCCTCCTACCGACTCATTGCCGGCACGGAGGACGTGAAGGTGGCCGCCTTCCACATCGAGGGCGAGCAGACCTGGGGTATCCAGTTCCACCCCGAGGTGTACCACTCGACCGACGGTACACAGCTGCTGAAGAACTTTGTGGTCGGTGTCTGCGGTTGCAAGCAGGACTGGACCTCGGAGAGCTTCGTGGAGTCCACCGTCGAGGAGTTGCGCAAGAAGTTGGGCGACGACAAGGTGGTGCTCGGTCTTTCGGGCGGTGTCGACTCGTCGGTGGCTGCCGTGCTGCTGCACAAGGCCATCGGCCACAACCTCTACTGCATCTTCGTGGATTCGGGCCTGCTGCGCAAGAACGAGTTCGACGAGGTGCTGGAGTCGTACAAGAACATGGGTCTCAATGTCAAGGGCGTGAAGGCCGGCGACAAGTTCCTCGGTGATCTTGCAGGCGTGACCGACCCCGAAAAGAAGCGTAAGATTATCGGCCGCGACTTCGTTGAGGTGTTCAACGAGGAGGCCCAGCAGATCAAGGACGTGAAGTGGCTGGCACAGGGTACCATCTATCCCGACGTCATTGAGTCGAGTTCGGTGAACGGTCCTTCGGTGACCATCAAGTCGCACCACAACGTGGGCGGTCTTCCCAAGGAGATGAACCTCAAGATTGTGGAGCCGCTGCGTCTGTTGTTCAAGGACGAGGTGCGCCGCGTGGGTCGCTCGATGGGCATCTCGGAGAACCTCATCGGCCGTCACCCCTTCCCCGGTCCGGGTCTGGCAATCCGTATCCTGGGTGACATCACTCCCGAGAAGGTGGAGATTCTCCAGAATGTCGACAAGATTTATATCGACTCCCTGCGTGAGGCAGGACTCTACGACCAGGTATGGCAGGCAGGCGCAATCCTGCTGCCCGTGAAGAGTGTCGGCGTCATGGGTGACGAGAGAACCTATGAGAGCTGCGTGGCACTCCGTGCGGTGACCTCGACCGACGGTATGACCGCCGACTGGGTACACCTGCCCTATGAGTTCCTGATGAACGTGTCGAACGAGATTATCAATAAGGTGCGCGGCGTGAACCGCGTAGTGTATGACATCTCCTCGAAACCGCCCGCAACCATCGAGTGGGAGTAGGGTAGCTTTCACACCATAAGTAGTCCTCAGCGGATTACAGAGAGAGGATTTCGCAGGAAGTCCTCTCTCTTTGTTTTATCGGAAAACTGACATTGGCAAAAATGAAAAACGAATTCAGACCCTCGCTCCGCCACATCAGGTGCTATCTGCTCGTTGCGCTGGGTGCAGCGACACTTGTCAGCACTCTCTTGTCGGGCAATCTGCTGATATTGAACGCTCTGGTTCCCATATCGGCCTGCATGATGCTCTTCATGCGCCGTTATCGCATTAGCGACGACGGTGTGTTGACGGGTATGAGAGAGGTGCGTGTGGCCTCAATTCTCAAGGTGGTGGTGCGGAAGGACCGCACGGATATCTACATCGGTGACCGGAGAGGCGGCGTGCCGAAAATCGTGCCGTATTTTCCTGTCGACCGTGAGGGTTTTTGCCGCCGCACTGAAGGCGGTGAATCCCTCCATTGAGGTGATTGGGGAGAGTTGATGCGGTGCATGAAACGCAAATAAAGGCGGACTTCTTCGGAAGTCCGCCTTTATTTGTCGGTATTGATGTTGTTGCCTAACGGTTGTGTTCGCGATTGCGGTATTCCGTGGCACTCATGCCGTTCATCTGCGAGAAGAAGCGGCTGAATATGGCCGTGTCGTCGAAACCCAGCAGGAAGGCAATCTCCTTGGAGGTTTTGTCGGTGTAGAGCAGCAGCCGGCGCGCTTCGGCATTCACCCGCTCGCGGATAACGCTCAACGGCGACGGACAACCGCACGACGAGAAGAGGTTGGAGAGCGTCTTGGGCGAACGGTGCAGCATCTCGGCATAGTCCTGCACCTGCTTCTTCTCCCTGAAGTTGCGGTCGACGAGCTGGTGGAACTGGCGGACGATGTCGAAGGCCTTTTCCTTGCCCGAGGTCAGGGTGAAGCGGTCGCGGGCGATGCGTGTGGCGAGTATGATGAAGTGCTTGAGGTGCATGCGCAGCATCTCCTCGCGCAGCGAGTCGTCAATCTGATAGTCGTGCTGAATGTCGCCCAGCACCTTCTCCAGCTCCGCACTCTTCTCGGCGTCGGGACGCAGACGCATGATGTCCGACGAGCCGTTGAAGAGCAGTCCGTTGCACGACACCTCGTTGGTGTGGCTGAAGATGCAGTAGAAGTTGCTGTTGAACGCCAGTGCCACATACTCGCCGTGCGCCTCGGCACGGTCGATGCGGTGGAGAGGCGTCAGACATACGATTTCGCCCTCCTCCACCTCGGTGGGGATATGGTCGATTTCCAGACGGAGGGAGCCGCTTCGGAGCCAGATGAATTTATACAGTTCCGAATATCGGGTGTACTCTCCGCCTTCGAACATCGAGTTACTCAGTACGAGATTGCCGTCGAGCGGTGTGCTGAACATCAATTCCATACGCTTCTTCCGTTATTGCTGTTCCTCGGCGCGGGGGGTGTTTTCACTCTGTCGGGGGGCGGAGTCGTTGCTGTTGTTATTGTTGCGGCGGCGGTTTCTGCGGCGGCGGTTGCGCTCGCGGTCACGGGTGCCGCGGTTTCCCTCGCCGCGTCCCGAGCCATGCTCTCCGTTTTCGGAGGGCTGCGACGGGGTGTCGGTTGCAGGGGTTGCGGTGGGGGTTGCACCCTCCTCACGGGGCGACTGTGCCTCGCCGTTGCCGCGTCGTCTGCCGTGACGGCGGCTGCGCTGCTTGTCCGATGCACGCATTGTCTCCTCCTTTTCGTCGGTGGCGGATGCCGGCTTCTTCTCGCCGCGGGGCGCGCCCTTGCTGCCGGAGTTGGTGCGGCCCTTGCCTCTGCCGCGTCCCTTTCCGCGTCCGCGGTTCTCGTCGGGTGCGTAGCGCGGACCCTCGCCCACCGATTCGGGCAGCGGCTCCTTGCGCACCTCCTTCTCGATGAACTTCTCTATCTGGTGGAACTTGCCCTGCTCCTCCTCACTCACGAAGGTGATGGCGCAGCCCGTGGCATCGGCTCTTCCCGTACGGCCGATGCGGTGGATATAGTCCTCGGGGTCGTGGGGAACGTCGTAGTTGATGACCAGACCGATGTCCTCGATGTCGATACCGCGCGCCACGATGTCGGTGGCCACCAGAATCGACACCTTGCCGTTCTTAAAGTCGAGCATCACCTCCTCACGCTTGCTCTGCTCCAGGTCGGAGTGCATGGCCGCCACATCGAGCTTCATGCGCTTGAGGGTGTGGGCCAGCTCCTTGACCTTGAGTTTCGACGAGGAGAAGATGATGGTCTTGTAGTCGCGCGGCTGTGCGAACAGATGCTGTACGATGCCGGTCTTCTGCGCCTCGTAGCAGACGTAGGCCGACTGGTCGATGGACTCGTTGGGTTTCGAGATGGCGATGCTCACCTCCTTGGGAGCGTGGAGAATGGTCTTGGCCAGCTCGCGGATTTTGGGCGGCAGGGTGGCAGAGAAGAGCAGGGTCTGACGCTCCTTGGGCATCTGGGAGACAATCTTCATGATGTCGTCGTGGAAGCCCATGTCGAGCATGCGGTCGGCCTCGTCGAGAATCAGACACTCCACATGGGAGAGGTCGATGCCGCTGTTCTGCAGGTGGGCAATCATGCGTCCGGGGGTGGCGATGACCACGTCGGAACCCATCAGCATGCCGCGTTTCTGAATGTCCCAGCCCTTGCCGTCGCCACCGCCGTAGACCACCGTGGTCGACACGGGCAGGTAGTAGGAGAAGCCCTGGAACTGCTGGTCGATCTGCATGGCCAGCTCGCGTGTGGGGACAATGATGACCGCCTTGATGACATTCTCCGCGTTGCCTTCAATCAGCAGACGGTTGAGCAGCGGCAGGGTGTAGGCCGCCGTCTTTCCGGTGCCGGTCTGGGCGCAGCCAATCAGGTCGTCGCCGTCGAGTATCACCGGAATGGTATGCTCCTGCACGGGGGTCATCTCGTCAAAATTCATATCGTAGAGTCCGTCGAGTATCTCGTCCTCCAAATCCAATTCGTCAAATCTCATAATCAGTATTCCTAACTCAAAAAAATATTTTCGACATGCACGGAACCCCATGCAACGGAGTTGTGCATGTCGAAACCAATAAATTGTCGTCTGCGCGGTCTATCAGTCAATCTCCTCGCCGAAGAGGGTGGCCTGCGTGCAGCCGGTGATTCTCACCTTCACATAGTCGCCCTTGCGGTGGTTGCCCTTGTCGATGACCACCACCTTGTTCTGCGAGGTGCGTCCCGAGAGCTGGTTCTTGTCGCGGCGCGATTCGCCCTCGACCAGAATCTCGAACTCCTTGCCCACGTCCTTCTCGTTGCTTTGGAGTCCCAGCTCGTTCTGCAGGGCGATGATTTCCTGCAGGCGGCGGGTCTTCACCTCGTCGGGAATGTTGTCGGGCAGGTTGCGCTGGGCGAAGGTGCCGGGGCGCTCCGAGTATTTGAACATGAAGGCGTAGTCGTACTTCACCTCGCGCATGAGCGAGAGGGTCTCGAGATGCTCCTCTTCGGTCTCACCCGAGAATCCGGCGATGAGGTCGGTGGTAATCGAGCAGTCGGGAATGATGCGGCGAATGGCGGCGATACGTCCCAGATACCACTCGCGGGTGTAGCGGCGGTTCATGCGGTCGAGCATGGCGGTCGAACCCGACTGTGCCGGCAGGTGAATGGCGTGGCAGATGTTGGGCATCGAGGCCATGACCTCCAGCAGGTCGTCGCTCATGTCCTTGGGGTGGGAGGTGGCGAAGCGCACACGCAGCAGCGGTGACACCTCGGCCACACGGCGCATCAGCTCGGGGAAGGTCACCTCGCCGCAACGGTACGAATTGACGTTCTGTCCCAGCAGGGTCACCTCGCGGTAGCCGTTCTCGAAGAGCGAGCGTGCCTCGGCGACGATGGTCTCGGCGTCACGGCTGCGCTCGCGTCCGCGGGTGTAGGGTACCACGCAGTAGGAGCAGAAGTTGTTGCAGCCGCGCATGATGGAAACGAAGGCGCTCACGCCGTTGTGGTCGATTCTCACCGGCTCGATTTCCGAATAGGTCTCGGTGAGCGACAGCTCCACGTTGACCCCCTTTTGCTTCATCTCCGCGCGGTGAATCAGCTCGGGCAGCGAGCGGTAGGAGTCGGGGCCGGCCACGATGTCGACGGCCAGAGGACCCTTGAGCAGCTCCTCCTTCAGACGCTCGGCCATGCAGCCGATGATACCCACCACCAGCTTGGGGTTCTGTATGCGGTAGTGCTTGATGTCGCCCAGACGTCCCCAGATTCTCTGTTCGGCGTTGTCGCGAATCGAGCAGGTGTTGATCAGTATCACATCGGCCTCCTCGATGTTTTCGGTGTAGAAATATCCCTCTTTCTGCATCACGGAGACCACGATTTCGGTGTCTCCCACATTCATCTGACAGCCGTAGGTCTCCACAAAGAGCTTGCGGCCCATGCCCTTCAGCGGGCGTAAGTTATTTGCTGTAAAATCCATTTATTCGTTGTTACTCTGCTTGTATGTCGTTTTTGTCGGGGAGCTGTTTGAAGCCCTCGCCGAATGTCTCGTAGGCGTCCGTCACGACGACAAACGCCCGGGGGTCGATATCCTTGATCATGTGCTGCACGCGTCGCACCTCGTTGCGGCTGACCACCAGGAAGAGCATGTCGCGTTCGTTGCCGGTATACATGCCGCGCGACTTGATGAAGGTGGCACTGCGGTCGAGGTCGTTGACGATAAAGTCCTTCAGGTGCTCCGAGTGGTCGGAGATGATGAACAGCAGCTTGTCGTACGATGCACCGTTGAGCATGTAGGCCACCACACGCGAGGTGACGTAGATGGTGATGAGCGAGTAGAGCGTCAGTCGCCAGCCGGCAGGCTCTGCCTCGCCGGTGCCGAGTCCGAAGCCGATGACCACCAGTCCCGACAGCACCACGAATCCGTCGGCCAGCAGAATGCCGGTCGAGAACTTGATGCCGGCGAACTTCTGCAGCAGCATGCCGATGATGTCGGTGCCGCCCGTGGTGGCCTGTTGGCGTACCACGATGCCCTGTCCCACACCGATGGTCACTGCACCGAGTATGGAGGTGAGCAGCAGGTCGCCCGACAGGTTGAGGTGTCCGCCCAGCAGCAGCGCGGGGTCGAGTGTCTCGACGGCCTCGGGAGAGGGGTAGACCAGATTGGTCAGAATGTTCATGAATCCCGGGGTGTAGAGGGCGGCCAGAACGGTGCGTGTGCCGAACTGTCCTCCGAAGATGAGTACCGCCGTAATCATCAGCGGCACATCGAACATATAACCGAATGTACCTACCTGTATCGACGGGAAGATGTTGTGCAGCACGATGCCCATACCGTAGACGCCGCCCGGCACAAAGTTGTAGGGATTGATGAAGAACACGAAGCCCGAACCCATAATCGAGCAGCCCAGAAAAATCAGAATCCATGAGCGCCACCAGGCCCACGACCCCATCGGTTCAAGTAAAGTTTTAGTATTCATAGCGGTTAGTGTATATATATTGGCAAAGATACGAAATGGAGGTGGCACTGCCAAATTTTTTTTGGCTCCTCCTCTCCTATTATTTAAGGAAGGGCGGCGGTCGGGGCGACGGTGTAGTAAAGATTTTCCGTCTTTTTGGCACATGTTAGGAAAAATTTTATATATTTGCGTAAACTTTAAATTTTGAAGCTATGATGGTTCTTACTTATTATACCGTTATCACGATGATTATTTTGGCCTATGTTCTGGGTTCGATACCGAGTGCCGTGTGGATTGGCAAGAAGTACTACGGAATCGATATCCGCGAACACGGTTCGAAGAATGCCGGTACCACCAACATGTTGCGCGTCCTCGGCCGCAGGGCTGCCGCGCCGGTCTTTGCCCTCGACTTCCTGAAGGGATTTGTGGCGGTGACCATCATCGGTCTGCTCAAGTATGACGACAACATCAACGACATGTGGGTCATCAACTTCAAGATTATAGCCGTGTTTGCGGCCGTTCTGGGACATATCTTCCCCATCTTCGCCAACTTCCGCGGCGGCAAGGGCGTGGCTACGCTGGTCGGCTCGGTGACAGGCATCTGTCCGCAGATTGCCCTGTTGTGCTTCGGTGTGTGGCTGCTGGTGCTGATGATGACCCACTTTGTGTCGCTCTCTTCGATGATTGCCGGCTGTTGTTTCCCCATCTTTGCCCTGCTGACCCCCAAGGTCAACCATTCGGTGTCGTTCATCGTATTCTCTTTTGTAATCGCCATATTGCTGCTCATCACCCACCGCAAGAACATCGAGCGTCTGAAAGCAGGCACCGAATCCAAAATCTATATCTGGAAGCATGTCGACACCCCCAAGGACGGAGTGCCTCCCACGCCCAAGGACGACGATGATTGGTTGAAAAATATGAAATAATGTCGCTCGTCGGACCCCAAACAGACATTTTGAGGGAGAAATAGCGCATTTTAGGATAAAACTTCGCGCGAAATTGTAGGAATAACGGCTTTTTCTCCTACCTTTGTGCCGAATTCAGAAATTATATAATGTTACAGGAGAATCTAATAAAGATTTACGAAGCGAGTTTTCGTGAAAATCGAGAGATGTCGGCGTTGACCGATTACTTCAAAGATGAGACCTTCTCATATTATGAAATGGCAAAGGAGATTGCCAAAATCCACATGGTATTCAAGAAGGCCGGCGTGAAACGTGGTGACAAAATCGCACTTATCGGACGTAACAACCCCCGTTGGTGCATCACCTACATCGCCACTATCACCTACGGTGCCGTCATCGTCCCCATACTTCAGGATTTTACCGCTGCCGATGTCATTCACATCATCAACCACTCCGAGAGTTCGTTGCTCTTCCTGGGCGACAACTTCTGGGATATGATGGAGGGTGACCAGATTCCCAATGTCAAGGCGGTTTTCTCGCTCACCGATTTCCATGTGATTTATGAGCGCGACGGCAAGTCGATAACCTCCTATCAGCAGGATATTCTGAAGCACTACCGCTCGCAGTATCCGCGCGGCTTCCGTGTCGAGGATATCAAATATCCCGAAATTGACAACGACGAGGTAATCCTCTTGAATTATACATCGGGTACCACAGGCCACTCCAAGGGTGTGATGCTGACGGTCAACAACCTTACGGGCAATGTGCTTTTCGCACGCAGTGCCGTCAACACCCAGACCGGTCATGTCTATTTCGACAAAGGCGGACGTACTCTGTCGTTCCTGCCGCTGGCCCACGCCTACGGTTGTGCGTTCGACTTCCTGACCCCCCTCTCGGTGGGCGGTCACATCACCCTGCTGGGTCGTATCCCCACTCCCAAGATTCTGTTGGAGGCCATGTCGGTGGTCAAGCCCACCATCATCTGCTGTGTGCCGATGATTCTGGAGAAGGTCTACCGCAAGCAGGTGCAGCCCATGTTGGAGAAGGGTCCCATGAGCATCGCCATGAAGGTGCCTCTGCTCAATACGGCCATCTATTCGGTTATCCGCAAGAAGCTGATGGACGCTTTCGGCGGCAGCGTGTCGATTTTCATTGTCGGCGGCGCACCCATGAACCAGGAGACCGAGGCCTTCCTCATGAAAATCCATTTCCCGATTACCATCGGCTACGGCATGACGGAGTGCGCTCCGCTCATCAGCTTTACACCCGACAATGAGTTCAAGGCCGGTTCGTGCGGTCGTTACCTGAAGGGTTATCTCGATGTGAAGATCGACTCGTCGGATCCCCAGCACAAGCCCGGTGAGATTCTTATCCACGGCGAGCATGTGATGAAGGGCTACTTCAAGAACGACGAGGAGACCAACAAGGTGCTCGACAAGGACGGCTGGCTGCATACCGGCGACATGGGTACCATGGACGAGGACGGCACGCTCTACATCAAGGGTCGTTGCAAGACCATGATTCTGTCGGGCAACGGTCAGAATATCTACCCCGAGGAGATTGAGGACAAGCTCAACAATATGTATATGGTGCTGGAGTCGCTGATTATCGACGATGGCACGGGCAAGCTCAACGCGCTGATTGTCCCCGACTTCGAGCTGGCCGAGAAGGAGGGTGTCAGTCAGGAGGAGCTGGCGAAGATTATGGAGGAGAATGTCAAGACGCTCAACACGCAGCAGGCTGCTTATGAGAAGATTGCCAAGTACACCATCTATCCCACCGAGTTTGAGAAGACCCCCAAGCGTAGCATCAAGCGTTTCTTGTACAGCCCCTCGCTGTTGAACAAGTAGGCCGATGCCCCGTTGAGGGTATAGACATACGAAAAAGAAGTGCGATTCCCCGAAGGGAGTCGCACTTCTTTTTTTGTGTTGTTCGGCTATTATGCGGCCGGGCGAGAGGTGTGGGGTAGACGGAAGACCTCGCCCGTGGGGTGCCATGCCGAGGGCAGACGGTCGGTGGAGGTGGTGTAGGCATAGCGGCGGCCGTCGGTGATTTCGTGGAGCAGGGCAGTGGAACGGTCGGCCGATGCGTCGTCGGGAATGTAGCCGATACATTTCCCCTGCTGGAGCGACAGACGGTCGGTGCCGTTCTCCGACTGGAGGTAGAGCGGACGGGTGCCAGCTTCGTTGGCGGCATAGAGTGCGCCGAGTACCTTGCAGCGTCCCTCGCGCAGTGCCGACATCTCACCGAAGGAGGTGAACAGACGGTAGCCGGGGGTGTATTCGATGAGCGGCACGGTGGCACGGAAGGCAATCTGCCGCGAGTGGATATAGCGTTCCACGGCCTGCTTGAGCGACTGGCGGAGCGAGGGGTCGGTGACCACCTCGTAGATGGGTATCAGGTGGGTGTTGCGCAGCGACACCAGTGCGTCACCCTCCTGTGCGCCCGACGAAATCCACGGTTGGAAGTCCCATATCTCCTGTCGGGGGTCGGGAAGCAGCGAGGGGTCGCCGCCCATGCAGTAGTAGTCGCAGGCGATGTCCCAGTGTTGGGTGAGGTCGGCCGCCGTGCCTTGAGTGAGTGCCTTGTGCAGCTGGCCCGAACATATCAGCAGATTCCGCGCCTTGTTGTCATCGTCGGCCATGATGACCGAGCGCAGAAGCTGGTGGTGGGTCACGCCCTGTATTGACTCCTTCAGAAGATGGGTACCGTAGCGGGCGATGATGCGCTCGGGTTGTCCTTCGCGCAGGGCGGCGGCAAATTCATCGGTGAGTACCCGCTCCCACTTCATGCCCAAGGTGTTGAGCAGGTGACGGGTGCGGCGGAATTGGGTGACGGTGCAGTGGAAGGCGTATTGCGTGGAGTATTCGTAGGGGGCGGCATAGAAATCTTCGTCGGCGAAGGTACCTGTGAAGTAGAGGTCGCCGTTGTGGGAAAGGGTGAATCCCGAACTCTGCATCATGTCGCGCAGGAGTGAGGCGGCGTCGTTGCCGACGAAATTTTCGATTTGCGAACTGGGTGCGACGAACGAGGAGAGGTAGCCCTCTTCGATTTTTGCGAGGTCGATGACGCGTCCGCGCAGGGCGGTCGCACTCAGAAACGGGGCGGTGATGTCGTAGCCCAGTCCCACAAAAACAGGTTGGGCGTCGATGTCGGCAACAGGGGCGTGGAGACGGATTTCGCCGATGCGTTGTGTGGGGAGGGTGGTCACCTCTTCGGTGGAGGGGTGGCTGCCGTCGTTGTCATCGTCGTTGGGGGTGGGGTCGTCGCTGCACGAGAGGGCGCCCCACGAAAGGGAGGTCGCCAGAAGAGCGGCGACAAATCTGCGGTTCATGTCGGTGTTTGTTTTTTGGGAAGTAAAAGTAGTGTTTTTTTAGAAAATCAAACGCCGCACCTTCGGTTTTATTGCTCTTGTTGCCCGTCTTTTTTTGAGGGGTCGTCGGTGTGTGCTTCGTTGCGTTCGCGGCGGCTCTCGCGGCGTTGCATGATGCTGATGAACGACGAACTGATGATGGCCGTGGGTATGGCAATCATCGAGATGCCGATCAGGCTCATCAGTCCGCCCAGCAGCTTGCCCAGCGGTGTGATGGGGTAGATGTCGCCGTAGCCCGTGGTGGTGTAGGTGACCACCGCCCACCAGATACCGTTGCCGATGTTGTCGAAGGCTTCGGGTTGGGCGTTGCGCTCGATGAAGTACATCAGAATGGCCGAGAAACAGATCATGATGAAGCAGGCGGTGTAGGCCGTCATCAGCTCCTCTCTGACCGACATGAGTGCCTGGCCGATGAGACGGAACGAGCGCGAGTGGCGGATAAGTTTGAAGATGATGAAAATGTAGGGCAGAATGATGATGTGCATGGTGGGGGTGTCCCAGTAGAAGTAGGCCAGCACGCAGGGCAGCAGCGCCACGAAGTCGACAAATCCGTAGAACGAGAAGATGTAGCCGAGGCGTGCGCGCAAGGGGCGCCGGTTGGGGTGAAGTACCGGCGCGCAGTAGAAGCGTGCGGCGTACTCGCCCAGAAACACGAACGACGAGATGTAGGTCATCGAGAAGAGCAGACCCACATAGTCGGCCATCTCGCGGAACGAGCCGGCGATGACGGCGAAGATGGAGACAACGATGAAAAACAGCACGAAATAGTTGGCGGCCTTGCTCGCCAGAACACGTGCGACGGTTTTTTGGAATTTCATGGCAGATAACATTTGACACAAAGATACGAATTACGCGCAAGATTATGCGCCGCCGTGCAGGAAATTATGACTGTCGGGAGGGGCTGTGGCGGGGCGGAATGTTCGTTTTGTACGCAATGCGAAATAATCGGGACGATTTTGGAAATGGAAATTCATTTTATTTATTAATTTTGTCATGGCTAAAAAAAATGAGGCCGACAACCTGTATGAACTACCGTCCCTTGCCGAAGCGTTGCCCGCGGGGGGACCTCGGACGTGGGGATACACCTTAAATTTATCAAATGATGAAACTCAACTCCCTTCTGCTCTCCTCGGCAGCCGTAACCTCATTGATACCTGTGGGTGCCGAGGCCGAAAACACCGCTCCCAAGACCGAGGGCGGCAAAAAACCGCATGTGATTCTCATCATGACCGACTAGCAGCGTTGGGACGCGCTGGGGGTGGTGAACGATGCTGTCATCTCTCCCCACCTCGATGCGCTGGCGGCCGACGGCAATCTCTTTGAGAACGCCTACTGCGCCACGCCGAGCAGCACCCCTGCTCGTTCGGGACTGCTGACCGGCATGACCCCTTGGCACCACGGCATGTTGGGCTATGGTCGGGGTTTGGAGGAGTATCCGTGTGAGATGCCCCGTATTCTGAGTGAGGCCGGCTACCTGACCATCGGTATCGGAAAGATGCACTGGCACCCCCAGCGCGCCCTCCACGGTTTCGATGCCACGATTCTCGACGAGAGCGGCCGCCGCGAAGACCCCTATTTCAGAAGCGATTACCACAAATGGTTCTACACCAAGGCCTTCGGCCTCGACCCCGATGCCACGGGGCTGGGCTGGAACGACCACGGCGCACGCACCTACAAGCTCGACGAGCAGCTCCACCCCACGGCATGGACCGGCGATACGGCCGTGTCGCTGATTGAGAATTACAAGGGGGAGCAGCCGTTGTTCCTCAAGATATCGTTTGCCCGTCCCCACAGTCCCTACGACCCTCCGCAGCGTGTGCTCGACATGTATGAGGGGGTGGAGATTCCCGCACCTGCCCACGGCGAGTGGAGCCGGGAGGTGGGCCAGGGTGTCTCGCCCGTGGAGAAGCCTTCGGCGGCCTTCGGTGATTTCGGTGACGACTATGCCGTCAACAGCCGCCGCCACTACTACGCCTCGGTGACATTCGTCGACGAGCAGGTGGGCCGCATCGTGGCCGCCCTCAAGGAGAAGGGCATGTATGACAATGCCATCATCTGCTTCACCTCCGACCATGGCGACATGATGGGTGACCACAACCACTGGCGCAAGACCTACGCCTACGAAGGTTCGGCACACATTCCTCTGATTGTCAAGCTGCCGGCTGACGTGAAGCAGACCGTCAAGCGCGGCCGACAGGTGGAGGGTGCCGTGGAGTTGCGCGATATCCTGCCCACATTCATGGAGATGGCCGGCGCGCAGCCCGACGAGAGAATCGACGGCGAGCCGCTGACCCGTCTGCTCTGCGAGAAGAAAGCCCCCTGGCGCAAGTATCTGGGGCTGGAGCATGCCACCTGCTATTCGCCCGACAACTATTGGTGTGCCATGACCGACGGCAAGATGAAATACATCTGGTTCTTCCACACCGGTCAGGAGCAGCTCTTCAATCTGGAGAAAGACCCCTACGAGGAGGTGGAGGTGTCGAAAGACCCCGCTTATGCCGCCACTCTGGAGGAGATGCGCGACGCGCTGGCCGACTATCTGGAGGAGCGTGGCGAGGACTGGGTGCGTGACGGTCGTGCCGTCAAGCGCGAAAACATGCTTTACAGTCCCCACTACAAGAAGCAGTAACTTATTGAACATAAACTAAATAACCGGCTCACGGCATCTGATGAAAAGGTGCCGTGAGCCGTGCGTTGTAAAAACCTGAACTTATGGCCTTTACATTTCCTTTGACAATCGGACGCTCCTCGCTGGGCATTTGTTCCGCGCTGGTCGGTGTCGTGCCGATGCTGTCGTCGTGTGCCGATGAAAGCGCACCCGGACAACCCAACATTCTGTTTATCCTCTCCGATGACCACACCTCCCAGTCGTGGGGCATCTACGGCGGTCATCTGGCACCTTATGCACGGTGCGAGAATATCGGCCGTCTGGCCCGTGAGGGGTGTGTGATGGACAACACCTTCTGCACCAACTCCATTTCGGTGCCGAGCCGCGCCGCGATGCTGACCGGACAGTACAGCCATCTCAACGGGGTCTACACCCTCAGCGATGCCCTCTCGCCCGACCACGACAACATCGCCCGACAGTTGCAGAAGGCCGGCTACGAAACGGCCCTCGTGGGCAAGTGGCACCTCAAGAAAGAACCGTCGGGCTTCGACTATTACAGTGTCTTCCACGATCAGGGTACCTACCGCGATCCGGTGTTCAAGAGTGCCGACAACTGGATTGACGACGACAAGGGCATCGGTGGCCGTCGCGAGAAGGGTTTCTCCACCGATTTGGTCACCGACAAGGCCATACGCTGGATCAAGGGGCGCGACAAGACCAAACCCTTCTCGATGTTCTGCCACTTCAAGGCCACCCACGAGCCGTGTGACTTCCCCGAGCGTCTGGCCCACATCTACGACGGGGTGGTGTTCCCCGAGCCGGAGAACCTGATGGACTTCGACAAGGCGGAGTCGGGACGTACGTTCGACGGACAACCCCTCGAGACGATGGCCTGGCGTTGGAACAAGGCCTACACCGAACCCGACAAGTGGTGGACCTACTATCCCGAAATGCCGTTCGAGCCGAAGGGCAAGACCCGTGAGGCGGTGCGCAGCGAGATTTACCAGAAACTCGTCCGCGACTACCTGCGTTGTGCCGCCGCCATCGACGAGAATATCGGCCGTCTGCTCGACATGCTCGACGAGGAGGGGCTGGCCGACAACACCATTGTGGTCTATGTTTCCGACCAGGGCTATTTCCTGGGCGAACACGGCTTCTTCGACAAGCGCATCATGTATGAGGAGGCACTGCGCATGCCCTTCGTTATCCGCTATCCGCGCGAGATTCCGGCCGGAACGCGCAACAGCGATTTGGTGCTGAACATCGACTTCGCCTCGCTGCTGGCCGACTATGCCGGTGCCGAGGCCCCCGAGGGCGCACAGGGTCGCAGCTTCAGGGAGAACCTCAAGGGCAACACCCCCGACGACTGGCGCAAGAGCGTCTACTACCGCTACTGGACCCAGCACGCGATACGTCCGGCGCACATCGGTCTGCGCAACGACCGCTACAAGCTGATTTTCTTCTACGGCCACAAACTCGACATGACGGGTTGCGACGACTGTGTGTCGACCCCCTCGTGGGAGTTCTACGACTTGAAGGTCGACCCCAGGGAGAACCACAACCGCTACAACGACCCTCAGTATGCCGACATCATCGAGGAGATGAAGGCCGACATGTTGCGTCAGCGCGAGCTGTACCGCGACACCGATGAGGGGTCGGAGACCATGCGCCAAATCATGGAAAACTATTATTCAAAAAAATAGATATGAAACCTGTAATTTCTAAAATCGGATTGTTGACCGGTGCCGTATCGGCCGCAGCCGCCTTCACGGGGTGTGACCCTGCGTCGTCGCCCTCGTCGCAACATGTCAATGTGGTGCTGATCAACCTCGACGATTCGGGCTTCGGCGACTATTCGTTCTCCGGAGCCGTCGGCTACCAGACTCCCAATATCGACCGTCTGGCGCAGGAGGGTATGCGCTATACCAATTTCTACGCCGTGCAGCCCATCAGCGGTGCCTCGCGTGCCGGTCTGCTGACGGGTTGCTATCCCAACCGCATCGGCTTTGCCCATGCCCCCAGCCCGAACTGCCCCTACGGCATCAACGACAGCGAGGAGACCATCGCCGAGGTGCTGAAGAAGCGCGACTATGCCACCGCCATCTTCGGCAAGTGGCATCTGGGCGATGCCGAGAAGTTCCTTCCTCTGCAACACGGCTTCGACGAGTGGTACGGACTGCCTTACTCCAACGACATGTGGCCCTTCCACCCCCAGTGGAAGTTCCCCGACCTGCCGACCTACGAAGGCAACAAGGTGTTGGGCTACAACCTCGACCAGTCGAACCTGACCAGCTACTACACCGAGCGAAGCATCAAGTTCATTCGCGAGAACAAGGATCGTCCGTTCTTCCTCTATCTGGCCCACTCGATGCCCCACGTGCCGCTGGCCGTGTCGGAGCGTTTCAAGGGCAAGAGCGAGCAGGGGCTCTACGGTGATGTGATGATGGAGCTGGACTGGAGCGTGGGTGAGGTGATGAAGACCCTCCGCGAGCTGGGTCTCGAGGAGAACACCATGGTGGTCTTCACCTCCGACAACGGCCCGTGGATTGCCTACGGCAACCATGCCGGCTCGACGGGCGGTCTGCGCGAGGCCAAGGCTACCACCTTCAACGGCGGTCTGCGTGTGCCGTTCATCGCCTACTGGAAGGGTGTGATTCCCGAGGGTACCATCTGCGAGCGTCTGGCTTCGAACATCGACCTGCTGCCCACCTTTGCCGAGGTGGCCGACGCACCCCTCCCCGAGCATAAGATTGACGGTGTGAGCCTCATGCCGCTGATGAAGGACCCCAACGCACAACCCGTGCGCGAGGCCCTGTGTCTCTACTACCAGAACAACGACCTGGAGGCCATCACCGACGGCCGCTACAAGCTCATCTTCCCCCACAAATATCTGGGTTACGGCATGCCCGGCAATGACGGACAGCCCGGCAAGATGGTCGAGTGCGAGGTGAAGTCGCAGGAGCTGTACGACATGCGCCGCGACCCCGGTGAGCGCTACAACGTGCTGGAGCAGAACCCCGAAGTGGCGGAGAAGCTGGCACGCATAGCCGCCGACTGCCGCGAGGATTTGGGCGATGACCTCACCGGTCAGAAGGGTACGGGTCGCCGCAAACCCGGATACAGATAGAGGCCTTCCGCTTGTCGGACGACCTTTGCGAACCTCCGCTCTCATGGGCGGAGGTTCTTTTTTTTGTGCGGTGAAGGCGGCCGTGGCGGAAAATCGCGGCACGGTTGGTGCTAAAGGGTGAAGGAGCAGAGAATTTTCGTATCTTTGCGGCAGGGCGGAACGCCGACAGCCATACGGAGCCGTGACGTGACCGCAATGATTTGTTATACCGGTAAGTGTCAGAGCCATGGAACACAGGAATCAGCAGTTGAGTCTGTATACCGGTGAGGAGCGTTTGTTGAATTTCCATATCCACATCCTCACCCCCGACAATGTACTTCAGGAGTTGCATCGTCACAATTTTTTTCAAATCATTCTTCTGGAGTGCGGTGAGGCCGACCATGCCATCGATTTCAGGGAGTACCACCTGGAGCAGGGGGCCGTGTCGGTGGTCTTCCCCCGACAGATGCACCGTCTGACACTCTCCGACGATGCCCGCGCCACGGTGGTGATGTTCGACGAGACGGTCTTCTGCTCCGAGATGCTGCGCAACGAACTGAAGGACTACAACATCGACCTTCAGCAGAAAATCAACCATCTGATGCCCGATGCCTGCGGAGAGGTGTTCGCCGAGCTGAAGGAGTTGGTGGCGCAAATCCGCCGCCTGTGCGACGACCTGAATCCGGTGCGCAAGATGCAGGTGAAGCTGATGATTAAAATCATGCTGCTGAAGATTATCGACTGCCACCCCGACACCGGTTCGCAGCCTGTGAGCGAGAGCGATACGTCGCTCTATATCCGTTTTCGCGAGAAGGTCGATGCCGGATTTTATAACCGTCGCAAGGTCAACCAGTATGCCGAGGAACTGGGCGTGTCGGTCAAGAAACTCACCGCGGTGTGCCGCCTCTACTGCGGACTCTCGCCGCTGGAGGTCATTCACGAGAAACTGTCGCTCGAACTGAAGAAGGTGCTGGCACTCGACGACATGACTTTCAAGGAGATAGCCTTCACCTTCGGCTTTTCGTCGCAGTCGGCACTCAACAAATACATCGAGCAGAAGTTCGGCATGACCCCTCTTGCCCTGAAGACCCGCCTCAAGGAGGTGGCGCGCATGAAGTGATGCCGCGAGACGGACGTCGGGGAGTGTCGCCGACGCGATTTTATAAATATTGACACCTGTTTTATAAGTGCGGATTGCCCGAAATTCATTACTTTTGCACCGCAAATCACACATCGGCTGGACGGATAACGAACTGTCCGGCCGATTTGTGTGAGACACCAAAAGGTTATTGGGTTATGATGAATTTCAAAAACATGAAAGCACATCTCGCACTCTTGCTGGCCGCGAGCATGTGGGGATTGATGTCGCCTGTGGGTAAGGCGGCGATGGAGGCCGGCATTACGGGTCTGATTCTGGCCAACATGCGCATGCTGGGCGGTGCGCTCTGTTTCTGGCTCACGTCGCTGGTCGTGCGCTCGGAGAAGGTGCCGCCGCGTGATTTGCTGCTGATGTTCTTTGCCTCGATGCTGGGCATCGTGTGCAACCAGGGGTGTTTCACCTTCGGGTTGTCGCTCACCTCGCCTGTCGACGCTTCGATTATCACCACCACCATGCCCATCTTCACACTGGTGCTGGCGGCCGTGTTCCTCAAGGAACCCGTCACCCCGATGAAGGTGGGCGGCCTGCTGCTCGGCTCGGTGGGTGCGCTCATTCTTATTCTCGGCGCGCAGGGCGGCGGCGGTAAGGCCGGCAACATCTGGGGCGATTTGCTCTGCATGTCGTCGCAAATCAGCTTTGCGTGCTATCTGACCATCTTCAAGCGGCTCATTACGCGCTATTCGGTCTTCACCCTCATGAAGTGGATGTTCACCTATGCTGCCATCGCCTTCATTCCCTTCTCGTATGGCGATGTGATGGCCACCGATTTCGGATCGCTGTCGCCGGTGGTGTGGCTCGAGGCCGGTTATGTGGTGCTGTTCGGTACCTATTTTGCATATATCTTCATCGTCTATGGACAGAAACAACTGCGTCCCACGGTGGTGAGCATGTATAACTACATGCAGCCCGTGGTGGGGTCGAGTGTGGCCGTGATGATGGGTCTCTCGGACTTCGGCTGGACGAAGGCGGTGGCCGCGCTGCTGATTTTTACAGGTGTCTATGCCGTGACACAGAGCAAGTCGCGTGCGCAGGAGCTGGCCGAAAAGGGATTGCCGGCAGAGGAGTAGTCCCCGGTCAGGTCGCCCTGCGGAAATGTTGAACGTATGATTTTATCTGAAAACCGACCATGAAATATATCTATGCCCCGGGGTGTGCGCTCATGTGCTACAAGCCCCGTCTGGCCGAACGCCTCAAGGAGGTGGTGACGGCGCATTACGGACCGATGGAGACGCTGCTGGGCTGCTGTTTCAACCGTCCGGAGCTGGAGGCGGGAACATGTATCCTCACCCCCTGTACCACTTGTGCGCAGAACTACGGCAAGCACTATCCCCATTGCGAGACGAAGTGGGTGCTGGAGGAGCTGCTCACGTGGGACGATTTCCCCTTTCCCGACTATGGCGGAGCGCGCATGTCGGTGCAGGATACATGCAGCGGCCGCAGCGATGATAGCTATCTGACCACCGTGAGACGGCTACTCGAACGCATGAACATCTCACCGGAAGAGTCCGTGCGCAGCGGCCGCAAGGGACGTTGTTGCGGTCAGCTGCTCTACGGCAAACAACCGCTGGAGAAGGTGGAGGCCTATATGGAGGGGCGCGCCGCAGAGATGCCCTGCGAAGATGTGGTGACCTATTGTGCATCGTGTAACCTTGCGATGGGTCGTGGCGGCCACCGTCCGCGCTTCCTGCTGGATTTGCTGTTCGGCGAGCCGACCGACGGAGGAACTGGTGACATTGTGGAGTGGAACACCGCACTGGCCGATTTCAGAAAGCGGCATTGAGAAAACAGTGATGCGGAGGTGACGGAATATATTTGCGCCCCGAAGTGACGAGAGAGTCGCTTCGGGGCATTTCTTTTGTCGGAGTGGTGGAGTGACTTGGGGTAGAGTTGCGCTGTGAGGCAGACGTGCCGAGGAGGAAGAGGG
>JAHHQN010000016.1 GCA_020026375.1 Alistipes sp. | reverse complement strand
TTTCCAAAATCCACATCTTATAGTTCCCATATTTTTTTATTTTATTGTGACTAATGGTTCAGCAGGGAACGGCTTGCCGTTATCCTGCTTCGTTATCAACCTATTCTATATTCACCATTTATCTGCAACTTCAAATTCGCCGATTGTTTGGGTACAAATGTCTATGTACGGAATGGTCTTGACTATCTTGATGTTTTCAATATCCTCACTTCCTCCCAAAGCCAAAAGTAGAGAATATCCGAAACACTCGTCATAGTCTGGAGTTCCGAGTTTCTCCTGTATTACAGGATAATTTTCTAAATCAAACCAGCCTTTCAAGAAACTTTCATTTACCATGACCTTATTAAAAATCGCACGAAGATTGGCGGGAAGTATTAAATATGTTCCGTATCTGACATTCAGATAAACAACGTAATTATTCAGTCTCGGATTCTTTACATAAGCAAAGAGATCTCCGAAAGCCGTACACATGAATGGTAGAAATGATTGGTCATCCTCCTTTTCAAAACAAGAGTTTATCACATTCTGATAATCGGACGGATTGATGAGCTTAAACAGTCCATTACAATAACTTCCCAACCCGACCTCCTGCCATAAAGTATTCAGTTCGGGATAAGACAAATCAGCATATTTAGCAATAAAAGTATCATCTACTGCTTGCCTCTTACTATTGAGGCTTTTTTCTAAAAATTCTTCGTACATATTTCTACGTTTTATGGTTGATAATGATGTTTATAAATGTACCTTTAAGTGTAGGATATTTCGATAACCTGCACCTTACAGGTGTGTTTCCCAATCTTCAATAGCTGCACCCTATGAATCATCCAGTGAATCAAGCGGATTGGGTATGCTCGATTTGTGCGCACTCGTCACATGAAGATAAATAGAGGTGGTCTTGATGTCATTATGACCCGACAGTTCAAGATGGCCGTCCGACAGGGAAACTCTCTTTTGCGGACGGAAACTGTGAGAATATGTTCGGTCGGAATCAGGGAAAAAGAGCAGATGTGAGCGGTTGGCATACGATTGACAGACAGGTCGAAACAGGTCTGCATAATCTGTTTTTATGCAGTGTCTGCCGGCCTTTTCCTTCGGATACGAGGCTGACGGGTTGTGTTGCAGCCATTGTTTGTCCATACCTTTTGGGGGTGAATGTTTCTTCCCTCAAATATAGGAGAAAATTTTCATTTGTAATGCTTGTCCCGTGATTTTTTATCTGTCTGTTTTTTCGTATATTTGTCTTTCATAAGACTAAAACCAACGAATATATGGCTGAAAAAACACTCTACCAATGTTGTGCCGAACCGCAGAAGGTCGATTTCACCCTGCGTGAGACCCTCCCTTCGCTGGGGTGGCAGATTCTCAATATCGCCGGCAAGGACGCCCACGGCAAGGGCTTCGGTGTCGATGCACTCAATGCCGACAACCACACATGGGTGCTGTCGCGTATCGCCTTCGAGTTCTACCGTCGTCCGCGCCAGTATGAGGAATACACCGTGGCCACATGGATCAGCGACTATGGCCGTCTGCTCTCGACCCGTAATTTCACCCTCACCGATGCGGCAGGCGAGGTGTTCGGTGCGGCGGTGTCGCAGTGGGCGATGATTGATCTGGAGAAACGCACGGCGGTCGACCTGTCGTGGGTGGGTCGGGAGCATCACGATGCCATGGTCGAGGAACCCTCGCCCGTGGAGCGTCCGCGCAAGGTGCGTAACGTGACCCCCACGGCCACCACCACCCACAAGATTGTGTATAGCGACATCGACTTCAACCGCCATGTCAACACCATGCGTTACTTCGACATGATGATTGACATGCTGCCCCTCGAGGTGCTGGAGGGCGACTTCAAATACCGTCTCGATATCCATTTCCTCAAGGAGAGCCGCTTCGGCCAGACTCTGGAGGTGGGTTGCGAACTGCGCGACGGCGTGGCGCTCTTCGAAATAACGACCGACGAGGGTGTGGTGGCCGTGCGTGCCGCCATCGAGTGGTCAAAGTAGGGGAGCGGCCTATGAAGATTACCATATTGGGGCCTGCCCACCCTTACCGCGGCGGTCTGGCCTCCATCATGCAGATTATGGCGCGCACCTTTTTGTCGCGCGGCCATCAGGTGGGGTTGCTCACCTTCACCCTGCAATATCCCTCGCTGCTCTTTCCGGGCAAGAGCCAGACGCTCGACACCCCGGCACCGCAGGATTTGGACATCACGCGTGCGGTCAACACCGTCAATCCCTTCAACTGGTGGAGGGTGGGACGGCGCATCTGCCGTGAGAAGCCCGACTTCGTGTTGCTGAAGTACTGGACGCCCTTCATGGCGCCCTGCTTCGGTACGATAGCCCGCCTTGCCCGTCGCAACGGCCACACGAAGGTGCTTTGCCAGATTGACAATGTCGAACCCCACGAGCATCATCTGGTCGACCGCCCCTTCAATCGCTATTTCCTGCGTGCGGTGGACGGCTTCGTCTACATGTCGGAGCAGGTGCATGGCGAGCTGAAGGCCTACACCTCCGCGCCGGCATTGTTCTCGCCCCACCCTCTGTTCGAGAATTTCGGGGAGCGTGTCGGCCGCGAGGAGGCGTGCCGCAGGCTGCGACTCGACCCTTCACACCGCTACGCCCTCTTCTTCGGACTGATTCGCGACTACAAGGGGCTGGATATCCTGCTCGAGGCGTGGGTAAAGCTCCGCGCGGAGGGCAGGAGGGCAGGCCGTCGGCTCATTGTGGCCGGTGAGTTCTACACCGCGCGCGAGCCTTATGTGGAGTACATCGCGCGCCACGGACTGGCCGACGAGGTGATTCTCCACGACCACTTCATTCCCGACGAGGAGGTGAAACACTACTTCTCGCTGGCCGACTTTGTCATTCAGCCCTACAAGACCGCTACGCAGAGCGGCGTGACACAGATTGCCTATCAGTTCTGCACGCCGATGATTGTCACACGGGTGGGCGGTCTGCCCGAAATCGTCCCCGACGGACGGGTGGGTTATGTGGCCGAACCGACCGCCGAGGGGGTGGCCCGTGCCGTGGAACGCATCTGGGAGGACGACACGCTGGAGCGTTTCCGCGAGAATTGTGTCGAGGAACGCAAACGCTTCTCATGGGAGGAGATGTGTACGCGCATCACCGAAGTCTACGACCTTGTGAAATAACTCTTGCCCTGTGGCGGCAAAGGCTCGCCGCGGCGGGCGGTGCCCCTGCCCCCTGCGGTTCGTTCCAGCCCACGATTGGGGGTACGGACAGATACGTGAAAAGCCGGATTGCAACTGCAATCCGGCTTTTCTTATGAAGTCCCTTTCGGGGTGGTTTACTTCTTGATGTTGGGCAGTTCCAGACCGTAGCCCTTCTTCTTGTCCTCGCGCTTGAGCACCAGGCCGAGCAGCAGGGCAGCCACACCGCAAGCCACGAAAATCAGCATCGGGCGTGTGTAGTCGTAAGCCAGACCCTGAGCGGCGCGACCCTCGTTGAAGTACGACAGTGCGAAACCGAAAATCATGGGGAAGAGGCAGAGACCGATGTTCTGAATCCAGAAAATCAGCGAGTAGGCCGAACCCAGATAACGTGAAGGCATGATTTTGGCAACCGAAGGCCACAGGGCGGCAGGCACCAGCGAGAAGGAGATGCCCAGTACCACGATGGCCAGATAGGCGATGACCTTGCTGGGGAAGGCGGGCAGCACCACGGCGAAAGTCAGGTGGCAGACCGTCATCAGAATGGCGCCGAAGATGAGCATCGACGCGCCCTTTCCCTTGTGGTCGAGATAACCGCCCAGGAAGGGGGTGATGGCTGCGGCACCCATGGGGAACCAGCGGAAGATGTTGGCCGCGGTCTCCGACGAGATCTTGAGGTTGGTCTCCAGCATGCCGGTGGCGAAACGCTGGAAGGGGAAGATGGCCGAGTAGTAGAGTACACACAGCAGAGCGATGATCCAGAACACCTTGCTGCCCAGGATATTGCCGATGTCGCTCACCTTGAACTGGTCTTCGGGGTTGACGTCCTGACCCACCTTGATGCCCAGCTGGGCATCGAGCTTGCGGTCCATGAAGGTGAATACCGAGAAGGTAATCAGACCGATGAAGAGCAGGGCGGTGCAGAATGCCACGGGACGCACCACGGTGGGGTCGCCCATGTTGGCCAGTGCGGGCGAGATGGAGAAGATGGCGAACACGCCCACACGGGCGATGGCCATTTCCAGACCCATGGCCAGTGCCATTTCCTTACCCTCGAACCACTTGGCGATGGCCTTCGATACGGTGATACCGGCCATTTCGCAACCGCAGCCGAAGGTCATGAAGCCCAGACAGGCGAGCTTGGCCGATGCGGGGAACGAGGTCCACCACGAGTTGAGCCACGACTCCAGACCGGTGCCGATGAAGGCGTCGCTGATGGCGTAATACTTGATGCAGGCACCTGCGAGCATGAGCGATGCCGACAACACGCCGGTGAAGCGCACACCCATCTTGTCGAGGATAATACCTGCCAGAATCAGGAAACCGAACACGTTGAGGATAAACTCCGAGCTTCCGTACATGCCGAATACGTCGGGAGTCCAACCTCTCTGTGTCTCAATCATGGTCTGAAGCGGAGACATGACGTCGACGAACATGTAGCCGAAGAACATCATCAGCGCAATCAGAATCAACGCAGCCCATCTTGCTACAAATGAGTCGTTGAGTTTGTGTTGGATAGTTTCTACCATTTTTATGAATTGTTAATTAAGTTAGTTGTCCGTCTGAGCGTATTGTTTCAGTATCTCGTAGGCCTCGCCGATACCCAGCTCACCGGCCTTCGAGATGTCGAGACAGCCTTTTCGGGTATCCTTCATGAAAATCTGGATTACACCGCGGTTGTAGTATGCCTCGGCGAACGAGGGATTGAGCTCTATGGCCTTCGAGTAGTCTTCGAAGGCTTCGGGCAGTGCACCCGACGAGGCTTTCAGGTTGGCTCTGTTGTAATACGCGTGGGCGAATTGCGGGAAGAGCTTGATGGCCTTGTTCAGGTCGGCGATGGCCTCGTCGTAGTTGTAGGTCCTCTTCGAGTTGTTGTTGAGTCGGTTGGCCGGGTCGGAGTCGATGGTAATCTGCTGATAGGAGTTGTCTATCGACGAGATGAAATCGATCATTTCGGCCCGGGTGGTCGAACGGTTGAGGTAGAGGAACGGGTTGGTGGGGTTGAGGTCTATGGCCTGCGAGTAGGTGTTCACCGAATTGGTGTACTGCTTGATGAGCGACTGGGTGACACCTCGCGCGAAGAGCAACTGCCATGAGGGCGGGTTGTCGCGCAGCTGCTGCACATAGTCCTTGTCCATGACCACCAGCGAGTCGGCCGCCAGGTCGCTCTGCTTCCACGAGAGGGTCAGATAGCGGTTGCCGATGCTGTGGCGGAAGTCCTCCACGCGTTGCAGATGGTAGGTTGCCGTGCGGGGCAGCGAGTCGGGCTGCATGAGTGTGAACTTGAAGAGGGGCAGCAGACGCATCTGGTCGTGGGCATCGCTGTGTGCGGCGATGTTGTCGAAGTTCTTGCCCGAGAACTTGCTGTCGAACGACAACAGACGGTCGAACTTCTGTGTGGTGTCGGCATAGATGGAGTAGGTGCTGTCGTTGAGACGCGCGCGGTAGGCGGCAATCTTCTTCTGTGCCGTCTCGCGGTCCGATTTCGCGCCCCTGGTGTCGCGCAGCAGCTCTCTCAGGCGGCCGCGGTAGATGTAGGCGTTGGCAAAATCGGGGTAGAGACGTATGGCTGCGGTGTAGTCCTCCACCGCCTTGTGCAAATCACCCAGATAGGAGTGGACATTGGCGCGGTTGTAGTAGACCAGCACGTTGTTGGGCGAGTAGAGAGCCACCTTGTTGTAGTCGTCGAGTGCGCGGTTGTAGTCGCCCACCTGAGCGCGCAGCATGGCACGGTTGAAGTAGGCGAGCGAGTTGGTGGAGTCCAGCTCGATGACGCGTGTGAAGTCGCGCAGGGCCTGTGTGGGGCGGTGGGTCGACGAGTAGACCATCGCACGGTTGAAGAACGACAACACATAGGTCGAATCGCAGGCAATGGCCTTGTTGAAATCCTCCTCGGCCTCCTTGTTGCGTTCCTGCTGCATGTAGAGCGCACCGCGGCGGTTGTAGCCGTTGGGGTTCTCGCGGTTGGTGCGTATGGCGGTGTTGAAGTTCTCGTAGGCGCGCACCGTGTCCTTGAGGTTCAGGTAGCTCAGACCGCGGCAGATGTAGGCGTCGGCCACCTTGTTCTCCTGACGGATAAACATGTCGAAGTCCTCGACCGCCTCCTCGAACTGCTGGTTGAGCAGACGGGTGACGCCGCGGCTGTAATAGGGACCCGGCAGGTCGGGACGCAGCTCGATGGCCTCGCGGAAATCCTTCAGTGCATCGTCGTAGTTGCCCAGACGCGAGCGGGCGATGGCACGGTAGGTGTAGGCCTGGGTGTAGACCGGGTTCTTCTCGATGGCGGTGGAGAAGTCGGCCTCGGCACCCATCAGGTCGTCGAGGTTGTATTTGGCGATACCGCGGAGGAAGTAGCCCTCGTAGGCATCTTCATCGAATCGGAGCAGGGTGTTGAGTGTGCGGATAGCCTCCTGATAGTTGTTGTCCATCATACACCGCTGCCCCACCCAGAAGAAGTATTCCTTGTTGTATTGGGCGTGGGCGTCGTGGAACCACAACAGGGTGGCGCACAACAATATGGCTATAATGTATCTCCGCATGCTGAATCGTGTGTGATATTTTCTTTTTCTGGTTCGTTTACTGACGCACGAATGCCTCTCACGCTTGACGTTTCGAGGCATTCGGGTGTCCGTTCAACGGATTTTCGGGACGTTTTATTGCCCCATGTCGTTATTGTTACTCCATTTCGTAACCGAAACGGCGGAGCTGTCGGGGGTTGTTGCGCCAGTCGTCGTTGACCTTCACAAAGAGCTGCAGAAAGACCTTCTTGCCCAGGAACTGCTCCATCTCCTCGCGGGCGGCCATGCCCACCTTCTTGAGTCGTTCGCCCTTGTGGCCGATGACGATACCCTTCTGTGAGTCGCGCGACACGTAGATGGTGGCCGATATGCGGTCCATCTTCTCTTCCTCCTTGTAGGTGTCGATTTCAATCTCGCAGCAGTAGGGAATCTCCTTGTCGTAGAAGCGCAGAATCTTCTCGCGGATAATCTCCGAGGCGAAGAAACGCAGGGTCTTGTCGGTGAGGGTGTCCTTGGGATAGAAGGCCGGGCCTTCGGGCAGATGCTCCAGAATGGTCTTGAAGAGTCCCTCCATGTTGAACTTCTCCTTGGCCGATGCCGGCACGATTTGGGCGTCGGGCAGGGTCTGGTGCCACTTGTCGACCAGCGCCTCGAGTGCGTCGGGGCGGGAGAGGTCGATTTTGTTGATGACCACAATGGTGGGGATTCCGCTGCGGCGGATCTGCTCCACAATCTCGGCCGAGCGGTCGCTCTGTTCCACGGTGTCGGTGACATAGAGAATCACGTCGGCGTCGGTCAGCGCGCCGCTCACGAACTTCATCATCGACTCCTGCAGTTTGTAGGAGGGTTTCAAGATTCCGGGGGTGTCGGAATAGACAATCTGGTAGTCGTCGCCCGATACCACTCCCATGATACGGTGACGTGTGGTCTGCGCCTTCGAGGTGATGATCGAAAGTTTCTCGCCGACCAGGGCATTCATCAATGTCGATTTTCCGACATTGGGGTTGCCGATGATATTTACAAATCCTGATTTATGCATAGCTAATTTTGACCCAAAGGTACGAAAGAATTTTCTAAAAATCCCCTTCTGCGGTTTCAAAAGTGCATTTTTTTGTGGCCGAAGCGGCTGTTTTTTGCACTCTTGAGGGTCGGAAGGTGTGGAATGTTGCATAAAATTAGTACCTTTACCCGAAGAAAAAATCCCAAACAAATACCTGTTCCATGAAAAAAAACCTTTTGACCCTGTCTTTGCTGCTGCTCCTGTCGTTGTTTTCGGTGCAGGCGGCCGAGACGGTGCGTATCCGCGAAACACAGATTCCGATTCTTTTGGAACGTATCGACAATGCGTTGTTCTACATCAGAATTGATGCCGACAAGGGCGCGACGCTCAACGAGGTGAAACTCACGCTGGGCGACGAGGTGCATCTTGCCGATATCCGCAGCGTGAAGTTCTACTATGGCGGCACCCGCAACATGTCGCCCGAGGAGGTCGATGCCACACGTCCCGAGGATTATATTTCGGCACACCGCATGGGTCAGACCCTGGCGGCCAACCCCTCCTATTCGGTGCTGCTCGACGAGCGCAAGCCTGCTCGTGAGATGGTCTTCGCGCTGCAGCACAGCCTGGTCGAGGGACCCAACTTCTATTGGGTGAGCCTTCAGATGAGTCCGCGTGCCACCCTTCAGAGCAAGGTGACGGCCGCCATTGAGCGGGTGACGCTCAACGGTCGCGATGCCGAACTGAAATATGTGTCGGGCAAGTCGGCCGTCCACCGTATGGGTGTGGGCGTGCGTCATGCCGGCGACGACGGGGCGGCCGCCTTCCGTATCCCGGGTCTGGTGACCACCGGCAAGGGTACGCTGCTGGCCGTCTACGATATCCGCTACAACAGCAGTGTCGACCTGCAGGAGTACATCGAAATCGGCGTGAGCCGCAGTACCGACGGCGGCCGCACATGGGAGAAGATGCGTATCCCCATGTCGTTCGGCGAGTACGGCGGTCTGCCCCGATGCCAGAACGGTGTGGGCGACCCCTCGATTCTGGTCGACCCCCACACGGGCAATGTGTGGATTGTGGCCGCCTGGACCCACGGCATGGGCAACCAGCGTGCATGGTTCAACTCCAAGCCGGGCATGGACGTGGAGCATACCGCCCAGCTGGTGCTGGCGTGCAGCAGCGACGACGGCAAGACGTGGAGCAGCCCGATGAACATCACCGGGCAGGTGAAGCGTCCCGAGTGGCACTTCCTGTTGCAGGGTCCCGGCCGCGGCATCACGATGGAGGACGGCACACTGGTCTTCCCCATTCAGTATATCGGTGCCGACCGCATTCCCTGTGCCGGAGTCATGTACTCGAAGGACGGCGGCCGTAACTGGACCATTCACGAGCCGGCGCGCAGCAACACCACCGAGTCGCAGGTCGTGGAGCTGGAGAAGGGGGTGCTGATGCTCAACATGCGCGACAACCGTGGCGGCAGCCGTGCGGTGGCCGTCACCCGCGACATGGGCAAGACGTGGGAGGAACATCCCTCGTCGCGCAAGGCCCTGCGTGAGTCGGTCTGCATGGCCAGCCTTATCCGTGTGAAGGCCGACGAGAATGTGCTGGGACGTGATATCCTGCTCTTCTCCAATCCCGATACCACCAAGAACCGCAACCACATCACCATCAAGGCCAGCCTCGATGGCGGTCATACCTGGCCCACGGAGCATCAGGTGATGCTCGACGAGGAGGAGAGCTGGGGCTACACCTGCCTGTCGATGATTGACCACGAGACGGTGGGTATCCTCTACGAAAGTTCGACGGCGCATCTGGTCTTCCAGGCCGTGAAGCTCAAGGATCTGATTGCGGAGTAATCTGCCGATAACCTTCAGGAGACGATGGCCTGCGGCCATTGCCTCCTTTTTTTTGAAAATCCAATGTGATGAAACGACTGCTGATAATCCTGTTTTTTGTCTTCCTGTGGCGGTGTGCGCTGGCCGGCGAGGAGCATCTGCTGCCCCGTCCGCAACAGGTGGAGTGGGGTGAGGGACACTTTTCCGCCCGCAAGGTCCGCCTTTTGACCGATGTGCCGTCCCGAAGTTGGGAGGAGTGGCTGCAAGAGTGCGGCATGAAGGCCGACGGACGCGCCGCCTCACGCATCGAGGTGTCGCTGACCGACACGCTCCCCGAAGTGGGGAACAATCCTGCGGAGGCCTATCGTCTGACGGTCGAGACCCACCGCATCAGAGTCGAGGCACTCACCGGGAGGGGACTCTACTGGGCGATGCAGACCCTTCGCCAGCTGCGCGACGACAGGGGGCGTTTCCGTTGTTGCCGCATCACCGACTGGCCGTCGTTCCGCATACGCGGCTTCATGCACGATGTGGGACGGGGCTATATCCCCATCGAGGAGTTGAAACGGGAGATAGAGTTGCTTTCGCGCTTCAAAATCAATACCTTCCACTGGCATCTGACCGAGAATCAGGCGTGGCGGTTGGAGAGCCGCCGCTATCCCCGACTGACGGCACGGGAGAACATGACCCGTTTCGAGGGGTGCTTCTACACCCGCGAAGAGGTGCGCTCGCTGGTCGAGTTCGCCCGCCGTTGCCACGTTGAGGTGATTCCCGAAATCGACATGCCCGGCCACAGTGCGGCATTCGTGCGCGCGTTCGGCTGCGATATGCAGAGTGACCGGGGCATGTCGCTGCTCAAGGAGCTGCTCGACGAGGCATTGGAACTCTTCGACAGCGAGTATATCCATATCGGCACCGATGAGGTGGCCTTCTCGCGCCGCGACTTTGTCCCCGAGATGGTGGCGCATCTGCGCGCCCGTGGCAGGAAAGTCATCTCGTGGAATCCCGGCTGGCACTACCGCCCGGGGGAGATTGACATGACCCAGCTGTGGAGTGCGCGCGGACAGGTGCAGGAGGGGATTCCGGCCATCGACTCGCGCTTCCACTACCTGAACCACTACGACACGTTCGCCGATCTGGTGGCCCTCTACAATAGCCGCATTGCCAATGTGGAGTGCGGCAGCGAGGGGGTGGCCGGCGTGATTCTGGCGGTGTGGAACGACCGTCTGATTCCCGACTACCGCGACCTCCTGCGTCAGAACCATCTCTATCCCAATATGCTGGCCGTGGCCGAACGCGCATGGTTGGGTGGTGGCGACCGCTACTTCGACGGTGAGGGGGTGATGCTGCCCACCGATCCCTCGTCGGAGGTGTTTGCGGCATTTGCCGACTTCGAACGCCGTCTGTTGTGGCACAAGGAGCATACCCTTCGCCACGAGCCGGTGGCCTATGTGCGCCAGAGCAATGTGCGCTGGGAGATTTCCGACCCCTTCCCCAACGGAGGTGACCTTCAGAAGGTCTTTGCGCCCGAACGTGAGGCGTGGAGCGGTTGTTTCGAGGAGGGGGGCCGCCGCTATGGTGTGCGCGAGGCGGTCGGTGCCGGCATTTATCTGCGCCATGTGTGGGGCGGTCTGGTACCGGCCTTCTACCGCGCCGCGCCGGAGAACCACACGGCCTATGCCCACACGTGGGTCTACTCGCCACGCACACAGCGTGTGGGCGCATGGCTGGAGACCCAGAATTACAGCCGTTCGGAGAAAGATGTGCCTCCTCCTCAGGGCAAATGGGATTACCGCGAGAGCCGTCTGTGGATCAACGGCAGCGAGGTGGCGGCTCCCGAGTGGAGTGCCTCGCACCGTCTGCCCGACAACGAGACGGCCCTGGGCAACGAGAATTGTGTGGTGCGTCGTCCCGTTGAGGTGCTGCTCCACAAGGGTTGGAACGAGGTGTTGTGGAAACTGCCCGTCGGGGAGTTCCGCAGCGCGCAGACCCGACTGGTCAAATGGATGTTCACCACCGTGTTCGTCACGCCCGACGGTGAGCGTGCCGTCGACGGACTGATATATTCGCCCCGAAAAAAATTGTAGTGATGAAAAAATACCTGATTCTATTATTATTGTTGATGATGACAACCATGGCAAGTGAAGGAGCCGTTCACCGGAAGACGGTGCTGCTCCACGACGGCTGGCAGTTCTCGCAACTCGACCGCCGCGACTGGCACCGTGCCGAGGTGCCGGGTACCGTGCAGCAGGATTTGCTGCGCTGCGGACTGCTGCCCGACCCGTTCTACGGCACCAACGAACAGCATGTCCAGTGGGTCGAGGACCTCGACTGGATTTATCGCACGACCTTCTCTGTGTCGGCCGACGATTTGCGTTTCGATACCGCCGAGCTGGTGTTCGAGGGACTCGACACCTATGCCGAGGTGAAACTCAACGGCGAGACCATCCTTCAGGCCGACAACATGTTTGTGGGCCACCGCCTTGCGGTGAAACCGCTCCTGCGCGAGGGGGACAACACGCTCGAGGTCACCTTCCGTTCGCCGATAAAGGAGAACATGTGGCAGTATGAGCGCGACGGCTTCAGCTATCCGGCCGACAACGACCACCGTCGGGAGAAACTCAGCATCTATGCCCGCAAGGCCCCTTACAGCTTCGGCTGGGACTGGGGTATCCGCATGGTGACGTGCGGCATCTGGCGTCCCGTGCGACTGTGCTTTGCCGACAGGGTGGCCGTCGACGACCTCCATGTATGCCAGCGGCAGCTCACCGACAGTGTGGCGGTGCTGGCGTGCAGGGGCGAGGTGCGGCGACTCCGAGCGTCGGTCGGCACGCTCCGCGCCGTGGTTACGGCTTCGCTGAAGGGACATGAGGTGGCCTCGAACAGCTGCGATGTGCGTTTCGAGGGCGATTCGCTCCATGTCGATATACCGCTGACCATCTCGCAACCCCAAAGATGGATGCCCAACGGTTGGGGTGACCCCACGCTCTATGAGGTGACCCTCTCGCTCACCGACGGCGAGCGTACGTTGTGCAGCAAGTCGCGCCGTGTGGGGCTGCGTACCGTGAGGGTCGTGACCGAAAAGGACGAGGCCGGCGAGTCGTTCTACTTCGAGGTGAACGGCCACCCGATGTTTGCCAAGGGGGCGAACTATATCCCGATGGACGCCATGCTGCCCTCGGTGACCGAGGAGCGCTACCGCCGCATGTTCGACGATGTGAAGGAGGCGAACATGAACATGCTCCGCGTGTGGGGCGGCGGTGTCTATGAGAGCGACCTGTTCTACGACCTGGCCGACGAGTACGGCATTCTGCTGTGGCAGGACTTCATGTTCGCCTGCACGACCTATCCCCACGACGAGGCGTTTCTCGCCCGTGTGAAGGCCGAAGCCGAATACAATGTGCGCCGCCTGCGCAACCACCCCTCGCTGGCCATGTGGTGCGGCAACAACGAGATTGAGGAGGGCATCAAATACTGGGGCTGGAAGGGCAAGTTGCCCAACGAGGCCTTCGAGTCGATGAAGACGGGCTATGACCGCATCTTCAGGGAGCTGCTCCCCGAGGTGGTGGCGCAATACGACCCCGACCGCTTCTATGCCCACACCTCGCCCTATTTTGCCAACTGGGGACGCAAGTGGACGATGGGTGTGCGCGACTGCCACAATTGGGGCGTGTGGTACGGCCGCAAGACCTTCGAGAGCTTCGATGAGGACATACCTCGATTCATGAGCGAGTTCGGTTTCCAGTCGTTCCCCGAGATGAAGACCCTGCGCACCTTCGCTGCGGAGGAGGACTTCGAACTGGAGTCGGAGGTGATGAACGCCCACCAGAAAAGCTCGATAGGCAACGACCTTATCCGCAAGTACATGGAGCGCGACTATCGGGTGCCGGAGTCGTTCGAGGATTTTGTCTATGTGGGCAGCGTGTTGCAGGGACGCGGCATGCGCCACGGCATGGAGGCCCACCGCCGCAACCGCCCCTACTGTATGGGTACGCTCTACTGGCAGCTCAACGACAGCTGGCCGGTGGTGTCGTGGTCGGGCATCGACTACTACGGCAACTGGAAGGCGCTCCACTATCAGGCGCGGAGGGCGTTTGCTCCCGTGATTGCCGATGTGGTGCAGCGCGAGCGCGAGTTGGAGGTGTGGGCCATCTCCGATCGACTGACCGATGTCGAGGGGGCCGAGCTGCGCCTGCAGCTCACCGACTTCGAGGGCAATGTCTACAAACAGACCTCCACTACGCTGACCGTCGCGGCCAACACATCGGCCGTGGCACTGCGTGTCGATTTGGACAAGTGGCTCCACAAGAGGGACTATGCCGACCGCTATGTGCTGGTCACCCTCCTCGATGCCGACCGTCGGGTGCTGTTCCGTGAGCCGCACTATCTTGTGCCGGCCCGACAGCTCCACCTGCCGAAGGCCACTGTCGAGGTGGCACAGCATATTGTCGAGGGGGGCTGCGAGTTGCGTCTCCGCTCCGATGTGCTGGTGCGCGACCTCTTTGTGTCGACCGACCTTCAGGGGGCGCGTTTCAGCGACAACTTCTTCGACCTGCTGCCCGGCGAGGAGCGCGTGGTGATGCTCACTTCGCCCCAAATCCATGCCTCGTCGACCGTCAACCTGCGCGTCGCGCATTTGAGAGCAACCTACGAAGAGTGATGAATACCATGAATAAGAAAAATCTGGAACTCGACTTTCGGACGGCCACGCCGGACGATGTGACGTGTGTGCTGCGGATTATCGCCCAGGCGCAGGCACAGATGAAGGCGCTGGGTAGCGAGCAGTGGCAGGACGGCTATCCTGCGCGGGGTGATATCATGGTCGATGTGATGTCGGGCGTGGGGTGTGTGGCCGAGTGCGAGGGTCGTGTGGTGGCCTACTGTGCGGTGGTCTTCGACGGCGAACCGGCCTATGAGGCTCTTTGCGGCGAGTGGCTCTCGCAGCAGGACTATGTGGTGGTGCATCGGCTGGCGGTGGCCGACGAGGTGAAACGCCGCGGAGTGGCCACCCGTGTGATGCGCCATGTCGAGGAGATGGCGCGCCAAAGGGGACTCCGCTCCTTCAAGATTGACACCATGCACGACAACCGCTATATGCACACCATGCTGGCAACGCTGGGATTCAAGGCGTGCGGCACGGTGCGTTATGCCAGTGGCGAGCGCGTAGCGTTCGAGAAGACGTGGTAATCTCCCCCCCCCGTGAAATTCCATACGGAAGGCGGCCTTTCAACGAGCCGCCTTTTGTGTGCGTGTGCGACACTGCGGACAGATGCCTCTGATGAGGTAGCTGGCCCAGTGGAGGGTGTAGCCCTCGGGCAGTTGGGGGTGGGGGAGCGTCACCTCTTTCAGACAATGGGTGCAGTGGCATACCTCGCAGTAGAAATGAGGGTGGAGGTCGGAGGCCGGGCATTGGAGGTCGCCCGTACAGAGCTCGTAGCGGCGTATGCCGTCGCCGTCCTCCATCACATGCACCAGACGTCGGGCGGCAAAGAGATTCAGTACGCGTGAGATGCTCGACTTGTCGAGTGTGTCGGCGCGCTCCTCGATGTCGCCCAGACTCACGGGAGCGGTGGCCGCCCGAAGCAGTCGCAACACCACAATGCGGTTGGCCGTGGGGCGTATGTCGCGGTGGAGGAGTCGGAGAAGAAGGTCGTCTGTCATCGGTGTCGTGTGTATGTTTTCGATGAGGGCAAAGTTAGTGAATTTCCGTTGCAACCCGATGGCATTTTGCAGCAACCCTTTCGGCGACGGAGAATTTGCCACGGTGTTGCACGTCTTGGTGGCGATATTTGCAGCACGGATTAAAACATGATGATGAAATGAAGATTTCGATATTGGTGGAAAACACCCGTCGCTCCGACAAGTTCGGTTGTCGGCACGGGTTGTCGCTGCTGGTCGAGACCCGGCGACACAGGATATTGTTCGACATGGGCAGTGACGGCCTCTTTGAGGAGAATGCCCGCGTGATGGGCGAAGAGCTGTCGACGGTCGATGTGGCGGTCGTCTCCCACGGCCACAGCGACCACGGCGGTGCGTTGGCGCGTTTCCTGGCGTGCAACGCTCGGGCGGCGGTCTATCTGCAACGCGAGGCCTTCGGCCGCTATTATGCCTCGCTGTCGGGGCGCATGTGGTATGTGGGGCTGGAGCAGACGCTCTCCTCCTCGCCGCGGCTCCGCTTCACCGACGGCATCTGCCGCATCGACGACGAACTCACGCTCTTTTCCGCTGACGGCCCGTCGGCGGAGCTGATGGCCAACCGCAGTCTCTATATGCTCACCGACGAGGGATACCGTCGCGACACCTTCGTCCATGAACTCTATCTGCTGGTCACCGAAGGGGACGAGACCACTCTGTTGAGCGGTTGTGCGCATCGAGGCATCGCGCAAATCCTCCGCCGTGCGGAGCAGGTGGCCGGACATTGCATTACCCGTTGTGTGTCGGGCTTCCACCTCTACGACCCTGTGCGGCGCGTGAGCGAGTCGGACTGTCGTGTCGATGAACTGGCGGCCGCGCTCATGGCAACCGGCACCTCCTTCATGACGTGCCACTGCACGGGGCAGGCGGCCTATGAGCGGCTCCGCAAGACGATGGGGAAGCGCATCTCGCGTCTCGCGGCCGGAGATGTGGTCACTCTCTGAACGGCGATGAGTCTTCCCGACGAAAAAAGGCAACCTCTTGTCGGGGTTGCCTTTTTTGTGGTATGGATTGCACGGAGGACTATTTCAAATCCTTGAAATAGATGTCCAGCAGTTGTTTGGCGGCGATGAACGACGAAATCTGGTCGTTGAGCACCTTGTCTTCATACTCCTTGATGTGCGACTCCACGGCCGGATCCTGATAGAACGACGATTTGAGGACCTCGTTGATGGATTCATACATCCAGTATTTGTTCTGTCGGTTGCGGTTGTGCTTGAAGTAGCCGTTGCCCTCGATATGCTCGAGATATTCCAGCACGCCGGCCCACACATACTCCAGACCCTCGCCCGTGTACGACGAGCAGGTGTAGACCTTGGGCTTCCAGCCCGACTCGGCCAGCGGAAAGAGACGCAGCGCACCCTGGAACTGGGTCTTGGCCAGCTCCGCCTTGTGGATATTCTCGCCGTCGGCCTTGGTGATGACCATCAGGTCGGCCATCTCCATGATTCCGCGCTTGATGCCCTGCAACTCGTCGCCGGCACCCGAAATCTGCAACAGCATGAAGAGGTCGACCATCGAGTGTACGGCCGTCTCCGACTGTCCCACACCCACCGTCTCGATGAAGATGACATCGAAGCCTGCGGCCTCGCACAACACAATCGTCTCACGCGTCTTGCGCGCCACGCCGCCCAGCGAACCGGCCGATGGCGAAGGGCGTATGAAGATGTCGGGATTGTGGCAGATGCTCTCCATGCGGGTCTTGTCGCCCAGAATAGAGCCGCCGCTGCGCTCCGACGAGGGGTCGATGGCCAGCACCGCCAGCTTGTGCTTCATCGAGGTGACCATGTTGCCGATGGCCTCGATGAAGGTCGATTTTCCGGCACCGGGGACACCCGTGATGCCGATTCTGACCGACTTGCCGGCGTGGGGCAGACACTTCTCGATGATCTCCTGCGCCTGGGCGTAGTGGGTGGGGTTGTTCGACTCGATGAGGGTGATGGCCTGCGAGAGTATGGTGATGTTACCCTCGAGGATTCCGGCCACATATTCGTCGGTCGACAGTTGGCGCTTCTTGCGCTTGGTGAAGTAGGGGTTGATGACGGGCTGGTCTTCCACACCCTCCGCTACATTGAGTGCCGTATCGTGGTGATGGTCGGCATACTCCTTTTCGTAATGGTCTATTTTGGTGAATGACATGGCTATTTGAAATTCTTAATGGTTTCGGTGTCGAAATTGAGGGTGTTGCCGGCCCACAGAGCGCGGTTCTTGTTGTCGAGCAGCACGCCGAAGGGGACGTAGGTCACACCAAACGATTTGAAGAGCTTGCCGTTGGGGTCGATGCCCGCAAACATGTTCCGCGAGAGGTAGGGACGCAGGAGGGCTTCCGAGGCCGTGTCGTCGGCGGTGGTCACCACCACCACGTTCAACTCCCGGCCCATTGTCTCCGAGATGGCCTTGAGCCGCTTGAGGGCGTCGATCGAGGAGCCGCACGACGAGTGGAAGAACTCCACATAGGTCATGGGGGCATTTCCGGGGGCGCGGTCCTCTATCCACGACTGTACCTTCACTTCGGGAACCCGTTCGCCGAGTGCGACATTCTGCGCCGAGAGGGGAGTGTGGTATGCCGCCAGCGCCAGCAGTAACATGGAAATCGCTTTCTTCATATACGCATTTATTTTTAGCGAAGATACAAATTTTTTGTGACTTTCGCCACAAATCGGCGGATATAATCGGTGCATTGGCGGTGAAGGGGGCGGTGTCAGGCCGGCGGACATACCTTATTATTAAAAGAAGAGTGGCGTCAGCCGAAAGGGTGGTAGAGAGTGGTGATGTTCGGATTTTCTGCGGAACGGGGTCGGAGGAAGGCGTGGTGAAAATTCCGCGGAGAAGATGCCCGACGGCGAAAATTCTTCATGCAAAGGGGCTTATGTGCGCTGCCGCCCGTGGAGTGGGGCGGAGAATGAAATATTGCTGCTAAAAAATTCACAATAAAATTGTCTGTTCTGAAAGAATAAGTTATATTTGTAGATGCAAATGCAGAAAACAAATTAGGCAAACTAAAATATTTAACCAATTAAAACTAATTTTTGTCATGAATGTATCACATATCGAGCATCTGGGCATCGCTGTAAAGAGCCTTGATGAGGCAATTCCCTACTGGGAGGGTGTTTTGGGTCTGAAGTGCTATGCAATCGAGGAGGTTGCCGACCAGAAGGTGCGCACCGCGTTCTTCAAACTCGGTCAGACCAAAATCGAGCTGCTGGAGCCTACTTCGGAGGATTCGACCATCGCAGGCTTTATCGAGAAGCGTGGTGTGGGTATTCACCACATGGCCTTGGCTTGTGAGAACATCGAGGAGCAGCTGGCCGATGCCGAGCAGAAGGGTATCCGCCTGATTGACAAGACTCCCCGTAAGGGTGCAGAGGGCATGACCATCGCATTCCTTCACCCCAAATCGACACAGGGTATCCTTACCGAGCTGTGCGAGAACAAGAACAAATAATTCATATCGGAAATTATGAGCGAAATTCAAAATAAAATCAACCAGCTCATCGAGAACCGCGAAACAGCACGTCTCGGAGGTGGTCAAAAGCGTATTGATGCCCAGCACGAAAAGGGTAAATATACAGCCCGCGAGCGTATCCAGATGCTGCTCGACGAGGGTAGCTTCGAGGAGTTCGACATGTTCGTGACTCACCGCTGCTACGACTTCGGCATGGAGAAGAGCCATGCTTTCGGCGACGGTGTGGTAACCGGTTACGGTACCATCGGCGGCCGTCTGGTCTATGTCTTCGCACAGGACTTCACCGTAACGGCAGGTTCGCTGTCGTTGTCGATGTCCGACAAGATCTGCAAGGTGATGGACATGGCCATGCGCAACGGCGCTCCCTGCATCGGTATCAACGACTCGGGTGGCGCACGTATCCAGGAGGGTGTCAACGCTCTGGCAGGTTATGCCAACATCTTCCAGCGTAACGTGATGTCGTCGGGTGTCATTCCCCAGATTTCGGCCATCTTCGGTCCCTGTGCAGGTGGTGCGGTATATTCGCCCGCGCTGACCGACTTCATCATCATGAAGAAGGATACCTCCTACATGTTCCTTACCGGTCCCAAGGTGGTGAAGACCGTGACCGGCGAGTCGGTGACTCAGGAGCAGTTGGGTGGCGCCGTGATGCACAACACCAAGTCGGGTGTTTCGCAGTTCGCCGTCGACACCGAGGAAGAGGGTATCGAACTGATCAAGCAGTTGCTCTCCTACATTCCCCAGAACAACATGGAAGACGCGCCCCTGCAGGTATGCACCGACCGTATCGACCGTCTGGAGGATTCGCTCAACGAGATTATTCCCGACAACGCCAACAAACCCTACGATATGTCGGAGGTGATTCGCGCCATTGTCGACAACGGCGAGTATCTCGAGACTGCGGCAGGCTACGCCAAGAACATCATCACCTGCTTCGCCCGTTTCAACGGCCAGTCGGTGGGTATCATCGCCAACCAGCCCAAGTTCATGGCCGGTGTGCTTGATATCAACGCCAGCCGCAAGGCCGCACGTTTCGTGCGTTTCTGCGACGCGTTCAACATTCCTCTGGTTACCCTGGTCGACGTTCCCGGCTTCCTGCCCGGTACCACCCAGGAGTACGGCGGTGTCATCAGCCACGGTGCGAAGTTGCTCTTCGCCTACTGCGAGGCCACCGTTCCCAAGATTACCGTTACCCTGCGCAAGGCTTACGGCGGTGCATACATCGTGATGTCGTCGAAGCATATCCGTGGTGACTTCAACTACGCATGGCCTACTGCCGAAATCGCAGTGATGGGCGCAAGCGGTGCCGTTGAGGTACTCTATGGCAAGGATTTGAAGGCTTTGGCCGACAAACCCGAGGAGAAGGCCAAGTTCATCGCCGAGAAAGAGAAGGAGTACAACGACAAGTTCTCGAACCCCTACAACGCCGCACGTTACGGCTACATCGACGATATCATCGAGCCCCGCAACACCCGTTTCCGCATTATCCGTGCTTTGCAGTCGCTGGCAACCAAGCGTTTGCAGAACCCGGCCAAGAAACACTCGAATATTCCTTTATAACGGCTAATTGACTATGAATATATTATCAGTAATGGCAACCGCACAAGAGGAGGTCGTGGCCAACGTGGTTCAGGCGGGTCCCCGTGTCTATGCCGACGGTCCCGTGGATTGGGCCAACGTGCTTTGGACGGCGCTCATCTGCATCGCACTGGTGTTCATCGTGCTGTTGCTCATGGTCGGAGTCATGAAGCTCTTCGGCTATGTCTTTGTGAAGTCCCCCGTCGAGACCTCTGCCAAGAAGGGTCAGAAGGTTATGGAGACCGGTCAGATTCACGAGGAGGAGGTGGCTGCCATCATGACGGCTATCAAACTCTACAAACGAGAGATGCACGACAAGGAGTCGGAGGTGCTGACCATCACCAGCCTCAAGCGTGCCTACTCGCCCTGGAACTCAAAGATTCATGGTTTAACTCAGTTGCCTGATAGAAAATAACAAAACTTACAATGAAAGATTATTCACTGAAAATAAACGGTCGTAAATACGATGTGCAGATTGACAGCATCAACGACGCTTCGACATTGGCACACGTCAAGGTCAATGGCACGGAATATGAGGTTGAGATAGGCGGTATCAAGGGTGCTGTCGTTTCGAAGCCCCAGGTGGCTCCTGTTCCCAAGACAGCTACCGGTGTCAAGGTTACTCCTTCAACTCCCGTGGGGCAGCCCCGTCAGGTGGCAGCTCCCGCATCGGGCTATGCCGTGAAGTGTCCGCTTCCGGGTACCGTCCTCTCGGTCAATGTGGCTGTGGGCGACACCGTAACCCGTGGCAAGACACTGCTCGTGCTTGAGGCCATGAAGATGGAAAACAATATTGATGCTGACCGCGATGGTGTTGTAAAGCAGATTCTCGTTCAGCAGGGCGCAACCGTTATGGAGGGCGACCAGTTAGTCATTATCGAATAGTAATTTGAACATGCTGACACTACTAACAACCGAAGCTGCTGTATCCTTTGCTGACAAGATGGACAAGTTCGTTGACAGCACGGGTATCGCAAAGTTATTGGCTGATGGTTCGGGTTGGGGACCTGTGGTGATGATTTTCGTCGCCTTCTTCCTGCTCTATCTGGCCATCAAGCATAAGTTTGAACCCCTTTTGCTGTTTACCATCGCATTTGGTATGCTGTTGGCCAACCTGCCGGGGGCTGAACTTTATCATACGTCGCTCTTCGCAGGCGGTCATATCGACTGGCAGAACTTCTACGGTACGGCCGGTCTGCTCGATTACCTCTACCTGGGTGTCAAGCTGGGTATCTATCCCTGTTTGATTTTCATCGGTGTGGGTGCCATGACCGACTTCGGTCCTTTGATTGCCAACCCCAAGAGTTTCCTTCTGGGTGCGGCTGCACAGATTGGTATCTTCGCCACCTTTATCGGTGCCTGCTGGTTGGGCTTCTCCGATGAGGCTGCCGGTTCGATTGGTATCATCGGCGGTGCCGACGGTCCCACGGCCATCTACCTCACCTCGAAGCTCTGTCCCGACCTGCTGGGTCCCATCGCCGTTGCGGCTTACTCCTACATGGCTCTCGTGCCTGTGATTCAGCCCCCCATCATGCGTGCGCTGACTTCGAAGAAGGAGCGCTCGATCAAGATGAAGACCCTGCGTACCGTGTCGAAGAAGGAGCGTATCCTCTTCCCCGTGGTGCTGACCGTGGTCATCGCGCTGATTCTGCCCAGTGCAGCTCCCCTTATCGGCTGTCTGATGCTGGGTAACCTGATGAAGGAGTGCGGTGTTGTCGACCGTCTGAGCAAGACCGTTCAGAACGAGATGATGAACATCGTGGTTATCTTCCTGGGTGTCACCGTGGGTGCAACCGCTACTGCGGAGTCGTTCCTCAATGTGTCGACACTGAAGATTCTGCTCATGGGTATCATCGCATTCTGTCTGGGTACTGCCGGCGGTGTGCTGCTCGCCAAGTTCATGAATCTCTTTGTGAAGGACGAGAACAAGATTAACCCCCTGATTGGTGCAGCCGGTGTTTCTGCCGTTCCTATGGCAGCACGCGTGGCACAGACCGTGGGTCAGGAGGAGAATCCCTCGAACTTCCTGCTCATGCACGCCATGGGTCCCAATGTGGCCGGCGTGGTGGGTTCTGCCGTTGCGGCCGGTATGCTGATGGCATTCCTCGGCTAATCGTCGGAACACATATATATAAGTATGGCAATCGGAAATCGGTTGCCATACTTTTTTTTGTACCTGTATGTGAGGAGTGGGGGGGGGCTTCGTGGATTTTTCCTGTGCGGGACGGTGGCGTCGGCCGCCTGTCGGGGCTGCGTGCGAAGGGAACGTTTTGCGCTGTGTCCGGTGTAAGGGAAAAAATCACAGTTGGGAACGGATTACGGCGAACTTTTCGTGTAACGGTTGATAATTAATACTTTGCAAAGCTCGTTCGTTGGCGAAAAAGGACAGAAAGTGTAAAAAAACTCGGGGTAATTTGTGTAATGTAAAAACTTTTTGTATCTTTGCGCACCCATAAAATATGGGAAACGGATTACAAACAAGTTAAATTAAACGTAAAAACAGTGGATTCATTAAGCTACAAGACTATCTCGGCCAATGCAAAGACTGTCACCAAAGAGTGGGTGGTAATCGATGCTACGAACGAGGTATTGGGACGTCTTGCTTCGCAGGTCGCAAAGATTCTCCGCGGCAAGAACAAGCCTTGCTACACTCCTCACGTAGATTGCGGTGACTATGTTATCGTTATCAACGCCGACAAGGTGAAGCTCACAGGCAAGAAATTGACCGATAAGGTTTATGTGCGTCACACAGGTTACCCCGGTGGACAGCGTTACACTACTCCCGCCGACTTTTTGGCGAAGAAGCCTACCGCTCTGGTAGAGAAGGCAGTCAAGGGTATGCTTCCCAAGACTCGTCTGGGCGAGCACCTGCTTGCAAATTTGAAGGTTTACGTAGGCGATGAGCATCCTCACGCTGCACAGAACCCCAAGGTTATTAAGTTAAACGAGATTAAGTAAGAGTTATGGAAGTTGTAAACACCGTAGGTCGTCGTAAGGCCGCTGTGGCTCGCGTATACGTGAAGCCGGGTAAGGGACAGATTACAATCAACCACAAAGAGCTTGCTGTCTATTTCCCCCTCGAAATCCTCCAGTATCAGGTGAAGCAGCCCCTGTTGGCTACCAACACTCTGGAGAGCTATGATGTAACCATCAACCTCGACGGTGGTGGTATCAAGGGTCAGGCAGAGGCCGCTCGTCTGGGTATCGCACGTGCATTGTGCGAGATCGACGCTGAGATGCGTCCTACCTTGAAGAAGGCAGGATTCCTCACTCGTGATCCCCGCGAGGTTGAGCGTAAGAAGCCCGGTCAGCCCGGAGCACGTCGCAAGTTCCAGTTCAGCAAGCGTTAATCACGAACGACCGGAATTTCGGCATGTACGATTGTGGTTCGAAATCGGCAAGACTGCAAATTGTTTTGTATTACCTACCGATTGCCCCAATCGCGGAAAACTCCTGTGGACCGACACCTGTGTGTCGCTACCTGGGGAGTTGCAGAAAAGAGAATTAAAATTATTTAACAGATTTGAATTAAAATGTCACGTACAGATTTTAATACATTATTGGAGGCCGGCGCACACTTTGGTCACTTGAAGCGCAAGTGGAATCCCAAAATGGCTCCCTATATCTTCATGGAGAAGAATGGCATCCACATTATCGATTTGCACAAGACTGTGCTCAAAATCGATGAGGCAGCTGCTGCCATCAAGCAGATTGCCAAGAGTGGTCGCAGAGTGCTGTTCGTAGCCACCAAGAAACAAGCTAAGGAGATTGTTGCCGAAAAGGTAGCAGCCGTAGGTATGCCTTACGTTACAGAGCGTTGGGCAGGCGGTATGCTTACAAACTTCCCCACAATACGTAAGGCCGTTAAGAAGATGGCAACCATCGACAAGATGACTGCCGACGGCACATTTGATAATTTCTCTAAGCGTGAGAAGCTCCAGATTTCGCGTCAGCGTGCAAAGCTCGAGAAGAACCTCGGTTCTATCGCTGACCTGACCCGTCTTCCCGCAGCCCTGTTCGTTATCGACGTTCAGAAGGAGGCTAACGCAGTGAAAGAGGCTAAGCGTTTGAGCATTCCCGTATTTGCAATGGTTGATACTTGTTGTGATCCGACCAACATTGATTACGTTATCCCTGCAAATGACGATGCAACCAAGTCAATCGGTGTAGTTCTCGACGCCATGTGCGCAGCTATCGCTGAGGGTGCCGAGGAGCGCAAGCTGGAGAAGGAGAAAGAGGCTCAGGAGAATGGCGAGCAGGCAAAGAAGGAGTCGAAGCCCCGCGTAAAGAAGGCCGTTAAGGCTGACTTCAACGCCGAGGAGGAGACTTTGGCCGAGGTCGTTGCTGCTGTTGAGACTCCCTTCGAGAAGCCCGCTGACGAGGAGTAAGCAATTAGAGTAAATTAACAAATCTTAAAACACAAAGAACTATGGAAATCAAAGCTGCTGATGTGATGAAGCTCCGCAAGATGACCGGTGCCGGTATGATGGACTGCAAGAAGGCCCTCGTAGAGGCTGAAGGTGACTTCGCAAGAGCTCAGGACATTATCCGCGAGAAGGGTAAGCTCGTTGTTGCTAAGCGTGCAGACCGCAACGCCAGCGAGGGTGTTGTCGTAACCAAGGTCGTAGGTCAGAAGGCTTATATCCTCTGCCTGGCTTGTGAGACAGACTTCGTGGCACAGAACGCCGAGTACACAGCTTCTGCTAACGAGATGCTCGAAATCGCTGTTGCAGCCGATGCAGCTGACCGTGACGCGTTGTTGGCTACCAAGAACGCCGAGGGTCACACTGTAGAGGAGATGGTTACCGAGAAGTCGGGTCAGACCGGTGAGAAGATCGAGTTGGCCTACTACGCACGTATCGAGGCAGGTTTCTGCGCAGAGTACGTTCACTTCAACAAGAAGCTCGGTACCGTAATCGGTTTCAATGTAGAGGTTCCCGCCGAGGTGGCACACGCCGTTGCTATGCAGGCTACCGCTATGGCTCCCATCTCGATCGACGAGCACGACTGCCCCGCTGAGGTGGTAGCTCACGAGCGTCAGATTGCAGTTGAGGCCATGAAGCAGGATCCCAAGAACGCCAACAAGCCCGAGGCTATTCTCGAGAAGATTGCCGAGGGTAAGATGCGCAAGTTCTTCGAGGAGAACACCCTCTTGAACCAGTGTGTAGTTGGTGAGAAGGAGACTATCGCCGAGTACATCAAGAAGGCAAACAGCGAGGCTACCGTAGTTGCTTACAAGCGTTTCGCTTTGGGTGAGTAATTACAGATTCCTCCAATAGATAATTTCCGGATACTTCGGTTCGCCGAGGTATTCGGAAATTTTTTTTGCAGTCGTGCGCAGGGCAGCCGCCGACATTCGGTGCGCGAGACAGTGGAAGCGACGCAGTGAAGCGGTTGTATGGTCGTATGCGGAGGACGCTGTACGCTGTCGGAGCGGAACGGCAGCCTGTTGCGTGACTTGCCCTCCGTAACACTGTTCCGTGAGGCAACATTCCGCCATGAAGCAAAAGAAGCAGACACACCGTCGGGTGTGTCTGTTTCTTTGTTTCCAGGAAGGGCGCTTGCTGACGACTATTCCACTTCGACGATGCGTCCCAGCTTCACATACCACAGATAACCTTTGGGGGTGTTGTAGCCCATCTGCCGCAGGATACCCAGGTAGTCGCTGATTTGTGTGCCGTGCGCCTTGAGAATGTTGTCGCCGAACTTGTAGTCGACAATCACCACACGGTCGCCGTCAATCATCACACGGTCGGGTCGTTTGCTGCTCCTCGAGCCGGGAATGATGATGTCCTGCTCGTTGATGACCTTGCGCCACGAACCGTGGAACCAGTCGTGAACCCTCTCGTCGCCCATGGCCTCCGATATGCGTTTCTTGAGCTCCATGCAGCCTTCGGCCGAGAGTTTTCCGTCGCGCTCCATGTTGTCCACTTCGGCGAGGATATCCTCCTCGTTGACGGCATTTTCGAAGGCCTTGTGCATCATGATACCGAGGTTGCGCGGCGAGATGATGTCCTTTTCGCCGTCCTCCAGATAACGTTTCGAGGGGAGTTTCAACTTGGGCTGAGGTTCTTCCGAACGGTAGTTCTCCAACACGAAATAGTTGCCGTGGGCATTCTTTCCTGCGGCTTCGGGAGCGGTGAACGTGCCGAATTCATACTTCGCACCGCTGTCTGTGGGGGTGACGGTGCAGGGCGGCATCTGCGGGTCGGGGTTGTCGGTGAAGCTGCGGAGGGTGGCCAGCAGCAGGTCGCCCACATTGTTGATGGCCGACGCGCTTTTCTTCTCGGCCGGCACGAAGATGTGGAGCGACTCCTTGGCGCGTGTGAGTGCCACATAGAGCAGGTTGATGTTGTCGACATGGGCGTAGACCAGTTCGCGGTAGTAGTCCTCCGAGAAGTAGGAGTCGGCCATTGCCGATTTGTACTTCACGGGAATACGTCCGGTGGGGAAGTCGCTGCCGCGTGCCTCCGCCCAGATGAAGTTGTTGATTTGTCCGCGCGAGACGGGGGGCAGTTGCCACGAGCAGTAGGGGAGTATGACGGCGCGCTGCTCGAGACCCTTGGCCTTGTGTACGGTGGTGATTTCGATGGTCGACTCGCTCTTCTCCACCGTGAGCGACTGGCGTGCGCCCTGCTCCTCCCACCATTCGAGGAAGAGGTCGATGTCGGCGATTTTCTTCGAGCAGAACGAGATGATCTGCTCGTGGAGGGCCTGAATGTAGGCCGTCTGCAACTTGTCGCTCTGCAACTGATGCTCGATGATGATTTTCTCGAAGGCCTCCTCGGGCGATACGGTTCTGATGGAGTTGAAGAACCGTTGCTTCTCGTCGCTGAGCTCCTCGTCGAAGGGACGGTGGAGATAGTGGTTGTAGTTGGCGCGGCTCAGGAGGTCGTTGGGACAGATGGCCAGCTTCATGGCGGCGATGATGAAGGTGCAGATGGGGGCATTGCCGATGATGAGTGCCTCGCGGGTCATCACGTCGAAACGGTATTTGGGGTCTTCGTTGTGTTGTTTGAAGTCGAGAATCTGTGTGGCGACCTTGCTGCCGTCGGTGGCACTGCGCACCAGAATCATGATGTCGCAGGGTTTGTAGCCCTTGTCGATGAGCAGCTTGATGCGCTCGATGACGGGCGGTTCGTCGTCGAAGGTCTCTACGGCGATGTAGCCGTCGTTGTCCGAGCGGTGGCAGGGCTTCTGTGCGTGGCGGTGGTAGGCGTTGGTGAGCGTGCCGCCCAGCTCCTGCCCCGACTGCTCGGAGAGGGTGCCTTTCTCCACGGCACTCTTGAGCGTGGCTTTCAGGGCGGCGGCGTCAATCTCCACCATGCGGCCGATGATGCCGTTGTTGAAGTTGACCACGTTCTTCAGACTGCGGTAGTTCTCCTCCAGCACCTCGATTTGGGTGTCCTCCTCGCCCAGGGCGTGTTGCGCCTTGCTGTGGAGGATACGCCAGTCGCCGCCGCGCCAGCGGTAGATGGACTGCTTGATGTCGCCCACGATGAACACCGACGACTCCTCGCTCTGTGCCATGGCATTCTGCAACAGGGGCAGGAAGTTCTCCCACTCCTTGGTCGAGGTGTCCTGAAACTCGTCGATCATGAAACGGCTGTAACGGTTGCCTACCTTCTCGTAGATGAACGGTGCATCGTTGTGACCGATGAACTCCGAGAGTATGAGCTTGGTCTCCGAGAGGAGCATGATGTTCTGGCGGTTACACATCTCCTGCACCTGGTCGTAGAGGTCGGTCAGCAGGGCGAAGCTGCGGTAGTTCTCGCGGATAAGGTCACAGGTGGTCCACTCGCGCAGGTTGTGGTCGTAGAGGTCGCAGATGCGCGCGAAATGCTCCTGGAGCTGCGGCACGACGGCCACCCCCTCGGCCGGGGTCTTCTTGGTACACCATGCGTCGGGGTCGGTGAAGTTGCGGCGTGCCGCGTCGGTGGGGGGCTTCAGCTCTCCGGCAGCGAGGGTGTAGAACAGGCGTGCGAGGCTGCGTGTCGAGCCGCCCTTGAAGTCGGCGTAGGTGAGCTGCCGCTCGTCGAGCAACGCCACGGCCGCCTTTCCCTCGTTCTGCAGTTGGGCCTTCGATTGCTTCACGCGTTCCGACATGCGGCCGACAATTTCGCGCAGCTCCTCCTTCGAGTTGGCGTTGATGATGTTGGTGCGGTTCTCCTCCTTGAAAAGCTCCTTGCCCAGTGCGCGGATATTGTCGCGTATGTCCCACTTGTCGCTGTTCTCGAGCCGTTCCTCCGTAAATTCGGTCATCCAGCGGAGGAGTTCCTGCTTTTCGGCCACCTCCTCGATGAGCGAGTCGGTACTCTTGGTCAGCAGGTTGGCCGTCTCCAGCTCGATGTTGTAGTTCAGGTCGATGCCCAGCTCCTTGATGAAGGCGCGCATGATGCGCTGGAAGAACTTGTCGATGGTCAGCACCGTGAATCGCGAATAGTCGTGCAGAATGCGGTTTCTGACCTCCTTGGCGCGGTCGCGTATGGTGCGCTCGTCTATCTGCAACTCGCTGCACAACCGCGACAGATACTCGCTGGGTTTGTTCGAGGCCAGCTCGTCGACACGTTTCAGAATACGGGTCTTCATCTCTTCGGTGGCCTTGTTGGTGAAGGTCACCGCCAGAATGTGGCGGTAGAGCGACGGCTCCTTGATGACATCGTAGATGTATTTGTAGACAAGCTGGTAGGTCTTACCCGAACCGGCACTTGCATTGAGGATTTTGGCACGCATGATATTGTCGTTTGGTAATCGGAGAGTAAAAATAGTAATTTTTTGTCGAATCTGAAAGGGGGTGGCGTTCAACAGATGGGCGGAAGGATTTGTCGCGGGGTCGGAATTTTGGCGGAGGGGTTGCGGATATTTGCGTATTTTTTTGTAAATTAGCAACGGAAAACAATCGAAATGAAGATATGAAAAAGTTGATGTTGAGCATCTTCATGCTCTCTTTTGCACTGGTGGCTTCGGCGCAGGTCACCATCGATTCCTCGTCGGTGACCGAGCCTGTCGTTGCGAAGGTCACTGCGGCCGGTGAACCCGATTTCAGCCGTGTGTCGTGGTTGCAGTCGTTTGACCGGGTGGTCATCAGCGCGCCCGTTGACATCACCTTCGCGCGTGCGGAGGAGGGCGAGGCACCGCAAATCGCCTACGACACCAAGGGTGCGGTCGATTCGAAATTTACCACCGAGGTGCGTGACCGCGTGCTGTATATCACCGAGAAGTTCGACCCCAAGCGCGAGAAGCGCACCGCAGTCAAGATATGGTACAACAGTATCCGCATGCTGAAGGTGACCGATGCCCGCGTGTCGTTCGAGGGGCTGTGGGCCGATCCGGTCATCGACCTCCATGTGGGTGCGCGCTCCGACTTTTCGGCCGAAGTGGCGGCCAAGGATTTGCTGATGGACCTCTCGGGCGAGAGTCTGGCCACACTGACCGGCAGTGCGCGCTACCTCGACATCACGGCATCGACCGGCAAGGCCGACCTGAAGAAGATGGAGGTGATGTCGGCCCGCGTGGTGGCGCAGAACGGTGTGACGGTGACGCTCCATGTCACCGAACGTCTCGAAGGACGTGCCTCGGGCGGTTCGTCGGTGCTTTACCGCGGCATGCCCATGATTATGCGTGTTCCCGTCAAGTCGGTGGGCCGCGATTTCAGAATCATCGAATAGGGCGTTATGGCGGTTACGGGTTTCCTTGACGAGATGGCACGCCATCTCTACGAACGCTATGGAGAGGATTTGTCCGAGAGGACTGTCCTCTTTCCTTCTTTACGCGCGCGTCGTTTCTTCATCGACGCGCTGAACCGTATTGTCGAGCGTCCGATGTGGCAGCCCGACATGAAATCCATCGACGATTTGATGTCGGAGGTGTCGTCGCTGCACAGGGGCGACCGTCTGCGACTCATCGTCGAGCTGTACCGAATCTACTCGAAGTACCACAACGAGACCTTCGACAAGTTCTACTTCTGGGGCGACATGCTGCTCACCGACTTCGATACCATCGACAAATACCGCATCGATGCCTCGCAGTTGTTCCGCAACATCTCCGACATCAAGGAGATTGAGGCCGATGTGTCGTATCTGACTGAGAGCCAGCTGCAGATTATCCAGTTCTGGCTGTCGCTGGGACCCGAGACCGACCTTTCGGAGGAGAAGCGCCGCTTTCTGGACATCTGGGAGACCTTGCTGCCCATCTACAACGAGTACCGCGAACACCTCACTGGGCTGGGCATGGCCTACAACGGCATGATTCAGCGTTCGGCGGCCGACGCCCTGCTCGAGGGCAGTTTCCGTTTCACGGAGCCGCGCAAGTTTGTGGTGGCCGGCTTCAATGCCCTTTCGGAGTGTGAGAAGATTCTCTTCCGCTTCCTGGTCAACAATGCCGAGACGGATTTCTATTGGGACTACGACCGCTACTACTGCGCCAACGGAGAGCAGGAGGCCGGCATGTTCCTGCGTGATAATATCAATGCCTTTCCCTCGCCGCTTGCACAACCCTGCGACAACTTCGCCGGCGGCAAGGAGCTGCACGCGGTGTCGGCGGTGTCGAATGCCGTGCAGTGTAAGTATGTGGCCGAAATTCTCCGCCGTCTCCATGCCCGTCTGGTGGCGGAGAGCGGCAATCCCGACGCGAAGCTCGACAAGGAGACGGCCATCGTCCTCACCGACGAGAACCTGATGATGCCGCTGCTCTATGCCCTGCCGCAGGAGGTGGGCGATGTCAATGTGACGATGGGTTACCCCCTGAAGCAGACCCTGGCCTACACCTTCGTGGAGCGACTGCTGGGACTGCAGGCGCATGCCCGTCGCAGAGGCGGTGCCTGTTGTTTCTACCATGTCGATGTCGAGGGTCTGCTCGCTCACCCCTATGTGTCGGCCGGAGGCGACGAGCTGATGACGCGTGTGGCCTCCGAAATCGTGGCCGACCGCCGTATCTATGTCGAGGCGGAGTGGCTGGGCAGTCGGAGCGAACTGCTGGCGGCCCTCTTCTCGCCGGCCGAGGGGTGGCAGCAACTCTCCGACTATCTGCTGTCGGTGGCCGATGTCATGACGGGGGTGAACTACGACGAGGAGGAGAGCCGCGAGAGGGTGGAGTTCCTGGCCATCATCTCCGACGAAATCGTCAAGCTGCGCAACTCGCTCGATAAATGTGAGATAGATGTGTCGCGCGAAATCTACTCGTCGCTGCTGCGCCGCCACCTTCAGACCATTCGTATCCCCTATGAGGGCGAGCCGTTGCAGGGCATTCAGGTGATGGGTATCCTCGAGACACGAAATCTCGACTTCGAGAATGTCATCATTCTCTCGATGACCGACGACAACTTCCCCGGCAACCACATGGAGCAGGCCTCGTTCATTCCCTACAACCTGCGTTCGGCGTTCGGCATGCCCACCCCCGAACACCATGAGGGTGTCTATGCCTACTATTTCTACCGCCTGATACAGCGTGCCAAGCGTGTCTATATGCTCTACTGCTCCCACGCCGACGAGAAGTCGACGGGTGAGCCGAGCCGTTATATCCGTCAGCTGGAGTACGAGAGCGGCATTCCCATTTCGCATCTCGATGTGGGTGTCGACGTCAATCTGGCCGAGGTGGAGGGCATCACCGTGGAGAAGAAGGGGGAGCTGGTGGAGCGGCTCCATGCCTACGCCGACGGTGCGGACTATCCGGCACTTTCGCCCACGGCCTTCACCACCTACATCACCTGCCCGTTGAAGTTCTACTTCAAGTATCTGGCAAAAATCAAGGTGCGCGACGATGAGCTGACCGACGATGTCGACAACTCGATGTTCGGAACCATCTTCCACGATGCCGCGCAGCTCATCTATTCGCGCGTGGTCGACGAGTACCGCCCCGGCCCGACACTGTCGCACATCTCGCTCGGCGAGATAGAGCAGGCCGTGGAGAAGTCCATCAACCGCAACTATCTGCGTTACGAGGGGGCTTCGGCAGACGACTATTCGGGCAACCTGCTGCTGGTGCGCAACATCGTGGTCAACTATCTGCGCCGTGGTGTGATGAAGTTCGACGCGGCGAATGACAATTTCACGGTGCAGAGCCTCGAGGAGACGGTGCGTTGCCGATTCCCCATCGAGGTGGACGGCCGCAAGATAGAACTCAAGTTCGAGGGTCGTGCCGACCGTATCGACAAACTGGGCGACGGCTCGTTGCGCGTGGTGGACTACAAGACGGGTTCTCCCAAACTGGAGTTTGCCGGACTCGACAAACTGTTCCACGGCGAGGGCAAGGAGCGGTTGGACAATATCCTCCAGACGCTGCTCTACTCGCTGATTCTCCACCACACCCGCCATTGCGAGGTGGTGCCGCAGTTGTTCTACGTGCGCCAGATGTCTCACGACGACTATTCGCCCCTGCTCTACGATGCGGAGCGCAAGAGCCGCGGCGTGCCGTATTCGGCCTATGCCGGGGAGTTCGAGACGCTGCTCCGCTCCACCTTCGGCGAGCTTTTCGACCTGTCGGTCCCCTTCGTGCAGTGTGAGGATACACACAGTTGCCAGTATTGCGACTTCAACTCCATCTGCAAACGCTACCGATAGCCACGCTGTCGGTGTCGTCGGCCGTGGGGGAGGAACGTATGGGCTCAAGAGGCCGACAACGGAGGAACGGCGCGAGGCTTTTCCATAGGACTTCCCCTCTGTCAGGATTGTAAAATACGGAAAAACCGTCACCCTTTCGGGGTGGCGGTTTTTCTTGTTGAGGTGCGGTGTGTGCCGCAGAACGAAAAAAGGTGACACTCCGAAGAGTATCACCTTTTCCTGTTGAGCTGCCGGGACTCGAACCCAGAACGACAGAACCAAAATCTGCTGTGTTACCATTACACCACAGCTCAAACAAATGCTCGAAAGCGCTGCAAAGATAACTAAAAAAAATCAATATCCAAGCCTGTCCTCCAAAATTAGCACAATTTTATAAGGATTTACCCCTCTCGGGGCGCAGAATTTGCAGGGGGATTCCATAACGGGTTGGCAATTCCAACTCCTCGAAGATATGATATATACACTGATTGCCATTTTCATTGCAGGATACCTCTGCATCGCCTGTGAGGGGCGCATGAAGGTCAACAAGGCGGCCACCGCGCTGCTCATGTGCGGTGCCATGTGGCTGGTGCTGGCGGTGTGGGGCCACGATGCCGACATTCACCACCAGATGACCGACAATCTGGGCGACACCTGCGAGATACTCTTCTATCTGATTGGCGCGATGGCCATCGTCAACCTCATCGATATCCACGGCGGCTTCTCGCTGCTCACACGCTACATCACCGCCCGGCGTAAAATTCGCCTCTTGTGGCTGGTGTCGGGCGTGACATTTGTGTTGTCGGCCCTGCTCGACAACATGACCACCTCCATCATCATGGTGCTGCTGTTGCGTCGGCTTGTCCCCACGGAGCGCGAGCGGTGGGTCTTCACGGGGGTGGTTATCCTTTCGGCCAACAGTGGCGGCGCGTGGTCTCCGATAGGCGACATCACGACCATCATGCTGTGGATGAAGGGAAATGTCAGTGCCGTGGCGCTGATTGTGCGCCTGCTGCTGCCGTGTGTGGTTGCGGTGGTCCTTCCCGTGCTGCTCGTCGGCCGCCTGCTCGACAGGTCACCGCTGCCGCCTGTCGCCCCCGCCGAAGAGATGTCTCCTTCCTCGGCCAGGATGAGCCGCCTGATGCTCTTTGCCGGCATCGCCGCGCTGCTTTTTGTTCCCGTGTTCAAGGAGATTACGGGGTTGTCGTCCTATATGGGCATGATGATTTCGCTGGGTGCCATGTGGCTGCTCTCCGAAATCATCTACGGCCGTCACTCCGCCTGGGACGAGGCGGTGACCCACCGTGTGTCGAAGGTGTTGCGCAACACCGACCTGCCCACCATTCTCTTCTTCCTCGGTGTGCTGATGTCGGTGGCCGTGTTGCAGGACGCCGGCGTCCTGAACCGTGTGGCGGCCTTCCTCGATAAGGAACTGCACGAGGTGTTCCTCATTTCGGGAACCGTCGGTGTGCTGTCGGCGGTGGTCGACAATGTGCCGCTGGTGGCCGCCGCCATGGCCATGTATCCCGTGACGGCTCCCGATGTCGTGGCGGCGGGTGCCGATGTGGCATTCGCGCAGTGCTTCGTCGCCGACGGTCTTTTCTGGCATCTGCTGGCCTACTGTGTGGGCGTGGGCGGCAATCTGATGGTGGTCGGCTCGGCGGCGGGTGTGGTGGCCATGGGACTCGACCACATCGGCTTCGGCTGGTATCTCAAACACTTTACACTGCCGGCTCTGGTCGGCTATCTGGCCGGCATGGGCGTGATTTGGGTGGAACACCTGCTCTTTGCGTTCTGAAAAAGATACGAAAGGGGGCGGAACTCGAAGTTCCGCCCCCTTTCTTTGGTTGGTTTGTCCGGTGCAGCCTACTTTACCTTCGACATGAACTTCTCACGGTCGACAATGTAGCGGACGTGTGTACCTTCGCCAATGACACCCTCCGTGTCGTGCGCCGATACCTTGAAGGTGAGCTTGCGGCCCTCGACCTCGGTCAGCTCGGCTGCGGCCGTAATCTCCTGACCCATGCCCGACGGCTTGATGTGCGAGGTGTTCATCATGGTGCCCACGGTGGTCGAACCTTCGGGCAGCGCCTCCGCCACGGCGGTCATGGCGGCATTCTCCATGAGTGCCACCATCGAGGGGGTGGCAAATACCTCCAAATCGCCCGAACCCATCGTGCGTGCGATATTCTGTTCCGAGACCGTGGTGCGGCTCTCGTGCTTCAGACCTTTTTCCAACATCATATTCTCTGTGTTTTTAGTGAATTACTGTGTGATTTCCTACAAATATACGCATAAATTTCTCTCCTCCTAAAAAATCACCGCCTCTTCCGTCTGTTTTTCCGATGGCGGACGGAACGCCGAAAAGCATCGGCGAGACATCGTGTGCGTCGGCAAAGCCCCCTCCTGCACGGTGCAATGACCTCTTTTGGGTGGTTTTATGGGGGTTGATGCGCCAAAAAATCGTGCCGACGGATTGTTCTTTGTAAATTATTGATTACCTTTGTACGATATAAAATAGAATTATAAGCCATGTTTGAAAATCTTACCGATAAACTTGAACGGTCATTTAAAATACTGAAGGGTGAGGGTCGTATCACCGAGATTAATGTTGCGGAAACACTCAAGGAGATTCGTCGTGCGTTGATTGACGCCGACGTGAACTACAAGGTGGCCAAATCGTTTACCGATGAGGTCAAGAAAAAGGCCCTGGGTCAGGACGTGCTGACGGCCGTGAAGCCCGGTCAGATGATGACCAAAATCGTGCGTGACGAGCTGGCCGCACTCATGGGCGGCGAGGCGACCGACATCAACCTGCAGGGCAATCCTGCCGTGATTCTCATCGCCGGTCTCCAGGGTTCGGGTAAGACCACCTTCTCCGGCAAGCTGGCCTCGATGCTCAAGACCAAGAAGGGCCGCCACGTGTTGCTGGTGGCCGGTGACGTCTACCGTCCTGCGGCCATCGACCAGCTGAAGGTGCTGGGCGAGCAGGTGGGTGTTGAGGTCTACACCGAGGAGGGTAACCTCAATCCTGTGGAGATTGCACAGAACGCCATCAAGTATGCCCGTCAGAAGTCGTGCAACGTAGTGATTGTCGATACTGCCGGTCGTCTGGCCGTCGACGAGGCGATGATGAAGGAGATTACCGCCATCAAGGCCGCCGTGAATCCCTCCGAGACCCTGTTTGTGGTCGACTCGATGACCGGTCAGGACGCAGTCAATACCGCCAAGGAGTTCAACGACCGTCTGGATTTCGACGGCGTGGTGCTTACCAAGCTCGACGGTGACACCCGAGGCGGTGCCGCCATCTCTATCCGTTCGGTGGTCGACAAACCGCTCAAATTCATCTCGAGCGGCGAGAAGATGGACGCTCTTCAGGTGTTCCACCCCGAGCGTATGGCCGACCGTATCCTCGGCATGGGTGACGTGGTGTCGCTTGTGGAGCGCGCACAGGAGCAGTTCGACGAGGAGGAGGCCCGCAAACTGAAGAAGAAGCTGGTGAAGGACCAGTTCAATTTCAACGACTTCATGAAGCAGATCGAGCAAATCAAGAAGATGGGTAACCTCAAGGATTTGGCTTCGATGCTTCCCGGCATGGGCAAGATGTTGAAGGACGTCGATATTCCCGACGATGTGTTCAAGCAGACCGAGGCCATCATCTCGTCGATGACCCCCGACGAGCGCGAACACCCCGAAATCATCAATGCACGTCGCCGCGAGCGTATCGCCAAGGGTAGCGGTAACACCGTGGCCGATGTCAACCGCCTGATGAAGCAGTTTGACCAGACGCGCAAGATGATGAAGACCGTGGCCGGCGGTGGCCTGAAGCTGCCCAACATGCGCGGTATGATGAAGCGTCGCTAATGACCCCATATCGGAGGGGGGAGAAAGAGACAAGCCTCCCGTCCACATTGTAAAAACGACAGACCGACAAGTCAAAAGGCTTGTCGGTCTGTCGTTTTTTTACGGATCTCTCTCTGTCGGTCGGCGGTTGAGGTGTCAGCCTATTTCAGGGAGTAGTCTCTTGCTCCGAAGATGTAGGAGCCGACCCTCACCATTGTCGAACCGCAGTCGATGGCCAGCGGATAGTCATCCGACATACCCATCGAGAGGGTGTCGAATGCAACACCGAATCGGGGCTGCAGCATGTCGAAATACTGTTTCAGGGTGTCGAAGTCGCGGCGTACGACCTCCTCTTCGTCGGTGTTGGTGGCGATGCCCATCACACCCCTCACACGGATATTGGGCAGACGGTCGAAGACGCCGCTGTCGATGTAGGCCTTCAACTCTCCGAAGTCCCAGCCGGTCTTGCTCTCCTCGCGTGCCACATGAATCTCCAGCAGGATATCAATCGTGCGTTCACACTTGGCGGCCTCCTTCTGTATGGCCTCGGTGAGCCGCTCGCTGTCCACCGACTGAATCATGGCCACATACGGAGCGATGTATTTGATTTTGTTGGTCTGCAGGTGGCCGATCATGTGCCACTCGATATCTTTGGGCAGAGCGTTGTATTTCTCTTTCAACTCCTGCGGACGGCTCTCTCCGAAGATGCGCTGGCCGGCGGCATAGGCCTCTTCGATGGCGGTGGCAGGGTGGGTTTTCGATACGGCGACCAGCGTCACTCCCTGCGGAAGCGATGCGCGCACCGTCGCTAATCTGTTGGCTGTCTCTGACATGTTGTAGTTTGTTTTTTGCACTTCAAAGTTACACAAAAATTCAATATTCGATAACTCGCAAAGGGAATTAAAATTTGTTTTGTGGTTTTGGGTTTTGTTTCGTACATTTGTTAGCAAAACTTTATCTGTTATGAAAAAAATCATCTATGCTCTCGCGGCACTCCTTATGTGGAATGCCACACCGGCGGAGGCCTGCACCAACTTCATCGTCACCAAGGGTGCATCGACCGACGGTTCGATACTGGTCTCCTATGCGGCCGACTCCCACGGATTGTACGGCGCACTGTACCACACACCTGCCGGCCGTTTCAAGGCCGGAGCCATGATGCCCGTCTACGAATGGGACACGGGTCGCTATCTGCGCAACATTCCGCAGGTGGCACGCACCTGGTCGACGGTGGGCAACATGAACGAACATTCGCTCATTATCAGCGAGACCACCTATGGCGGCCGTGAGGAGCTGGCCGACCCGCAGGGCGGCATCGACTACGGTTCGCTGATTTACATCACCCTCCAGCGTGCCACCACGGCGCGTGAGGCCATCGCCACCATCGCCGAGCTGGCCAACACCTACGGCTATGCCTCGTCGGGCGAGTCGTTCTCGATTGCCGACACCGAGGAGGTGTGGATCATGGAACTCATCGGCAAGGGTAGCAAGCTCGATGCCGAGGGTAAGAACACCCGCAAGGGTATCGTATGGGTGGCACGCCGTGTACCCGACGGCTATGTGTCGGGTCACGCCAACCAGTCGCGTATCACCACCTTCCCTCTCAATGACAAGGAAAACTGCCTCTACTCCGACGACGTGATTTCGTTTGCCCGTGAGATGGGCTATTTCAATGGCAAGGACGAGGAGTTCAGCTTCGCCGATGCCTATGCGCCTACCGATTTCGGCACGATTCGCGGTTGTGACGCCCGTGTATGGGCCTTCTTCCGCCATGTGGCCGACGGTATGGACGCCTACACCGACTACGCCATGGGTTATGCCCCCAAGAACCGCATGCCCCTGTGGGTGAAGCCCCGCACCAAGGTGTCGCCCAAGACGGTCTTCGACTGCATGAGAGACCACTACGAGGGTACTCCGATGGACATGACCAGGGATTTGGGTGCCGGCGGTCACAACTGCCCCTACCGTTGGCGTCCGATGAACTTCGAAGTTGACGGCAAGACCTATCTCAACGAGCGTGCCACCGCCACCCAGCAGACCGGTTTCTGGTTCGTGGCACAGGCGCGTCCCCACGTGTCGAAGGATATGGGTATCCTCTGGTTCGGTGTCGACGATGCCGCCACTTCGTGCCTCACTCCCATCTATTGCAGCACGACAGTCGTTCCCGAGTGTTTCCGCGAGGGCAACGGCACGATGCTCAAGTATTCGCCCACATCGGCCTTCTGGTTGTTCAACCGTGTGGCCAACTTCGCCTACCTGCGCTACGACATGATTGCAGGTGACGTGCGCAAGGCGACCGACAAGTGGGAGAACGACCACCTTGTGGAGGTTGCCGACATCGATGCGCAGGCTGCGAAGATGAGCGACAAGAAGCGTCAGAAGTTCCTCTCCGACTACTCCGCACGCGAGGCGCAGGAGCTGTTCGACACCTGGCAGGAGCTGGACCGCTACCTGTTGGTGAAGTACATCGACGGCAACCTCAAGACCGAGACCGAGCCGGGCAAGTTCCTCGACAACGGCAACGGCCGCGATATTCCCGACAAGATTCAGTTCCCCGGCTACAACGAGAAGTGGAAGAGAGCCGTGGCGAACGACAATGGCGCAGTGCTGGAAGTCAAAAATTTCTGACCTTCCGCAACGCCAAATACCTGAAAGAACCGACCTTAAAACTTTTCACTTATGAAGTATGACATCATTGTAATCGGCAGCGGACCGGGCGGATATGTGGCCGCCATACGCGCCGCACAACTAGAACGCAAGGTGGCGCTCGTCGAGCGTGCCGAGGCGGGAGGCGTGTGTCTGAACTGGGGTTGTATCCCCACCAAGGCCCTTCTCAAGAGCGCGCACGTCTACACCCACTGCCTTTCGGCTGCCGAATACGGCATAGAACTGTCGGGCGAGGTGCGACCCTCGCTGGAGAAGATTGTCGAGCGCTCGCGTGCCGTGGCCGACACCATGTCGCGCGGTGTGCAGTTCCTCCTCAAGAAGAACAACATCGACCTCTTGCAGGGCTTCGGCCGGCTGACGGCCCCCCACAAGGTCGATGTCGACGGGGTGGAATACGACGCCGACCATATCATTCTGGCCACGGGCGCACGTCCGCGCGAGATGCCTTTCATGCCCGTCGACGGCGAGCATGTCCTCTCGTCGAAGCATGCGCTCCTGCTCAAGGAGCTTCCCGAGTCGATGATTGTGGTGGGTTCGGGAGCCATCGGAGCCGAGTTTGCATGGTTCTACGCCGCACTGGGTGTCAAGGTGACCATCGTGGAGTACCTGCCTCACCTCCTTCCGTTGGAGGACGAGGAGGTGTCGAAGACCATGGAACGCGCCTTCCGCAAGCTGCGTGCCGCGGTGCTCTGCTCCACCACCGTGAAGAGCGTCACGGTCAATGATGAAGGACTTTGCGAAGTGGTGGTCGAGAACAAGAAGGGCGAAACCACCCTCGTGGCCGACAAGGTGTTGTCGGCGGTAGGTATCGTACCCAACACCGAGGGTATAGGTCTCGAGACGCTGGGTGTGGCTGTCGAAAAGGGCTGGGTAGTGGTCGACGACTTCTACCGCACCAATGTCGAGGGCGTGTATGCCATCGGCGACATTATTGCCACCCCTGCGCTGGCGCATGTGGCTTCGGCCGAGGCGGTCTGCTGCGTGGAGCATATCTGCGGACTCGAACCCCACAAGGTGGACTATGCGGTGATTCCTTCGTGTGTCTTCACCACGCCCGAGGTGGCATCGGTCGGCATGACCGAGGAGCAGGCCAAGGCCCGCGGTGTGGAATATACGGTGGGACGCTTCCCGTTTACGGCTTCGGGCAAGGCAACGGCCGCCGGCGACCGTGACGGCTTTGTGAAGGTGCTTTTCGATGCGGAACATCGTCTGATCGGTGCGCACATGGTGGGTGCAAGTGTTACGGAGATGCTGGCCGAGCCGACGCTGGCCATGCAGCTGGGTGCCACGGCCGAAGCCATTGCCCACACCATTCACTCCCACCCCACGATGGCGGAGGGTGTGCTGGAGGCGACGGAGGCCGCCATGGGACATGCCATTCATCTTTAGGCGACAGTCATCGCCGCATCAATAAGGAAGCGGAAGAGGGGAACGAAAATCCCTCTTCCGCTTTTTTTGTGCCGTGGCGTCTGCGCGGCCGACGCACCCTTCCTGCCTTTGGTGCATAAAAAAGAGAGGAGGACCAGTGTCCTCCTCTCCGATGATGGCCGGTTGCCCGACCGCTGTGTTTTATTGCTGCATTACAACGCCTCGATGCTGATGACCATGGTGTTGAGCTGCTGCTTCTTGTCGGCAGAGGTGCTCATACCCAGCGCATAGCCGGTCACGCGAATCTTCTTGTTGTCGTAGTCTTTGATGTTGAGCTCCTTCGCGGGGAACATGATGGCGCCGATGATGTCTGTGCCGTCGACTGCCACATTGTTGTGCAACTGGTAAATTTCGTCCTGGAAGGAGGTCATCAGACCTTCATACTGAATGTACTTGATGGTGGGGTTCTTGGCGTACTCCTCCATCTTCTTGCCGTCCAGTACCTCGGGCTGGGGCTGTGTGTAGGTACCTTCGCCGATCAGGGTGATGGTGCTGGTCTCGCCGAACTGCTTCATGCCGGCGTATTCGGTGGTCACACCCTCTACGGTGATGGTCGAGCCAACCTTCTGGCCGTGCTTCTTCTTGAAGACGAGGATAACGCCTGTCTCGTCCTTCACGAGGAAGCCCTTGTCATGGGTGCCGATAATCTGACCCTCAATCTTGTAGATGTTGTCCACGGGAGCTGCGATGACCTCGGCGATGGTCGACTTCTCGACGATTTCCTGTGCGCCGAACTCTGCCATCTGGCCGCCCTCGCCCTCGATGAGCAACACGTCGTCGATACGGTTCACACTGCTCATCTTGGCCTCGAACTTGATGCAGAGGTTCTTGACACCTGCGGGAATCGAGAAGTTGAGGGTGGCAACTCTCCACTGGCCGAAGCCGTCCTCCTTGTCGAAGTCATACTTGAGGCTCTGTGACCAGGTCTCACCGTCCTGCGATACGCGGACCACGAAGTCCGACTTGAGGAACTCGTTCGAAGCACCCTGTGCATAGCGCTGTGCGCCGAAAGTGAGTTTCAGATTCTGGGTGTTTACCGCAATATCCTTGATGATGAAATAGTTGGGGGCTGTCGAGAAGAAGATGTTGTTCATACCCGAACCGTCGTAGTACGACAACTCGCCGTTCGACGACTGGTTGGTACGTGCATACATGTTCTTCGAGTCGTAGGTTACCTTCTCCACGCCCGAACCCTTGTGGTTTACCCAGCCGTCGAAGTCGGTGAGCCAGGGCCACTCCTTGCGGTTACCGTGCTGGTAGTCCTGTGTTGCGGGGCTTTTGTCGAAGTTGCTGAAGTAGATGGCGCCGGCGGGAACCTCGTCCTTATGCTCGCCCAGATCCTTCACCTCGACGGGAAGCACGTAGATGAAACTCTTGAACGAGCCGTAGAGCCAGCCGCTCAGTTCCACGTCGTGCATGTTGTATTTGGTCTTGAACTCCTCGCCCATGTAGTCGATGCTGACCAGATAGTTGGTGCCGTCAATCTGCATGTTGATGTACTGGCCGGCTACCATGACCATACCCTTGAAGCTGGCATACTTGTAGCTGGGGGCCTTTGCGTAGTCCGCCAAATCGGCGGCTTCCATTGCTGTGGGGGTGGGATTCTTCACCTTGCCGGTGCCGGTCTTGGTGACTACGGTACCCTTGCCGAACTGCAACAGGTTGTTGTAGAGGGAGGTCTCGCCCGAGAGGGTTACCACGTCGCCTGCCACAAGGTTGTGTGCCTCGCCTACGAAAACATACATGCTGGCTTCACCCTCGGTGACAATCAGACCCTGCTCGTTGGTGGCAACCACGGTTACGCCTTCCACCTCGTGCTGTCCGGGTTCGGCTTTGAGAATGTCGGCCAGAGTAATCTTCGAAGGGTCGGTGTTGTCGCCGTTGCCGCCGTTCTGGATTTCGTCGTCATCGGAGCAGGACGTTGCGCCGAATGCAAAGAACATGGTCGCAGTGATGAGGAGCGACCGGAGTAAAAATTTTTTCATGAATGTAATATTTGTGATAGTGAGTTGCTTGGTGTACGGGTTTGCATCGTAGGTTAGTAGTGGCGGCTTGTACTCAATTTCACGCGGCAAAGATAGTGTTTTCCCGTTATATTTTTCAAGAATGTTAATAATTTTAATAACTTCGAAAACCCTGCTTCACGTCCTCTGTCGGCCGTTTTTCCGTGTGATTTGACGGAACTTGTTTGGCATCAGCGGATTGCGATGCCTGCGGTGGGCGCGTCGCTGGCCGGCGTTCATGGAAGAAGGTCAGCAAGCAGAGGCAGGCATACAAAAAAAGCCGACACCCGCGAAAAGGTGTCGGCTTTGTGTTTGATATTTCGTCGAGTCTTACTCGATGGTTACTGCACGGTTGGCAGCGGGGTAAGCGTTGATGTCCATGGTGTCACCCACGCCCTTGTACGACATGCGGTCGGCATCGATACCCTCGTTCACGAGGTAATCGTAAACCACCTTGGCTCGCTTCTCGGCGATGCGCTTGTTGAATTCGGGAGTACCGGTCTGCGAATCGGCGTGACCCACGAGGGTGAAGTGCTTGTCGGCAGGAGCCTTCTTCATGGCGTCGACGATGAGTTTCAGACGGGTGCGCTCCTTGGTCGAGATGCGGGTCGAGCCGCAGTAGAACAATACGGTCATCGAAGCGGTGTTGTCGGCCTCCTCCTTCACTACGATGGTCTTGGGAGCCTTCTCTGCCTCAGCCTTTGCAGCGGCCAGGTCCTGCGACAGACGCTGGTTCTCGGCCTTTGCGTTCTCCAGCTCGGCCTTGCTCTGCTCGGCGGCCTTCTGGTAGGCGGCAATCTCTGCACCGGCAACCGAAGCGGCTACGGCGCGCTCCCAGGTGCGGTTCTTGAAGCGGTAGGTCACACCCACAGTGGTCGAGAGACCGAAGAGGTGGCTGCCGGTCATCTGGGTGGGGCAGGCGTTCGACTTGGCCCACAGACCCTTGAATTCGAGGTTGATGTCAAAAGCCTTTGACACGCGGAACTTGTTGAGCAGACCGTAGGCCAGAGCGAACTGCTGTGCGGTGCCGTAGTGGTTCTCGGCCTGGCTCTTGTCGGTGAAGTTCGAAACCATGTAACCGCCACCGATGTAGGGAACGGCATAGTAGACGCGGTCCTCGCGGTAGCCGCCAATCCAGTTGGAGAGGTTGAGCATCACGTCGGCATGGGCGAACATGTAGGGCCACTTCATCTTGCCGTAGTCGGCGTGGAAGTTGGCGAACTTACCGCCCTGCAACTGAGCGCGCAGACCCACAACGGGGTGGAGCCACTTGGTCACTGCGAAATCGCCCTGGAAACCGAAACGGTCGCTGCGCGAACCCAAATCGGGACCCGACGACATGGCGGTACCGATACCGAAGCCGGCAGAAATCTCCCAGTTCGACCAGAAGCCGTTGGTCTGGAATCCTGCGAAGCTGCCGTACTTGCCGTTCAGATAATTCTTATTATCTTCTGACTTGCTGGTTTCAGCCATCACGGAAGTTGTTGCCATGGCAACAAAAGCCAAGAGTAAAAATAATTTTTTCATATCCCAAAAAATTTAATTTGCTGATTATGGTATTCTTTTTAACGTACAAAGGTAGTTATAATTTTCTAAAAAACTAAAGTTTGCCAATTTATTTAAAATATTTGTCCGCAAAATCCTCTATTTCCGTTATGGTGGAATTTCCACCTGTTGCAAACGCCTCTCGAAGTGGAAGATTCGGGGGTGTCCGCTGCCGATGCAGAGACAATTTCTGTGCCGTATTTGCGGTGCGAGGGGTGGTGCCATACCTCTTATCATAAGGTTTTGATGGTGAAATTCTCGGTCTTTAAAATTTGGTTTTACCCCACAAAACGACTAATTTTACATGATGGAATGCACCCCCGAAAAGGGTGCCGTGTTTTCTGATGTCATAACCCTTATCTGATTTTATGAAGAATATCCTTGTTTCGGGGTGGACGGCGGCCGCATTGCTCTGTGGTGTGATGGTCTCCTGCACCCCTGTGGCGGTCGGTGACCTCAATGTCATTCCGCAGCCCCTCCATGTGGTACAGGACCGCGAGGCACAGCCTTTTGTAATTACCCCCTCGACCAAAATCGTATGTGCGGCCGACAACGCGAAACTGGTGCGCACGGCACAGTTCCTCTCCTCGTATGTGAAGGAGGTGACGGGTCTGGAGCCGGAGGTCGTCGCCCGTGCCGACGTCAGGGCCATACGTCTGGCGGTGGATTCCACGCTCGCCAACCGTGAGGCCTACCGTCTGCGAATTGATGCCGACGGTGTGGAGTTGTCCGGCGGCAGCGAGAGCGGCGTGTTCTATGGTGTGCAGACGCTCTTTAAGTCGCTGCCCGTGACCCTCGATACGGGGGAGCGTCCTGCGCTTCCGGCCGGTGAGGTGAGCGACTCGCCGCGGTTTGCCTATCGCGGTTTCATGCTCGACGTGGGCCGCCATTTCTTTTCGGTGGACTATGTCAAGCAGGTCATCGACATGCTGGCTCTCCACAATATCAACCACTTCCACTGGCATCTGACCGAGGATCAGGGCTGGAGAATCGAAATCCTCAAGTACCCCCGTCTGACGGAGGTGGGGTCGGTGCGTCCGCGCTCGATGACATCGTGGAAACCCGAATACGACAATGTGGAGTGCCGCGGTTACTATACCCAAGAGCAGGCGCGCGAGATTGTCGACTATGCGGCCGAGCGTTTCATCACCGTGATTCCCGAAATCGACCTCCCCGGCCACATGATGGCGGCACTGGCCTCCTATCCCGAATTGGGCTGTACGGGTGGCCCTTATGAGGTGCCTTGTGAGTGGGGTGTGTTCAAGGAAGTGTTGTGCGGCGGCAACGACAAGGCGTTGCAGTTTGCCCGTGACGTGCTGGAGGAGGTGATGGACATCTTCCCCTCGGAGTATATCCACATCGGCGGCGACGAGTGTCCCAAGGAGCGGTGGAAGGCCTGCCCCAAGTGTCAGGCGAAGATACGCCGTCTGGGACTGAAGGCTACGCCGGACCACAGCCGCGAGGAGCAGCTGCAACGCTACTTCATGTCGGAAGTGGCGCACACGATAGCGGCACGCGGCCGCAAGATGCTCGGCTGGGACGAGATGCTCCATGGCGGTCTGCCCGAAAACTCGACGGTGATGGCCTGGACACGTCCCGACGCGGCGGTGTCGGTGGCGCGCCTGCGTCACAACTGTATCCTGGCGCCCTACCAGTATTTCTATTTCAGCAATCCGCATTTCAACAAAATCAAGGGACTCAAGAGTTTGCAGCGTGTCTATGAATTCGAACCCGTGTCGGAGCAGCTCACCCCCGAGGAGCAGTCGCATATCATCGGAGCGCAGGCCTGCCTGTGGACGGAGTGGACGGCCGACAGTCTGAAAGTCGAGTGGCAGATTCTGCCGCGCATGTCGTCGCTGGCCGAGGTGCAGTGGAGTACTCCCGAAAACCGTGATTTCGACAGCTATGTCGAGCGTCTGCCTGCACTGCTCGAAATCTACAACCGTCGCGGTTACGATTTCCGCAAGGATATCTACGATGTGATGATACAGCCTGAGGCCGACACCGTGGGCGGCGTGCTGCGTGTGGGGTTGTCGACCTTCGGCAAGGCCGATATCCGCTATACGCTCGACGGCTCGCAACCCGATGGCGGCTCGCTGCGCTACACCGCACCCATAGCGATTGACCGTGCCACCGATTTGAAGGCGGTGGCCGTGCGTGACGGTCGTCGGAGCGAAGTCTCGGAGGAGCGTTTCGCCCGTCATCTCGCCTCGTTCAGACCGCTCTCCCTCACCCATGCGCCCCATAAGGATTACCGCGCACAGCTGGGCCGCACGCTCACCGACGGCTGCTTCGGCACCTCGAACTACCGTGATGGCCGCTGGGTGGGGTGTCGCGGTACGGATTTGCAGGCGGTGGTCGATCTGGGAGAGAAGACCCGCTTCTCGAAGGTGTGGGTCAGTACGCTCATCAACACCAACGACGACATCTTCCCGGCTGCCGGTCTTGTGGTGGAGACTTCCGACGACGGCCTCCGCTTCACAGAGGTGGCGCGCAAGCCGCTCCCCGCGCCTGCTTCCGTGACTGTGGAGTTGCGCCGCGAGGAGGTGACTTTCCCCACGGTGAGCGCCCGCTATGTGAGAATCACGGCACAGGTGATGAACGATATCCCCGACCTGAAGACCGTGAAGCCCGAAAAAGCCTTTGTCTTTGCCGACGAGGTGGGGGTGGAGTAGTCGGTGTTATATAATAAGGTATGAAAACCTCATGAAAAACCCTCAAACGATATGAAAAAGGAAATTCTGACCGTGGCATGCCTCACTCCGCTGGCGGCTGTGGCGGTGACGGGCGGCAATCAGCCCGACAGGAACGGGGCGGTGTGTCGGCGTGCGCTGCCCAACGTGGTGATTATCTATGCCGATGATTTGGGCTACGGCGATTTGTCGTGCTATGGTGCGCAACGGGTGGCTACCCCTCATGTCGACCGTCTGGCGGCCGAGGGCGTGCGCTTCACGAATGCCCACGCGGTGGCGGCCACCAGCACCCCGTCGCGCTACTCGCTGCTCACGGGCCACTATGCGTGGCGCAAGCCCGGCACCGATGTGGCGGCCGGAAATGCCGGCATGATTATCTCGCCCTCGCAGTACACGATGGCCGACATGTTCCGCCATGCGGGATACACCACCGCCGCCTTCGGCAAGTGGCATCTGGGACTGGGCGAAAAGGGCGGCGAGCAGGACTGGAACGCTCCGCTGCCGTCGGGACTGAGCGATTTGGGCTTCGACTACCACTATATCATGGCGGCCACGGCCGACCGTGTGCCGTGTGTCTTCATCGAGAACGACCGTGTGGCCGACTACGACCCCTCGGCACCCATCGAGGTGAGCTACCGGCGGAACTTCGAGGGCGAGCCGACCGGACGCGAGAATCCCGAACTGCTCTACAACCTCAAGTCGAGCCACGGCCACGACATGTCCATCGTCAACGGTATCGGCCGCATCGGTTACATGAAGGGCGGCGGCAAGGCCCTGTGGAAGGACGAACATATCGCCGACTCCATCACCCGTCATGCCGTTGACTTCATCACCGCCCACCGCGACGAGCCGTTCTTCATCTATTTCGCCACCAACGATGTCCATGTGCCGCGCTTTCCCCACGAGCGTTTCCGCGGCAAGTCGCCGATGGGACTGCGCGGTGATGCCATTCTGCAATTCGACTGGAGCGTGGGACAGATTATGGAGACCCTCGACCGTCTGGGCATTGCCGACAATACGCTGGTCATTCTTTCGAGCGACAACGGTCCGGTGGTCGACGACGGCTATGCCGACCGCTCGGAGGAGCTGCTGGGCGACCACCGTCCTGCGGGTCCCTACCGCGGCAACAAGTACAGTGCCTATGAGGGTGGCACGATGGTGCCGGCCATTGTCCGCTGGCCGAAGAGGGTGAAGCAGGGGGCGGAGTCCGATGTGCTGATGTCGCAGATTGACTGGCTGGCCTCGCTCGGCGAGCTGATTGGCGCACGTCTGCCGAAGGGCAGCGCACCCGACAGTCGCAGTTGCCTGGGCAATCTGCTGGGCGAGACGCACGACGATCGTCCGTGGGTGCTGGAGCTGGCCTCCAACCGTGTGCTGTCGGTGCGTACTCCCGAGTGGAAGTTCATCGAGGCCAGCGACGGCCCGAAGATGATTCCGTGGGGGCCGAAAATCGAGACGGGCAACTCGACAACGCCGTTGCTTTTCGACATGAAGGAGAAATACGAGGGGCGTGATGTGGCCGCCGACCACCCCGATGTGGTCTTCGAGATGCAGAGCATCTTGCGGCGCGAACGTGCGAAGAACGACTAATCGTTGATATTTGTTCTGTATGTCGGATTACAGACGGAAATCTAAAATTCTGATTTTTACGGAGTTTTTAAAATTTATGGGAGCGGAACGGTGATATATTTTACCGTTCCGCTCCTTTTTTGGAAGGTGGGGGAGTGGTTTTTTGCGACCGATAATATTATTTGTGACATTTGATATACCTAAAACAGGGTAGTTTTGTGGTGTTTTCGGTCTTTTTGAGTCCTGGAAAAGGTAAACTAATAAAAATCAAATAGTTTTTTTAATTATTTTCTAACACATTGATATTTGTGAAGGTATGATTAATATTGTGAAAATGTTGAAAAATCGAAAGGTGATAAAAAAATCTTCCTTTCTAAAACAGGTGATTTTGCATTACAAAAGTTTGGAATTTTGCCGTAATAATGTAATAATGTAATAATGTAATAATGTAATAATGTAATAATGTAATAA
>JAHHQN010000015.1 GCA_020026375.1 Alistipes sp. | reverse complement strand
TGCGATATGCGCCATGCGCAACTGCCTTTGACAATCCACCCCCTACCCCTCCTTTGGAAAGGAGGGGCTTTGCCTGCGGCGAGATTGAATCGCGAGTTCCTCGCTGCAAAGCTGGAAGACTAATCGAAGTCATCTCGCTATATAGGAATAAGGCTCTCCGAACGGAGAGCCTTATTTTTTTACATCTTGCGATATGCGCCATGCGCAACTGCCTTTGACAATCCACCCCCTACCCCTCCTTTTCAAAGGAGGGGCTTTGCCTGCGGCGAGATTGAACCGCGAGTTCTTGGCGGCAAACCCACCGTCCGGATACAAATAAAGCGTGCCGCCCTTTTGAAGGGCGGCACGCTTTCAGTTCTTCGCGGCGCGGTTACTTCTTCACCACATGAGGAATCACAATCTCATAGATTCGATTCTCCACATAGACCCCATTGACCATCTCCAGCGCCACACCGAGATGCAGGTCGCGGTCCACCACCTCGGCACGCTTCAATCTCCACTGCGGACGCGACAGGAAGACATCCAGACGCGACTGCTGACCCTTGATTACCTCCACGGCAGGGCTGTGGGCATCGCTCTTCTCCTCGCTGTAATCCAGCTGCACGCCGCCGGTGGCATACTCCATCTTCTGCATCCACTTCTGGTTGGCCATGCGCGCCGCCAGCATACGCACCAGATCCGTCCCCTCCTTGTACTTGCTCATGGCGGCCACGGCCAAATCGTGCACCTCGACCGACGAATAGATCTCCAGTGCCGACAGCAGTGACTCCAACGACTTGAAACCGCTGAAATCCTTGGTCACGAAGACCCCCAGATCGCGGTTGGTCTTGCGGTCGTAAATCTTGAAGGTGATGCTCATCGAGTTGCGGCGCGCATCGTCGCCCTTGGAGTGGAGTTCGGGCAGGTAACGCTCCGTGTCGTAGGTCATCAGATCCCCGAGGAACGCCTCGGCATGACGGAACACGCCCTGCATATAGTGACCGCTGACAAAGGGGGTGTTCACCTCGAAGCGGCAGGCGTAGTACTCCTCGCGCGAGAACTCCAGCTTCACACGGTCACGCCCCTTCACTCCGTTATAGACCAGACGGAACGACAGCTCGCCGCGCTCGGCGGAGTAGCGCACCTCATGCAGTGCCACCTTCGCGAGGTCGTCCTCCGTGAAGTCGTAGGTCTTGCCCTCCTCCGACACCATATACAGACGCACCAGCGGGCGCAACTGTGCAAAATCCAGTGCCTCGGACTGCTCCAGCGCCTCGATGTCCAAAGCCTTGTAGTAGACCTCGGGCTTCACACGCCATTCCGCCACACCGCGCATTGCCATCTCCACATCCGACGGACGCTGCTCCTCGGGCTGTCCCTCCCCGGGCTTCTGTTCCTCGGGTTTGGGGGCAGGGGTCACCTGTCCGCTGCCGTTCCCCTCTCCGCCTTTTGCAGGGATATCATCTTTACCGCAGGCACACACGCCGGCCAAAACCAACATAGTCAAAACCAATCTCTTCATATTCATCTTTCAATATTTACAGGGTTGAACAAATCCGCCCTTCCGCACCGTGCGCCACGCCCGAAGGACGTCCGTCACACGGCTTTGACCGAAAAAGCGTGCAATATTAATTATTTCTTTTTATTTGTCCAAAATCTCCACTAAAATATAACTTTCGCGTAACATATCCCCACAAAAAACAGGAGACGCACCGCCGTGGCGGTGCGTCTCCCTTCGGAACACGCTTGATATCTATCGTCAGCCTGCAAGGCGGCCGCCACACCATGCGACGGTGCGCCCCGCTCACCGATTACAGTCCGTTGACCTTGGCGTGGTCGGCCAGGAACTTCTCCAGACCGATGTCGGTCAAGGGGTGCTTCAAGAGGCCCTTGATGGCCGACAGCGGACAGGTGGCCACATCGGCACCGGCATCGAGACACTTGATGATGTGGTTGGTGTGGCGAATGGAGGCGGCCAGCACCTGCGTCTTATAACCATAGGTGCGGTAGACGCGCACGATGTGTGCCACCAGCTCCACGCCGTCCTCCGAGATATCATCGAGACGACCCACGAAGGGCGACACATAGGTGGCTCCGGCCTTGGCGGCCAGCAGTGCCTGCCCTACCGAGAAGACCAGCGTACAGTTGGTTCTCACGCCGCGCTCTGCGAAATACTTCACGGCACGGATTCCGGCGGCCGTACACGGCAGCTTCACCACGATGTTCTTATGCAGTTTGGCCAGCTCCTCGCCCTCGCGTACCATGCCCTCGAAATCGGTGGCAATGACTTCGGCACTCACGTCGCCGTCGACAATGTTGCAGATGTCGAGATAGTGGCGGCGGCAGGCCTCATCGCCCTTGATGTTCTCCTTGGCCATGAGTGAGGGATTGGTGGTCACTCCGTCGAGGACACCCATTTCGTTGGCTTCGCGAATCTGGTCGAGGTTCGCGGTATCGATAAAGAATTTCATAAGTAGGTTGTGTTTTAAGGTTTTCCGAAAGATACAAAAAATAGGAATACCCTGTCCTCTCCCGTCGCAAAACATGTGAACAGTTGTTCACAACTTTGCCCGTCGCATTTTTTTTCGAGAAGTAGATAAAAAAATCAGTACTTTGTTTTGCAAAATACCAAAAGAGTATATATATTTGCCAGTGGAAAGAAATAAAAGACTCTAAATATTCTCTCATTATGAAAGAGACCCTACATGTCAACATCGGTTCAGTGGCCTTCACCCTCGACGAGGACGCCTACCGCACACTGAAACACTATCTCGATGAAATCAAGAGCCGCCTCGAGGAGGATACCGACGAGGTGATGGCCGACATCGAGTCGCGCATCGCCGAAATCCTGCGCGAGAAAATCGCTTCGCCCATGCGTGTGGTCACGCTCGAAATGGTGGAGGCCACCATGGAGCAAATCGGCTCGCCCGACTGCTTCGGCCACGCCGCCGGAGAAGCCGCCACAGCCGGAGAGGAGGAGGAAGCCCCCCGCAAGCTGCGCCGTTCGATTCACAACCGTTCGATAGCCGGTGTGTGTGGCGGTATCGGCGAATTCTTCGACTGCGACCCCACCCTCGTGCGCCTGGTCTGCTTCCTGCTCATCTTCTGCGGCGGCATGAGCATCTACATCTACCTCCTCGCGTGGATTATCATTCCCGAAGCCGACCACGGAACAGGATCTTTCAACACCAACGACAAACAAAAAAAATAGAATATGGCACGTCAACAACTCTATCGCTCACAGGACGCCGTCATCGCAGGAGTCTGCGGCGGTCTGGCCAACTTTTTCGGACTCGACAAGTCCGTCATCAGAATCGCCACCCTGCTGCTCATTCTCTTCGGAGGCCTCTCCCTGTGGATTTACATTATTTTATGGATTATCATTCCCCGTCAACAACCAACAAATTAAAACCTTACAACTATGCCGGCAGACAACAACAGTAATGTGAAAATACAGATGCGCAAAGGTATTCTGGAGTATTGCATTCTGGCCATACTCTCACGGGAAGACTCCTATGCGCCCAAAATCATCGCCGAACTCAAGGAAGCCGAGATGATCGTGGTGGAGGGAACCCTCTACCCGCTGCTCACCCGCCACAAGAACGCCGGGCTGCTCACCTACCGCTGGGAGGAGTCGCCACAAGGCCCTCCGCGCAAGTACTACTCCCTCACCGACAAGGGTCGCGAGTATCTGTCCATGCTCGATCAGGCGTGGGACGACATGGTGATGCAGATTGACAGAATCCGCCACGGAAAATAACCCCACCCCACAAAATTACCTCAACCACAAAAAACAAAAATCATCATGACACGCAGAATCATAACTTCATTCAGCGCACTGCTGCTGCTCTTCACCACCCTCTCGACACAGGCATCGACTCCCCGCCGCATCGTCGGCAGCGGCAAGATGGCCACCCGTTCGCTAGCCGCCCCCGACCACACGCAGGTATCCGCCGCACGCGGTGTGAACCTCGTCATCGACCGCAGCGACAAGCACGACATCGTCATCACCGCCGACGACAACCTCATCGACTATGTGACCGTCGAGAACAACAATGGCAACCTCCTCTTCTCGATTGACAACAAGGTGCAGAACCTTTCGCACTGCACAGTGGAGATTTTCCTCCCCTACAACGGCCGCCTCACCTCGCTGAAGGCCTCGTCGAGTGCCGAAATCGTCACCAAGACCCTCATGCGCACCGACAACATGACACTCCTCTCCTCATCGAGCGGCGCGATTTCGACCGCCGTACAGAGCAAGTCGTGTAAGATTTCGGCATCGTCGAGTGCCGATATCAACGCCGTCGTCCACGCCTCGCAGTGCAATATTTCAGCCTCGTCGAGTGCCGATATCAACGCCTCGGTAGAGGGCGACAACCTCTCGGTAAACGGTTCCTCGTCGTCCGACATCAAGGTGAAGGCCGATGTCAAGTCGTGCGAGGCCGCTGCATCGAGCGGTGCCGACCTGTATCTGGAGGGCAAATGCGACTCGTCGGACCTTTCGGCCTCGAGCGGTGCCGAAATCAAGGCCGGTAAGCTGATCTCGGCGAACGCCTCCGCCAAAGCCTCGAGCGGTGCCGACATCACGCTCCACTGCACCGACAAGCTGACCGCCAAAGCCTCGAGCGGCGCCAGCATCGACTACACGGGCGACTGCACCGTCAATGCCACCCGTTCGTCGGGCGGCGACATCGACAAGAAATAACCTCCACACTCCCAAAAAATTCCCCATCGTCATGAACGAAGTCAAGAAATGCAGTATCTCGGGTGTAGCCTTCACCCTCGACTGCGCCGCATACGAGGAGCTGAACAGCTACCTCACCTCCCTCAACGACTCCTACGCCGACAATCCCGACGGCAAGGAGATTATCGCCGACATCGAGGCCCGCATCGCCGAGCTGATACTCTCCACACAGGACAACACCCGTGTGGTGGAGCTGCCCCTCGTGCGCAACATCATCGAACAGTTGGGCACGGCCGAAGATATCCACGAAGGCTCGGAAGAGAAACCCCACGCCAAGACCCATTCCCACACGGAGCGTTTCCCCAAACGTCTCTACCGCAACATGTCGGGCGCCAAGCTGGGCGGTGTCTGCTCGGGACTGAGTACCTATTTCAATATCGATGTGGCGTATATCCGTCTGGCACTCTTCGCCCTGCCGGTTCTGGGTATCTTCTTCGACATCATCGACGTCCACATCCTGAGCCGCATGTTCCTGCAGACGTTCCCGCTCACACTGCTGCTCTACGTCATCATGTGGTTCGTGGTGCCTGCCGCACGCACGGCACGCCAGAAACTCGAGATGGAGGGACAGCCCATCACCACCCGCTCGGTGGCCTCGATGACCTCCGAAACCGACATCGACAGCACCGCCAAGCCCCTCATCGCCGAGACCGTGTCGTTCCTCGGCCGCATAACGCTCGCCCTGCTCAAACTCTTTGCCGGATTCATCATCTTCCTGCTCGTCCTCACGCTCTTCACCGTCGTCACGGGATTTGTCACCATTCTCACGTCGGGTACGTTCTTCGCCACTCCCATCACCTGCTCGCCTCTGGTAGCGGTACTGGGTACGCTGGCCGCCTTCCTGCCCATCGTCATGCTGCTCTACGTCATCGGTGCATGGCTCCTCTCGCGCCGCTCGTCGGGCAAGGTGACCCTCTCCCTCTTCCTGTTGTGGGTGGTCAACATCGGCGCGCTGATTTTCTTCGGTGTGCGCGACATGGACAACTGCAACTTCAGCTCCTTCGGCAACGTCAACACCAAACTCCAGTGGCTCGACGACCGACAGAAGAGCGACGAGGAAATCTTGCGCGAACTTGAGGCGCAGTTCGAGGATTGCGAGTCGATTGAATACACCGTCACCAAAGACAGCAAGGGCAACACCCACGCCGAGGTGAAGGCCAAAAGCAAATAAAGTCCAACAGTGAGGGGACACCCCCCTCTCACACATGATGCGGAACACCGCCTGCCCGCCCCTCGGGGAAGGCTCGTCGCAACGCTCCGTCATCACAGAAAAGGTGCGGATTCTTCGGGTCCGCACCTTTTTCTGTGACCGTCTCCCCCTCACCGCCGTGTCCCGCCCACCGCTGCCGAAAATGCGTCGATTGGCAGGATTCAACGGTGAAAAAGTCGCTATTTTTTTAAATTTGTATAAAACTCGGAAAATTTTTGTTACATTTGTCGGAAATTTTAAACCATAATACGATGAGTTCGCAATTACTGAAAGGAAAGAAGGGTCTGATTTTCGGTGCTCTCAACGAGCAGTCCATCGCCTGGAAAGTGGCTGAAAGAGCCGTTGAAGAGGGAGCCGAAATTGTATTGACCAATACGGCAGTCTCCATACGAATGGGTACGATTTCACAGTTGGCCGAGAAATGCAACACGATTGTTGTTCCGGCCGATGCCACCAGCGTCGAGGACCTCGAGAACCTCATGGACAAGACCATGGAGCATTTCGGCGGCAAGTTCGACTTCATGCTCCACTCCATCGGCATGTCGCCCAACGTGCGCAAGGGCCGCACCTACGACGACCTGGACTACAACTTCCTGACCAAGACACTCGATATCTCGGCCATCTCGTTCCACAAGGCCATTCAGGTAGCCCGCAAGAAGGACGCCATCAACGACTGGGGTTCGATCGTGGCCCTCTCCTACATCGCCGCACAGCGCACCCTCTACGGCTACAACGACATGGCTGACGCCAAGGCACTGCTGGAGTCCATCGCCCGCAGCTTCGGCTACATCTACGGCCGCGAGAAGCACGTGAGAATCAACACCGTGTCGCAGTCTCCCACCCCGACCACCGCAGGCAGCGGCGTGATGGGTCTGGGCGATTTGATGTCGTTCGCCGAGAGCATGTCGCCCCTGGGCAACGCTTCGGCCGAGGATTGTGCCAACTATGTGCTCACCCTCTTCTCCGACTTCACCCGCAAGGTGACCATGCAGAACCTCTACCACGACGGCGGTTTCTCGTCGATGGGTATGAGCCACCGCGCCATGAAGACCTACGAGACGGGTATGCGTTTCGACGACGTTCACGACCACCAGTACCCCTTCGGCCACAAGGAAGGTCAGGAGTAAGGTCGACGACCCATATCAAAAAAAATACCGAACCGTGTAAAACAACGGTTCGGTATTTTTTTTGTATCCGCCTCAACGCGGCAGGACGGCTAATATTCCACATCGTCGCGCGTGATGCGGCGGCTGTCCATCTTGTACCACACATAGCCGATGTAGCCCGCCACAAAGGGGACGAATATCGACACATAGGCCATCGTGCGCAGGGTGAAGAGGCTCGACGACGAGTTGCAGATGGTCAGCGACGACGACAGGTCGCTCTGCGAGGCATAGTACGACGTGTCGCCCCACCCCACGCAGAGCAGCAGCGCCAGAACGGTGAACACCGTACCCATGCCGCCCAGATGAATCGCCCAGCGGCGGCCCTTCCATGCCACATAGAGGCTGGCCAGCACCGCCACCACACCCATCCACAACAGATGGAAGAGCATGGGGATATCAATCAGGTTGCTGAAATACTTGTGGGCCTCCACCGTGACGATACCGTCGGCCGTCACACCGAAGCCCTCCGACGAGAAGGTGACCAGCAGCCACACCACAAACAGGGGGACGAAGACCGAAGCGGCCGAGAGCATCACCCGACGGGCGCGCGCACACACCGTGTCGTTCTCCACGCTGCTGATCAGATACTGGCAGCCCAAGATGAGCGACAGCATGACCACCGACACCCCCAGCAGCACGTTGCGGTAGTCGGCCACGGCCTCCAGACCGTGCCACGGCGAGGTCCACTGCGAGATGACGCACTCGCCGCCCAGACCGTTGGCCAGACTCAGACGGTCGACCGTGAAGTTGGCACCCGTATAGAATGTGCCGACAGCCACACCCAGCAGCAGGGGTGCCGCCACACCGTTAATCAGAAGGAAGGCGTTGAAAGTCTTCTCGCCGAGGAAGTTGTGCGCCTTGCGGCGGTACTCGTAGCTCACCGCCTGAATGACGAAGGCCAGCAGTATGGCCGTCCACACATAGTAGGCACCGCCGAACGAGGTGGAGTAGAACAGCGGGAACGACGCGAAGAACGCTCCGCCGAAGGTGACCAGCGTGGTGAAGGTGAGTTCCCATTTGCGGCCCAGCGAGGCGATGATGAGTTCGCGTTCGGCCTCGTTCCTGCCCAGCGTGTAGAGCAGTGCCTGACCGCCCTGCACAAAGAGCAGGAAGACCAGCAGCGCGCCCAGCAGCGAGATGATGAACCACCAGTAGTGTTGAAGAAGTGTAAGCGTATCCATAGCGTTATTCTTTTTCGGGACCCGATTTGATTTGACGGACAAGAATGCTGATGTCGGCAATCAGCAGCGCGGTGAACAGCACCACGAAGATGAAGAAGGTGACGCTGACCGACGCGGAGGGAATCTTCGAGGCGGCCACACTCACCGGCATGAGATCCTGAATGGCCCACGGCTGACGTCCCACCTCGGCCAGCACCCAGCCGGCCTGCGAAGCGAGATAGGCCAGCGGTATGCACCACAGCACGGTGTGCAGCAGCCAGCGGCGTTTCTCCAGCAGGTTCTTGCGGTTGGACCACCACACCAGTGCCAGAATGAGAATGAAGAGGGTGCCGGCCCCCACCATCAGGCGGAACGAATAGAACAGCAGCGGCACATGAGGCACCACCTCCTCGGGTGAGGAGAGATAACCGTAGCCCAGATAGGGATAATAGTCCCTCATGAAGACCTCACCCTCCGAAGTCGAGGGGTCGAAGAGCCGCTTCACGGCGGCGGCCTCCTCCTGATCGTTGACGGCACGGGCCTCCTTGAAACGGCGCAATTCGGCCACCACGCGGCGGCCGCGCTCCATCTTCTCGGCCGTAGAGATGATGCCTTGCGAGGGATTGCCCTCCACCAGGTCGCGGATACCGGGAACAAAGGCCCCGGCATCACGGAAGGTGAGCATCGACAGCAGCGAGGGAATCTCGACCTTCAGCCGTGCCTGCTCGCCGGTCTTGTAGTCGTCGGCACACACCACGCCGAAGGCCGTCAGCGGACAGTGGGTGCGTCCCTCGTAGAGGGCCTCCATGGCGGCCAGCTTCATGGGCTGCACACGGCCGATGATGGCGCCCGACTTGTCACCCGTGTGGGCGGTCAGGAGGGCAAAGAGCAGACCGAAGGCCGAGGCGATGGAGATGCTCTTTTTGGCCATGCGGGTCTCGCGCCCCTTGAGCAGATACCACGCCGAGACACCCACCACAAAGAGGGCGGCAAGGGTGAACGACGAGGTGACCGTGTGGAGGAACTTGTTGACCGCCACGGGCGAGAGGGCCACGGCGGCGAACGAGGTCATCTCGTTGCGCACGGTCTCGAGATTGAAGGTGCAGCCCGTGGGGTACTGCATCCAGGCGTTGGCCACCAGAATCCACAGTGCCGAGAGGTTGGCACCCACGGCGGTGAGCCAGGTGGCGGTGAGGTGGAAACCTTTCGAGACGCGGTTCCAGCCGAAGAACATCACGGCGATGAAGGTACTCTCCATGAAGAAGGCCAGAATACCCTCGACGGCCAGCGGCGCGCCGAAGATGTCGCCCACGAAGTAGGAGTAGTTCGACCAGTTGGTGCCGAACTCAAATTCGAGAATGATGCCCGTGGCCACGCCGATGGCGAAATTCACACCGAACAGGCGCATCCAGAATTTGGTGGTGCGCAGCCAGAACTCGTCTTTTGTGCGGTAGTAGAGGGTCTCCATGATGGCGATAATCACGCTCAGACCCAGCGTCAGCGGCACGAAGAACCAGTGATAGATGGCCGTCAGGGCAAACTGCGCCCGCGACCAGTCGACCGTTTGGAGATAGTCGGTAATCATGATTTGTGTATCAGTTTATTGAACGGCGGAGCGTTCGTTGGGTGAATAATGGATTCCAGCCGTTGTGTCGCCGGTCACGAAGTGAGCTGCTCCATCACCGTGGCGGCCTTCTCCCCGTCGGTCATGTCGGCCAGCTGGTCGGGGAAGAATATCAGACGCAGAATCACGAAGAAGACGAACAACTTCACGAGGATAATGATCCACAGCGTGCGTCCGACGGTCATCTCACGAAAACCGTCACGATAGAAATGGAAAATATTTAATAACAGTCTCTTCATACAAGGGGCACAAAGCAGCAATCCAAAATTAAGAAATTTCTGTCACATACAACACCCCGACAACGAAAAATGCCGCAGTTTTTTGTAATTTTGCGGCCGAAAAAAATTTTAAGACAGCTATGAAGACCGATTTGGTGATATTCGATTTGGACGGAACATTGTTGAACACGATAGGCGACCTGGCCCGGGCCTGCGAGGTGGTGTTGCAGAAGCGCAACCTGCCCCAACATACCTATGAGGAGTACTGCTCGTTTGTGGGCAACGGCATCATGCGTCTGGTGGAGCGCGCCCTGCCCGAGGAGCTGCGCACTCCCGATTTCGTGGCCGAGGTGCGCCGCGACTTCGTGGAGTACTACACCGCCCACATCGACTCGCTGACCCGTCCCTATGAGGGAGTCACCGCCCTGCTCGACGAGCTGACCCGACGCGGAATACGTGTGGCGGTGGCGTCGAACAAATTCCAGGCCGGCACCGAGAAACTCGTGCGCCTGTTCTTCCCCCACATCGAATTTGCCGCCGTGCTGGGACAGCGCGAGGGCGTGGCCCTGAAGCCCGACCCGCAGATTGTCGACGACATTCTCTCACTGACGGGCATCGCCCGCGACAGGGTGTTGTATGTGGGTGATTCGGGTGTCGACATGCTCACCGCCCGTGCGGCAGGCGTGCGCTCGGTAGGCGTGTCGTGGGGCTTCCGCTCGCGCGAGGAGCTGGTGGAGAGCCGCGCCGACTACATCGCCGACCGCGCCGAGGAGATTCTCTCGCGCCTCTAATCCCCCGCTACTGGGCGGCATACAGCGCGACGTCCTCCTCCGTGATACGCTCGCCCGAGAGAATGACCAGCCGCTCGACCACATTCCTCAACTCGCGGATATTGCCGCTCCACTCCATCTCCTGCAACGCCTCCACGGCACGCGGCGCAATGGATTTGCAGGGCAGGGCATAGTCCTCGCAGATGTCGCGGAGGAAATGCTCCACCAGCAGCGGAATGTCGCTCCTGCGGTTGCGCAGGGGCGGCACACGCAACAGCACCACCCCGATACGGTGGTAGAGGTCCTCGCGAAAATTGCCCTTGCGTATCTCCTCCTTGAGGTTCTTGTTGGTGGCGGCGATGATTCTCACATCGACGGCAATGTCCTTGTCGCTGCCCACCCTCGAGATGCGGTTCTCCTGCAACGCGCGCAGCACCTTGGCCTGCGCCGAAAGCGACATGTCGCCGATTTCGTCTAAAAACAGAGTACCCCCGTCGGCCTGTTCGAACTTGCCCTTGCGTTGGCGGACGGCCGAGGTGAACGCCCCCTTTTCGTGGCCGAACAACTCGCTCTCAATGAGTTCGGAGGGTATGGCCGCACAATTCACCTCCACGAACGGGGCATCGGCACGGCGACTCTTGAGGTGGAGGCTGCGCGCCACCAGCTCCTTGCCCGTGCCGTTCTCTCCCGTAATCAATACACGCGCGCCCGAAGGTGCCACCTTGTCGATGAGCCGTTTGACCTGCCCGATTTGTGGCGAGTCGCCCACGATTTCACACGCTGCGGCACCCCGTCGGCGCACACGCCGGCACCGCGGCCGGGGCGACGCGTCCCCCTCACGACGGCCGTCACCCACCGTGCGGCGTATGGATTGCAGCAGGTGGTTCATGTCCACGGGCTTGGGTATGAAATCCTCGGCTCCGTTCTTCACGGCCTCGACCGCCGAGTCGATGGTGGCCTCCTCCGAGAGGACAATGAACGGCACCTCCGTCTCCGACAACCCCTCGCCCGACTCCGAAAGTATCACATCGAAGGGAATCTTGTGACACATATCCTCGGCCTGCGACTCGTTTTCGACCGCCTCGGCCGAAAAACCTTCATATTCCAGACGCTCGCGGAGCGTGTTTTCGCATACTTTTTGAATGGTCTAAAATTAAAACCTTTACCATGGCGTTTTTTTATGATTTTTTATTACATTTGTCCCAAAGTTATTACATTCCCAGGGGTTAAACCAATCTCCACACCGCCCATCATGATGGAGAGAAGAGGGTGAAATTTCGAAAATTCAGTCTACTGCAAAAGACCCGTCGCCGCACGACGGCGGCCAAACGGAGCAGCCGACACACTTATCATAACACAATATGAGAAAGAATTATAACTATACACGGCGCAAACTTCATCTGCCCGAATACGGCCGCCATATCCAGGAGATGATCGATTCGCTGCTCGACATCGAAGACCGCAAGGAGCGCAACCGTCAGGCACGGGCCGTCATTGCCGTCATGGGCAATCTCTTCCCCCTGCTGCGCGACACGGCCGACTACACCCACAAACTGTGGGACCACCTGTTCATCATGTCTGATTTTCAGCTGGATGTCGACTCCCCCTACCCGCGTCCCACACGCGAGGAGCTGACCATCAGTCCCCGCCGTCTCGACTACCCCCAGTCGCAAATCCGCTACAAACACTACGGAAAGTATGTCGAGAAAATGGTGCAGAGCCTCTCGAAGGAGGAAAATTCTCACGCGGTGACATACGCTGTGGACAACCTCGCACGTTATATGCGTACCAAAAGCTACGAATATAACCAGGAACACCCCAACAACGAGGTGATCATAAAAGACCTAAAGAATATGTCCGACGGGAACATAAAAATCAACGAAGAGGCACTCAACAATCTCCGAAGCGACTATAAACAACACTTTATGACACGCTACGTCAAAGGCGGCCAGCAGCGACCTCCCCAACGCATGCAGAAAGGACGCACTCCCTACCAGAACAACCGCAATTTCTCAAAACAAGGCGGACCGTATCGCAATTTCCAGAAATAAACAGCACTTGTTTTTAAAGATTTTTTGCTATATTTGCTTCTACTAATGGCGAAAACAAAAATTAAATGAATAAACTTTTTTTTCTCGTAATCTCGACGGCCGTTCTTCTTTTGAGCAGTTGTCAATCTTCCACGGTCAAAATTTCGGGCCGATTTGTGGGCAATGAGACCAAGAACATCTATCTGGAACAGGTTTCCACCCTCAAGCAAAGCATCATCGACACCGCCACTCTCGACAACAACGGCAGCTACCGCTTCGAACTCAGTGGCGTGGGCAAGACCCCTTCGCTCTACAATCTGGTGTGCGAGGGCGAGCGAATCCCCCTGCTGCTGGCCGGCGGCGACAAGGTCAACGTCAGCTCGATGGGCAGCGTCCTGCGTAACTACACCGTGGCGGGTTCCGAGGAGTCGGAGTTGCTGAGAACCTTCTATCAGAATTTCGCGGCCGGCGCACGCAAGCTCGACGACATCGTGGCCAAGGTTCGCACCAACATCACCAAGGAGGAGCGCGACGAACTGATCAAAGACTACTCCGACGAATACTACCGTATCCGCCAGGACCAGCTGCGCTTCATCATCGAACACAAAGCCAATCTGGCCGCCATCTACGCCCTCTACCAGCGTCTGCCGGGTGACACCCACCTGTTCAGCGACGACAGCGATGTGGTCTACTTCCGCACCGTAGCCGAGGCCGTGAAGGAGAGATACCCCGAATCGCAGTACCTGCTCTCGCTGCAAAGCGAAATCGCACGCATGGAGGCACGCATCAGCCTCACCGACAAAATCACCGAGGCCGGCTACCCCGATCTGGAGATGAACGACATCTACGGCAAGAAAATCCGCCTCTCGTCGCTCACGGGCAAGGTCGTGCTGCTCGACTTCTGGATGGCCGAGACCGGCACCAACAATGTGCTGAACGCCGAACTGAAGGACATCTACGAGAAATATTCGAAGGCCGACACCCCTTTTGAGGTCTATCAGGTGTCGCTCGACACCTCCAAAGCCGCATGGATTACCGCCGTGCAGGAGCAGCAGCTGCCCTGGATTTCGGTCAGCGACCTCCGAGGCCGCGCATCGACGGCCGTGGGCTTCTACAACGTGCAGCGTCTGCCGAGCAACTACCTCATCGACAAGGAGGGTTCCATCGTGGCCAAGGACATCTACGGTGACCGTCTGAAACAGAAACTCGAAGAACTGACCCGATAGATGTATTACTTCGCCTCCGACATCCATCTGGGCGCCGGCGATGAAGCTCTTGCCCGACAGACCGAACGCAACTTCGTCAGATGGCTCGACACCATCGCCCACGACGCAAAGGCCGTCTATCTGCTGGGCGATGTCTTCGACTTCTGGTTCGAGTACAACCATGTGGTCCCCAAGGGCTTTGTCCGCGCACTGGGCAAGCTGGCCGAACTCTCGGACCGGGGCATAAAGGTGGTGTTCTTCACCGGAAATCACGACATGTGGGTCAAGGACTACCTCTCGAAGGAGTGCGGAATGGAGATTCACACCTCGCCCGAGGTGGTGGAAATCGCCCGTCAACGCATCTTTCTGGCCCACGGCGACAACATGCAGATTCAGGGACACTACGTCCTGCAATTCATGAATACGGTCTTCCGCTCGAAGACCCTGCGCTGGCTCTTCTCGTGGCTGGTACACCCCGACTGGGCGATGGCCTTCGGCCGGTGGTGGAGCGGCAGTTCGCGCAAATCGCACAACCGCGAAGGACTCGTCTACGACGAGCGCATCACCCGTCCCCTCATCGAATACGCCCGCAACTATGCCCGTAAGGAGCAGGTCGACCACTTTGTCTTCGGCCACCTCCACTATCCGCTCGACTACCGCGAAGAGGGACTCCATGTCGTCCATCTGGGCTGCTGGCACGGACAAATCACCTATGCCGCCCTGTCGGAGGACGGCGACCTCAGACTCAAAAAGTTTTAGACCATGCGACAATATCTCGACCTGTTGCAGCGTATCCGCAAGGAGGGCATCGTCCGCGGCGACCGCACGGGAACAGGCACACAAAGCGTATTCGGACATCAGATGCGCTTCGATCTGGAGGAGGGTTTCCCCCTGCTCACCACCAAGAAAGTGTTTCTCAAGGGGGTCATTCACGAACTGCTGTGGTTCCTCCGGGGCGACACCAACATCGCCCGTCTGGTGGAGAACGGTGTCCACATCTGGGACAACGACGCCTACCGCTACTACAACGAGTTGTGCGACCGCCACGGCTGCAGCCCCCTTCCGCGCGAGGAGTTCCTCGCCCGTGCAGGTGAGGCCTCGCCCCTCGACGGCTACCGCTACGGCGACCTGAACCACGTCTACGGCTATCAGTGGCGTTCGTGGCCGCGTCCCGACGGCGGGGTCATCGACCAGATTGCCCAGGCCGTGGAACTCATACGCCACAACCCCGAATCGCGGCGCATCATCGTCTCGGCATGGAATGTGGCCGAAATCGGTGAGATGGCCCTGCCGCCCTGCCATGTGCTGTTCCAGTTCTATGTGGCCGACGGCCGCCTGTCGTGCATGCTCTACCAGCGCAGTGCCGACACCTTCCTCGGCGTGCCGTTCAACATCGCCTCGTATGCCCTGCTGACACAGATGATGGCACAGGTGTGTGGTCTGCGCCCCGGCGAATTTATCCACACGCTGGGCGACACCCACCTCTACCTCAACCACTTCGAGCAGGTCGCCGAGCAGCTCTCGCGCACACCGCGTCCGCTGCCTCGCATGCACCTCAACCCCGAGGTGAAGTCCATCTTCGATTTCCGCTACGAGGATTTCACCCTCGAGGGCTATGACCCCTGGCCGGCCATCAAGGCCCCCATGTCGTTTTAAGCACCCACCCCGAAAAACAACGATACTACTATGATTTCAATCATCGTGGCCGTGGCCGAGAACGGCGTCATCGGCGACAAGAACGATTTGCTGTGGCACATCTCCGAGGACCTGAAACACTTCAAGGCCCTCACCACGGGACACCCCGTCATCATGGGACGCAAGACCTACGACTCGCTGGGCCGTCCGCTGCCCAACCGCCGCAATGTGGTCATCACCCGTCAGAACCTCGACATCGAGGGGTGTGAGGTGGTCCACTCGCTGGAGGAGGCCGTGGGACTCTTCCCCTCCGACGAGGAGGTGTTCGTCATCGGCGGCGCACAAATCTACCGCCAGGCCCTCGACATCGCCGACCGCTTCTATCTCACACGCGTGATGCACGCCTACGAGGGCGACACCTCGTTCCCCGAATGGGATACCGAAAAGTGGGTACTCGAATCGTCGGAATCGTTCCCCTCGGGAGCGAAATATCCCTATCCGTTCGCCTTTGAGCTTTACTCGCGTAAAACAAATTAGGTATTTATACTACCCTTTGCCAGTGGGCAAATCCGTACCTTTGCGCAATGCAAAGGTTTTTTTTTGCCCTTTGCCGAGAAGACTATGGGTAAATATTTCGATATGTTGATGAAGGACGTGCGCATGCGCGAGGGGCTCCGTGCCTGCATGAACTGCGGTGTCTGCACCGCCGTGTGTCCTGCCGCGGAGTTCTATGAGTATGATCCGCGCGAGATTGTCAACACTGTACAGTCAAGAGACGACGAGGCCATAGAGGCACTGCTGAAGAGCGACACCATCTGGTATTGCGGCGAGTGTATGTCGTGCCGTCCGCGCTGTCCGCGCGGCAACGCCCCGGGTTATGTCATCCAGTCGCTGAGAACCCTCTCGCAGCGTCTGGGTTTCTTTGTCGAGAGCGAGAAGGGACGCCAGCAGCTGGCACTCAAACGCACCGTGGGCGACAACATTCTCCGCACGGGCTACTGTCTGGTGCCGAAGGGCATCGACCCCTCGCTGCACCCCGAACAGGGCACCGTGTGGCAGTGGATCTACGACCACGACACCGAGGTCTACGGGCAGTTCACCCCCTGCTACCGCAAGGAGGGTGCCGGCGCCCTGCGCAAAATCGACCAGGAGTCGATGGACGAGCTGCACCGCATCTTCGAGGTCAGCGGCGGACGCGAGATGTTCGACACCATCGAACGCTTCTCCGACCGCAAGGCCCGCGAAATGGGCTACGAGAACGGTGCCGACGACCGCTACATGATGGACGTATTCTCGAAAAACAGCAACGAACACTATTAGACTATGAGAGCCAAAGGAAACAGTTGGAACGAATATCAGAAATTCATCGCCGATGACGATTACTACTACGGACGCAGCTGCATACGCCAGAATTTCTTTCCGGGCAGCGAGAAGGCCTTTCTCGACATCATGCACAACGACCTGGGCAAGAATTTCTTCGACGACCCCAAACACTCCTCCTGCACGGGTATCGGCTACCATTCCGATGTAGTGCCGCTGGAGACCACCATGACGGTGGTGGCACGCCAGTTCTCGCTGATGAACGAGTCGGGGCTGGAGAACTTCACCACCTCGTGCATCACCTCGTTCGGCATCTACACCGAGATTCTCGAAACCTGGAAGGAGTTTCCCGAAACCGAGGAGAAGACCCGCGAGAATCTCTACAAGGCCACCGGACGCGAATTCACCATTCCCAAATGTATGGCCCACACCTCCGACGTGATGTACCACTTCCGCCGCGAAATCGGCGAACGCGCCAAGCACCGCCTCATCAATGTGCAGACGGGCGAACCGCTGAAGGTGGTCGACCACATCGGCTGCCACTACGCCAAGATTTTCCCCAAGGCCGGTGTCGGCGGTTCGGAGTTTCCCTATGTGCTGGCAGGCATGGTCGAGGAGTGGGGCGGCGAGTGTGTCGACTATCCCGAACGCCGCCACTGCTGCGGCTTCGGCTTCCGCAACTATCTGGTGCAGGCCAACCGCGGCTACTCGATTGCCAACTCCCACAAGAAGCTGGAGAGCATGGCCCCCTACAAACCCGACTTCATCGTGGCCAACTGTCCCGGCTGCTCGATGTTCCTCGACAGGTGGCAGTACACCATCGCCGAGATGGAGGGTACGACCTACGGCGAGAACGGCCACGGCATTCCGGTGCTGACCTACGAGGAGATGGCCGGTCTGGTACTGGGCTACGACCCCTGGGCGCTGGGCATGCAGATGCACCAGGTCAATGTCGAGCCGCTGCTCGACAAGATGGGCATCGACTACGACCCCGCGGCCAAGTATCTGGGCAAGAACGGAAAATATATCGGCAAACCGGCGTCGGCTGTGGTCAACTGCGCACCCATCGACACCATTTACGACATGAAACAATAAATGAAACGAGTAATCATCATAGGCGGAGGTGTGGCAGGCATGCAGACAGCCCTGCACCTCCGTACACAGGGCATCGAACCCCTGATTATCGAAAAGGAGGCGGAACTGGGCGGCAAGCTCAGGGGCTGGCACGTCCTCTTCCCGTCGTTCACGCCGGCCGACGAGATTCTCACCGCCCTGCGCAGCCGCATCAAGCAGCAGAACATCGGAGTGAGAACCTCCACCGAGGTGAAGAGCTTCACCTCGCGAAGCGTCACCCTCTCGACGGGCGAGACCCTCGCGTGTGACTCAGTGGTCATGTCGACGGGCTTCACGCTCTTCGACGCCCGTCTCAAGGAGGAGTACGGCTACGGCATCTACGACAATGTCTACACCAGTGTCGACATCGAACGCATGCTCAACGAGGGCAAGGTGGCCATGAAGGACGGTTCGCGTCCCAAGCGCATCGCCTTCCTCCACTGTGTGGGTTCGCGCGACGAGAAGGTGGGTCAGCACCACTGTTCGAAGGTGTGCTGCATCACGGGTGTGAAGCAGGCCATGGAGATGAAGAAACTCTTCCCCGACGCCGATGTCTTCAACTTCTACATGGATATCCGCATGTTCGGCCCCGGATATGAGGAGATGTACCGCGAGGCACAGATCAAATACAATATCCACTTCGTGAGAGGTCGTATCTCCGAGGCCGGCGAAACCTTCGAGGGACGCATACAAATCAAGGCCGAGGATACCCTCACGGGCCGCCCGCTGAGAATGAGTGTCGACATGCTGGTGCTGCTGGTGGGCATGCGTGCCAACGACGACAACGCCTCGCTGGCTGCCGGCGCCCATCTGTTGCAGTCGCCCAGCGGCTTCATGCAGCCGCGCGACCTGTTCCTCAACAACATGAAGAGCAACACCGAAGGCATCTTCTACGCCGGCGCCGTCACCTCGCCCAAGAACATCGGCGAGACCCTCAACGAAGCCTGCACGGCGGCCGATGCCGTGGCCAACTACTTATCCGAATAACCATGGCAGCCATCAATTTCGGTTTCAGCATCTCGAAACCGCGCGCCATCAACATGGACCTCAACAATCTGAACAAGAGCGACGAGATTCTGCACGAGATGCCCGAGTTGCAGAGTTGCATCGGCTGCGGCGCCTGCACGGCGGTCTGCACGGCCGGCAACCTCACGGAGTTCAACTTCCGCAGGGTGCATACCCTCGTGCGCCGCGGCGAGTATCAGGGCGCATACGAGGAGATGAACAAGTGTATGCTCTGCGGCAAGTGCCGTCTGGTATGTCCGCGCGGCATCAACACGCGTGGTGTGGTGATGCTCTTGAAACGTAAACTGGGAGATTTCTGACGATGAATTTTTACGCACCATTCTGTATTCCGTTCATAGTGGGGGCTGTCTTCATGTTTGTGGTGATAGCCTGGAAGTGGGGTTCGTGGCTCTACCGCCTGCCCCACAGCGACAAGCGGCTCATCGCCGACGGAATATTCACCGGAAAAACCTTCGCGGCCGTGTGGGAGGCCTTCAGAGAGTGTCTCGTCCACCGCCGCATCTACAAGGTCAACCCCCTGCTGGGATACATGCACATGTCGCTGGCCTTCGGCTGGTTCCTGCTCATCGCCGTGGGCTGGGCCGAGACCATCGCCTATCTGGGTCTGCGCTTCGTGCCGCTGCAGGGACACGTCTTCTTCAAATACTTCGCCGTGGGACTCGAACACAAACCCGTGTTCGCCTTCCTGATGGATTTGTTCCTCTGCATGGTCCTCTCGGGTGTGGCTTTGGCATGGGGCAAACGCATGTACTCCAAGGCAATGGGCATGCGCAAGACCACCCACCACGTCATGGGCGACCGCATTGCCCTCTCGGCACTGTGGTTCGTCTTCCCGGCGCGCTTCGTGGCCGAGAGCATCACCTCGGGACTCTACGGCGGCGGCAGCTTCCTCACCGGCAGTACCGGCGACCTGCTCCGCGCCCATCTGTCGCAGACCACACTCATGCAGCTCGAGACATCGGCCTGGTGGTTCTACTCCATCGTGCTGGGTGTCTTCTTCGTGGGTCTGCCCTTCTCGCGCTACATGCACATCTTCACCGAAGTGCCGCTTATCTTCCTGCGCCGCTACGGACTCAGGTCGGGAGAGAAGGAGTCGACGTTCGACAAGTTCCAGACCGAAGCCTGCTCGCGCTGCGGTATCTGCATCGACCCCTGCCAGCTGCAGAGCGTGCTGGGGATCAACACCGTGCAGTCGGTCTACTATCTGCGCGACCGCCGCTACAAGATGCTGCGACTGGCCACGGCCGACAACTGTCTGATGTGCGGACGCTGCACGGAGCGGTGTCCCGTGGGCATCGACCTCAACACCCTGCGCGTCAACTCGCGCGATGTGATGCGCAACCTGCCCAGCGAACGCCGCTACAAATACTTCAAGGGGCTTGACCGCTCGACGGGCGACGGCAAGGTGGGCTACTTTGCCGGCTGCATGACACTGCTCACCCCCCGTGTCCTCAAGGCCATGGAGCGCATCTTCACCGCTTCGGGCGAGGAGGTATGGTGGGCCGACAAGAGCGGCGGCGTATGTTGCGGCCGTCCGCTGAAGCTGGCCGGAGAGACCGATGCCGCCCACAAGATGATGGAGTACAACACCGAACTCTTCCGCAAGCACGGCATCACCACACTGGTCACCTCGTGTCCCATCTGTCTGAAGGTCTTCCGCGAGGACTACCGTCTGGAGGGCATCGAGGTGCTGCACCACTCGGAGTATATCCTGCGTCTGATTGACGAAGGCCGCCTGAAGGTGAACAAGGTCGACGAGACCTTCACCTACCATGACCCCTGCGAACTGGGACGCGGCAGCGGCATCTACGACGAGCCGCGCCGGGTCATCGAGGCCATCGGCACACTGCTCGAACCCCGTCAGACACGCGAACACGCTCTTTGTTGCGGTTCGTCGGTGGCCAATCTGGCCATCTCCGACGAGCAGCAGGTCAAGCTGGCGCGCAACATGGCTTCGGAGCTGGAGGCTACGGGTGCCGATGTCATCGTCACCACCTGCCCCCTGTGCAAGAAGGCCGTGGGACGCGGCACGGAGAAAGAGGTGAAGGACTTGTCGGAGATTGTGGCCGGTCACCTGATGTGACACGGCCGCCAGTCGCCGTTCCGATGCAAGGGAAGGACGAAGGAGGAAAAATTCGTAAAAATATTTTCAAACCTCTTTTCGCTGGTTATCAACAAGATATCACACGGCAGAGAAAATTTATTGAAAATTTATCCTCAAAATATTTGGAAACACCGAATATATGCCTTATCTTTGCACTCGCAATCACGATGATAGATAACATCTAAAGATATATCGCGGGATAGAGCAGTTGGTAGCTCGTCGGGCTCATAACCCGGAGGCCGGAGGTTCGAGTCCTTCTCCCGCTACCTTAGACGAATTACTTGAAAAAGTAGTTCGTCTTTTTTTGTATTCCTACCTCACGGTTTTCTCCGCTCCCCCACCCTCGCCTCGCAAAGCGTCCTCGCCCGACCGCGTAATTTGACTTCCAACCGCGCACGTACACTCCCCTGCACGCTGACACGCCCCTCTCTCCGTCCGCTTTCCTCTCTCTCACGCGACAGTCCCCCGACCGACCCGCACACTCCCTTCCATTTCGCCCGACCAATCCCCTCCGCCGCACGCTGACTCCCCACCGCTTCTCCCGACCCAACAGTTCCGACCGTCCCTGCCACGGCACAAAAAAAGGGTTGCCCCTCAACGGGACAACCCTTTTTATCGCAACGGAACGCCGTCCGTTATTTCTGCTTCTTGTAAGCCTCTACACCACGGCGGAGGAAATCCACGAAGCCGTCGACGCTCAAATCGTAACCACGCGGCTCGACCAGCTGCTGCGCATCGTCGCCCTCCAGCACATAGTAGGGCTGTGCGTTCACGCCGTAGGTCTTCAGTGCGAAGTGGGAGTTGATTTTACCCAGACTCTTCAGCACCTTGCCCGTCTCGGTGGTCACCCACTCCTCTTCGGGCAGCTCCTTCTTGTCGTCGGAGTAGAGTGCCACGATGACATACTCCTTGCGGAGGATATCCAGCACCTGAGGATCGGACCACACACGTGCTTCCATCTCGCGGCAGTTCACACAACCGTGACCCGTGAAGTCCACGAACAGGGGCTTGCCCACCTTCTCGGCATAGGCCTTGGCCTCCTCATAGTCGAAGAAGCCCTCCAGACCGTGAGCCAGATGGAGGAAGTCGCTGTGCTTGGGCTTGCGGCCGTCGACGGTGAGCAGGCCACCCTCCGCAGCCGAGGCGTTGACCGTACCGCCACCCTGTCCCAGCACGAAGTCCTGGGTGTGGAGGGGAGGCAGATAGCCCGACAGACCCTTCAGCGGCGCACCCCACATACCGGGAATGAGGTAGACCACAAACGAGAAGACGATAATCGACAACGCCAGACGTCCCACGCTGAGGTAGGGCATGTCGCTGTCGTGAGCGAACTTGATTTTACCCAACAGGTAGAGACCCATGAGCGAGAAGACCGCAATCCAGATGGCCAGATACAGCTCTCTGTCGAGCAGACCCCAGTGATAGGTCTGGTCGGCCACAGAGAGGAACTTGAGACCCAGTGCCACCTCGACGAAGCCCAGCACCACCTTCACGGAGTTGAGCCAGCCGCCGCTCTTGGGCATCTTCTTCAGCATCGAGGGGAAGAAGGCGAAAACGGTGAACGGAAGCGCAAAGGCGGTGGAGAAGGCCACCATGGTGATGATGGGGCTCCAGAACTCGCCCGAAGTCGACTTGATCAGCACCGAACCCACGATGGGACCCGTGCAGGAGAACGACACCAGCACGAGGGTCAGTGCCATGAAGAAGATGCCGGCCATGCCTTTGCTGTCGGCCTTGCTGTCGGTCTTGTTGACCATCCACGAGGGCATGGTGATTTCGAAGGCACCGAAGAACGATGCGGCGAAGACCATGAACACCACGAAGAAGATGAGGTTGGGCAGCCAGTGTGTAGCCAGCCAGTTGAAGATGTCGGCCGTGACGGCATCACCACCGATGACGCGTGTGATGACGATGATGGCCGCAATGGGCAGGGTGTAGAGCGCCACGATGAACACACCGTACATCGCCGCACGGAAACGACCCATCGCCGCACTGCCCGAACTCTTCATGAAGAACGACACGGTCATCGGCACCATGGGGAACACACAGGGGGTGAGCAGGGCGGCAAAACCCCACAGCACGGCCTCGAGAATCAGGGCCCACAGCGAACCGCCGCCGGCCGCGTCCTTGGTGACGGGCTGCGCCGGAGTCAGCTTGGCGGCAGGCACCGTCTCGCTCACGGCCGCACCCGCGGGAAGTGCGATTTCGAGTACCGTATCATCGGGCGGCAGGCAGCTGCCGTCGTTACAAATCATCCACTCCAGATTGGCCTTCAGCAGGGTCTTGTCGCCCAACAGGCGGAGCTTCTGGGTAAACAGGGCCTTGCCCTCCAGAGTTCCGATTTCCATACCGAACATCTGGTCGAAATATCGGTGCGACTGCGAGACCTGCTCTACACCGCCCTCCAGTTCCACGTCGGCATTGGGTTCGAAGGTGATGGTGGTCGCCTGGGGGCCACCCTCATAGGGTCCCATGTCATACATGTGGAACGACGAGGGAATCGACGCCTCGAGCGTCACCTCATAGAGCCGGTCGTCAAGTTGTTTCACAGAGCTTTTCCAATCAACGCTCTGTGCCGAGGCACCGAACGCGATGAACAGTGCCACGAGTGTCGTCATGAAAACGAGAAGCTTTTTTTGCATAATTTTTGTAGTTATAAAATTTCTGAATCACCCCAAACCCCTCCCTCCGCCATGCGGCCGGAGGAAGAACGCGCTTTTCGTCACATTTATTGCGGCGTTTCAAACAACAAAGATAGGGATTTTATCGTTATTTTTCTTACTTTCGCACAATGATTCGAATTTCTCTCATAATTCCGACACACAATCGCGCCGACGATCTGATTCGCGCCCTTGAATCCGTTGCCGTTCAGACATTAGCGGCCGACGAGTGGGAGTGTGTGGTCATCGACAACGCCTCGACCGACGACACCCCCCGACGCTTCGAGGAGTTCCGCACGGCACACCCCACCCTCCACCTGCGCCGCGTCTACGAACCGCAGGCCGGAGTGTCGTATGCCCGCAACCGCGGTTTTCGGGAGGCGGTCGGCGAACTGCTCGCCTCGATAGATGACGACGAACGTGTGAACCCCGATTTTCTGAAGGCCTATCTCCACTTCTTCGACACCCACCCCCATGCCATTGTGGCCGGCGGACGCATCATCGCCGAATACCCCGCAGGACGTCCCGACTGGCTGTCGAAATTCACCGAGATGCCCATCGCCAACCCCATGCACTTCGGCGACACGGTGCGTCCCTTCCCCCGGGGAAGAGTTCCCGGCGGCGGCAACATGGCCTTCCGCCGCAGGGAGGCACTCCGCTACAAGGGCTTCGACGTCACGCTCGGACGTGTGGGACGCGAACTCATCGGCGGCGAGGAGAACGACCTCTTCGAACGCATGCTCAAGGGCGGCGAGACGATATGGTATGTCCCCGACGCGGTGATGTGGCACATCATTCCCCAGCGGAAGCTCTCGCAGGAGTATTTCCGCCGCCTGTGCCGCAATGTGGGCATCAGCCAGCAGCTGCGCGCACGTATCCACCACCGCCTTGCAACGGCCCTCTTCCGCGAACTGCTCAAGTGGGTCGCCACCCTGCTGCTGTGCTGCACCATGTCGCCGCGCAAGTCGTCGAAGCTGCTGGTCATGCGCTACGAAATCTCGCGCGGACTGTTGCGGAAACTCTGATTCACCCTACGATACAACAAAGGAGCGGCCCCCATGCGGGAACCGCTCCTTTTGTTTTCCGGCCGCTCCGTGCCGACGGATTTAGAAGAGGTAGTTGTCGTGCTTGACCTTCTCCACCAGACGGAAGATATCCTGCCAGGCCTCCTCACCGAAGGTGGTACCCACCACCTCGATGACCTTTCCGGCGGTGATGGCTCCGATGGTGCCGCACTGGCGCAGCGAGAGCCCCTCGCACATGCCGGCCATGAAGCCTGCGGCGTAGAAGTCGCCGGCTCCCGTGGTGTCGACACGCTTGGCCGCCGCCATGATGCCCACATGCACCACCTTGTCGCCCTGCTTGATGATGGCGCCCTTGGTGCCGATTTTCACCACCGCCAGCTCACACATCTCCGAGATGACCTGCAAGGCATTGAGCGGTTCCGATTCACAGGCAAAGGTCTTGGCCTCGTCCTCGTTGGCAAACACAATGTCGACATAGTCGCGCACCAGCTCACGCAGGAACTCGAGGTTCTCGGCCACGATGTTGAAGCTGGCCAAATCGATGGCCACCTTCAGTCCCAGCTGCTTGGCGGTGCGGGCCGCCGAGCGAATGAGCTTGTGGTTCTGCACCAGATAGCCCTCGACATAGAGGCAGTCGTAGCCGTCGAAAATCGAGGGTTCAATCTCCTTGTCGACCATCTCGAGCGCGGCACCCAGATAGGTGACCATCGTGCGCTCGCCGTCGGGCGAAATCAGCGACACACATTTGCCGGAGCGTTCGCGTCCGCGGAAAATCACGGGTTCGATGTCGAGGTTCTCAAGCGCCTGCACGAAGAAGTCGCCCGTGGTGTCGCCGCCCACCTTGCCGATGAAGCCCACCTTGCAGCCCAGACGTGCCATGGCGCGTATGGTGTTGCCGGCCGAACCGCCCAGCGAGAGCGAGTAGGGAAGACCGGCCACGGATTTCGAAATCTCGGTCTGGAGGTGTGTGTCGACCAGGCTCATCGAACCTTTCGCCAACTTGAACTGACCCAATACGGTGTCACTCTTCAGATTGACCAACATATCGGTCAGGGCATTACCAATGCCGATTACATGTTTCATTATTTATATGTTCGGGTTTGTTAAAATCTTATATCGAGAGCATTTTGACCAACTCAAACCTCGACTTGTCGATGCCTTTGTCGTGCTTGATGGCCTTGGCAAAGGGGACATAGACGATACGTCCGTTCATGATACCAATCATCACATTGCGCTGTCCGTCACTGAGTGCTTCGATGGCAGCCGCACCCATGCGCGATGCCAGAATACGGTCGATGGCCGTGGGCGAACCTCCACGCTGGATATGTCCCAGAATGGTCACGCGTGCATCGTAATCGGGGAACTCCTTCTTCACACGCTCCGCCAGACCTGCCGCACCGCCCGTCTTGGGATTCTCCGCCACGATGACGATGGCCGAGTTCTTGCTCTTGCGGAAGCCGTTGTTAATCAGCTCTGCCAACTGGTCAACCTCGGTATCCATCTCGGGGACAATCGCCGCCTCGGAACCTGTGGCGATGGCACTGTTGAGCGACAGATAACCGGCCGTGTGGCCCATCACCTCCACGAAGAACAGACGCTCGTGGCTCGAGGCCGTGTCGCGCAGTTTGTCGACCGCGCCCATGATGGTGTTGAGTGCCGTGTCGTAGCCGATGGTCGAATCCGTGCCGCCCAAATCATTGTCGATGGTGCCGGGAAGACCTACGATGGGAATGTCATATTCCGCCGCGAAAATCTTGGCTCCGGTCAGCGAACCGTCGCCGCCGATGACCACCAGAGCGTCGATACCGGCCGCCATCATGTTGTCGTAGGCCATCTTGCGGCCCTCGGGAGTGGCGAATTCCTTACAACGTGCGGTCTTGAGAATCGTACCGCCCATCTGAATGATATTGCTCACACTCTGCGATTTGAACTCCACGATTTCGTTGTGGACCAAACCTTTGTATCCGCGCATGATGCCCTTGACCGTAAATCCGTTGTAGATAGCACTGCGGGTGACGGCACGAATGGCCGCGTTCATGCCGGGGGCATCACCGCCCGATGTCAGAACGCCTATACATTTAATCTCTGCCATAATGTTTTAGTATTAGCACAAAATCATTCAAAGATAAGCATTTTTCAAAAATATGGCAAATCTCCACCCCCGAAAAAACTCACCAACCGTCGCCGTCATGCCGTGGGGAGGTTTGGCCGCCCCGCCGTCCGACAAAAAAAAGAGACCTCCACAGCACAGAGGTCTCCCGTTGAAGTGTCCACAGTTGTCTCAACAAAAAAAAGAGATGCTCCAAAAGCATCTCAAATGGCGGAAAGAGAGGGATTCGAACCCCCGGAACCTCGCAGTTCAACGGTTTTCAAGACCGCCGCAATCGACCACTCTGCCATCTTTCCGGGTGCAAAAGTAAAATGTTTTTCTTCTCCGGCCAAATTTTCGTCCACTTTTTTTCAAATTATTGACAAACGCCGTGCGCGCCCCCACCCCCGAAAAAAAACAGACCCGGAAAGCTCCGAATCTGTTTTCACTGTATTACGACACAAAAAAAGAGATGCCCCGAAAGCATCTCAAATGGCGGAAAGAGAGGGATTCGAACCCCCGGAACCTCGCAGTTCAACGGTTTTCAAGACCGCCGCAATCGACCACTCTGCCATCTTTCCGGGTGCAAAAGTAATACACTTTTCGAAAACCGCCAAATTTTTTACCGATTTTTCGTATTTCCGCCCCTCATGGGATACTAACCGCTGCATGTTCAGCGTTTTGTACTCCCATGCTATCCCCTCTCCGTCGGCAGAATCCCCACGCAAATACGACTCCGCGTGCCGCAAAAAATTGGAGTTCTCATAAAAAAAACGCACCTTTGGGTGTCAAATCCGATTTACCCACAACATCTAACACTTATATATAATATGCCCGAGATATCACAACGCGCCGAGCTGATGCCCGAGTCGCCCATCAGAAAACTCTTTCCGCTGGCGGAGGCCGCACGGCAACGGGGGATAAAGATTTATCACCTCAACATCGGACAGCCCGACCTGCCCACCCCCGAAGTGGGCATCGACGCCATGCGCACCATCGACCGCAAGGTGTTGGAATACAGCCCCAGCAACGGCTATCTCTCCCTGCGCGAGAAACTTGCCGAATACTACGCCCAATATCAAATCAAACTCTCGCCCGACGAAATCATCGTCACCACGGGCGGTTCCGAAGCGGTGTTGTTCGCCTTCATGTCGTGTCTGAACCCCGGCGACGAAATCATCGTCCCCGAGCCGGCCTATGCCAACTACATGGCCTTCGCCATCTCGGCCGGTGCCGTTATCCGCCCCGTGGTGTCGTCCATCGAACAGGGATTCGCCCTGCCCGACATCTCGGAGTTCGAGAAGCTCATCAATCCGCGCACACGCGGCATCTTGATTTGCAACCCCAACAACCCCACCGGCTACCTCTACACACGTCGGGAGATGAACCGTATCCGCGATCTGGTGAAGAAATACGACCTGTTCCTCTTCTCCGACGAGGTCTACCGCGAATTTATCTACACGGGATCACCCTACATTTCGGCCTGCCACCTCGAGGGCATCGAACAGAATGTGGTGCTTATCGACTCCGTGTCGAAACGCTACTCGGAGTGCGGCATACGCATCGGCGCGCTCATCACCAAGAACGCCCACCTGCGCGAAGCGGTGATGAAGTTCTGTCAGGCGCGCCTCTCCCCTCCGCTGCTGGGACAGCTGGTGGCCGAGGCCTCGATTGACGCGCCGCGCACCTACAGCGCCGAGGTCTACGAGGAGTACATCGAACGCCGCAAGTGTCTCATCGACGGTCTGAACCGCATTCCGGGCGTCTACTCCCCCATTCCGATGGGTGCCTTCTACACCGTGGCACGTCTGCCGGTCGACGACAGCGACCGTTTCTGCGAGTGGTGTCTGCGCGAGTTCGACTACGAGGGCGAGACCATCATGCTCGCTCCGGCTTCGGGCTTCTACTCCGACAACACCCACGGCCGCGACGAGGTGAGAATTGCCTACATTCTCAAGAAAGAGGACCTCGAACGCTCGCTCCTCATTCTGGAAAAGGCGCTCGAGGCCTACAACGCCCGAAAATAGTAAAATATATTAAAAAACTCACTCTGAGCCACATGGGACGCAGGTTTTGGAACTTGCGTCCTATTTTTTGGTCGATATGCCAAATCGTCCAATATTATGCCGTTTAGTAGAATTTTGAAGAATTTAAGACCAAAAAATTTGGCGCAAGAGATTAGTTTTCCTACTTTTGCGCCCGATTTTTCAGTTAAAAAGGACAAAATCAGACGTAAAACCAAATAGAAAGATTATGAAAAAACTTCTCCTTCTTTTAGCCGCAGCGATGATTTCTTCGGGTGCTTTTGCCGAGGGTTATCAGGTCAACAACATGTCGGCTAAGCAGACAGGTATGGGTCATGTGGGTACAGCCATGCAGTTGGGTGCCGAGTCCATTTTCTTCAACCCCGCAGCCACGGCTTACCAAAAATCGAAATTCGACATCTCAGTAGGTTTCACCGGAATCCTCTCCAACGTACACTTCCAGTCACTCCCGACCGCCGAGAACGGCTACAAGCCCGGACTGGTCAGAGCCAAGTCCGACAACGGCATGTCAACCCCCATCAACGCCTACTTCAACTACAAGCCCAACGACCGCTGGGCATTCGGTGTGGGCTTCTATGTCCCCAACGGCTCGTCGATGAAGTGGGACGACAACTGGGCAGGCGCACATCTGGTGCAGAACATCGACCTGAAGGCCTACGCCGTGCAGCCCACCGTGTCTTTCAAGATTTGCGACAAACTCTCCATCGGTGCGGGTCTGACCATCAACTGGGGTAACTTCGAACTGTCGCGTGCCCCCTTCAGCATCGCCACCAACCAGAAGATTGCCGGCGTGGTGAAGCAGCTCCCCTCGATGATCGACGGTCTTATCCAGTCGAACCCCGGTCTTATCGGCAAACTCACTCCCGAGCAGCTGAAGGCGGTGATGGCCGCCAAGCAGGCCGCCCCCGGCATCGCCCAGGATTTGGAGCAGAACTATGCCAACGCACCCCTCATGTCGACCCGTCTGAGCGGTAACGCCAATGTGGCAGTGGGTGTCAATGCCGGCTTCCTGTGGAACATCACCGACGAGTGGTCGGTGGGTATGACCTGGCGTTCGCGTCTGAACATGAAGGTCGACAAGGGCCGCAGCGAAATCATCTACGGCAAGAACATCAAGAACTATCTGGGTATGGTCGGCAACCTGGCCAATGTATTCGGCATGGGCGACAAGATTCCCCCCATCGACAACCTCGACGGCGGTGTATTCTCCACCGAACTGCCCCTGCCTACCAGCGTGACCTGGGGTGTGTCGTTCCGTCCCACCCCCAAATGGGAGTTCGCCGTCGACCTGCAGTGGATTGGCTGGTCGGCCTATGACAAGCTGGTCGTAGACTTCGCCCCCGAGGTGGGTATGGAGCCTATCGTATCGACCAAGAACTACTCCAACACCCTGGCCTTCCGCTTCGGCGGTCAGTACCGCGCCACCGACTTCATCACCGCACGCATGGGTATGTATGTCGACCAGAGCCCCGTGGACAGCAACTACCTCAACCCCGAGACCCCCTCGATGACCAAGGTATCCTACACGGCCGGTCTCACCCTGCGCCCCACCAAGTTCATGGACATCGACCTGGCCTACTGCTATGTGTCGACCGCCGACCCCGAGCGCACAGGCTCCTACCCCGTGCAGAACAGTCTGACCGGAAAAGTGGAGAAATTCGAGGGTAACTACACCCTCCATGCCAATGTATTTTCAATCGGTATGGCATTCCATTTCTAAATCAAGAAATTATTTCTTATATTTGCGGTGTTTTCCCGAAGCGGAGAACACCGCTTCTTTTTTTTCGGTCATCTGACCGGGCGGCAACAAAGTCTCTGCCTTTGTAGTTCAATGGATAGAACGTCGGTTTCCTAAACCGAAAATCCGGGTTCGATTCCCGGCGAGGGTACATCTTAAAAAGAACCATAAACCAACATGGAATCCCTCAGAGAGTTATACAAAATCGGTAACGGCCCCTCAAGCAGCCATACCATGGGTCCCAAGAAAGCCTCGGAACTCTTTGTCAAACGCTGTTCGGGCGTTGACTCCTATCGTGTCACCCTCTACGGCTCACTGGCCGCAACCGGCAAGGGCCACCTCACCGATGTAGCCATTCTCTCGGTACTCAACCCCGTCGCCCCCACCGAAATCGTGTGGCGTCCCGAAATCGTCCTCCCCTTCCACCCCAACGGCATGCTCTTCGAGGGCATCAAGGGCGGTATTGTGGTCGACTCGTGGAAGATTTACAGCGTCGGCGGCGGCTCGCTGGCCAACGAGGAGGGTCCGCTCACCGTACACAAGGACATCTACCCCCTGACCACCATCACCGAAATCAAGGACTGGTGCTACCGCGAGGGAAAAACCTATTGGGAATATGTCAACGACTCCGAAGGCCCCGAAATATGGGACTTCCTCGACGACATCTGGACCTCGATGTGCGAAACCATACAGCGCGGTCTGAACAACGACGGCGTGCTGCCCTCGGGACTCAAGGTAGCCCGCAAGGCCGCCACCTACTACGTCAAGTCGAAAAGCTACAACGCCTCGCTGGAGTCGAGAGCCAAGATTTATGCCTACGCCCTCGCCACCTCCGAGGAGAACGCCTCGGGCGGCATCGTCGTGACGGCCCCCACCTGCGGTTCGAGCGGTGTGGTACCGGCCGTACTCTACCATCTGGCCACCTCGCGCGACTTCCTGCGCATACGTATCCTCAGAGCCCTGGCCACAGCCGGTCTGTTCGGCAACATCGCCAAAACCAACTCCTCGATTTCGGGTGCCGAAGTCGGTTGTCAGGGTGAGGTGGGCGTGGCCTGCGCCATGGCTGCCGCCGCGTCGTGCCAGCTCTTCGGCGGCACACCCTCACAGATTGAATATGCCGCCGAGATGGGTCTGGAGCATCACCTCGGACTCACCTGCGACCCCGTGTGCGGACTGGTGCAGGTCCCCTGCATCGAGCGCAACGCCATCGCCGCCACACGCGCCCTCGACGCCAACATCTACGCCACCCTCTCCGACGGTTCGCATCTGGTATCCTACGACAAGGTGGTGGAGGTGATGAACGAAACGGGACACAACCTGCCATCGCTCTACCGCGAGACCTCGGAAGGCGGTCTGGCCAAGCGTTACGAACATCGTTAATCCGTGCGGCAAGAACCGTATTTCATCAATAAGACGACCCGACAGGTATCTGTCGGGTCGTTCTGTTTTGGGGCGCAGAAATTAGTATTATAGAAAAGTCAACTGTTTTTAGATTTGGTCAACAAATAAATTGATATATTTGCAAAAGTAAAAAGATCAAAAGAATTGCTCTAGACACACTGATGATAGCCAAACCCCCAATATAGATCCACAAAGTGTATTTTCATAATAACTATATTTACAGAAAATCATCAATATATCCAATCAAGCTGTGACCTGACACAATTTTATATAAAATTTACGACCCAACGAATTAGAAAAGCAACACAATTTAAATGGCAAGGGAGAATAAATATATAAAATCGCCAATGAATTATATGGGAGGTAAAGGTAAATTACTTCCTCAAATTCTACCAATATTTCCGCGCAACATATCTACATTTGTAGATTTATTTTGCGGAGGTTGTAATGTTGGCATCAATGTAAATGCCCCCCGTATTATATTCAATGATAATATATCATATCTGATTGACCTTTATAATTCTTTCAAGTCTTTAAGCGAGGCAACAATTCTTAAACACGTTTATAAACGTATCGAAGAATTTAATCTTTCACTAACAAATGAAGAAGGATATAAGAATATTAGACAATTATACAATACTAAAAGAGAACCTTTGGATTTATTCGTATTAATGGCATATGGGTTTAATCACCAAATCAGATTCAACACAGCACATGAATACAATATACCCTTTGGCAAAGCAAGAAGTTCGTATAATTCCAATATGGAGAAAAACTTACGTGATTTTATTTCAAAACTACATAACACAGAAGTTGTTTTCTCATGCAATAATTTCGAAGATGTCGATTTGTCTGGATTAGATGAAAATGATTTTGTATATTGTGATCCACCATACCTCATTACCACAGGAACTTACAATGATGGGAAAAGAGGATTTACAGGTTGGAATCCTTGCGAGGAACAGAAACTTTTAACACTTCTTGATAATTTAAATGTAAGACATATTCGGTTTGCGCTCTCTAATGTATTAGTTCACAAAGGGAAGAAGAATTACATTCTAATCGATTGGATACAAAGGAATGGCTACAATGTTATACATCTAAATAAGGATTATGCTAATTCTAATTACCAAACACTCAATCGAGACAAACATTCCACAGATGAAGTCTTAATCACAAATTACACTACAGATTAAATGAGATACATTGGAAATAAAGAAAATATACTTGATAAGATCTATTCTATTTTAGAGTCAAAAGGTGTCGTAGGAGATTCATTCTTTGATTTTTTCTCTGGAACTACAAATGTTGCACGATTTTATAAGGAGAAAGGTTATAAAGTTGGATCATCTGACATAATGTATATGTCTTATTGTATGCAAAAAGCATATATAGAGAACAACGAAGAGCCAAAGTTTGAGAAACTTTTACCCACCTTGAATAGATTGAATACATATTCATTATTTTCCAATCCATTAGAAGTTGTAGTGAAATATCTTGACGAAGTAGATGATGTAAAAGGATTTATATATCAAAACTACACTCCAGAAGGGACCTCCGACCTAGAGCAACCAAGAATGTACTTCAGTTCAGAGAATGGTTTAAGAATAGATGCAATCCGCCAGAAAATTGAAGAATGGAAACAGAATAATCTAATTACAGAATCAGAATACTATATTCTTCTTACGTGTTTAATTGAAACTGTTTCTTTTTATGCAAATGTGGCTGGTGTCTATGCTGCATTTCATAAAAAATGGGATCCCCGTGCCGTTAAAAGATTATCATTGCGCACAATAAAGACCTATAATAACAATAGGGATAATAAAGTATATAACACTAACAGCATGAATCTACTTAAGGATATTGATGTTGATATACTTTATCTAGATCCTCCATATAATGCACGACAATATCTTCCAAATTACCATCTAATCGAGACTATTGCCAAATACGACACCCCAAAAATTAAGGGTATGACAGGCATGCGAGAATATGAAGGGAAAAAATCGACCTTCTGCAATGCAAAAACAGCTTTATGCGACTTGGAAGAAATTGCAAAAACTGCTAAATATAAATACCTTGTCATGAGCTATAATTCAGAAGGTATTATGAATCAAAGTGACATTATTAATGTCTTATCTAAATATGGGACAGTGGTACTAGAACAGTTCCAATATCATAGATTCAAAAGTAACAACAAAGGTTTATCCGCAACAAAAAAACATGTACTTGAACAACTTTACATATTAACCAAATGATGGACGGACATAAGAATCTTTGGATCTTGACAGAAGAAAGGCCCAAAAAGGAAGTACTACAAATGATTTTCGAATACTTCGCAAAAGATCACGGAATTGGTTTCTTTGGAGATAATCTAAGAATTATTCCATTATTAGATCGAGAAACAAAATGTTTTGACTTTACTTACGAAGTTATCGGCTTCAAATGTGCTATTGTGGATAATGTGTATATCAAGACTGTTTCTGGAAATTCAAGTTTTACAGACTTCCTTATTTTTCATCAAAATACCCAACCTAAAGAAGAAGACATTCCATTATATGCCATTGAAGAAACAAAAACTGATGACCAAGAAAGCCGAAATACAGGAGTTTACCAAAGATGTTCCAAATTTGTTTTTATTCAGCATTATTATCCTACAACAAAAAAAGTAATGCTTTATGCCTTGGAGGTCGGTCAAAAAACAGATCCCACAGAAACATATATCTTTGGAACAAGACTGCTATTAACTTTAGGAGTAGATATTCTTGGTAAAACGTTAGATCCCAATACATTTAAGCCTTTTACCTCTATTGATGAGGTTATCCGATACAAAAATACCATGAGGAGGCCTCCTAGAGGGAATGTTCCTATTCTGATACACAAGCAGTCTAATAAGATTAAAATATCAGGAAGATTGTACAAGCAAGGTTCCCTTTCTCACGACCCAAATATTGGTGCATTGAGTATTATTGCAGCAGTTCTTCGAAAGTTAGGTTGGGATAAAAACATTGAAATAATAAGGCACGGATTAATACAATCTCATGTTGGCGAAAGCAATAAATTTATTCAGATCGCCAATGCACTAAACATTTCTTTACAAGGTCTCACTGTTCCGAGAACAACATTTCCACAAAATTACTGGCATTACGACCTTAAAGGGGAGAAACTTGGCACAATATTCATACACATTTGCGTTGAGAACTTCACAGAAAGTTACTCCATTTTTGAAAACCACGCTGGATGCGAAAAAGGGTATTTCAAAACATCTGATGGTCAACATATTCCTCTAGCAAAATATACGGACAGGGATAAATATAAAGCAGGTAACAAGGATCAGATAGTTTTCATTCCCGACCTTGTTCTTCTCGATATCAAAGAAACAGAAGCAATTACCATAGAAGGAAAGAAGTTTATATACCGCCACAATGGTATTAAAGAATTAGCTAACTATGACGCATTTGATAATATGTATCTAACAAAGTATTATCCTAACTTTAAAATTATTCGCACTGTTGTTTTATATGGTGGCAAAAGTGAAAAAATTATGGAAGTGGAAGTAGGCTTTCTACTTAATAGTGAAGGAAAACTTGTTTTAGGTCTTAAAGCACCCGCTCTGTTTACTCGAGCAATCAAGAACCTACTTAACTATTGGAATTAATAGAACTATTCTCAAGCTATTGTATAGTTTTATCACGATCTTAATAATCCCCACAAAAAAAGCCGTTTCCGAAAATTCGGAAACGGCTTTTTCTTATTTACACGCTACATATCCCCGAAGGGACAGCGACGGGAATCGCATTTTACTTGGCCTGCTGCAAGGTCTCGATGTCGGCCTTCGCGCCTACAACCAAATCGTCGTAGTCTCTCAGACCCGTACCACCGGGAATCAGGTGACCGCAGATGACGTTCTCCTTCAGATTCTCCAGCGGGTCAACCTTGCCCTGGATAGCTGCCTCATTCAACACCTTGGTAGTCTCCTGGAACGAAGCTGCCGAGATGAAGCTCGAAGTCTGCAATGCGGCGCGGGTGATACCCTGAAGTACCTGTGCCGAAGTGGCGGGAACGATGTCGCGAACCTGTACGGGCTTCAAGTCCTTACGCTTCAGACTCGAGTTCTCGTCACGCAGCTTGCGCAGCGAGACAATCTGTCCGGGCTGGAGGTTCTGCGAGTCGCCGGCATCGGTGACAACCACCTTGTCGTACATCTCGTCGTTGACATCCATGAACTCCCACTTGTCGATGATCTGATCCTCGAAGAAACGCGAATCTCCCGGATCCTGAATCTTCACCTTGCTCATCATCTGACGGACGATGACCTCGAAGTGCTTGTCGTTGATCTTCACACCCTGCATACGGTAAACCTCCTGTACCTCGTTGACGATGTACTCCTGGACCTTGGTAGGACCGAGGATATTGAGGATATCCATCGGGGTGATGGCACCGTCGGAGAGTGCCTCGCCGGCCTTCACATAGTCGTTCTCCTGAACGACAATCTGACGCGACAGAGGTACGAGGTAACGCTTCTGGTCGCCCTGCTTCGAGGTAACGACAATCTCGCGGTTACCGCGCTTAATCTTGCCGAAGGTGATTTCACCGTCGATTTCCGATACAACGGCGGGGTTCGACGGGTTACGAGCCTCGAACAGCTCGGTAACACGGGGAAGACCACCGGTGATGTCGCCGCCCGACTTGCCGACCGCACGGGGAATCTTGATGAGGATATCGCCGGCCTTGATCTTGGCGTTGTCCTTCACCACCACGTGTGCGCCCACAGGCAGGTTGTACTGCTTCACCTCATCGCCCTCCTTATTGAGGATTCGGATGACAGGAGCCTTGGTCTTGTCCTTCGACTCAATAACGACCTTCTCCGAAAGACCGGTCTGCTCGTCGCGCTCCTCACGGAAGGTGACACCCTCGATGATGCTCTCGTAGGCCACCTTACCCTCGTACTCCGAGATGATAACTGCGTTGTAGGGATCCCACTCGCAGATCAGGTCGCCCTTCTTCACCTCGCTGTCGTCCTCCTTGTAGAGAATGGTACCGTAGGGAAGGTTGTGGGTATAGAGTACAATCTCGGTCTTGGGATCAACGATACGGAACTCCGACTGACGCGAAATCACGATGTTGATTGCCTCACCGGCAGCGTTCTTGCTCTTGATGGTACGCAACTCGTCGATTTCGAGACGACCCTCGTACTTCGAAACCACATTGGTCTCGACAGCCGAACCACCGGCCACACCACCGACGTGGAATGTACGCAGTGTCAGCTGAGTACCGGGCTCACCAATCGACTGTGCGGCGATGACACCGACCACCTCGCCCTTCTGTACCATGCGGGCAGTGGCAAGGTTGCGGCCGTAACACTTGGCGCAGACACCGTGACGCGATTCGCAGGTCAGCACCGAACGAATCTCGACAGACTCCAACGGCGACTTCTCGATGGCCTCGGCAATCGCCTCGGTAATCTCGTCACCGGCCTTGCACATCACTTCACCGGTCAGGGGGTGGATAACGTCGTTCAGTGCCACACGACCCAGGATACGGTCGTAGAGGGTCTGAACCACATCGTCGTTGCGCTTGATGGCCGTAGCCGTCAGACCACGCAATGTACCGCAATCCTCCTCGTTGATGATGACGTCCTGAGCCACATCGACCAGACGACGGGTCAGGTAACCTGCGTCGGCGGTCTTCAGCGCGGTATCGGCAAGACCCTTACGCGCACCGTGGGTAGAGATAAAGTACTCCAACACCGAAAGACCCTCCTTGAAGTTCGAGAGAATGGGGTTCTCGATGACCTGCTGGCCACCCTCGACACCCGACTTCTGGGGCTTCGCCATCAGACCACGCATACCGCTCAGCTGACGAATCTGCTCCTTCGAACCACGGGCACCAGAATCCAACATCATGTAAACGGGGTTGAATCCCTCGTCGTCCTTGACCAGGGTCTCGATCACGGCCTTGGTCAACTTGGTGTTGATGTTGGTCCAAACGTCGATAATCTGGTTGTAACGCTCGTTGTTGGTGATAAGACCCATGTTATAGTCGTCCATAATGGCATCGGCGCGCTCGTAACCCTCTTGAACCAGCTTCTGCTTCTCCTCGGGGATAATCACGGCGTCGAGGTTAAACGACAGACCGCCGCGGAATGCCATACGGTAACCCATATTCTTGATATCGTCCAGGAAGTTGGCCACCTTGTCGGCACCGGCCTTCTTCATGACGTTGGCGATGATGTCACGCAACGAACGCTTGGTCAGCACCTCGTTGATGTAACCCACCTCCTTGGGAACAACCTGGTTGAAGAGGATACGACCTACGGTGGTCTCCTTCAACACGGTAGCCAGATTGCCCTGCTCGTCGAGGTCCTCGACCAGACACTTCACCGTTGCGTGAATGTCGACCTTGCCCTCGTTGTAGGCGATGATCACCTCCTCGGGGCCGTAGAAGACCTGACCCTCACCCTTGACACCCTTGCGGGGCTTGGTGATGTAGTAGAGACCGAGGACCATATCCTGCGAAGGCACGGTGATAGGCGCACCGTTGGCAGGGTTCAAGACGTTGTGAGAACCCAGCATCAGCAACTGTGCCTCCAGAATGGCGGCGTTGCCCAGCGGCAGGTGGACCGCCATCTGGTCACCGTCGAAGTCGGCGTTGAACGCCGTACATGCCAACGGGTGCAGCTGCATGGCCTTACCCTCGATAAGCTTGGGCTGGAAGGCCTGGATACCCAGACGGTGCAGGGTCGGCGCACGGTTCATCAACACGGGGTGACCCTTGATGACATTCTCGAGAATGCCCCAGATAACGGGGTCGCGGCGGTCGATAATCTTCTTGGCCGACTTCACGGTCTTGACGATGCCGCGCTCGATGAGCTTGCGGATAACGAACGGCTTGTACAACTCGGCCGCCATATCCTTGGGAATACCCATCTCGTGCATCTTCAGCTCGGGACCTACGACGATAACCGAACGTGCCGAGTAGTCGACACGCTTACCGAGCAGGTTCTGACGGAAACGACCCTGCTTACCCTTCAGCGAATCCGAAAGTGATTTCAGAGGTCGGTTCGACTCGTTCTTCACGGCGTTGGACTTTCTCGAGTTGTCGAACAGCGAGTCGACAGCCTCCTGCAACATACGCTTCTCGTTGCGGAGAATCACCTCGGGAGCCTTGATCTCGATGAGTCGCTTCAGACGGTTGTTACGGATGATGACACGACGGTAGAGGTCGTTCAAATCCGAAGTGGCGAAACGGCCACCGTCGAGGGGCACCAGAGGACGCAAATCGGGCGGAATCACGGGGATAACGCTCAATACCATCCACTCGGGCTTGTTGCGGCCCTTCGATGCGCGGAACGACTCAACGACATTGAGGCACTTCAACGCCTCCGACTTACGCTGCTGCGAAGTCTCGGTGGTCGCCTTGTGACGCAGAGCATACGACATCGAGTCGAGGTCGACCTGTTTGAGGAGGTTGTAGATAGCCTCGGCACCCATCTGAGCCACGAACTTGTTGGGATCGTCGTCGGGCAGCGACTGGTTGCCCTTCGGGAGCTCGGCCAAAACGTCGAGATACTCCTTCTCGGAAAGCAACGCCAAACGCTCGATGCCCTGCTCCTTGGCAACACCCGGATTGATGACGACGTAACGCTCGTAGTAGACGATGGTCTCCAGCTTCTTCGAAGGGATACCCAGCAGGTAACCGATTTTCGAAGGCAGCGAACGGAAGTACCAGATGTGAACCACGGGGACCACCAGTGAGATGTGACCCATACGCTCACGGCGTACCTTCTTCTCGGTAACCTCCACACCGCATCGGTCGCAGACGATACCCTTGTAACGGATACGCTTGTACTTACCGCAGTGGCACTCGTAGTCCTTCACGGGACCGAAGATGCGCTCGCAGAACAGACCGTCGCGCTCGGGCTTGTAGGTACGATAGTTAATGGTTTCGGGCTTCAGCACCTCACCGCTCGACTGGGCCAGAATCTCCTCGGGAGATGCCAGACCAATCGAAATGCGGCTGTAACCATTATTCGTCTTATTGTCTTTGGAAATTGACATATTTGTTCTCGTTTTTCTTATCCTCTAAAAACTCCTTACTCCAGTTTGACCGACAGCGCCAATCCGCGAAGCTCGTGCAGCAACACGTTCATCGCCTCGGGAATACCCGGCTTGGGCATGTTGTCGCCCTTGACAATGGCCTCGTAAGCCTTGGCACGGCCCATCACGTCATCGGACTTGATGGTAAGAATCTCCTGAAGAATGTTGGCGGCACCGAAGCCTTCGAGTGCCCAAACCTCCATCTCACCGAAACGCTGACCACCGAACTGTGCCTTACCACCCAACGGCTGCTGGGTAATGAGCGAGTAGGGACCGATCGAACGCGCGTGCATCTTATCATCAATCATGTGACCCAGCTTCAGCATGTAGATCACACCGACAGTTGCGGGCTGGTCGAACATCTCGCCGGTACCACCGTCGAACAAACGGGTACGACCACTGTGGGGCAGACCTGCCTTGGCTGTGTACTCGTTGATTTCGTCGAGTGTTGCACCGTCGAAAATCGGGGTGGCGAACTTCAGGCCCAACTCACGACCGGCCCAACCGAGCACGGTCTCGTAAATCTGACCCAGGTTCATACGCGAAGGCACACCCAGGGGGTTCAGACAGATGTCGACAATCGAACCGTCCTCCAGGAAGGGCATATCCTCATCGCGTACGACACGCGCAACGATACCCTTGTTACCGTGACGACCCGCCATCTTGTCACCCACCTTCAGCTTACGCTTCTTGGCGATGTAGACCTTGGCCATCTGAATGACACCGGTCTGGGGAAGTTCGTCACCGTTGGTGAAGTTGTACTTCTCGCGCTTGATGGCCGCATCGGCCTTCTTCCACTCGATGGTATAGTTGTTGATGGTGGTCTCGATCAGGTGGTCGATATGCTCGTCACCCGTCCACTTGCAGGCGCCCAAATCGAGGTAGCCCATCACCACACCGGTCTTCTCGTCGGTATCCTTGTGAGCGATTTCCTCCAGCATGGTCTTCGAGAACTTCGTACCTGCGGGGTAAATCTCGACACCGAAGTAATCGGTAACACCTACCGTGGTCTTGCCCTCGAGCAGTGTCCACAGCTTGTCGACCAGACGCTCGGTCAGCTCGGCCACCTGGGTAGCGAACTTCTCGTCGAACTTCTCCAGCATGGCGCGCTCGGCCGCACGGCTGCGTTTGCCGTCCTTGGCCACACGACTGTAAAGTGTCGTGCCGATGACCACACCGTGGAGCGAAGGCTGGGCCTTCATCGAAGCGTCCTTCACATCGCCGGCCTTGTCGCCGAAGATGGCGCGCAGCAGCTTCTCCTCGGGCGAGGGGTCGCTTTCACCCTTGGGGGTGATCTTACCGATGAGGATATCGCCCGGGTGAACGACGGCACCCACACGGATAATACCGTTGGTGTCGAGGTCCTTGGTAGCGTCCTCGCTCACGTTGGGGATATCCGAAGTCAGCTCCTCGACACCGCGCTTGGTGTCGCGCACCTCCATGATATACTCGTCGACGTGAACCGAGGTGAAGATATCCTCACGCTGGATACGCTCCGAAATCACGATAGCGTCCTCGAAGTTGTAACCCTTCCAGGGCATGAAGGCCACCTTCAGGTTACGTCCCAAAGCCAACTCGCCCTGCTCGGTAGAGTAACCCTGGGTAAGAATCTGACCCTTCTTCACATGGTCGCCCGTCAGGACGATAGGACTCAGGGTCACAGAGGTATTCTGGTTGGTACGGCGGTAACGGGGGAGCATGTAGGTGGTCACCTCCGGCTCGAACGAAGCCAGAATCTCGTCCTCGGTACGCTCGTACTTGATTTGAATCTGTGTGGCATCGGCAAATACCACCTCACCGTCCTTCTTGGCCACAATCTGGATACGGCTGTCGGAAATCATATCCTTCTCGATGCCGGTACCCACGATGGGAGCCTCGGGAGTAACAAGAGGTACTGCCTGACGCATCATGTTAGAACCCATCAACGCACGGTTCGCGTCGTCGTGCTCCAGGAAGGGAACCAAACTTGCTGCAATCGAGGCAATCTGGTTGGGGGCAACGTCCATCAGGTCGACGTCCGCAGCGGTCACCACGGGGAAGTCGGCACCCTCACGGGCCTTGATACGGTCGGGCTCCAGGAAGTTACCCTCATCGTCGATGGGGATATTCGACTGGGCCACAATCTTGCCCTCCTCCTCCTCGGCCGAGTAGTACTTGATGTGCGAGTTGTCCATGTCGATTTTCGAATCCGTAACCGTACGGAAGGGGGTCTCGATGAATCCCATGGGCGAAATCTTCGCGTAGACACACAACGACGAAATCAGACCGATGTTGGGACCCTCGGGAGACTCGATAGGACAGAGTCGGCCGTAGTGGGTGTAGTGTACGTCTCGCACCTCGAAACCTGCACGGTCACGAGAAAGACCGCCGGGACCGAGTGCCGAAAGACGACGCTTGTGGGTAATCTCGGCCAGGGGGTTGATCTGGTCGAGGAACTGCGACAACTGCGAAGTACCGAAGAACGAGTTGATGACCGAAGAGAGGGTCTTGGCGTTAATCAGGTCGACGGGAGTGAACACCTCATTGTCGCGTACGTTCATGCGCTCGCGAATGGTACGTGCCATGCGCACGAAACCTACCGAGAACTGGTTGGCCAGCTGCTCGCCCACGATACGCACTCGACGGTTCGACAAGTGGTCGATATCGTCCACGTCGGCTTTCGAGTTGATCAGCAGAATCAGATACTTGATGATGGCGATGATATCCTCACGGGTCAAGGTGCGGATAGAGGGGTCGGTATCGAGGTTCAACTTCTTGTTGATACGGTAACGACCTACGTCACCCAAGTCATAACGCTTGTCAGAGAAGAACAACTTGTCAATGACATCGCGTGCAGTCGCCTCATCGGGCGGCTCCGAAGCGCGCAGCTGCCTGTAGATGTGAACGACAGCCTCCTTTTCGGAGTTGCAGGTGTCTTTCTGCAATGTATTGTAGATAATCGAGTAGTCGATACCCGACTGGTTGTCCTTGTGCAGGAGAATGGTCTTCACACCGCTCTCGAGAATCTCGTCGATATGCTCCTCCTCCAGTACGGTCTCACGGTCGACAATGACGTTGTTACGCTCGATGGAGACTACCTCACCGGTATCCTCATCAACGAAGTCCTCGACCCATGTGAGCAGGACACGCGCAGCCAGCTTGCGGCCTACGGCCTTCTTCAGGTTGGCCTTGTTGACCTTGATTTCGTCCGCCAGGTCGAAGATTTCGAGAATCTGTCGGTCGGTTTCGAAACCGATGGCACGCAGCAGCGTGGTGACAGGCAACTTCTTCTTACGGTCGATGTAGGCATACATCACGCTGTTGATGTCGGTGGCAAACTCAATCCACGAACCCTTGAAGGGAATGATACGTGCCGAATAGAGTTTTGTACCGTTGGTGTGCATGCTCTCGCCGAAGAACACACCGGGCGAACGGTGCAACTGAGATACGATGACACGCTCAGCACCATTAATGACAAAAGTACCACGCTCTGTCATGTAGGGGATCATACCGAAATACACGTCTTGTACCACGGTACCGAACTCCTCGTGTTCGGTGTCGGTGCAATAAAGCTTGAGTTTTGCTTTAAGGGGGACACTGTAAGTCAGGCCGCGCTCCAGACACTCCTCGATGGAGTAACGGGGCGGGTCAATATAGTAGTCGATAAACTCCAGAACGAAGTTGTTCCGGGTATCCGTAATTGGGAAATTCTCCTGGAATACTTTGTAGAGACCTTCGTTTTTACGATTCTCTGCAGTGGTATCCATCTGGAAAAAATCACGGAATGATTTAAGCTGAATCTCCAGCAAGTCGGGATAGGGCACACGATTCTTGATGGAAGTAAAGCTAATTCTCTGTTGTGTTTTTGCTGTGGACATCGTAAAATCCAAATTAGTTGAAGTGTAGTTGGCGGGTTACGCTCCCGATAATGCAGGGTAATTATCCCTTAAATGCCCCCGACTCAGGTGTACAATACACCCCGGGAGCACCAATTCCAAAGTACGGACACAGCTCCTAATCGGCACTTCCAATACTTTAGAGCAAGAAAAGGCATAGAGCTTATACTACGATAAGCCCTACACCTGCTTTAATTTGATGCGAGTTAAGCAGCAATACTACTTAAGCTCAACCTCTGCACCTGCTTCCTCAAGCTGACCCTTGATCTGCTCAGCCTCTTCCTTCGAAACACCCTCCTTAACAGCCTTGGGTGCACCGTCTACCAGAGCCTTAGCATCACCGAGCGAGAGACCAGCGATATCCTTAACGACCTTGATTACCTGGAGCTTAGCCTGACCAGCACCCTTCAGGATTACGTCGAAAGATGTCTTCTCAGCAGCTGCGGCCTCAGCGCCTGCAGCGGGAGCAGCAACTGCTACTGCAGCAGCAGCGGGCTCAATACCGTACTCCTCCTTGAGGATCTGTGCGAGTTCGTTAACCTCGGTAACCTTCAAGTTTACCAATTCTTCAGCAAGTTTCTTTACGTCTGCCATAGTTGTAAGCTTATTAAATTTTTATTTTTTTCTTAATTGTGATTAGTTGTTTCTCGATTCAAGTGTCTTTACGATACCTGCAATCTTCTGACCTGCATTACCCTGCAATGCAGAAATAACATTCTTCGCGGGAGACTGCAACAGAGCGATAACGTCTGCGATAAGTTCCTCCTTAGACTTGATGTTACAAAGTGTCTCGATCTGATCGTCACCGACATAGACACCACCCTCGGCATAAGCTGCCTTCAAAACGGGCTTGTCAGCTGTCTTGCGGAACTCCTTGATCAAAACCGCGGGGTTCTTCGCAACGTGGGTGAACATAACGGAGGTCGAGCCCTCCAGTACTTTTACCAACTCAGCGTCAGCCTTCTCCACCTTCTCGAGAGCCTTGGCCAACAGTGTGTTCTTGCACACTACCAGCTTAACCTCCTTCTCGAAGCACTTCTTACGCAGAGCAGCGGTCTGCTCGGCATTCAAAGACTCGATATCGGTGATGTAGAAATGGGGATATGCCTCGAGCTGCTCGGCAAGGCTGTTAATAACAACCAACTTTTCTTCCTTAGTCATCTCTTACAATCCTCTTTTATTTGGTTTCTACTGATTTGGCATCGATCTGCAAACCGGGACTCATAGTGGTCGAGAGATAGATACTCTTCACATAAGAACCTTTAGCAGCAGCGGGTTTCAACTTGATGATTGTGTTCAACACCTCACTGGCGTTCTGCGCAATCTGCTCTGCTGAAAACGAAATCTTGCCTACTGATGTATGGATGATACCGAACTTGTCGACCTTGAAGTCGATCTTACCGGCCTTCACCTCATTCACAGCCTTAGCCACGTCCATTGTAACCGTACCGGTTTTGGGGTTAGGCATAAGACCGCGGGGACCGAGGATACGACCCAGAGCACCTACCTTACCCATTACGTTAGGAGTACAGATGATCACGTCAACATCGGTCCAACCGGACTTGATCTTGTCAACGTACTCGTCCAGACCTACGTAATCGGCACCAGCTGCCTTAGCGTCTGCCTCTTTCTCGGGAGTACAAAGTACCAATACGCGAACTGTCTTACCTGTTCCGTGGGGAAGGGTTACGACACCACGCACCATTTGATTAGCCTTACGGGGGTCAACACCCAGGCGCACGTCAATATCTACCGAAGCATCAAATTTTGTGAAAGTGATTTCCTTCAGAAGATTGGCAGCCTCAGAAAGCTTGTAAGCCTTACCGGCTTCAACCTTTGCGTAAGCGATTTTTTGATTTTTTGTCAATTTACTCATCTTCTCAATTACTTGTTAGGAAATTCACCTACGACGCTGATACCCATGCTGCGGGCAGTACCTGCTACCATCTTCATGGCGGCCTCTACTGTAAAGCAGTTCATGTCAGGCATCTTGTCCTGAGCGATTTCACGAATTTGATCCCATGTGATCTGACCTACCTTGTCACGGTTAGGCTGTGCGGAACCTTTCGCTACCTTAATTGCTTCCTTAAGTTGAACAGCAACGGGCGGCTGTTTAACAACGAAGTCAAACGACTTGTCGCTGTAAACCGTGATGATAACCGGGAGAACCTTTCCAGCCTTGTCCTGAGTACGCGCATTGAACTGCTTACAGAAGTCCATGATGTTGACTCCCTTAGAACCCAATGCGGGACCAACCGGGGGCGAAGGATTGGCGGCACCACCTTTAATCTGCAATTTGATAAATGCAGCAACCTCTTTTGCCATAGTTTACTTGGTTTTTTTATTCTTTTTCTACTTGTGTGAAACCCAACTCCATAGGAGTTTTGCGCCCAAATATCTTCACCGATACTGTGAGTTTCTTGCGCTCGTTGTCGACTTCCTCGATGGTACCCTGGAAGCTTGAGAAAGGGCCATCGGTGACCTTGACGGTCTCACCGACAAAGAAGGGTATCTCGTTTTCCTCTTCCATTGCATTCAGCTCGTCGACTCTACCGAGGATACGCGCTACCTCCTGTGGACGGAGCGGTGTAGCGTTCATCTTGCGACTGTCCTCTTTGGTATCGCCCAGGAAGCCGAGTACATTGGGAGTGTTACGAATGATAATCGGAATCTGGCCTACAAAAGCTGCTTCAACCAACACATAACCCGGATAAGAAACTCTCTCTTTCGAGACCTTCTTTCCGTTACGAATTGAATAGATTTTCTCGGTGGGAATTAACACCTGAGAAATATAGTCCTCCAAGTGGTTATGACGGATTTCGGACTCGAGGTACTCTTTGACCTTCGCCTCCTTACCGCCGATAGCACGGACCACATACCACTGTTTCTGAATCTCGCCCATTATTCGTAATAATTAGTTGCCAAGATTGCCCAGTGTTCTATAAACGACATCCATGATGTTCTTGAAGCTAATGTCCATAGCCAAAACAACCACCGCGAATATTGCTGAAGCAATCATCACAACGATGGTCGAACTCTGGAGCTGCGAGAAAGAAGGCCATGTGACCTTATTTACAAGCTCGTTATAGGATTCTTTAAAGTAATTAAGCATTGCTTTCGTATTTTATTGGCAGGAGCAGAGAGATTCGAACTCCCATCAACGGTTTTGGAGACCGCTATTCTGCCCTTGAACTATGCTCCTAAATCAAGGAGCAGCACTTGCTGCACTGCTCCTTGTTGAACAGTATTGTGATTACTTCACTACTTTCAGGATCTGACCAGCACCTACTGTACGGCCACCCTCGCGGATTGCGAAACGAAGACCCTCATTGAGAGCTACGGGGTAGATCAGCTTAACGGTGATGGTTACGTGGTCACCAGGCATTACCATGTCAACGCCCTCGGGAAGATGAACCTCACCGGTAACGTCCATAGTACGCAGGTAGAACTGGGGACGGTAGTTGTTGTGGAAAGGAGTGTGACGACCACCCTCTTCCTTCTTCAGGATATAAACCTCAGCCTCGAACTCGGTGTGGGGAGTGATCGAACCGGGCTTAGCAACAACCATACCACGCTTAACGTCCTTCTTGTCGATACCGCGGAGCAACAGACCTACGTTGTCACCAGCCTCACCCTCATCGAGGAGCTTGCGGAACATCTCGACACCGGTACAAGTCGAGTTCAGAGTCTTCTCCTCCAAACCTACGATCTCTACGGGGTCACCTACGTGGATAATACCAGTCTCGATACGACCTGTAACAACGGTACCACGACCGGTGATCGAGAAGATATCCTCAACAGGCATCAAGAAAGGCTTCTCGTTCTCACGCTGGGGCAGGGGAATGTACTCATCAACAGCGTCCATGAGCTCCATGATCTTCTCCTCCCACTTAGCATCGCCGTTCAGACCACCAAGAGCCGAACCACGGATGATAGGAGCGTTGTCACCATCATAGTCATATTTCGAAAGCAGGTCGCGAACCTCCATCTCAACGAGGTCGAGCATCTCGGGATCGTCAACCATATCGCACTTGTTCAGGAAAACAACGATACGGGGAACGTTCACCTGGCGAGCCAACAGAACGTGCTCGTTGGTCTGGGGCATGGGACCGTCAGTAGCAGCAACAACCAAAATTGCACCGTCCATCTGAGCAGCACCGGTAACCATGTTCTTTACATAGTCGGCGTGACCCGGGCAGTCTACGTGAGCGTAGTGGCGAGCTGCGGTCTGGTACTCAACGTGCGAAGTGTTGATGGTAATACCACGCTCTTTCTCCTCGGGAGCGTTATCGATCTGGTCGAAAGAACGAAGCTCAGAAAGGCCCTTCTTTGCGAGAACTGTGGTAATAGCAGCAGTAAGAGTAGTCTTACCGTGGTCTACGTGACCGATGGTACCGATGTTCACGTGCGGTTTCGAACGGTCAAATTTTTCTTTTGCCATAGTATTAAATATTTTAAAATATTAAAAATTAATCTAAGTTTTAATAATTCATCTCGCAGAACAAGCGGCAACGCTTTCACCCCCGCCGAACCGGCATTTGATGTAAGCACCACACGCTACTACTGCTTTCGAGCGGAAGACGAGGCTCAAACTCGCGACCCTTAGCTTGGAAGGCTAATGCTCTATCAACTGAGCTACTTCCGCAAAAATACACCGTATCAGAGTTCCTCATCCTTGCTTTCGAATTAAAATTCTCAAGACAAAGTCATGCAACTCCAATCGGTTTCTATTAAGTGGGAAGTGATGGATTCGAACCACCGAAGGCGTAAGCCAGCAGATTTACAGTCTGCCCCATT
>JAHHQN010000014.1 GCA_020026375.1 Alistipes sp. | reverse complement strand
TGCTCGCATGAATGAGGGGAGGGTAACGACATTTTGCAGGCTTTTTTGCAAAAAAAGCCCCCCTCTCCGCAAAGCACACACCGTAAACTCACACCGTCAACTAAAAGCTCAATCCGGGAGCGGGGTCACAGACCCTTTTCCTTCCGCAAAGGTACAACGCTTCGCTCTGTCAGCACGGCAACTCACACCGTCAACTTAAAGCTCAATCCGGGAGCGCCCCCCGGCAAGGGGGCGGATTTGTCGCCCCCGACGAGGGGTCACAGACCCTTTTCCTTCCGCAAGGTCACCGCTATACGGTCGGTCAGCACGGCATACCAGCGTACATACACACAGTAAAGCAACAGCAGGGGGGTCACAGACCCTTCTCCTACCGCGAGGTTACAACGCCTTGCTCTGTCGGCACGGCATACCAGCGTACGTACACACCGCAAAGGTCACAGACCCTTTCCCTTCCGCAAGGTCACCGCGAATTGCTCCGTCGGCACGGAATATCAGCGTACGTACACACCGCAAGGGTCACAGACCCTTCTACTTCCGCAGGGCTACAACGCTTCGGTCGGTCGGCACGGTAAAGGGGGAAAACAAAAAAAACGGGAGTGCGACCTTATGGCAGCACTCCCGTTTAGTTGTCAGGGAGGGGGATTAGCGGCCGGATACCGGCTTTATATCCTTGATACGCAGCTGTGTAGACACCATGCCGCGGTAGTGGTTCTCGACAATCTGATAGCACACGTCAATCGGTCGTCCGGAGCGCACCCACTCGTAGTGGGTAGGCTGCTGGAAGGCGATGGCCTGAATCTTGGTGTTGGGCTTCTGACGCTGAAAGAGGTTCATGCGCAGATGCTCAAGTTCGAGACCGACAAGTTTGGCATCGCCGTGGTTGCTCACGCCGCGTGTCATGAACACGGGGGCAGTGTTTCCGGGTCCGAAGGGTTGGAAACGGCTGAGATGCTCACGGAAACGCGGTGTCACGTCGGAGAAGAGCAGCTCGCTGTCGATTTCCACCTCGGGGACGAGCATCTGGGGGTCGATGTGTTCCTCCACGAAGTCGTTGAAACGTCGTGTGAACTCCACCACATTCTCGGGTCGCATGGTCAGACCTGCGGCGTACATGTGTCCGCCGAAGTTCTCCAGCAGGTCGGAGCAGGACTCCACGGCCTGATAGAGGTCGAATCCCGGCACGGAACGTGCCGAGCCAGTCACAAATCCGTTGCTCATGGTCAGCACCACCGTGGGACGGTAGTAGGTCTCGATGAGTCGTGAGGCCACGATGCCCACGATACCCTTCATCCACTTGGGGTTGTAGACCACGGTACTCTTCCGCGCCTTGAGTTCGGGATTGCTCTCGATGTAGTCGTGCGCCTCCTGCGTCACGGTGCGGTCTATCGACTTGCGATCCTGGTTGTAGGCGTCAATCACGTTGCCGAACTCGGCGGCCTGCTGCTTGTTGCCCTCGATGAGCAACTCCACGGCGGCATGTCCGCCCGAGGGAGAGGCATTCTCGTCGTTCTCGTCCATACGCATGCGTCCAGCGGCGTTGATGCGCGGTCCGATTTTGAAGACGATGTCGTCGATGGTGATGTTGTGCTTGTCGAGGCCGCATATCTTGATAATCGACAGCAGACCGTTGCAGGGTTTGCTGTTGAGAATCTTGAGGCCGTAGTAGGCCAGCACGCGGTTTTCGCCGACCAGCGGCACAATATCCGACGCTATGCTGACGACCAGCAGGTCGAGCAGCTCCAACACCGGCTCGGAGGGTATGCCGTGGGTCATGGCATAGGCCTGCACGAGTTTGAACCCCACACCGCAGCCCGACAGTTCGTCGAACGGGTAGGAACAGTCGACCCTTTTGGGGTCGAGGACAGCTACCGCCTGCGGAATTTCGTCAGCCGGCAGATGGTGGTCGCAGATTATGAAATCCACTCCTTTACTTTTGGCATAGGCTACCTTCTCCATTGCCTTGATACCACAATCCAAAGCAATAATCAGCCCGACGCCCTTGTGGGCGGCCAGGTCGATACCTTTCACCGATATGCCATAGCCTTCGGTATATCGGTCGGGGATGTAGAACATCAGGTTTTTATGCCCGATGAGCCTGAGGAACTTATACACCAAAGCCACGGCCGTACAGCCGTCGACATCGTAGTCGCCATAGACCATGATTTTCTCATTGTCTCTGACGGCCTTCTCGACACGCGCCACCGCAATGTCCATATCCTTCATCAGGAACGGGTCATGGAGGTCGGCGAGGCTCGGGTTAAAGAACCTGTTGGTCTTCTCTACGGTATCTATGCCTCTTTGAACCAGTAGGTTAGCCAGGACTGAAGGGATCTTCAATTCGGTGGCGAGGTGTGCCACCGTTTGGGGATCTCCCTGCGGCTTGACTACCCATCGTTTTTCTATGGGCATAAGATTTACTATTTATATATTTTAACATCTAATTCTTCACTTAAATACTTCACTACCAAATCCATCACCTCGTCTAAATCGACAGAGCGTCCTGTTTCGCGCTCGATGGAGGTGACCCCGCGGTCGGTAAATCCGCAGGGGTTGATGTTGTGGAACCAGCTCAGGTCGGTCGACACATTGAGTGCGAAGCCGTGCATGGTAATATAACGTGACGAGCGCACTCCTATTGCGCAGATTTTGCACGGAGCGCAGCCCTCATGGCGTATCCACACACCCGAAGCTCCTTCGATACGGGAGCCTTCGATGCCGTAGTGAGCCACGGTGCGGATAACCGCCTCTTCGAGTTTGGAGATGTAGGATTTGAGTCCCAGGCCCAGTTTTTCGAGGTCGAGAATGGGGTAACCCACCAGCTGCCCCCACCCGTGGAAGGTGACATCACCGCCACGGTCGATGTGGTAAAACGCAGCACCCAACCCACGGAGACGCTCCTCCGTGATGAGCATGTTGGACATCTTGCCGCTTTTACCCAGGGTATAGACGGGCGGATGTTCCACCAGCAGGAGCGTACCGGCACAAGCGGCCTGCTCCTCGGTTTCGGGGATATGATGTTGCTTTGCGGCCACCATCCGGTCGAACAGTGACTGTTGGAGTTGCCAGCACTCCTTGTAATCCATCTTGCCGAGGGGGCGACACAAAGCTTTCATGACTACAAATTTTTCATTTTTGCGAGGGCTTCCTCCGCGCGGTACGACGAACGCACCATGGGTGCGCTGGCGCAGTAGCCGAAGCCCATCTCCAAACTCTTTTCGCGGTAGCGGTCGAACTTCTCGGGGGTGACGTACTCCGCCACGGGATAGTGTTCGAGTGTGGGACGCAGGTATTGGCCGATGGTGACGATACCCACCCCCACCTCACGCAGGTCGCGGAGGGTGGCCAGCACTTCGTCGTCGCTCTCGCCCAGTCCCACCATGATGCCGCTCTTGGTGGTGGCACCGCGGCGGTGGAGATACTCCAGGGTAGCAAGACTGGTGCGGTACTTGGCCCTCGACCTCACCTCGGGGGTGAGCCGCTCGACGGTTTCGATGTTGTGGCCGATCACGTCGGGGTGGGAGGCCAGCACGATGTCGAGCAGTTCGGGACGCGCGTCCATATCGGGAATCAGCAGCTCGATGACCACACCGGGACATTGCTCGCGTATGGCCTCCACGGTGCGCGCCCAGTGGTGCGCACCGCCGTCGGGCAGGTCGTCGCGCGTGACGGAGGTCAGCACGACATATTTCAGACCCATGAGCGAGATGCTCTCGGCCACCCGGCGCGGTTCGTCGTCATCGGGCGGCAGGGGACGTCCGGTCGCCGTGGCGCAGAAGCGGCAGCAGCGGGTGCAGATGTCGCCCAAAATCATGAATGTCGCCGTGCGTTTGCTCCAGCATTCCGCTTGATTGGGGCAGTGACCGCTGCTGCAAATGGTGTGGAGACCATGCCGCTCGACGATGTGGCGCACCTGGGCATACTCCTCGGTGCGGTGAAGTCTGATTTTCAGCCAACTTGGTTTTTTGGGCATCTCGGCCCTGTCGTTAAACTTTGGCATCTGATTTTAGTTTTCCCAATTACTGCAAAAATAGGAAAAAATATTGACATTTACTCGTCCGCGAGGGATTAATATCGCAACAAACCGTCATTTTCCGACACTTTTTCGCTTACGGTTTTTCGGTCGGGAGGGCATTTTTTACCAATATTCTCACCCCGACAGGCCACACCGCGACCGCCCCTGCGGAGCCATGTGCCACAGCCTCACGCCACTGCATCAAATCGCGTTCCATCACTGCGCACTCCGCCGAAGATTTTTGCAACACTTTTGGCCGCCGCCCTGCGCTCGCCTGTTTTCGTGCGCCGCCACCCCATAAACGCGCGGCCTTCGTGTGCCAACACCCGACCGCCGCCACTTGACACCCAATCTTCCGCTGCCACCGCGCCGACCGCCGCCTCTTTTTGTGCGCCGCCCCATAAACACGCGGCTTATGCACCCCACCGCTCCACGGACGCGCGGCCTTCGTGCCGCCGCTTCCGCTGCCACCGCGCCCCACACCCCACCGACTCCGACCTCCGCACCTGTTCCTATTTCGAAGAGTGTTCCGCCCTCCGCCAACGCCAATCTGCGAAAAAACACCTCCTGTTTTTTTGCGCGACCGCATCTTCCGCCCTCCCCGTTCGGGGCGGATTCGGCCGACAACCACCTACCGACACCTCCGACAACCGCAAGGGCTATCCCTCCCATTTTCATGCTTTTGTAACGAAAATCCGTCACGGAAGCCACCGTGACGATATTGTCCGAAAATTCCCTGCCTGAGTTTTCACACCCCTTCACCGCCTTTCGTACCGAATTGAAAGACCGTTCGAAACAGAAAATCGGACATTTGGTACAATTCTTTACCTTCCGCCGCTCACACACAGAACTTTATCCCTATTTTTATATAAAAATAGGGATAATCCGCTCACGGCAGCCAAAATTCACCTTCTCAAAGAGTTGTTAATATTGTAATTAAAAACGGAGGAAGAAAATAATTTTTTTGAAAAGGGTTCCTCCGCCCACTGCGGAGAAACCCTCTGTATCTGTCGTAAAGGTAAGTTGATTTCAAAAGATAAAGGGCTGAGTTTTCACAAAGTCAGCCCTTTGTTTAGGTTAGTTAGGTTAATGAGAGTGGGTTTTCACCCACGATTTGTATTACAAAGGTAAAATATTATTTAGAAAAAACAAATATATTTTGAATTTTTTTTATCAAAATCGGAGCGCAGCCTTCTGCTATTATTAAATTATTTTCAAAATAAAACACTCTTCTCCCCGAACTTTCTAAACAATCGTACTAATCTGTATGTTACCCACCCTGCTTTTCGCATCTTCGGACTTCAAATGGCGGCTTCTGTATGCGGCAGGCGTAAGGTCATAGGCCTTTTTGAATAATTTTATGAAATGAGAGGTATTCGGGAACGAGCATTCGTTGCCGATTTCGGAGATGGATTTCGAAGTGGAAATGAGCAGCAGGCGCGAGTGCATGAGGCACTGGCGGATAAACCACTTGTGGGGCGGAAATTCGAAATGGCGGCGAAACTCCTTCTTGAACGAGGTGAGCGAGCGGTTGGTCAGCCGCGAGAGTTCCTCGATGGAGATGTCGCGGAAAATATGCTCGTAGATGACCTGTTCGAAGTGCTTCTTCTCGGTGTCAACATTGCTCAGAATGGCACTGCGCAGGGGAGAATTCTCCTGTGAGAGAATCAGATAGATGAGTTCGGTCATCTTGAGCTGCTCCTCCGTCAGGTCGCGCTCGGCGCCCGAATCGGCACGCATGCTCACGATGTTCTGGAAGAAGTTGCGCAACGCACCGCCGGCCTCGGTGACCAGATAGGATACCGAAGCGGCAGCCGTCGAGTCATCGGCGGCGATTTTCAGTCCGTAAGTGATATTGAGATGGAGCAGAATGCGCTGAATGTCCTCCGGCGTGTAGAAGAACAGAATCTGCTCGAAAGGTTGTCCGTTCTCGGGAATGTTCTCGACATGATGATACCCCAACCCGAAATAGAAGACTTCGCCCTTGCGAATCGTCTGGCACTTGTCACCGTTGTAGACCCGCTTGACACCACGCACCAGATAACCGATGGCATAGCGCGAGAGCAGCTGGGAGTGAATGCCTGTATTGACGGTTTCCAGATATTTGTTGATGACGGGTTGATGGGTGAAAGTTGTTTCAGTTTGTTTCATAGTATTGTATTTTGTTGTGTTTGTCGTGACCGATACGATAAGACAATTCAAATATACAATATTTTATTTAAACAAAAAATCCCCAAAGGCACAAAAACAGCTTTTTACATGCAAATTAACCCATTACAACCCCCGAGTAGGCCATATATGTCGTTACAATAAAATATTGCAACAGGACAAAATCGCCAACACCGCATACAGCACCGCGGCCACCCAGTAGCGCAGGCGGACAAACAGCACGGGAAGCAGCACCGACGAGGTGACGGCCAGCAGCACCGTCTGTGCGTCGGAGGCGGCCGGCAGCAGCAGACCGCCCACCACCAGCAGTGCGGCGACGATGTGGTAGATGAGAATCTGACGCGCACGGTTGCTCATCGAGAAGAAGCTCGCCACGAAAATCGACGCGGCGACCACACCCCCCGAAAGCACGCTCCCGACCAGCACCAGACGCCACAGGGGCAGCTCCCCGATCAGTGCGAAGAACCCGCCGTCGGCAAACGGACGCAGGATATAGTACATCGGCGCGCGGAAGTCGCCCGACAGCGCCCAGTTGACATACGAGAAGGTCATCAGCGGCAGCAGCACGCCCACCAGCGCCACCACGGCCTCGCGGCTGGTGCGGCGGAAGAGCAGCAGCCCCACGGGGACGAGCGGCAGTAGTATGGCGCAGCCGGCATCGAAGAGCGGCATGAGTCCCAGATAGAACGCGCCGCAGAAGATGGCGTCGAAGCTGTAACCGTTGATAATCGAGCCGGAGAAGTTCTTGCACGAGAAGGCAAAGAGTGCCGTCAGCACCATTTCGGGCAGCAGGTCGTCGCCGCCCGACAGACCGCAGGCCACCATCGCAAAGAGCGACACGGCCATGAAGGTGGGCGACGAGTAGAGGTTGTAGCGCACGGTCATGCGTCCCACGGCCAGTCCGGCCGCCACAAAGAGCAGCAACGCCACCAGACGGCTCACCACGGGCAGAAGTCCCTCCGCCTGACGCAGCAGCACCCCCGGCAACGGCATGGCCATACCGTACGGAAGGTCGCCCGACAGCGTTTCGCCCCCCACGGCTCCGGCCGTCACGGCCATGACTGCAAAAACCACCAACATGACCAATGCCTGGCCGAGGGTCTGTCTCACGATACTGAAATTCATGCTTTCTCCGATAAATGATGTAAGTGACAAAATTACTCAAAAAAAGCGGTAATCTCTGCTTTTTATTTCTAATTTTGCCGCATGCTAACACTCCAATACCAATACGACCTCACGGAGGCCGGATGCGACGAAGCCGGACGCGGTTGTCTGGCCGGAGCGGTATTTGCCGCGGCGGTTATCCTGCCGCCCGATTTCCACGACCCGCTGCTCAACGACTCGAAACAGATGAGCGAGCGCAACCGCAACAAGCTGCGCGCCGTCATCGAACGCGAAGCCGTGGCCTGGGCCGTGGAGGCGGTCTCGCCCGAACGCATCGACCAGATCAACATTCTCAATGCCTCGTTCGAGGGCATGTCGCTCGCGGCGGCACGGCTCGACCCGCGGCCGCAGTTTCTGGCCATCGACGGCAACCGTTTCCGCACCACGCTCGACCTGCCCTACCACTGCTGCATCAAGGGCGACGCCACCTATGCCGACATAGCAGCCGCCTCGGTGCTGGCCAAGACCCACCGCGACGAGTACATGCTCCGTCTGGCGGAGGAGTATCCCCAGTACGGCTGGCAGAAGAACAAGGGCTACCCCACGCGCGAACACCGTCTGGCCGTGCGCCGCTACGGACTCTCGCCCTACCACCGCGTGACGTTCAACCACGAGACCGACCAGCTCGAACTCTCGTTCTGAGCCACCGCATAACGACACACAAAACGTCGGACACACCTTCACACAGGAAAGGAGTGTCCGACGTTTTTATTTCGATATGTAATCCTCAGTCTTCAGAACGAAATACCCACACGCATGCCGAAGTTGTTGAACGCATCGACCTTGTAGGTCAGCACACCGCCCGAATTGGTGGCGTAGCTGTAATAGAGCGAGAGGTGGATACCCACCCTGTTCTCGGGGCAGGGGAAGATGGTGCAGCCCACCTCGGGCGAGAGGTAGAAGCCCCAGGTGTTGTCGTACTCCTTGAAAAGGTAGTAGTACGACGAGATGCGTGCGAACTGGGGACCCATCTTCATCGACACATAGGGTTGGAAGGTCGACTCCTTGAGCCAAGTGTAGCGGCCGGCCACACCGAAGGGCAGCTGGAAGACACTGTGGTCCTGCGAGGTGGTCATCGCACCGCCGCCGGGCAGCGAGAGGGTCTGGCGCGGCACCGATTCGAGATTGGTGTGGAAGGCGATGAAGCCGCCCAGCGACACATGAGGGGTGAGGAAGTAGCCACCCTCGAAATTCATGCCCCAGCCCGAGGCCGGGTCGGCAAACGAGGTCGAGAGCGGCACGTTGACCTGCCAGTCGATATTGACGAAAGAATCGGGGAAGAGCTGTGCCTTCGATTCGTCGGCCGCGAAGAGCATCACGGCACCCAGCACTGCGGCGGCGAAGTATCGGATTGTTTTCATGGCGAAAGTATTATTTTGACGATTTGGAAAGATAGGGTGACTGTTCGAAAGCCTGCCCGATGCCTTCGAGTGCGCGTCGGGTGTCGAGTCGCTCCGAATCGGAGAGCAGACCGCCGATGAAGCAGTCCCACACCACCGTCAGACGCGGCTCGTCGCTCTTGGGCGACGGAGTCTCGAGGTCGAGCATCTCGACCAGCAGCGAGCCGGCCGCATAGCCGTAGTTGACCTCATAGGGGTAGTACCACCCGAACCAGTCGCCCCAGTAGCCCGGCACCCAGTAGAAAGGATATTCCCACCACCAGTAGGGAAGGTTGCAGCCGGCGAAGTAGGTCACCCGCCGAACGTAGCTCAACTGCATACCCACATCGGCCGCCGACTTGTCGGTGGTGGCGGTGTAGCCCCTTTGGGTGAGCTGTGCGGCCACCTCGGCCACAATCTCGCGCGAGTGTTCATCGTTCCAGTATTCGGCCTTGTCGCGGCTGCCGATGACCAGAATGCTGTCGGGAATGAAGAAGGTGGTGAAGCGGCTGAAATCCTGCGAGGAGTCGTAGTCGGTGTAGACCAGATAGTCGTTGTAGAGTCCCGATGTCGACGGCTCCTTCTCACACGCGACCAGCATCACAGCAAGGAGCGCGGCCGCCAAAGTGAATAGTCTCTTGAAGGTCATAGCGTAAGTGTTTTAAGTTGTTTGCTACACGTTTCCCTCCTCAAAATCTGTTCCCGCACCCCCTCCCCCGCGGCCGAATGTCCGTCAGCGGCATCATTGCGCCGCAATGCGTCACCGCCGCACACACCCTCTCCGCCGCTCGGCGCACCCTCTCCGTCCCCACTTCTGCCGCCATACTCCGCACCTCTTCCACCACCGCTCGCCCTCTCGGGCGGCACCGCCACGCACAAAAAAAAGCGGACGCGGCGGCCATGTCGGGGTGACATTCCGTCGCGTCCGCCTTTTCGGGGCGGAGGGTCTTCACCGAGGGGTTAGAAATCCTCCTCCTCGTAGCAGATGTTGTCCATCAGCGAGTCGAGTTCGCGCCGCTCCTTCTTGGTGGGGCGTCCCGTACCGCGGTCGCGCATCACGAAGATGGTCTCGCGCGGCACGTTGAGCTTGTCCAGCTCCTCCTGCGGCGTGATGTTGAGACAGAACTGCGGTACGTTCTTGGCCGGCTGGCGGCTTGACACCAGGTCGACCACCTTGTAGGAGTAGGTCACCTGCATCTTGCGCACCGCTATGCGGTCGCCGATTTTCACCTCGCGCGAGGGCTTGGCATAGGCATCGTTGACCGTCACCTTGTTGTTGCGTATGGCGTCGGCCGCATCGCTTCGGGTCTTGAAGATGCGCACCGCCCACAGATATTTGTCCAATCGTATGTCTTCCATCGGATATAAATGATTTTTGCGTTGATTAATCGTCACTTTTGCGGCCGTCTACCTGCCGTAGATGCTCTCGCCCTTGGGTTTGTCGTGCGACCCCTCGGAGTTCTGGCGGCTCACGCTGAGAATGATGCCCAGCGCCAGCGCGGTGAAGACCATCGACGAGCCGCCGCGCGAGATGATGGGCAGGGGCTGTCCCGTCTCGGGCGAGATGTTGACCGTCACCATGATGTGGAGCAGCGCCTGAATGGTAATCATCACCGCCAGACCCAGCACCAGCAGCCCCGGGAAGGCCGTGCCGCACTCCTCGAAAATCTCCCTCGCACGGAAGAATATCCACAGGTAGAGCACCATCAGCACCGTGGCGAACACCAGTCCGTACTCCTCGACGAAGAAGGCGAAGGCGTAGTCGCTCTCGGGGTGGGTCATTTCGGCGCGAATGGTACTCTGTCCGGCGCCCTCACCCAGAATGCCGCCGTTGTGAATGGCAATCATCGAGCGTTCGGTGTCGGAGAGGTGCTGAATGGGTTTCTCGGTCTGGGAGGTGGTCCACAGGTTGATCCAGGTGGCCACACGACCCTCGGCCGTCTCGCTTCGTCCCAGATTGAGGGTGTAGAGCATCAGTCCGCCCAGTGCGGCCAGTCCCACCAGCTTGAGCAGCTCGGAGAGCTTCACGCGCGCGATGAGCATCATCACCCACGCCACAATCAGCACCAGCAGCGCCGACGAGGTGTGGGACGGAAAGATGAACGCGGCGGCCGTCACCACGGGCAGCAGCACGGGTTTGGTTCCCTCCTCCCACGTCCGGCGGTTGCGCGGTTCCGACCAGCGCCAGATTTTGAGCGTGGGGACTATCTTCAGCTTGTTGATTTTCGACTGGCGGCACGAGAGCTGCCGTGCCATGAAAATCACGGTGGCCACCTTCAGCATCTCCGACGGCTGGAACTGGAAACCCATGATGGAGACCCAGCGCGCGGCACTGTTGGTCGACACACCCACAAAGTGGGTGGCCAGCGTGAGGGCCAGCGAGGCGTAGAAGAAGATGCCGGCGTAGCGGTTGTAGACGCGGCTGTTGATGTTGAGCGCCAGGAGCAGCACGCCGAAGCTCATCACCAGCAGGAAAATCTGCTGGCGGAGGAACTCCGTGGTGGTGCGCACGTTCGAACCGTAGGCCATCTTGGCGGTGGAGGAGTAGACCACCAGCACCGAGATGATGGCCAGTGTGGCGATGATAATCCACAACACCCTGTCGCCGGCGAATATCTTGCGCCGCGGCCGTTCCTCTTCCGTTGCCGCGGCCGACGCGTCAGCCGCACCGGCCGTTGCGTTGGCGGCTGATGCGTTGGCGGCTTCGTCGGCCGTCAGGTCATCGGGGGTCGGCTGCTGCGCTTCCTCGCGGCGGTCGGCAGCGGCCGACTCGGCCCTTCGTTTCTCGAAATCGGGGGTATAATCGTTCTCCTCCCACGCCTCCATAGGCTCTGAATTTAAAAAATTAGCGGAATGTTGTCAATCTGTCAGGCGTTCTGCTTCACCCACTCCTTGAAGCGTTCGCCGCGGTTTTCGTAGCAGGTGAACAGGTCGAAGCTGGCGCACGCCGGCGACAACAGCACCACGTCACCCTGCTTGGCCGACGCCTTGGCCGCACGCATCGCCTCCTCGAAGTTGTCGAAGGCCACCACCTCGGGAACCACGCCCTCAAACTCGCGCAGGAGCTTGGCGTTGTCGAGTCCCATGCACACCAGCGTGTGCACCTTCCGACGGGCGAACTCCTTGAGGGGAGTGTAGTCGTTGCCCTTGTCGGTGCCGCCGGCAATCCACACCAGCGGACGGGTCATGCTCTCGAGGGCATACCACACCGAATCGACGTTGGTGGCCTTCGAGTCGTTGATCCACAGCACGCCGTCGCGCTCCACCACGGGTTCGAGACGGTGCTCCACGGGGGCAAAGGCATAGAGCGAACGCTCCACCTCTCGGGGGTCGACACCTGCCGAGAGGGTGACCAGCGCAGCCGCCATGGCGTTGTAGGCGTTGTGGAGGCCGTGAATCTGCATGCGCGACATGTCGATGGTGACCGACCGACCGCCGACCGAAGCCGTGAATTCGCCGTCGCAGAGGAAGGCGTCGCCCGCCGAAGCCGCTATGGCCGTTTTGGCGGCGAAGGGCAGCTGGCGCGAACGCAGGTCGTAGCGCGGAATCTCGCGGGCGATGACCTCGTCGTCGCCCGAATAGATGAACATGTCGTTGGACTTCTGGTTCTGCGTGATGCGCATCTTCGAGTCGACATAGTTTTGGAAACAGTAGTCGTAGCGGTCGAGATGGTCGGGCGTGATGTTCATCAGCACGGCGATGTTGGCGCGGAACTTATACATGCCGTCCAACTGAAACGAACTCAGCTCCAGCACATACCAGTCGTAGTCGCCCGTGGCCACCGAGTAGGCGAAGCTCTCGCCGATGTTGCCGCCCAGAGCCACGTTCATGCCCGCGTCCTTCATGATGCGGTAGATAATCGACGTGGTCGTGGTCTTGCCGTTGGAGCCGGTGATGCAGACGGTGCGCGCCTTGTCCAGATAGCGGAACGCCAGCTCCATCTCCGAGATGACGGGAATACCCCGCTCTCTGATTTTCTTCACGATAGGTGCCTTTTCGGGTATGCCGGGCGACTTGACCACCTCGTCGGCCGCCAGGATACGCTCCTCGGTGTGGTGGCCCTCCTCATAGGGGACCTCCCACTCATCGAGACGCGACTTGTAACGGTCGGCAATCTTACCCATGTCGGACAGAAAGACATCGAAACCCTTTTTCTTGGCGAGTATGGCGGAGCCGTAGCCGCTGATACCGCCACCCAGAACAACGATTTTTTTCATTTTTGTTATCGGATTTTGAGCGTTATCATCGTAATCGCCGCCAGCAGCAGCGAGATGACCCAGAAGCGGAGGACGATTTTGGTCTCGAAGATTCCCTTCTTCTGGAAGTGGTGGTGAATGGGCGACATGAGGAAGATGCGCCGACCCTCACCGTATTTGCGTTTGGTGTACTTGAAGTAGGCCACCTGAATCATCACCGAGCCGCTCTCCACCAGGAAGATGCCGCACAGGAGGGGCAGCAGCAGCTCCTTGCGGATACAGAGGGCAAAGACGGCGATGATGCCGCCGATCGAAAGCGAACCGGTGTCGCCCATGAAAATCTGCGCCGGGAAGGAGTTGTACCACAGGAAGCCCACCAGCGCACCGGCCATCGCCGCGGCGAAGACCACCAGCTCGCCGCTCGAGGGGATATACATGATATTGAGGTAGTCGGCATAGACGATGTGGCCCGACAGATAGGCCAGCACACCCAGCACGATGATAATCGGCACCGACACACCCGTCACCAGACCGTCGAGTCCGTCGGTGAGGTTGGCGCCGTTGGAGACGGCCGTCACCACGAAGATGGCCACCAGCACATAGAGCAGCCAGGTGAGGGTCTCGTGGCCGCCCGTGAGCCAGCCGTAGTCGAACTCGTTGTCCTTGATGAAGGGAATGGTGGTCTTGGTGGTCTTCACCGGCTCGGAGCCCAGCACCACCTTCTGCTGCACGTTGTAGACCTGTGTGCCGTCCTGCTCGATGGTCACCGTGGTGACGGGCTGCGAGCTTTTCTCGCGAATGGCAATGTCGGGCGAGAGCCACATGGTGGTACCGACGATGATGCCCAGACCCACCTGACCCACAATCTTGAAGCGTCCCTTGAGACCCTCCTTGTTGTGGCGGAAGACCTTGATGTAGTCGTCGAGACCGCCGATGAAGCCCAGCCACAGGGTCGAGATGACCATGAGCCAGGTGTAGACATTGTCGAGCGGCGCGAAGAGCAGCGTGGGCACCAGAATGGCGATGAGGATAATCAGACCGCCCATCGTGGGGGTGCCTTTCTTCTCGAGCTGCCCCTGAAGGCCGAGGTTGCGGATATCCTCGCCAATCTGACGGCTGCGCAGGAAGTCGATGATGCGCCGTCCGAAGACGATGGCAATCAGCAGCGAGAGAATGATGGCCATTGCGGCACGGAACGATATGTATTGGAACATTCCCGAGCCGGGAAGGTTGTAGGCCTCGTCCAGATACTTGAATAAGTGATAGAACATCTTTTGAAGTTATGTATTGAATTTATTTTCTCATTTGGGCAAACACCGCGGCCACCTTCTCGCGGTCGTCGAAGTGGATTTTCTCGTCGCCGATAATCTGATAGTCCTCGTGTCCCTTTCCGGCGATGAGCAGGATATCGCCCGGCGCAGCCAGCAGATTGGCGGTGCGTATGGCCTCCTCGCGGTCGGTGATGCGCAGGTAGCGCACGCCGGCATCGAGTCCTGCGGTCATGTCGTCGAGAATGGCCTCGGGCGACTCGTGGCGCGGATTGTCGGAGGTGAAGATGGCCGTCGAGGCATATTTGACGGCAATCTGCGCCATCTCGGGACGCTTGGTGCGGTCGCGGTCGCCGCCGCAGCCGCACACCACGATGAGCTGCTGCCCCTCGCGGCGGAACTCGCCGATGCTCTGGAGGATTTTCTCCAGCGCGTCGGGGGTGTGGGCATAGTCGACCACCGCCACCGTGCCGTCGTTGGCGCGTATGACCTCGAAACGTCCGCTCACGGGACGGAGCGTGCTGAGCGCGCGCAGCACCTCGCCGCGGTCGAAGCCCAGCAGCAGGGCGGCCGCACCCACGGCCAGCAGGTTATAGGCGTTGAAACGTCCCAGCAGATGCACCCACACCTCGTCGCCGCCCATACGCAGCAGCATGCCGTCGGGGTGCTGCTCGACGATGCGGCAGCGGAAGTCGGCCATCGAGCGCAGCGAGTAGGTATGCACCGCGGCGCGGCAGTTCTGCACCATCACCCCGCCGTTGCGGTCGTCGAGGTTCGTGAGCGCCCACGCCTCGCGCGGCAGGGCGTCGAAGAACATCTTCTTGGCGCGGATATAGTTCGCAAAGGTCTTGTGGTAGTCGAGGTGGTCATGGGTGATGTTGGAGAAGATGCCGCCGGCGAAATGGAGTCCGGCGGTGCGCTCCTGCACGATGGCGTGCGACGAACACTCCATGAAGCAGTATTCGCAGCCGCAGTCGACCATCTCGCGCATCATGGCGTTGAGACGTATGACATCGGGGGTGGTGTGGGTCGAGGGCAGTGTGCGCTCGTCGATGCGGTAGACCACCGTGGAGATGAGTCCGGCCTTGTGACCCAGCGCACGCACCAGGTCGTAGAGCAGGGTCACGGTGGTGGTTTTTCCGTTGGTGCCGGTGATGCCCACCAGCTTCAGCCGGCGGCTGGGGTCGTCGTAGAAGGCCGACGCAAACTGCGCCATGCAGGCCGACGTGTCGTCGACCACCACGAAGGTGACCCCTTCGGTGGCGATATTGTCGGGCAGATATTCGCAAACCACGGCTGCGGCACCCTTCTCGATGGCCGAAGCCACAAAACGGTGTCCGTCGCATTGTGTACCCTTCACGGCAAAGAAGCACGAACCTCGGCCGACGGTACGGGAGTCGTAGGTGAGATTCTCAATCTCCACATCGGCAGCTCCGATTACTGATTTCACTCCGCTTTTTTCGAGGAGTAATGCGAGTTTTTTCATCTTATCTAAGTGTTATCTCTATCACCGAACCCGTCCTGACGGCGGTTCCGGCCTTAATATTCTGTTGACGGACGGTACCCTTGCCCGAGAAGCGCACCCTCAGACCGCGGCTCTCCAGCAGGAAGAGTGCGTCCTTGAGTCCCATGCCTACAACGTCGGGGACCGTACGGTTGTTGTCCAGCGACCTGATTTTCACCCGCGAGAGGGTGTCCACCGCCACCCTTCCCCAGCCCTTGCGCTCGTCGTAGTCGACCCGCGGCGAAAAGGCATCGGCCACCTCGCGCACCTGCGAGATGTCGCCGCCCTTGATGTGGGTGGGATAGTGGAGCATCTCGCGTTCGAGGGTCTCGGTGGAGTCGTGGCTGCGGTTGAAGATGTAGTCGACCATGCGCTTGACCACCGGACCCGCAAGTCCCGTACCGTAGTAGGCCTTGCCGGGCTGGAAACGCGTCTCGATGCTGGTCAGCACCGTGTAGCGCGGATTCTCGGCCGGGAAGAAGGCCACCATCGAACCCAGATAGTGGCGGTCGCCCTGCGCATAGCTGGTCACCTGTGCCGTACCGGTCTTGGCGGCCACCTTCAGACGGGTGGTGTCGCCGAAGAACTGGCGCGCGGTGCCTTCGGTACAGACCTTCTCGAGGGCGTGGCGCACCTCGCGCAGCGTGCTGCGCGAACAGATGGAGCCGCGCAGCACACGGCTCTCGAACTCCTCGACCACACGCCCCTCGTGGCGGTACTCCTTGATGAGTATGGGCGAAATCATGCGTCCGTTGTTGGCGATGGCGTTGTAGAAGGTGAGTATCTGTATCGGCGCGAGCTTCACACGGTAGCCGTACGACATCTTCACCAGCATGACCCCCGGGTCGGGGACCTTCCAGTCGTCGGTGATGTAGGGCTTGCGCTCGCCGAGGTACTCCAGACCCACGGTCTCGCTCAGACGCAGGTTGTCGCGCAGGAAGTCGCTGTAATCCTTCTTGCGCCCCGTGATGCCGTAGCGGTCCCAGATGGCGCGCGCGAAGTAGACGTTCGACGAGGCGGCCACCGCACGCTCGAAGGCGATGACCTTGTCGCCGCGGTGGGAGTCCCTCACCCCGCGCACGGGACCCACCTTCACGGGGTCGCCGTTGCCCGCATCGTACTCCGTGTCGGGCGACATGTCGGCATCGTCGAGCAGCAGGAGCATCGACGCCAGCTTGAAGGTCGAACCCGGCTCCATGGAGCGTCCCAGTGCGTAGTTCTCGGTCTCGGCAATGGTGCCGTCGGCCTGACGGCCGAGGTTGGCCATGGCCAGAATCTCGCCCGTGCGGGTGTCCATGACGATGGTGGTACCCCACTTGGCGTTGTGGCGTTCGAGCTGTCGGCGCAGTGCCTTGTCGGCCACGTCCTGCAACTCCACGTCGATGGTGGTGACGATGTCGTAGCCGTTCCGGGCCTCGATGTTGTGGCCGCCGGGCAGACGCACCGTCGAGCCGCGTGCTATGCGCTGGCGTATGATTCGGCCGTCGCGGCCGGCCAGCTCGCGGCGGTGGCTCTCCTCGATACCGTGGCCGCGCTTGTCGCGCACCGTGTCGGCCATATCGCCGATGACGCGGCGCGCCAGTCCGCCCTGCGGATAGATGCGCTTGTCGCTCTGACGCAGGTTGTAGACCATGCCCATGTTCCAGTTGAGCAGCGGATAGCGGCGCAGCACGTCCCACTCCGCAAAGTCGACCTCACGCGGGAAAATCGGCACGGGGGTGTGGTCGCGCAGGGTGTCGTAGATGCGTTTGCGCACGAACTCCTCGCCGCGCATGCGGTCGAGCCAGCGCGAGAACCACCCGTCGCTGCGCAGCACCACCGTGTCGCGCGGACGCACCAGACGGTAGCGGCGCGCGTGTTCGCGGCGGAAGAAACGGCGGTATTCGGCCGCGCTCCTGTCCTTGAAGAACGACGAGAGCAGCTTGGCCAGCGAGTCGCTCTGCTCGTGGAAACGGTTGAGCGAGTCGAGACCCTCGGCCGCAAAGTCGAAATAGGCCTGATGGCGGAAGATGGAGATGGCCAGCGGCTCACCGTCGCGCGAGAGTATCGAGCCGCGCTGGGCAGGCACCTTCACCTCGGTGAAGATGCGCGTGGAGAGCCGTCGGGCGTTGTAGTCGGTCTCGTGGCTCAGAAACTGAATCCAAATCAGACGCAGGAGTATGACCGAGGCCAGCACCATGAACATGAAGTAGATGAATCTGACACGCAGCAGAATGCTGCTCTTGATTTTCGAACGTTCCTTCTTCATGGTCTCAATCCTCGATGGTCTCGCTCGGCGCGAGGGGTTCACACAATTCTATGCCGCGCTCCTTGAGCCGTTGCAGAATGGCCGAATGGGTGGTGCGGCGGAAGCGCAGCTCCTCGAGACGTATGGAGCGTTCGCGCAGACGCTTGGCCTCGCTCTCGACCCTCGAGTAGCGGATATCGAGATGCAGCGACCAGAAGATGACGATGATGCTCACGAAGAACATGGCCGCAATGGAGAGCATGTAGGGGTAGTATTTCGACACGTCCTTGCGCACCAGAATCGTTCCCGAAAGGAACTGGCGCAGGGTGCTGGCACGACGGCGCAGGCGACGGCGTTCCTCGCTCTCCTCCTCGCTCTCCGCCGCACGGCGTTCCAGCTCCTCGGCCTCGCGGTCGAGGTCCTCGTAGCTGCGGTCGCGGTGGGAGGGTTCGTCGTCGAGGGGCGGCACACCGTCACTGCCGCCGTCGGGCGACACCGGAGGGTACTCCTCCCCGGAGGGGGTCTCCACCGTCACATGGCGGACCTCCTCTCTCACGCGGCGTTCATACTCCTCCCGCGACATCTCATTCTCCTGCTCGGAATACATCGTTCTCTACCAATCGGATAAGGGGATTCTACAAAAAACGGCAACCGCCCCTCCACACCGCACCGTCGGCAGCCGCCACATCGGCAGGCTGACGGACAGGAGAAGAGGCAGGGGTCGCAGCACTCAGAGTTTCACGGCCGCACGCAGCTTGGCCGAGCGCGAGCGCGAATTGCGCTCCAGCTCCTCGGGCGAAGGGGTCACGGCCTTGCGGGTGATGATTTTGAAGGGGGCGAGGGCGCGGCCGTAGAAGTCCTTCTCGACCCGACCGCTGAAGTTGCCGCTCTTCATGAAATTCTTGACCAGACGGTCCTCCAGCGAATGGTACGAAATGACCACCAGCCGTCCGCCGGGCTTCAGCACCTTGAGGCTCTGTTCGAGGGCCATCTTCAGTGCCTCCATCTCGCCGTTGACCTCGATGCGCAGCGCCTGGAAGAGTTTGGTGAGGAATTTCGACTCGTCTTTCCTGGGGGTGGCGGGCTTGACGGCCTCGACCAGCTGTGCGGTGGTCTCGATGGGTGCGGCCTCACGCGCACGCACGATGCAGTTGGCCACCTTCCACGGGGTGTCGATTTCGCCCCAGTCGCCCAAAATGCGGGTCAGCTCCTCGGCCGGATAGTCGTTGACCACCTCGCGTGCCGAAAGACGTCCGCGCTGGTTCATGCGCATGTCCAGAGGTGCCTCGCCGCGGAACGAGAAGCCGCGCTCGGTGGCGTCGAAGTGGTGCGACGACACACCCAAATCGGCCAGAATGCCGTCGACGGCCGTCACACCGCGGTAGCGCAGCGCACCGCGCAGAAAGCGGAAATTGCTCTCCACGAAGTGGAAATGGGGGTCGTCGGGTATATTGGCACGGGTGTCCCGGTCCTGATCGAAGGAGTAGAGACGGCCTCCGTCGCCCAGCTTCGAGAGGATATGACGGCTGTGGCCGCCGCCACCAAAGGTGAGGTCGGCATAGGTGCCGTCGGGTGAGATTTCAAGCAGCGAAACCGACTCCTCGAGGAGTACGGGGGTATGATATTCTGACATAATATAGCGTACAAAAGTGTATTTGGGTGTAAAGTTAGCGAAATTTCAAAAAATAAACCTTATATTTGTCGATATAATTTTGATTAAAAGCGTATGCCTCAAATAAATCTCGAAGCCGTATTGAAATCCAAGGCTCCGAATTTGTCACGCTGGGTGCCGCGTTTTGCCGTCAACTGGCTGCGCAGGACCGTCCACGAAGACGTCATCAACCACATTCTCGACAATTACAGCTCGCTGCCGCCGCAGGAGTTCATTCGCGCCTGCTTCAGGGAGTGGGGCGTGAGCTACTCGATTCACGGCATCGAGGAGCTGCCGCGCGACGGCCGCTATCTGTTTGTGGCCAACCACCCCTTCGGCGGCATGGACGGCATGATGCTGGCCGACAAACTCATGGAACACTTCGGCGACGTGAGGGTGGTGGTCAACGACCTGCTGATGAACATCAAACCGCTCAGTCCGCTGTGGATTCCGGTCAACAAACACGGCAACCAGACCACGGGCTATGTGCAGAAATTCGACGAGGAGTTCTACGGCGACCGCCCCATACTCACCTTTCCGGCGGGACTCTGCTCGCGTAAAATCGACGGCCGGGTGCAGGACACCGAGTGGAAGGTCAGCTTCCTGAAGAAGGCCTACACCACTCAGCGGGTCATCGTGCCGGTGTTCGTCGAGGGTCGGCTGTCGGAATTCTTCTACCGCATCTCGCGGCTGCGCAAGTGGCTGGGCATGAAATTCAACCTCGAAATGGTGTGGCTGCCCGACGAAATGCTCCGCCAGAAGGGACGCCACTTCCGCATCATCGTAGGCCGTCCGATTGCCATCGCCGACCTGCAACACCTCCCCTCGCTGCGCGAACAGGTCGAGGAGGTGAGACGTCGCACATACGATTTGGAAAAAAATCTCGTTTGACAGTTACAAAAATCTGCTAATTTTGGTATTTTTGCAATCATGCAACAGGAAATGAAACCCATAATCCCTGCCGTGGAGAAGTCACTGCTGCTCGCCGAGCTGACCCCGGAGCGCAAGGTGCGCGACACCAACAAGGCAGGCAACGAAATCTATGTGTTCGCGGCACAGGAGTGTCCCTCGCTGATGCGCGAAATCGGCCGTCTGAGAGAGGAGGCTTTCCGCGGTGCGGGCGGCGGCACGGGCCTCGAACTCGACATCGACGAGGAGGACATGGCCGGCGACGGCTACTACCAGCTCATCGTGTGGGACCCCGACGCCCGGGAAATCGTCGGCGGCTACCGCTTCATCGTCTGCACCTCGGAGTATCCGCGCCACCTCTCCACCGAACACTACTTCCGTTTCAGCGACAAGTTCCGCAAGAAATATCTGCCCCACACCATCGAGCTGGGACGTTCGTTCGTGCAGCCCTCCTATCAGGCGCGCGGCAACAGCAAGAGCATCTACGCCCTCGACAACCTGTGGGACGGTCTGGGCGCACTCATCGTACTCAACCCCTCGGTCAAATACCTCTTCGGCAAGGTGACCATGTATACCTCCTACAAGGCCGTGGCGCGCAACGCGCTGATCTGGTTCCTGCGCCGCTACTTCCCCGACCGCGAGCGGCTGGTGGAGGGTATCCACCCCCTGCAGCTCGACCTCGACGCCCCCTACTACGAGCAGCTCTTCACGGGCGACAACTACAAGGAGAACTACCGCATACTGATACAGAAAATCCGCGAGTTCAACGAGAACATTCCGCCGCTGATCAATGCCTACATGAATCTCTCGCCCACGATGAAGGTTTTCGACACGGTGTCGAACCCCGATTTCGGCGATGTGGAGGAGACGGGTATCCTGCTCACCATCACCGACATCTATCCCGAGAAGCGCGAACGCTACACCCAATGGGAGGGCTGGAAACTCAACCTCAAGGCACGGCGCGAAGCCTTCCGTCTGATGATTATCGACCACATCGAACGGCGCAAACGCCGCCGCAAGGAAGCACAAAAAAACGAATAGACCGCGAAGGTCTATTCGTTTTTTTATACACTTTTCGGGACGTTCCCCCCCCTCCCCCGACCGCCGTCACCAACCTTCGGGCAGATGACGGGAAGAAGCGGAGAGAAGATAGTGAAATTTAACAATAACTATTGTTATAGAGCAGCACTTTCCGCTCCAATATCCACTGTCGCGGCTCACCCCAAAAATTTACTCTTCGCACGGCTGTCAACAAACGGCAACACACTTACACATAGATATCTGTGAAGTTATCAACACCCCACGGGAAAAGTTATCAACACCCCTTTTTTTGCATTTTCATTCCTCGGTTCCGACCCTCCGCACACGACATCAGACCGGCAGGTGTTTTTCGAGGGTCTCGCGCAGATGTTCGCGGTCGAGGTGGGTGTAGATTTCGGTGGTGATGATGCTCTCGTGGCCGAGCATCTCCTGCACCTGTCGTATGCTGGCGCCGCCGTTGAGCAGGTGGGTGGCAAACGAGTGGCGGAAGGTGTGGGGGCTGATGGATTTCGCAATGCCGGCACGCGCGGCGGCCTGCCGTATGATGGTGAAGACCATCACCCGGGTGAGGGACTTGCCGCGGTTGTTGAGAAAAAGACACTCCTCGTTGATGTTGGCCTTGAGCATGGTCTTGCGCACGTCGAGCCAGCGGTAGATCTTCTCGCGCGCCACGGCACTCACCGGCACGATGCGCTGCTTGTCGCCCTTGCCGATGACACGGATATAGCCCTCGCCGAAGAAGAGGTCGGACATGCGCAGGGCGAGCAGCTCCGACACACGCACCCCACACGAATACAACACCTCGAGCATGGCACTGTCGCGCAGACCCTTGGCCGTCGAGCAGTCGATGGCGGCCATGATGCGGTCGATTTCGTCGAGCGTCAGCACATCGGGCAGCTGCCGTCCGGCCTTGGGGGTGGGTACAAATTCGGCCGGCGACTCGTCAATCAGCCCCTCGAGGAGCAGATAGTTGAAGAACGAGCGCACACCGCTCAGCGCACGCGCCTGCGAGGTTTTCTCGGCGCCGCACTCGTAGAGGTGGGCCATATACTGCTCCACGCCCTCGCGTGTGACCTCCGTGGGACGGCAGGCCTCCCTGCGCAGGACGTAGAGCGCAAACTGGCGGATATCGCGCATGTAGGAGATGACGGTGTTGGCCGAAAGGCGTTTCTCGAGCTTGAGGTAGGTGCGGTATTTGAGACCCAGCTCCTTCCAGGCGGCGAGAGTTTCTGTGGTTGCAGGCTCTGTTTTCATCAAATTATAGCTAACTTTGTGGCCCACGAAGGTACGAAAATTTTACATAATATGAATTATATCGAGCTGACGATACCCACCGCGGACTCCACCTTGCAGGAGATACTCACCGCCGAATTATCCGATTTTCCGTTTGAGAGTTTCACCGACGAGGCCGACGCACTGAAGGCCTATATCCCCGAAGACCAATATCCCGCGTGGCGCGAGGCGGTGGAGGCACTGCTGGCGCTCTATGGCGTGACGGGCAGCCTCCGCGTGATTGCCGACCGCAACTGGAACGAGGAGTGGGAGAAGGATTTCCCGATGACGGTGGTCGACGACCGTCTGGTGATTCGTGCGCCGTTCCACGACCCCGCCCCCGAGGGCATGACCGAGGTGGTGGTGCGTCCGCGTCAGGCCTTCGGGTCGGGACAGCACGCCACCACATGGCTCATGTCGCGCGAGCTGCTCGACATGCCGCTCACCGACAAGGAGGGTCTCGACATGGGCAGCGGCACGGGAGTCCTCTCGCTGGTGGCCGTCAGGTGCGGCGCCCGCCACATGGACGCCGTGGACATCGACCCCTGGTCGGACGACAACTGCCGCGAGAACATCGCCGCCAACGGCATGGAGGGACGCATCACCCCTCTGCTGGGCAGCACCGAACGCATCGCCGACCGCCACTACGACTTTGTGGTGGCCAATATCCACCGCAATGTCCATCTGGCGGCCATGGAGGTCTACGCCCGGGTGCTGAACCGCGGCGGCGACCTGCTGCTGAGCGGCTTCTTCGAGGAGGACATCGCACCGCTCGAGGCCTCGGCCTCGCGCTTCGGACTCCGCCGCGAGGCGGTGCGCGCACGCGACGAGTGGCGACTGTTACACCTGGTGAAAGATGGCGTTGAAGAGTTATAAGGGGCGCGGCATCGTCCTCCACACCCTCAAGTACGGCGACTCGTCGATGGTGGTCTACCTGCTCACCGACGTGGGCGGCCGCCGCAGCTACATGGTGCAGGGGGTGCGCAGCCGCTCGGGACGCGGCTCGAAGCAGGCACTCTTCCAGCCGATGTTTCCCGTGGAGTTCGAGGGGCTGGAGTCGTCGCGCCAGCAGATGCACCGCTTCAAGGAAATCCGCACGGGATTCACGCTCCAGAGCCTGCCGTTCGACGTCCGCAAGTCGACCATGGCACTCTTCATGGCCGAGGTACTCTACCGTCTGGTCAGGGAGAGCGACCCCAACGAGGCACTCTTCGAATTTGTGTGGCACTCGGTCGAGGCACTCGACGCCATGAACGAGGGGGTGGCCAATTTCCATCTGTGGTTTCTGGCCAACCTGAGCCGTCTGCTGGGCTTCTGCCCCGGCAACGAATATACGGCCGGCGCGTGGTTCGATATCCGCGAGGGTCTCTACACCCCCACACGACCGCCCCACAACAGCTACATGAATCAGGAGTGTGCCATGATTCTGCGCGACATGATGCAGTGCGATGTGCGCTATCTGGCCGAAATCGGTCTCAACCGCACGCAACGCGTCGACTTCCTCAATGCCATGCTCGTCTATTTCGGCTACCACCTCGACGCCATCAGCGCCGTGCAGTCGGTGAGGATTCTGCAAGAGGTATTCTGAAAAACATTACAGGGGCGCAAGCCCCTTTTTTTTGCCCCTCCGCCCCCCCTGTCGGAAGGGACGGCACGCTGGGCGGCGCAGGGCGAAAATCCGCACTTTTGACCAATGACAAAACGCATGACAAAATGTTAGCAGAAATCGCGGTTTTTCGGCACTCGGTTTTGTATGTCACTGTATATCTGTGTATTCACAACTTACAATTTTCGGATAAAATCGTAATTTCGGGGTAACAATCTGTTACTCCGCCCTGCGGCACACCTTCCGCCCCACCCTCGCCCCTCCTGTCCGCCGCCGACGCTCCACACCCCATTGCACACCGCCCTGCCGACACCCCCACGGCTACACCTCCAATCACCCCTTCACCGTCAGCCCGCACCCCACCACAGCGGCCGCCCGTCCATGCCGCTGCGGAAGCCACCGCCGAGAGGTTATCCACCTCGCCAGTCAACTACTCAAACCACTGACAAACACATACTTAAAAAGTTATCAACACCCGTAAAAAGGAGTTATCAACAGTTGTTTTTCGCCGTTTTTCACACCTGACAATACCCTATATATTCCCCTCCGCCGACGACCGCCCCGACACCGCGCGTCCCCGATTCCGCCCCTGCATCGGACATCATCTCCGCATGGGGTTCGCGCCCCGTCCTCTTCCGACCGAAAACGGCCGCCTCGAGGGGTCGGAAACACCACCGTGAGGGGCGGCCGACCGTGTATGACCTGCCGTCTCCCCTGCCGCCCTCTCCGTTCGCCGACCGGAGTGCAAAATCGCGGCTCCGTCGGAAGCCTCCTTTTCATAGAAAAGGAGAGTTCACACCCGCAGGAGATAAAACCGCCTAACCTCCTCTGCAAGAACCCGCCGCCGCGGCTTACCTCACGCGGCGAAAATTGCCGTTCCGCACCGCACCGACACCCCTCGAAAAGCCGTCAGAAATGCAAATGCGACATTTTGAACAACGAAACACCGCCCCGAAAAGCCCTCTTTCGGGCGCAGGTGTCGCGGTTGCGGTGCGGCGGAGCAAGACCCCAAGGCAGGCGGTAGAGGTAATCGCCATAAAGGGTTGTGTGTAAACGATATATATTTATATAATCCGACGTCGGGTTTCGGGCCGTGTTTTTCGGGGACGGCGCGCCGGGTTTTCCGAGGGGATTTACGGGGATTTTATGGCGGATTTCCGCTCGCGCGCACCTTGCCACCCTCTGCAAGATGCGAGGGGAAACAAGAGAGGAGGGAGATGGCAAAAAGTCGGCAAGGCGGCCGCGGAAAGAATTGCGGAAATTCGGCCGAAAAGGAGGGAAGGGGAATGTGCGTGCGAGGGAAAAGGAGTGCGCACGTGGGAGGGGGAATGCGCGAGAGAGAGAAGGAGCGCGCGTAAGGGAGGAGAAATGCGCACGTGGGAAAAGGAGTGTGCGCGAGGGAAAAATGCGCGCGGCCGCTTCCGCGAGGGCAAAGGCAGGCAAAAAAATCGGCGGCGGGTAGGCGCAAGAAGAAACGGCGGAAAGGCGGACGAACAGCTGGCGCAGGGAGAGCGGCCGAAAGGCGGCGATAATTGGCACAGGGGCAGCGGCGCAAGAAGAACATCGAATAGGAGGCCGAGCAGCAGCGCAGGGGCAGCGGACAAGTGCAACACATAAGCAACAGACTCCTCGCGCAGGGCAACCGCACAAGGCGCACAAAGCGGCCTTTTTCGGGTGCATCGGAAGGTGAGCGGCCAACCATTCGGGCAGGGCGGAAACCGCGGCAGAATCGGGCGGAAATCGTCCCAAAACAGAGGGCGGCAAATACGTAAGGGCAAGCGCAGGGAAAAACGGCCGAAAAGCGGCCAGCAGCGGCGCAAGAAAAAAGGCAGAAAGGTAGCGATGATTGGAGCAGGAGCGCAGGAGCAGCGGCGCAGGGGCAACGGCCGCAAACAAGAAGGCCAAAAAAAGACATTCAGCAGCCGACACAAGCGCAGGAGCGCGCAAGGAAAGGGGATATCAGCAAAAAAGCGGAAGCAGAAAGTCGGTCAGTATCCGATGTCGCAACATCGCACTGACCGATTTTCCGCTTCCGCGTCTTTCGGTTCGCAGGCACATTAGCCGCACGGAAACCCTGCGGCTAATGTGCCTCGAGCCAGTTCTTGCCGATGCCGTAGTCGACCACCAGGCGCACCTTGAGGTCGGCGGCATGCTCCATGGCGTCGGTGACGATGGCCACCACACGCTCCTGCTCCTCAATGAGCATGTCGATGATGATTTCGTCATGCACCTGAAGAATCACCTTCGAACGAATACCCTCCGCCTTGAAACGGCGGTAGACCTCTATCATGGCAATCTTCATCACATCGGCCGCCGAACCCTGAATCGGGGCGTTGACGGCATTGCGCTCGGCCAGACCGCGGGCCACGGCATTGCGCGAGAGAATGTCATTGAGATAGCGGCGACGATGGAAGATGGTCTCCACATAGCCGTTGTTGCGCGCCTCGTCGACCACCCGTTCCATGTACTCCTTCACCCCCGGATAGGAGGCGAAATAGCCGTCGATAATCTCCTTGGCCTCCTTGCGCGGTATCTCCAGCCGCTGGCTCAGTCCGAAGGCCGAGATGCCGTAGATGATGCCGAAATTGGCGGTCTTGGCCTTGCGGCGCTCGTCGGAGGTGACCTCCGCGAGGGGCTTGCCGAACAGACGCGCCGCCGTGGCCGCGTGGATATCCTCGCCGTGGGCAAAGGCCGCGATGAGTGCCTCGTCGCCCGAGAGGTGGGCCATCAGACGCAGCTCCACCTGGCTGTAATCGGCCGAGAGCAACAGATGGCGGTCGTCGGAGGGGATAAACGCCTCGCGAATGGGTTTGCCCATCTCGTCGCGCACGGGGATATTCTGCAGGTTGGGATTCGTCGACGAGAGTCGTCCCGTGGCGGTAACAGCCTGATTGAACGAGGTGTGGATACGTCCCGTAGTGCGGTTGACCAGCAGGGGCAGGGCATCGACATAGGTCGACAGGAGTTTCTTCACACCGCGGTACTCCAGAATGAGGTCGATGATGCGGTGCTTGTGGGCGAAGCTCTGGAGGTACTCCTCGTCGGTGCAGAACTGGCGCGTGCGCGTCATTTTGGGTTTGTCGGCAATCTTCATCTTGCCGAACAGCACCTCGCCCAGCTGTCGGGGCGAGTTGACGTTGAGCGACGGCTCGTCGGCCTCGGCGCGAATCTCGGCCATGAGCCGGCCGAGCTTCTGGTCGAGGGTCACACTGTAACGGGCGAGTGCCTCGGTGTCGAGTTTCACGCCGGCCATCTCGATGTCGGCCAGCACGTCGATCATCGGTTCCTCAATCTCGAAATAGAGACGGTGCAGGCCGCGCTCCTCAATCATCGGGAAGAGCATCTGCTTGAGCTGAAGGGTGATGTCGGCATCTTCGGCCGCGTATTCCGTCACGCGCTCCACACTCACCAAATCCATCGTCAGCTGCTTGGCACCCTTGCCGATGAGCGACTCGATTTCGATGGGACGGTAGTTGAGATAGCGCAGGGCGAGGGCATTCATGTTGTGGCGCGACTCGGGGTCGAGCAGGTAGTGGAGAATCATCGTGTCGAGCTTGCGTCCCCTGACGGCGATGCCCAGACGGCTCAGCACCATGAGGTCGAACTTCACATTCTGACCCACCTTGTCAATCTTCTCGTTCTCGAACAGCGGACGCAGCACCGCGGCAAAGGCCTCGGCGCGCTCCTCCGTGAAGCTGACATACCACGCCTCATGGGGCTTGACGGCCAGCGACAGACCCACAATGCGGTCGTTGAAGATGTCGAGTCCCGTGGTCTCGGTGTCGAAGCAGAACTCCGCATGGCGCGACACCTCGTCGACCACCGCCTGCAACTCGTCGACACTCTCCACCAGGGTGTAGCGGTGGGGGGTGTCGGCCACCGAATGAATCACCACCTCGGCGTCCTCCGCGTCGGTGTCGGTCTCATCTGTTTCGCCGACGCTCTCCGCCACGGGTTGCGGTGCCGCGGCAGGGGCAGCGAACAAATCGCCCTGCATGGGCTGCGAAGGGGTCTCCGGCTGCGGTGCGGCAGCCGGGGCGGTCTCCTCGTCGGCCGACGGTTCGGCCACGGCAAACAGGTCGCCCTGACCGGCCAGTGCCGCCTTTTTGGCGGCCGCCGACTTGGCGCGTGCCACCTCGGCCAGCTGACGCTGCGGCTCCTGACGGGGCGTGTCGCTGACGGGTGCCGCAGGGGCCATGTTCTGGAGGTCGGCGATGAAATACTTGAAGTCCAGCTCGGCGTAGAGCGCCTTCAACTCGTCGAGGTGCGGCGCACAGATGCTCAACGCACGGGGGTCGAACTCCACGGGGACATCTAAACTGATGGTGGTGAGCGTCTTGGCCAGACGCAGCTTGTCGCCCCACTCCTCGATGTTGCGACCCTGCTTACCCTTGATTTGCGAGGCGTTGGCCAGAATATTCTCCACCGTACCCCACTCTCTGACCAGCTTGCAGGCACCCTTCTCGCCGATGCCCGGCACGCCGGGAATGTTGTCGGCCGTGTCGCCCCACAGCGCCAGAATGTCGCGCACCAGCACCGGATCGTCGATGCCGTATTTGGCATTGACGGCCTCGCGGTCGATGATTTCTATGCCGTCGTTGGTGGTCTGCTTGTAGATTTTGCAGTTCTCGGCGACGAGCTGTCCGTAGTCCTTGTCGGGGGTGACCATGAAGACCTCATAGCCGGCCGCCGCACCCTTGTGCGACAGTGTGCCGATCACGTCGTCGGCCTCGTAGCCCGGCACCTCCAGCACGGGGATACACATCGCCTGCAGGAAGCGCTTGATGTAGGGCACCGAGAGAATGATGTCCTCGGGTGTGGCCGGACGGTTGGCCTTGTATTCGGGGAAAATCTCCTTGCGGAAACACCCTCCCTTGGGGTCGAAAGCCACACCCAGCAGGTCGGGACGCTCACGTTTGATAATGTCGCGGATAAACTTCACGAAGCCGAACACCACCGAGGTGTTCATGCCCTCGCGGTTGCGCATGGGGTGGCGGTAGAAAGCGTAGTAGTATTTGAAAATCAATGCGTAGGCATCGACCAGAAACATTTTTTTCATCTCATCGCGGGATTTATCGGTTGTCGTCGGCATACCACTCGGCAAACGAGGTGGCCGTCTCGTGGAGCTTCAGCGCGTGGAGCGTCACCCCCTCGGGCAGACGGCTACCGATGCGCGCGGCAAAATCGGCCAACATGTTCTCGCAGGTGGGCTGGTAATTGACAAAATGGACATTGGAGAACCGCTGCGCCAATACCTCGCGCAGGGGAGCATTCAGCTCCGAGGCACGCAGCACCAGCGAGTGGTCGAGGCGCGAGATCACCTCCTCGTTGACGATGCGTTTCAGCGCACCGAAATCCATGACCATACCGTATTTGGGACTTGAGGTGTCCTCCAAAGGCACACCCTTGACCGTGACGAACAGACGGTAGGAGTGGCCGTGAATCTCACGACACGCTCCGTCGTATCCGTCGAGGGAGTGTGCCGCCTCAAAAGAGAACTCTTTAGTTAATCGAATCGTTGTTTTCATGGTGCAAAGATATGAAAATATTTCATATCTTTTGGTCGGTGGAATGCGGTTTTCGGGTCAGCAGACCCCGTGTGGGACGACACCGCGCAGCGAAGGGCAGTCACGGCTGACGACTGTCGGTGAAGGCGAACAAGATGGTGGTGCGGAGAGAAGGGATTTATAAAAACGGGATATGGGGAGGGATTTTCTGTCGGTGTTTTCTCCCGATTCCGAAGGGGTCGGAGGGGCGAATTTTTAAAATACAAAATCGGTTTTTCGAAGCACAATACACTGATTATCCGCCATGTATCTATTTTTTTCGGCCGCCAATTAACACTTGGAAAATTTACTCCGCGCTCTGCGCGGATTTTTTTTCACAAAAAGGATTCCCGCATAATCCTTCCGCTCCCAAAAAATTCTTCATTCCGCTTTGCGGAATTTTTTTTTGCGGATTTTTCCACCCTCCCCTTTGGGATTAAAAATTTAACAATAACTATATTGTGTCCTCCCCGCTCTGCCACGCGGCCAAACAAAAGGAGAACACCCGTCCGCCGAAAGCTCTTCGGAGTGTTGACAACTATTTGCACCTACTGAAAACACCGTTGTCAAAATGCTGACACACAGAGGAAAAGACCTATACAAACATCTCTTTCAAAAAGTTTTGCGGAACTGTTGATAACTTCGGAATACCTCCAAAAACAACCTCCTCCGCCCTCCCCCACACGGCAAAAAAATCCCGCAGGGGAAGCCTGCGGGACACACGGCAGAGGAGAACAGTCCTCCTCCGCACACTATCAAAATTAAATCTACTCGATGGTCAGTTTGTAGGGGCAGTACATCATCACGCCGCGACGACCGAGAAATTCACGCACCTCGTCGACCTCGCGTGTGAGGTTCTTCACACCGTCGGGCAGTGCCGCCTCGGTGACACCGCTGCGCACCACACCGTTGAAGGCCAGCAGCAGTGCCGCCAGTCCCGTGGGCTGCTCGACCATCTCCACCACGCGGAAGTCATCGCCGAGGTTGGCCTTGCTCACCGCCAGATTGATGGCATCGACCATGCCGCCGTTGGCATCGGCCAGACCTATGCCCAGCGCATCGGCTCCCGACCACACACGTCCGCCGGCGATGTCCAACACCTTCTCTATGGGGAGGTTGCGACCCTCGGCCACCTTACCCGTGAAGGTGGCGTAGACCTTGTCGACACCGCGCATGATGCTCTTGCGCTGCGCCTCGCTGATGGGCGACAGCACATTCACGCCGTCGGCCTCGCGGTTGGTCTTCACACCGTCAAGCGTCACACCCAGCTTGTTGTTGAGCGCCTTGCCCACGTTGGGTATCATGCCGAACACACCGATGGAACCCGTGAGGGTGGTGCGGTTGGCCAAGATGATGTCGGAGGGTGCCGAGATGTAGTAGCCGCCACTGGCCGCATAGGAACCCATCGACACCACCACGGGCTTCACCTCGCGGAGCAGCTCCACCTCGCGCCAGATGATGTCGGCCGCCAGCGCACTGCCGCCGGGCGAGTTGACACGCAGCACCACCGACTTGATGTTGTCGTCGAGGCGCACCTTGCGCAGGGTCTTGGCCAGGGTGTTGCCGTAGATTTTCTTGTCGGCACCCTCGCCGTCGACAATCTCGCCGTCGGCGTAGACGATGGCCACCTGCGGCGAGGAGTAGCTGCCCAGCGGCACGAGCTGCGAGCAGTATTCGCCCAGCGACACGAAGCGGTGGCCGCCCTTGTCGTCGGCCTTGACGCCCAGCTCCTCGAAGACGCCGTCCATCTGGTCCTCGTAAATCAGACCGTCGACCAGACGCTCACGCAGGGCATCTTCGGGTAGCGCCACCGTGAGGTTGTCGGCCAGGGTGTTGAGATGTGCGATGTCGATACCGCGCGAGGCGGCCACCGACTCGGAGATGGTCTTCCACGAGGAGTCGAGGACGGCCTGCATCTGACGGCGGTTCTCGTCGGACATGCGCTTGAGGAAGTAAGGCTCCACGGCGCTCTTGTACTTGCAGACCGTGGGTCGGAAAATCTCGACATCGAGGTCGAGCTTGTCAATGAGTCCCTTGTAGAACATCACATTGGCCGCCAGACCCCTCCACTCGAAGAGACCCTCGGGCTGGAGGTAGACCTTGTCGGCCGCCGATGCCAGGTAGTAGATGCCCTGGAAGTAGTACTCATTGTAGGCCACCACGAACTTGCCGCTCTTCTTGAACTCCTCGATGGCGGCACGCAGCTCCTCGAGGACGGCTGTGCCGTCGACTCCTCCGGCACCGTTCAGACGCAGGTAGATGCCCTTTATGCGGTCATCGGCCGCAGCGGCGGCAATGGCCTGCACCGCCTTGTAGAGCGTCACCTCGGCACGGGGCTGAAGGGTGGTCATGTCGAGGTTGGCCAGCGGATTGGGGTTGGGTGCGTCGACGACGGTCTCCGCCAGGTCGATGCGCAGAATGGAGTTGTCGGCCACGGTGGTCACCTTGTTGAACGAAGCCATCGCTCCGGCCACCAGCGACATCCAAATCACAAATACCAGTGCCATGCTCACGAGAACGCCCACGACCACGGCCAATGTTGTTTTAAGGAAATGCATAGGATTTAAATTTTATATGTTTCTTCTTTAGTCTTGCAGTTCGGGCGGAGGGATATCGACAGACGTTGTCGACACCGCGGAGGACTGACTGACAACCATTTGCGGAGTTATCAACTCCCTGCCGCAAAAGTTATCAACACCTCTCTGCCACCGTTCGGCCCCTCCCCTCCGCCGCCGGAGGTGCGGCCTGCTCCTGTCCGCCGCCGCGACCGAAACACCGCCCCGAAGGGTTTTTGCGGCGGAAAACGCGAGCCGTCTACCGCAAATATAACTATATTTTACGAAAAACAAATAAAATTTATCGTTTTTCGATAAAAAAACATGCACGCCTATATTTAAAGTCTAAAAATTACGTTATATTTGTCAGTGAATAGAATTTTCGGCCGCACGACCTCCTGCGGAAGGGCATTTCCGCCGCGGAGGAAAGGTTGTTCAGGTGGGGCCGGAGAGGAGCGAAACATTTAACAAACATTAAGATACATGGAAGAAGAACAGGTAAGACATCTGCTCCAGAGCATCGTGCATCCCGAAACCGGCGAGGACATCGTCAGCAGCGGTTTCATCGAGCATGTGGCGGTGGCGGCAGGTAAGATAACGGTGGTGCTGCGTTTCGCCAAGACGCACGACCCCTTTGCCATCAAAATCAAGAACGCGGCCGAACAGCTGCTCAAGAGCCACCACCCCGAGAGCGAGGTGCTGGTGGTGGTGAAGGAGGGCGGCCAGCCCAAGCGTCCGGAACCCAAGCTGACCACCACCACGGGCGGCATTGCCAAAATCATCGCCGTGGCCTCGGGCAAGGGCGGCGTGGGCAAGTCGACCGTCACGGCCAACATGGCCGTCACACTGCGCAACATGGGCTACCGTGTGGGTATCCTCGACGCCGACATCTACGGCCCGTCGCAGCCCAAGATGTTCGGTTGTGAGGGCTACATTCCCGACGCGGAGCAGGAGGACGGACAGGATAGAATCGTGCCGGCAACGGCGCAGGACGTGAAAATCATGTCGATCGGCTTCTTCATCAAACCCACCGACGCGCTGCTGTGGCGCGGTGCGATGGCCACCAGCGCCCTCAAGCAGATGATTCACCAGACGCGTTGGGGCGCACTGGACTTCCTGCTCATCGACCTGCCTCCCGGCACGGGTGATGTCCACCTGTCGATTATCGGCGAGCTGAAGGTCGACGCGGCGGTCATCGTCTCGACCCCCCAGCAGGTGGCCGTGGCCGACGTGTTGAGAGGTGTGGAGATGTTCCGCAACTCGAATGTGAATATCCCCGTGGCGGGCATCATCGAAAACATGGCGTGGTTCACCCCCGAGGAGCTGCCCCAGAACCGCTACTACATCTTCGGCAAGGGCGGCGCGAAGCGTCTGGCCGAGGAGTGCGGCGTGGAGTTCCTGGGCGAGATTCCCATCGTGCAGTCGATCATGGAGGGCGGCGACGGCGGTCACCCGGCCGCAGGCATCGACTCCCGTGTGGAGGAGTGGCACAGAGCCATCACCGAGAAGGTGGTCGAAAAGGTGATGAAAGGCTGATGATAACCTGTCGGAAACCCTGTTGATAACGGGTAAACAAGTATTGATAAGAAATAACAAAAAAAACTTGCTTTTGAGAAATCACCCGGGCTTATACAAGAAAATCCGGAATGCAAATAAAGTTGCTGAAATTCGGTGAACCGCCGCAGGGGGCGGAACGATAATAAGATGTTGAGAATTTTGGGGTGTTGATATATTGAAAAAGTTATGGACATTTGTTAACTTCGTCACCAAATCAATCTACCGCACACCGACAACCCGACATTTTAATCAACAGCCCCGAGCCACGACGGTCGATAACCCCGAACCTCACCGGCTTATCAACATTATCAACAGCTATTATTACTATTATTATTCTTTATTAATTAAATAAAAAGGAATAAAAATAAAAAATGAAAGTTAATAACTCTGACCAACTCATTGAGCGCATCAATCGTCTCAAGCAAGAGAAGAATGCCGTGATTCTGGCCCACTACTACACCCGCCCCGAGGTGCAGCGTGTGGCCGACTTCCTGGGCGACTCGCTCGCCCTCTCGGTCAAGGCGCAGAAAATCGACGCCGAAGTGATCCTCTTCGCCGGCGTGCATTTCATGGCCGAGACCGCCAAGGTGCTCTGCCCCCACAAAAAGGTGCTGATGCCCTGCCCCGAGGCCGGTTGTTCGCTGGCCGACTCGTGCCGCGCCGACGAGTTCGAGAAGTTCATCGCCGCGCATCCGGGTCACAAGGTGGTATCGTATGTCAACACCACGGTCGAGGTCAAGGCCCTGACCGATGTGTGCTGCACCTCGTCCAACGCCCTCAAGGTGGTGGAGTCGATTCCCGCCTCGCAGCCCATCATCTTCGGCCCCGACCGTCATCTGGGCGGCTACATCAAACGCCTCACCGGACGCGACAACATGGTGCTGTGGAACGGCTGCTGCCATGTCCACGACAAGTTCGCCGTCGAGCGTCTGCGCGAGGCCAAGGTCAAATACCCCGAGGCCGAGGTGGTTGTCCACCCCGAGTGCCGCGATGTGGTGGTGGCCGAAGCCGACTATGTGGGTTCCACGGCCGGAATCCTCGACTACTGCCGCAAGAGCCCTGCCCGACAGTTCATCGTCATGACCGAGTCGGGTATCCTCACCGAGATGCAGCGTCTGATGCCCGACAAGGAGTTCATTCCCGGTCCGGCCGACGCCCTCTGCGACGGTGCCTGCAACACGTGTGAGTACATGAAGATGATCACGTTGGAGAACATCGCCGAGTGTCTCGAGAACGGCTCGCCCGAAATACACCTTGACGAGCAGGTGCGCCGTAAGGCCGAACGCTCGATTTTGAACATGATAAGCATTAAATAAAAACTGTATGAAAAAACTCTTTTTATTCGTTGCGGCACTCTGTGCATCGTTCACGGCCGCAGCCGACGAGGGCATGTGGTTGCTGCCCTATCTCCAGAAGATGAACATCGCTACCATGCAGCAGCGCGGCTGCAAACTCTCCGCCGAGGAGATTTACAGCGCCGAGAAATCATCGCTCAAAGATGCCATCGTCATCTTCGGCGGCGGCTGTACCGGCGAAATCGTTTCGCACGACGGTCTGCTCTTCACCAACCACCACTGCGGATTCGATGCCATTCAGGGTCTCTCGTCGGTCGAGCATGACTACCTGAAGAACGGCTTCTGGGCCATGAACAACGAGCAGGAGCTGCCCGCTCCCGGTCTCGAGGTGCGCTTTATCCGTCAGATTATCGACATGACGCCCCAGATCGTGGGCAATATCCCCTCGACCGCTTCGCAGGCCGAGTTTGAGAAGATTGCCGGCGAGAACAGAAAGGCTGCCATCAAGGAGCTCGAGAAGAAGAACCCCGGCATGGAGGTCATCATTCCCTCGTTCTTCGAGGACAACCAGTTCTTCGCCTTCGTGATGGAGGTCTACAAGGACATTCGTCTGGTAGGTACCCCTCCCTCGTCGATCGGCAAGTTCGGCGGCGACACCGACAACTGGATGTGGCCCCGTCACACGGGTGACTTCTCCATCTTCCGCGTCTATGCCGGCAAGGACAACCGGCCGGCCGAATACTCGTCAGAGAACCGCCCCTACAACGCCGAGAAGTTCCTCAAGGTGTCGCTCAAGGGCATCGAGGAGAACGACTTCGCCATGATTATGGGCTTCCCCGGCTCGACCGAGCGTTTCGCCACCTCCTATGAGCTGAACTACATGCTCGACGTCGACAACCCCCAGCGTATCTTCATCCGCGGCGAGAAGCAGAAAATCTGGTGGGACGACATGATGGCATCGGACAAGGTGCGCATTCAGTACGCCTCGAAGTATGCCCGTTCGTCGAACTACTGGAAGAACTCCATCGGTATGTCGAAGGGTATCCGCGACCTCAAGGTCGTAGAGCGCAAGCAGGAGCAGGAGGCTTCGTTCCAGAAGTGGGCCGACGAGAACACCATGCCCCAGGAGGGTTATCAGGACGCCCTGAAGAAGATTGCCCAGGCGCAGGAGCAGATGGCCAAGGCCGGTGCCGCAGTGCAGTATCTGCGCGAGGCATTCTACAGCGCCGTGGAGCTGATTGCTCCGGCTTCCATCGTCTTCAACGGCAACGAGTTGCGCGACAAGAAGTTCAATAAGGTCGACGAGGACATCGCCAAGATGGGCGAGTGGTTCAAGGACTACAATGTGTCGACCGACCGCAAGGTGGCCAAGCGCATGCTCGCCATCGCACGCGAGAACATGGCTCCCGAGTATCTGCCCTCGTTCTACACCGAGATTGTGGACAAGGAGTTCGGCGGCGACATCGACAAGTATGTCGACTATCTCTACGACAATACCATGTTCACCTCGCTCGACAAGGTGTCGGCACTCATCGCCAAGTACAACAAGAAGAAGGTGGCTGCCGATCCCGCCATTCCCTTCGTGAAGTCGGTACGCGAGATGTATAAGAAGGCCGCCGAAGAGAAGAGCAAGTATGTCGAGACATTCGCCGAGGGTCGCCGCAAGTATGTGGCAGGTCTCATGTTGCAGCACCCCGACAAGGCGTGGGCTTCGGACGCCAACTTCACCATTCGTCTGACCTACGGCCGCGTGCTGCCCTACGAGCCCAAGGACGGTGTGCTCTACCGCCACTACACCACCCTCAAGGGTGTGATGCAGAAGGAGGACAAGAACAACCCCGCGGAGTTCTTCGTTCCCGAGAAGCTCAAGGATCTCTACGCCGCACAGGACTACGGCCAGTATGCCAACACCAAGGGTGAGCTGCCCGTGGCTTTCCTCGCCGACTGCGACATCACCGGCGGTAACTCGGGTTCGCCCATGCTCAACGCCAACGGCGAGCTGATCGGTCTGGCCTTCGACGGCAACTGGGAGGCAATGTCGGGTGACGTGGCCTTCGAGCCCGAGCTGCAGCGTACCATCGGTGTTGATGTGCGCTACGTGCTCTTCATCATCGACAAGTTCGCAGGTGCCGGCTGGCTGCTCGACGAGATGGAAATCGTCAAGTAATCCGCCCCCGCACACGGATTTTTTTATCATGAAATCGACTGCCGACCCTTTTCTGGGGGCGGCAGTCTTTTTTTTTGCCTTTGCCGTGCCGACCGTATAGCGATTACTTTGCGGTAGGAGAAGGGGCTGTGACCCTTGCTGTGTGTACGTACGCTGATATGCCGTGCCGACTGCCCGTATAGCGATTACCTCGCGGTAGGAGAAGGGTCTGTGACCCCTGCGGTGTGTACGTACGTTGGTATGCCGTGCCGACCGAGCAATTCGCGGTGACCTTGCGGAAGGGAAAGGGTCTGTGACCCCTCGTCGGGGGCGACAAATCCGCCCCCTTGCCGGGGGGCGCTCCCGGATTGAGCTTTAAGTTGACGGTATGAGTTGCCGTGCTGACAGAGCGAAGCGTTGTACCTTTGCGGAAGGAGAAGGGTCTGTGACCCCGCTCCCGGATTGAGCTTTAGTTGACGGTGTGTACTTTGCGGAGAGGGGGGCTTTTTTGCAAAAAAGCCTGCAAAATGTCGTTACCCTCCCCTCATTCATGCGAGCATGATTCGGGGTTTGTATCGGCATTTTTTGTTTCCTTCGGAAACCTTCCCCCTCTCCGAAAATGAATCTGCGTCACGAAAACCTTTCCTCCACTCCGAGAACGAGCCGACGATTTACCCCTGTGTGTTTGGTCTACCCAGTCATTGGGTGGAATCTTCGCCTGCTCCCCGTCATTCATGCGAGCATGATTTGGTGCATACTCCAATATTTTGTTTCCTTGCGGAAATCCCTTGCTCCGAAAATAAGTTCCCCTCTCCGAAAATGAATCTGCGGCTTGGAAATTTTTCCTCTACTTTTCCGAAACTGAATCCGTGGCACTGAAACTTACCTTTTTCCGAAAATGAGTCGATGATTCCAATCGTTGGGGTGGCCTGCGCCAATCCGTGGGTGGAATCTTCGTCTGCTCCCCTTCCTTATTGGTATTAATAAAAAATTTAATTTAACATAATGTAAGTATATGCGGGACAAAATGGAGAGATGGAAGGTGGTGACGATGTGATGTGATTTCGGGATATTTGGAGGAGTGGAAATGGTTTTGCGGTGGGATTTGCGGTCGGAGAGAGAAAGACGGTAGAATCGCCCGAAATGTGGGTTTATGCAAGGGTTGTCACTGTGGCGAGGAAGTGGCCGCCGCACCCTCTTGTGTGACGGTCTCCACTCTCCGTCCATTATTGCGCGTAATGCAGCTGACCTTCTTGTCGCCCTCGTCCTCTGTGGAGCGTCGACGCGCCACCCCTCCGCCCATCTCCCCCTCCGCCTTGCTTTACGGTGCGTCATCTCTTGGCCGTCCCTTGTGTGTCGCCGCCCTCCGCTGCTCCGTATAGGGTCGGCGGCCGTGGGTCGGGTGTGGAGGTGCTGCATTAGATTTCTCGGTCTGCGGTGCGGCCGTTTCCTTCTTGTATGGTGGCTGCCGCGGTCTCCTCCATGGCATGCCTTCCCCCTCGCTTTGTCTTATGGCGTGTCGATGCTCCACCCCTCCGCCCATCTCCCCCTCCGCCTTTGTCATCTCTTGGCCGTCCCTTGTGTGTCGCCGCCCTCCGCTGCTCCGTATAGGGTCGGGCGGCCGTGGGTCGGGTGTGGAGGTGCTGCGTGGTGCATTGGAGTTTTCGGTCTGCGGTGCGGCCGTTGCCTTCTTGTATGGTGGCTGCTGCGGTATCTTACATGGCATGCCCTCCCCCCTTGCTTTGCCTTGTGGCGCGTCGACGCTGCACCCCTCCGCCTCTCTGTCCTTTCGCGGCGCGTTCACCTCCCTCTCCTACCCCCTCAAAAAAGGCACAAAAAAGCCCGAAAAGCAACTTTTCGGGCTTGGTGACGAGAGGCTGGGACGCTTATTTGCGCTCCTGTTTCTCGATGAATTCAATGTCCAAAGGTCTCTGGAAGCTCTCCTGAAGCGTGATGGTCGTTTCGGTGGTGGAGATACCCTTGATTGGAAGTATCCGGTCGAATATCGTACGCATGAGGTGTTCGTTGTCGATGCAGTAGAGTTTCACCAATATGTTGCCGTCGCCGGTGATGAAGTGGCATTCCACGATTTCGGGAATGGCCTTCAGCTGTTCCATCGTCTGGTGGAGCAACTGGGGGTCGCTCACCGAGATACGGATATGGGCGCACACATCGAAACCCAGGGTTTTGGGGTCGACAATCAGGCTGCTGCCCAATATCACGCCCGACTCCTCGAGTTTGTGGATACGCTGGTGAATCGCTGCTCCCGAGATGCCGCACTCGCGGGCAATCTCCAGAAACGGCATGCGTGCGTTTTTAACCAGGAATTTCAGAATCTTGTGGTCTATTGCGTCCAGATTGATTTTAGCCATTGTTATGTTTTTATTTTAATACGTTGAGCTCTTTGCCGATTTTGACGAATGCCTCCACACAGCGGTCGAGCTGTTCGAAGGTGTGGCCTGCCGATACCTGAACGCGGATACGGGCCTGACCCTTCGGAACCACGGGATAGTAGAATCCGGTGACGAAGATACCCTCCTCCTGCAGCTTGGCGGCGAAGTCCTGCGACAGTTTGGCGTCGTAGAGCATCACGGCGCAGATGGCCGACTGGGTGGGTTTGATGTCGAAGCCGGCGGCCACCATCTTGGTGCGGAAATGCTCCACGTTCTTGACCAAACGGTCGTGGATTTCGTGGCTCTCGGTCAGCATGCGGAAGGTCTCGATGCCGGCGCCCACGATGGCGGGGGGCAGCGAGTTGGAGAACAGGTAGGGACGCGAACGCTGGCGCAGCATGTCGATGATTTCCTTACGGCCGGTGGTGTAGCCGCCCACGGCGCCGCCGAAGGCCTTGCCCAGGGTACCGGTGAGGATATCGACCTGACCGCGCAGGTTGTAGAGTTCGGTGATACCGCCGCCGGTGGCGCCCAGCACGCCGGCAGAGTGGCACTCGTCGACCATGACCAGAGCATCGTACTTCTCGGCCAGTTCACAGATTTTGTCGAGGGGTGCGGCGTTGCCGTCCATCGAGAACACACCGTCGGTGCAGATGATGCGGAAACGCTGAGCCTGTGCCTCCTTGAGTTTCTCTTCGAGGTCGGCCATGTCGGCGTTGGCGTAGCGGTAGCGCACGGCCTTGCACAGGCGCACGCCGTCGATAATCGATGCGTGGTTCAGCGAGTCGGAGATGATGGCGTCCTGGTCGGTGAACAGGGGTTCGAACACACCGCCGTTGGCATCGAAGCAGGCGGCATAGAGAATGGTGTCCTCGGTACCGAAATAGTCGGAGATGGCTTTTTCGAGTTGCTTGTGCAAATCCTGGCAGCCGCAGATGAATCTCACTGATGACATGCCGTAGCCGCGAGCATCCATGGCCTTCTTGGCAGCCTCCACCAGGCGGGGGTTGTCGGACAGGCCGAGGTAGTTGTTGGCGCAGAAATTCAATACAGGTTTTCCTGCAACGGTGATTTCGGCTCTCTGGGGAGACTCGATGACTCTTTCGGTCTTGTAGAGTCCTGCGGCCTTGATGTCGGCCAGCTCCTTCTGGAGATGCTCTTTCATTTTTCCGTACATAGTCGTTATTTTTTAGATTGAGTTTTTCGTTTTTGTCGCTTGCAATGATGCCTCAAAACCGACGGCATACATTAGCAAAGATAAGATTTTTTTTCGGAATAATTACAGATTGTAACCTCTTTTTTTTGGCGGCTTACTGTCTCTAACCCTGCGGCAGTGCGGCCGTTGGTCTGTCGAGGCGGGGCAATGTGCTGCGGTATAGTTGTTTTTGTCCTTTCGGTTGTTCGATTTGTTTGTTCGCGTTGCAGAATTTGCCGTCACAGTGTGGGGTTTCTCGCTTAAAATTCATATCTTTGTATGATACTTCAAGTTACGGATTTTTCACAGATAAAAAGTTGATAACAATGAAAAAACAGTGTGTATTGGTGAGCGGCGGTGCCGGATATATCGGTTCCCACACCACCGTGGAACTCATCGAGGCCGGTTACGACGTGGTGATTGTCGACAACCTGTCGAACAGCGAAATCGGTGCCGTGGAGAGCGTGCGCCGCATCACGGGGGTCGATATCCCCTTCGAGCAGGTCGACTGCTGCGACCGCGAGGCCTTCCGCAAGGTGTTCGAGAAATATGAGTTCGACTCGGTGATTCACTTCGCGGCGTCGAAGGCCGTGGGCGAATCGGTGCAGAAGCCGTTGCTCTACTACGGCAACAACCTCACCTCGTTCATGAATGTGGTGGGTCTGATGCACGAATTCGGCCGTCAGAACGTGGTCTTCTCGTCGTCATGCACCGTCTACGGCGAACCCGACAAGCAGCCCGTGACCGAGCAGACGCCCCGCAAGCCGGCCACCTCGCCCTACGGCAACACCAAGCAGACGTGTGAGGATATCCTGCGCGACACACTGAAGGCCTATCCCGAGATGAAGGGTATCGCCCTGCGTTACTTCAACCCCATTGGTGCGCACCCCTCGGCTCAAATCGGCGAGCTGCCCCGCGGTGTACCCCAGAACCTGGTGCCTTATGTGACACAGACCGCCGCAGGGTTGCGTGAGTGTCTCTCCATCTTCGGTGACGACTACCCCACACCCGACGGTTCGTGCATTCGCGACTACATCGACGTGACCGATCTGGCCAAGGCTCATGTGGCAGCCATCGGCCGCATGGTGGGCGACAAGAACAAGGAGAACTACGAGATTTTCAATATCGGCACCGGACGCGGCGTGTCGGTATTGGAGCTGGTCAACAAGTTCGAGGAGGTCAACGGCGTGAAGGTCAACCACAAGATTGCACCCCGTCGTGAGGGCGACATCATCGCCATCTGGGCCGACCCCTCGCTGGCCAACAACGAGCTGGGCTGGAAGGCCGAACGCACCCTCGATGAGACGTTGAAGTCGGCTTGGGAGTGGGAAAAGCATCTGCGCGGCATTAAGTAAAATGTCTGTCAGTGAGGTATGGGGCGGTTTTTAAGCCGACTTCAACCTCTCCGAGAATATTTACATTCCCTCTAAATCTCCCTTTGGGAAAGGGAGAAGTTGAAGACGGTATGGGCATTGCGCTCCTGCCGTCTTTTTTGTTGTGGACGGGTGTGCGCGTCAGACGGTTTTTGGGGAGTCTTCAACCTCTCTGAGTTATATCTACATTCCCTCTAAATCTCCCTTTGACAAAGGGAGACTTTGCCCCCTGTCACCTTGCGGCGACGGGGGGCGGTCGCGCTGCGGGCGGTCGGGAAAAAAAGGTGGGGGTTGCTGCGGACGGTTGTGAAGGGGGTGCTGCGGACGGTCGGGAAAAAAAGAGGGGGTTACTGCGGAGGGTTGTAAAGGAGGGAGTTGCTGTGGTGGGTTGTGGAGGGAGTTGCTGTGGTGGGTTGTGGAGGGGGTTGCTGCGGTGGGTCGGGCGAGGCTCCATTTCGGGTGGGGAGGACAGGTGGGTGTTGTGCGAGGGGCTAACCTTGGCTTTTCGCCCCCGAAAAGCCGTCAAGGTGTTTGATTTTCAGAAATTTTGTGTATCTTTGCACCTCGAATTCAGGCGGAATTGGGGTACGTCACTTGAGATGTCGCACTGAGAACCGCCGTAGGTTACACTTTTTAAAAACTTTTTACTCAATGAAAACTATTGCAGTTAAGGCTATTGAGCGTGCCGACTTCGGTAAGAAGGCTGCCAAGGCTATCCGTCGCGAGGGTCTGACTCCCTGCGTTCTGTGCGGTAACGGCGAGACCGTTAACTTCACCATCGATCCCCGTGAGGTAAAGGCCCTCATCTACACTCCCAACTCCTACATCGTAGAGTTCGACTTCAACGGCAAGAAGGAGCTGGCTGTTATGCGTGAGGTGCAGTTCCACCCCATTCGCGAGGAGATTCTCCACATGGAGTTCTTCCGTATCGCTGCCGGTAAGCCCGTATCGATCGCTATTCCCGTACGTCTGACCGGTAACGCCGAGGGTGTGAAGGTCGGTGGTAAGCTCGTTCTGTCGGCTCGTAAGCTCATCGTGACCGCACTGTCGGAGAACCTGCCCGACGAGATCGTTGTTGACGTTACTCCCCTGGGCGTTGGCAAGACCATCTTCGTAGGTGACCTGCAGCTGGAGAACGTGAAGTTCATCACTCCCGCTACCACTGCTGTCTGCGCCGTTCGCGTGACACGTGCTTCGCGTGGTGCCGACAAGTAGTCAATGCGCTTGAAGCATGAAATACCTGATTGTTGGATTGGGTAACATCGGTGCGGAATACACCGAGACCCGTCACAACATCGGATTCAAAGTGTTGGATGCCTTGGCTGAGGCATCCAACGCTGTTTTTACGACACAGCGTTACGGCGATGTGGCCGAGATGAGATTCAAGGGCCGCACGCTCGTTCTTCTCAAGCCGTCGACCTACATGAACCTCTCGGGCAAGGCCGTGAGGTACTGGCTTGACCAGGAGAAGATTCCGGTGGAGAACCTGCTGGTCGTATCCGATGATATCGCCCTGCCGTTAGGCACACTGCGCATGCGCCCCAAGGGCAGTGCCGGCGGCCACAACGGACTGAAGAACATCGCCGAACTGATTGGCACGGAGGGGTACGCACGCATGCGCTTCGGCGTGGGCGGCGACTTCCCCAGGGGTCACCAGGTCGACTGGGTGCTGGGCGAGTGGAGTGCCGACGACAAGAAGGTCATCGAGGAGCGTCTGCCGATGTTCTGTGATGCCATCAAGTCGTTTGCAGCGGTGGGTGTCGCCATGACGATGAACACCTACAACAAGAAATAGTCGCGTGGGCGGAGGATTTCCGCCGTGACGCGAATCCGATTTGTTCTGAGGACGGTCTGCCGTAAGGCGGACCGCCCTTTTTTTTGTGTCCTGCGGTGCGGTGGCGTGTGACTCCCGTGGGTCAGGGGCTGAGGCGGCCGCAGAGAGCGAAAATCGCCGATTTGCGGTGTTTTGATATGCGGAGGGATAAGATACAGGCGGCGGAGGATTGATGCGCTGAAATCGGCGGATTTTGGGGTGTGACGGGAGGCGGAGATGCTTCGGCCGTTTGTTTTGCGTGATGTTGCGGCGGCGGTGCTGTTATTGGGTGCTGCTCCGCGGGTGGCGGTTTTTCCGATGGTGGCGGCCGCTCCTCGTTTCGTGAATTTTTTTTGGTCGGGGAAATGAGATTTTTTTCGGGGGCGGTTTTTTTTGTGGAAAAGGTTCGGACTCCTCTCCCCTGAAAAAAAATGGAGGTCGTGATTTTTTTCTCGCGCCGCTCTTTTTTCTTGCGGTGGCCATTTCGCAAAATTTTTTTTGAATGTCGGGAGGGGGTAATTCTTCAGAAACTTTAAAAATTCGGATTTCTGAAAAATTCCCCTCCTCGTTGCCGATTTTTTTCGGGCGAGGGGAAATTTTCGGCCGCTGGAGGACGAAAACCGCGATTTTCTTCTATTTGCTCCGTGGAGGTGTAGTGTGGATAAGTGGTGTAAATCACTGATAAATATATTTTTATGTGGTTTTTAAAGTCGCTGAGAATTGCGTATTTTCCGCCCTTGTGGGTAAATGTTCGGATTATCTGCATTTTTCGGCGTTAAAATCACGTTTTTTTCCGCACCCCTCCGTGCTTCGGTTTCCGTGGGCGGCCGATGTTCCACGTGGAACATTTTTCGGCGACCCTCCCCATCGCGATGTTCCACGTGGAACACTCCGCTCCGTTCCTCCGCTCTCCCTGCTCCCTCCCCGAAAATCACCCGTGATATTCTCCGCTCATTTCTTCGATGTTATCCGATTTTTTCGTACTTTTGAACCAATTTAGAAATACTTTATATTTATGGCAAAAGAGTTCAAGCGTTATCTCGTAACATCGGCACTCCCCTATGCTAACGGTCCCGTGCATATCGGTCACCTGGCGGGAGTCTACATACCCTCGGACATCTACACGCGCTACCTGCGTCTGAAAGGTTGCGACGTCATCTCGGTCTGCGGTTCCGACGAGCATGGTGTACCCATCACCATCAAGGCCCGCAAGGAGGGTGTCACCCCTCAGGAGATTGTCGACCGCTACCACGCTGTCATCAAGCGTTCGTTCGAAGGTCTGGGCATCAACTTCGACATCTTCTCGCGCACCTCGTCGGCTACCCACGCCAAGAATGCGTCGGCCTTCTTCAAGAAGCTCTACGACGAGGGCAAGTTCATCGAGAAGACTTCCGAACAGTACTACGACGAGGAGGCACAGACCTTCCTCGCCGACCGCTACATCACCGGCACCTGCCCCAAGTGCGGCAACGAAAAAGCCTATGGCGACCAGTGCGAGGCGTGCGGTTCGACCCTCTCGCCCGACGAATTGATCAACCCCAAGTCGGCCGTGTCGGGTTCGGTACCCGTCAAGAAGTCGACCACCCACTGGTATCTGCCCCTCGACCGCTATGAGTCGTTCCTGCGCGAGTGGATTCTCGACGGCCACAAGGAGTGGAAGTCGAACGTCTACGGTCAGTGCAAGAGCTGGCTCGACGGCGGCCTCCAGCCCCGTGCCGTGAGCCGCGACCTCGACTGGGGTATCCCCGTACCCGTGGAGGGTGCCGACGGCAAGGTGCTTTATGTGTGGTTTGATGCCCCCATCGGCTACATCTCGGCCACCCAGGATCTCACCCCCGACTGGGAGAAGTACTGGAAGTCCGACGACACCAAGATGGTACACTTCATCGGCAAGGACAATATCGTGTTCCACTGCATCGTCTTCCCGGCCATGCTGAAGGCCCACGGCGACTATATCCTCCCCGAGAATGTGCCGGCCAACGAGTTCCTCAATCTCGAGGGCGACAAGATTTCGACCTCGCGCAACTGGGCCGTGTGGGCGCACGAATATCTCGAGGACTTCCCCGGCAAGGAGGACGTGCTGCGCTATGTGCTTTGCGCCAACGCCCCCGAGACCAAGGACAACGATTTCACATGGAAGGATTTCCAGGCACGCAACAACAACGAGCTGGTGGCCGTGCTGGGTAACTTCGTCAACCGCGCGCTGGTGCTGACCCAGAAATACTACGGCGGCGAGGTGCCTGCCCTCGGTGAGCTGACCGACTACGACCGTCAGACCCTCGAGGAGATGGGTGCCATCAAGTCGCAGCTCGAGTCCAATATCGAGAACTACCACTTCCGCGAGGCGTTGAAGGACGCCATGAATTTCGCGCGTATCGGTAACAAATATCTGGCCGACACCGAGCCGTGGAAGGTTATCAAGACCGACCCCGAGCGTGTGAAGACCATCTTGAACATCGCCCTTCAGATTACGGCCAACACCGCCATCGCCATCGAGCCGTTCATGCCTTTCTCGGCCGACAAGATGATTGACATGCTGGCTGTCGAGAAGTTCGGCTGGGAGCAGCTGGGCAGCATGGGTCTGGTGGAGGCCGGCCACAAAATCGGCACTCCGGCCCTCCTCTTCGAGAAGATTGAGGACGCAACCATTCAGCAGCAGCTCGACAAGCTGGCGGCCACCAAGGAGGCCAATGCGGCAGCCGAGGCGGCACAGAACATCGCCCCCCAGAAGGAGGAGTGTTCGTTCGACGACTTCCAGAAGATGGATATCCGTGTGTCGACGATTCTCGAGGCCGAGAAGGTGGTCAAGACCAAGAAGCTGCTCAAGCTGACCATCGACACCGGTATCGACAAGCGTACCATCGTGTCTGGCATCGCCGAGCATTACTCGCCCGAGGAGCTGGTGGGCAAGCAGGTGCTGGTGCTGGTCAACCTCAAGCCCCGACCCCTCAAGGGCATCGAGTCGCGCGGTATGATTCTCATGGCCGAGGACGCCTGCGGCAAGCTGCGCCTGCTCTCGCCCGACGAGAAAACCATGTGTGGTGCTATTGTAGGCTAACCCCCCCCGAGCGGTTAGTTTTGTCTATAACCTCAAAAAACTAAAACTATGGAAAACATTGATTGGAGTTCACTGAGTTTCAATTACCACAAGACCAATGTCAATGCCCGCTATACCTACACCGACGGTAAGTGGAGCGACATGGAGCTGACCGACGACGAGTACATCAAGATGCACATGTCGGCATCGTGTCTGCATTACGGTATCGAGCTGTTCGAGGGTCTCAAGGCCTTCCGCGGTGTCGACGGCAAGGTGCGTCTCTTCCGTGTGGAGGAGAATGCCAAGCGTCTGCAGTCGTCGGCCGAGCGTCTCTGCCTGCCTGTCCCCACCGTCGAGATGGTGGTCAACGCCTGCATCGAGGTGGTGAAGCGCAACCTTGACTTCGTGCCGCCCTACGGCACGGGAGCATCGCTCTACCTGCGTCCCGTGATGTTCGGTACAACGGCCGGACTGGGTGTCAAGCCTGCAAAAGATGCCCTGCTGATTGTCTACTGCTCGCCTGTGGGTGCCTACTTCAAGGAGGGCATCAAGCCTATCCTGGTGGCCATCGACCGTGAGCAGGACCGTGCGGCTCCGCGCGGCACGGGCGACGTGAAGGTCGGCGGTAACTATGCGGCCAGCCTCATGTCGGGCGAGAAGGGTCACCGCCTCGGCTACTCCAATGTCATGTACCTCGACGCTGCCGAGCACAAGTACATCGAGGAGTGCGGCGCGGCCAATTTCTTCGGCATCAAGGAGGGCAAATACATCACGCCCAAATCTCCCTCGGTGCTGCCCTCCATCACCAACAAGAGCCTGCGTCAGCTCGCCGCCGACATGGGTCTCGAGGTCGAGGAACGCCATATTCCCGTCGAGGAACTGTCTACTTTCACCGAGTGTGGCGCGTGCGGCACGGCTGCCGTCATCTCGCCCATCGGCAAGATTTTCGACATGGACACCAACGCCATCTATGAGTACGGCAACGAGGTCGGCGAGTATTCGATGAAGCTCTACAACGCCCTTCAGGATATTCAGTACGGCCGCGCCGAAGACAAGTACGGCTGGTGCACAGTGGTGGCCGAGTAACCCTCCCCCACCCCACCGCATCGGATGATATTTTTTTGATGACCGCCCCGAATTTTCGGGGCGGTCATTTTTTTGCTGCCTGCCGTGCCGCCCGAGCGTATAGCGGTTGCCTCGCGGAAGGAAAAGAGCCTGTGACCCTTGCCGTGTGTACGTACGCTGGTATGCCGTGCCGACTGCCCGACGCGTGTAAACCTCGCGGTAGGAAAAGGGTCTGTGACCCCTGCTGTTGCTTTACTGCGTGTATGTACGCTGGTATGCCGTGCTGACTGCCCGACTCGCGTAAACCTCGCGGTAGGAAAAGAGGCTGTGCCTCCCCCTCGTCGGGGGCGACAAATCCGCCCCCTTGCCGGGGGGCGCTCCCGGATTGAGCTTTAGTTGACGGTGTGAGTTTACGGTGTGTGCTTTGCGGAGCAAGGGACTTTTTTTTGCAAAAAAAGCTATCAAAATATTGGGGCATGCACCTTCATTCATGCAAGCATGATTCGGTGCATACTCCAATATTTTGTTTCCTTGCGGAAATCCCTTGCTCCGAAAATGAGATGGCCGCACCGAAACCTTTCCCCTCTCCGAAATGAGCCGATGACACCGAGAATGAATCTTCGATACGGAAAATTCCCTCTCTCCGAAAAATAATCCTCGCACGGGTTCTCCCTCTCCGAAACGAGCCGATGACTCCCAATCGTGTAGTTGACCTGCGCTAATCGGTGGGTGGTTATTCTGCGCGCGCTATTCACTCTGCTCTGTCATTTGTCGGGTGGAGAGTTTCATTGGCCGACTGAAATGTGGTGAGGGGGCGTGATGGTTGCACCTCCTTGTTGGGGTGTGGGGTCATCGCATGCGTGGAGGCGGTATGGTTCCACGTGGAACAGTCGGAGGTGGAAAAGATCGGGAGGTGGGTGCTTCGTGCGGACGGTGTGAGAAAGGGAGTGTCTGGGTGTGTGTGCGATGACGAGTGGACATGTGACCGCAAGGCCTGTTTCGGGCGGATTGAGCGGTGTCGGGCGGCTGGGTGAGGCATTGACGCGGTGGCGGAGGAAAGGCGGCATACGAGGCGGAAAGCGGGCGTTGTCGGGGTGTGTGCGATGACGAGTGGATATGTAGCCACAAGGCCTGTTTCGGGCGGATTGGACGGCGTCGGGCGGCTGGGTGAGGCATTGAC
>JAHHQN010000013.1 GCA_020026375.1 Alistipes sp. | reverse complement strand
TTCTCATTTGCGGCTGCAAAGATAACGCTTTTATTTCCTATTTTCAAAATATTTTCGTAACAATTTTGCAACAAATTTCACTTTTGCAAGATATAACACTGTATAACAACAACTTACACCGACAAAGTTTTTCAGACAATTATCAAGAATTTTCAAAACACCCCCTGCTCCCCTATCGAAACAACATCTGCAACCACCCGATACATTTTCAGAGGGTGCTTCAAAAAAGTTCCGCCCAACGGTCGCCGGCCCCGACGCGGCATCTCCGTTATATATATAAGGGACGAGGACAACCGGGCATCGGTCGCCCCACCTCACGGCCGCCCACCCGCGGCGGAACCCCACACGCCCCACCCCACTCCTCGCAGAAAGTCGTCGCACGGGACAAAAAAACTCCCCGAACAGTTTCCTGTTCGGGGAGAGGTATAGAAAAAATGTAAAATTACATCTTCTTGCCTACGTTGGTCTTCTTGACCTGGGGAGCAGCAGCGGCCTTGGTAGCCTTCTGTGCAACGGGCTTTGCAGTCTTCACTGCAGCACCCTCCTCCGAAGTCTCAGCCTTCTTGCGCGAGCGGCGGGTCTTGGGCTTAGCCTCGGTGGCAGCAGCGGGCATAACACCGTTGGTGTAAGCCTCGTTGAAGTCAACGAACTCGATGATGCACATCTCGGCAGCATCACCCAGACGGAAACCGGTCTTCAAGATACGGGTGTAACCTCCGGGACGCTCAGCGATCTTGGGAGCGATGGTACGGAACAACTCCGTAACGGCCTCCTTCTGCTTGAGGTACGAGAAAACTACACGACGTGAGTGCGTAGTATCCTCCTTCGACTTGGTTACCAAAGGCTCGATGAACTGACGCACAGCCTTTGCCTTAGCAAGGGTTGTCTCGATGCGCTTGTGCAGAATGAGCGAGGCTGCCATGTTCGAAAGCATAGCCTTACGGTGACCTGCCTGACGACCGAGGTGGTTGAAATTCTTATTGTGTCTCATAATTAATCTTTGTCAAGTTTGTAGATAGATACGTCCATACCGAACTTCAAGTTCAAAGAGGCGAGCAACTCGTCGAGCTCGGTGAGCGACTTCTTACCGAAGTTACGGAACTTCAGCAGGTCGTTGCGGTTGAGCTTCACGAGGTCTCCGACCGTATCAACATCGGCAGCCTTCAGACAGTTCAGGGCGCGAACGCTCAAATCCTGATCCGAAAGTTTGGTCTTGAGGAGCTGACGCATGTGGAGTACGTCCTCGTCGAACTCCTCCGCACCGTTGTTGTCCTCCATGTTGACAGTAATCTTCTCGTCGGAGAAAAGCATGAAGTGCTGAATCAGAATCTTCGCTGCTTCCTTGAGCGCCTCCTTGGGGTGGATTGAACCGTCGGTGGTGATTTCCAAATTCAATTTCTCGTAGTCGGTCTTCTGCTCGACACGATAGTTCTCCTGCCAATACTTCACATTCTTGATGGGAGTGAAGATGGAGTCGATGGGCAACGTACCGAACTCGGCATCGGCAGGCATGTTCTCCTCGGCGGGAACATAACCGCGACCCTTGTTGATCGTCAGTGTCAGCTGCATCTTGGTACCGGGGGCCAAGTGACAAATCACCAGGTCGGGATTCAGGACCTTGAAGAACGACAGATAATTCGAGATATAACCGGCAGTCAGCTCCGTAACACCCGCAACGTTAATGGAGACCTTTTCGGAATCCTGATTATCGACTGTGCGAATAAAACGAACCTGCTTCAGATTGAGGATAATGTGCAACATGTCCTCAATCACTCCGGGGATAGCGGCAAACTCGTGGTCGATACCGGCCACCTTAACTGTGGTAATGGCGTAACCCTCCAGCGAAGAGAGGAGAATACGACGCAAAGCATTACCCACTGTCAAGGCAAATCCGGGCTCCAGCGGACGGAACTCAAACTTTCCGAACGATGAAGTGGATTCAAGCATGATAACCTTTTCAGGTTTCTGGAATGCTAATATTGCCATAATATTGAATTTGAAAAATTATTACTTCGAGTACAACTCGACGATGAGCTGCTCCTTAATGTTCTCAGGAATCTCCTCGCGCTCGGGCTTCTGGAGGAACTTGCCGCTCATAGTGGCGTTGTCCCACTCCAACCAAGAGTAACGGCTCTTGTTGGCACCAGCCAAAGACTCGGTGATTACCTCCAAGCTCTTCGACTTCTCGCGAACAGAAACAACATCACCTGCACGCAACGAGTACGAAGGAATGTTCACTACGTTGCCGTTAACGCAAATGTGACGGTGAGAAACGAGCTGACGAGCAGCTGCACGGGTAGGAGCGATGCCCAGACGGTAAACCACGTTGTCCAGACGGCACTCGAGCAACTTCAAGAGGTGCTCACCGGTGATACCGCCCATACGCTCAGCCTGCTCGTAAGTGCGAGCAAACTGCTTCTCGAGCAGACCGTAGGTGTACTTGGCCTTCTGCTTCTCGTTGAGCTGAGTGCAATACTCAGAGATTTTCTTACGCTTGCGAGCGAGGCCGTGCTGTCCGGGAGGATAGTTACGCTTTTCGAGCACATTATCCGCACCATAGATAGCTTCGCCAAATCTTCTGGCGATTTTCGATTTTGGTCCTATGTATTTTGCCATTGTTTTATACTTATTAAAATTTATATAATTCCTAAAACGTCTGTTGTGTAAACCGTGAAATTATACGCGACGACGGTTAGGAGCACGGCAACCATTGTGGGGCATGGGAGTTACGTCGATAATCTCAGTAACCTCGATACCGGCACCGTGGATTGTGCGGACAGCAGACTCACGACCTGCGCCCGGACCCTTAACATAAACTTTAACCTTGCGGAGACCCATGTCGTAGGCTACCTTTGCGCAGTCTGCCGAAGCGGTCTGAGCTGCGTAGGGAGTATTCTTCTTCGAACCACGGAAACCCATCTTACCGGCCGACGACCAGCTGATAACGTCACCCACCTCGTTGGTGATGGTGATAATCACGTTGTTGAAAGTCGAGTGAACATAGGCGTTACCCATGGCACCAACCTTAACAACCTTCTTCTTAACTGTTCCAGTTTTCTTTGCCATAATTCTCTAAAGATTACTTTGTTGCCTTTTTCTTGTTAGCTACAGTCTTCTTGCGACCCTTGCGAGTACGAGCGTTGTTCTTGGTCGACTGACCGCGAACGGGAAGACCGAGGCGGTGACGGATACCACGGTAGCAACCGATGTCCATCAGACGCTTAATGTTGAGCTGGATAATCGAACGGCATTCGCCCTCGACCTTGATGCCCATTTCTGCAATCATCGAACGGATTGCACCAACCTGGTCATCTGTCCAATCCTGTACCTTGACGTCGTAGCTGATACCTGCGCCGTCAAGAATCTTGCGAGCTGTCGAACGACCAATACCGTAGATATAGGTCAAGCCGATCTCACCTCGTTTGTTTTTTGGTAAATCTACACCGACTATACGTGCCATAAATTCTTTTTTTCTTTAATTAATCGTTGAAACATTACCCTTGGCGCATTTTGAACTTGGGATTTTTCTTGCAAATTACGTAGAGCTTACCCTTACGCTTCACAATCTTGCAATCCTCACTACGCTTTTTGATGGATGTTTTTACCTTCATGATTTTCAAGCAATAATTATTTGTACCTGAAAGATATACGCCCCTTGGTCAAATCATAGGGGGTCATCTCAACTTTTACTTTATCACCGGGAAGAATCTTGATGTAGTGCATACGCATCTTACCGGAGATATGGGCGGTCAGAACATGACCATTGTCGAGTTCCACACGGAACATAGCGTTCGACAATGCCTCAATAATCGTTCCGTCCCTTTCAATAGCAGCTTGTTTTGCCATAGAGTCTTAGTTGTTTATAGCCTTTTCAATGATACTAAAGTCCGTCAACACATCGGGACCATCTTTTCTGATTGCAACTGCAAACTCATAGTGAGCAGCAGGCTTGCGGTCTCGCGTGCGGACAGTCCAGCCATCACGCTCGAAAACTATCGATTTGTTACCCATGGTAATCATGGGCTCGATGCAGATCACCATGCCCTCTTTCAGGAGCGGGCCTCTGCCACGCGCGCCGTAATTGGGAACACCGGGGTCCTCGTGCATCTTACGACCCAAACCGTGTCCCTCCAATTCGCGCACCACGCCGTAGCCAAAGCTCTCGGCGTACTCCTGCACTGCCGCCGACACGTCGCCTACACGGTTGCCGGCCTTTGCTTGGGCTGTACCTTTATAAAGACTTTCTTTGGTCGCGTCCATGAGGCGGCGTACTTCCTCGTCGACCTCACCTACGGCAAATGTATATGCCGAATCACCAACAAAACCCTTCATAAACGTACCGCAATCCACCGAAACGATATCACCCTCCTTGAGGATTTCTTTCGATGATGGGATACCGTGAACTACCTTATCGTTGACCGAAATACACAACGATGCGGGATAGCCCTCGTATCCGAGGAAAGCGGGAACCGCTCCATGGGAACGGATAAACTCCTCTCCGATACGATTCAACTCCAGGGTCGAAACGCCGGGCACGATGTGGCGACCCACCTCGGCCAGTGTCTGCGACACCAGTAAATTGTTTTCGCGGAGCAACTCAATCTCCTCGTCTGTCTTAATGTAAATCATTTTAATTGTGCTAAGATTCTAATCGGAAACTTCCTAATGACGACCTTGGATACGTCCGGTTTTCATGAAACCGTCATAGTGGCGCATCAACAGGTAGCTCTCTATCTGCTTCAGAGTATCGAGTACCACACCGACCATAATCAGCAGCGACGTACCTCCGTAGAAGTGGGCGAACGACTGGTCGATGCCCAGGAATCTGATGGCCAGCGCGGGCATGATAGCCACGAGAGCCAGGAAGAACGAGCCGGGCAGCGTGATACGCGTCATGATGGTATCGATGTAGTTCACGGTGTCCTTACCCGGTTTCACTCCCGGAATAAAGCCGCCGTTGCGCTTCATTTCATCGCCCATCATTTGAGGGTTGATGATAATCGCCGTGTAGAAGTAGGTGAAGGCGATTACCAGCACTGCCAGCGTGAAGTTGTACCAGAAGCCGGTCATCGAGCTGAAGGCAGCTGCGAAGGCGGTGCCGGTAAACAGAGCGGGAATAAACATCAGAGCCTGCGCGAAGATGATAGGCATCACGTTCGCGGCATTCATCTTCAGGGGAATGTACTGGCGTACACCACCATACTGCTTATTGCCGATGATACGCTTGGCATACTGTACAGGCACCTTGCGGACGCCCTGTACCAAGGCTATTGTTGCCAGGAAGACGAAGAACAAAAGAACCAGCTCCAGGATCAGCATGATGAAGCTACCGGTCGAAGTCTGGAAACGGGCGTTGACCTCAGCCAACAGCGCGTGGGGCAGACGAGCGACGATACCGATCATGATGATCAAAGAAATACCGTTTCCGATGCCTTTGTCGGTGATTTTCTCACCGAGCCACATGATGAACATGGTGCCGGCGATAAGAATCGTTGTCGCATAAGCAACGAAGCCGAAAGAGTTGCCGTAGACGAATGCCTGGGGAACCATGTGGTAGAGGTTGGCAATGAATGCCGGACCCTGCAACAGGAGCACGCCAATAGTCAGGAAGCGTGTCCACTGATTCATCTTGCGGCGGCCGCTCTCACCCTCCTTCTGCATCTTCTGGAAATAGGGTACCATCATACCCATGAGCTGAATGATGATGGAGGCAGTGATGTACGGCATGACACCGAGTGCAAAAATCGCAGCGTTGCCGAATGCACCACCTGAGAAGGTGTTCAACAGACCCAGAAGTCCGTTGCCCGCCAACTGGTCGGCATACTGCGAGCCTTCACCCAACAAGTTGGGGTTGATACCCGGGATCACCACGAAACTACCCAAGCGGTAGATCAAGAGAAGGCCCAGCGTGTAGATTACACGCTTTCTGAGCTCTTCGATCTTGTAGATATTCTTGAGTGTTTCAACAATTTTCTTGTTGGTCGCCAAAAGAGCGATTACCACCAAAAAGACGATACCAACAACTAAATACTGATTCATATTTTTGAATATCTAAGGTTCCTACAGTTTTTCGACGCTACCGCCGGCTGCAACGATAGCCTCCTCAGCCTTCTTCGAGAAAGCATGGGCCTTTACAGCCAGAGCGCGGGTGAGTTCACCGTTACCCAATACCTTCACCTTGTCCTTCGACGAGATGAAACCTGCAGCAACGAGAGTCTCTGCCGAAATCTCTGTAAGCGACTTCTTGGCAGCCAGTTCCTCGAGGGTCGAGAGGTTGATTGCCTTGAATTCTACTCTCTTCAAGTTAGTGAAACCGAACTTGGGAAGACGGCGCTGCAAAGGCATCTGACCACCTTCGAAGCCCAACTTGCGAGAGTAACCCGAGCGCGACTGCGCACCCTTGTGACCACGGGTAGCGGTGCCACCGTGACCCGAACCTGCACCACGTGCGATACGCTTGTCGTGGTGAGTAGAACCCTTAGCGGGTTTCAGATTATTGAGTTCCATTGTTTAGAAATCTTCAATTTGCAGTTAAACTTATTCTGCGAGCCGCCTTACTCGGCAGCTACCTCCTCTACTTTAACGAGGTGCTTCACGCGCGCAATCATACCTTTGATGATTACCGAATCATCATGCTCTACGCTCGCATTGATTTTCTTCAAACCAAGAGCATCGAGGTTGGCGCACTGACGCTTGTCGGCACCGATACGGCTCTTAATCTGTGTAATTTTCAATCTTGCCATTGTTCTTGGGATAATTTAGGATTAACCGTTAAACACCTGATCCATCGAGATGCCTCTCACCTTAGCCACGCTGTAAGCGTCACGCAGCTCGCAGAGTGCACCGATAGTAGCCTTAACCAGGTTGTGGGGGTTCGACGAACCGTGGCTCTTTGCCAACACGTTCTTGACACCCAGAGTCTCCATTACGGCACGCATTGCACCACCGGCGATAACACCGGTACCGGGAGCTGCGGGGCGAATCATCACCTCCGAACCGCTGTAACGGAAAGTCTGCTTGTGAGGGATAGTACCGTTGATAACGGGAATCTTAACCAGGTTCTTCTTGGCATCCTCCACGCCCTTGGCGATGGCAGCCTGAACCTCCGAAGCCTTACCCAGGCCATAACCTACGACACCGTTCTCGTTACCTACAACGACAATGGCGGCAAAGGTGAATGTACGACCTCCCTTGGTTACCTTGGTAACACGATTGATGCTAACGAGTCTGTCTTTGAGCTCGAGGTCGCTTGTGCGTACTTTCTTTATGTTGTTGTTTGACATAATGATTAGAATTTAAGTCCGCCTTCGCGTGCTGCTTCGGCCAGCTGTTTAACTCTTCCGTGATACAGGTAGCCGTTACGATCGAAAGCTACGGTGGTGATGCCCTTTGCAGCGGCGCGCTCGGCAGCGAGCTTACCTACCAGGGCAGCGATATCCGACTTGTTCTTGCCGGCAGCTGCTTCGGCAACCTCCTTGTCCATCGACGAAGCGGTAGCGAGAGTAACACCTGCAAGGTCATCAATAAACTGTACGTAGATCTGCTTGTTGCTACGGAATACAGTCATTCGAGGCTGTGCTGCGGTACCGCTCACGATCTTGCGGATACGCATCTTAATCCTCTCTCTTCTTTCTATCTTGTTCAGTGACATAATTTCAGTGTTTTAATACTATTTGGCACCAGCAGACTTACCAGCCTTGCGACGAATCTGCTCGCCGACGAACTTGATACCCTTACCCTTGTAAGGCTCAGGCTTGCGGAGGGTACGCATCTTGGCTGCGACCTGACCGATGAGCTGCTTGTCGATTGACTTGAATGTTACGATGGGGTAACCCTTCTTCTCGGTTACAGCGGTAGCGGTAACCTCTGCGGGCAACAGGAAGTGGGTATCGTGAGAGTAACCGAGGTTCATCTCGAGAACCTGACCCTTCACTTCGGCCTTGAAACCTACACCTACAAGCTCCTGCTTGATTTCGTAACCCTTCGAAACACCGATAACCATGTTGTTGATCAACGCACGGTACAAACCGTGGAGCGAGCGGTGACGAGGCTGATTAGTGGGGCGCGATACCAATACTGCGGGAATCTCCTCACCGGTGTGAGTGTCCTTGTGAGTACCGACCTCGACTTTGATGTCAGAGTCAACCTTCTGGCTCAACTCTCCAAGAGGCCCTTTCACGCTTACCACGTTGGCGGGTGAAACAGTAACTGTCACACCGGCGGGCAAGTTTACAGGTAATTTACCAATTCTTGACATTGTGTGTTCTTGTTTAAAAAATTTCTACTAGTAAATGTTGCAGAGAATCTCACCGCCGACGTTCTCCTTGCGAGCCTTGGCGTCGGTCATCACACCCTTCGAAGTCGAGAGGATCGAGATACCCAGACCGTTCATCACGCGGGGCATGTCAGCTACCGAAGCGTAACGGCGCAAACCGGGACGGCTCACACGCTTAAGGTTCTTGATGGCGTTCGACTTGGTGGCAGCGTCCCACTTCAAAGCGATTTTGATGGTGGGGTGGCCCTTCTCGTCGGTGTCGAATTTGTAAGCGAGGATGTAACCCTGCTCGAAGAGAATCTTAGTGATTTCCTGCTTAATTTTAGAGCCAGGAGCTTCAACCACCTTGTGGTTGGCTTTCACTGCGTTTCTAATTCTGGTCAGAAAGTCCGAAATGGGATCAGTCATAACGAAAAAGAAGTTAAAATTAATAATTAGTTAAATGATTTGTTTTCAAACCCTTACGCACCACATTGCAGTATTGCGGACCCTCACGCGGGAGCGCCCTCACACGCCTGCACCTACGCACGCACGGGTTTTAAAGCGCGCAAATATAGCGATTTTTTCCCAATCTGCCAATTTATCGGCCTTATTTGTAGCAATTTAGCGTTAATTTAACACTCCGTTGCTTACGCAGAAATGTTAGCGACCCGTAAGAAGCTAACATCTGTCTGCACAAAAATCCATGACGAGCAACCGATTCCGGGGGTCGGGGAGGGGGTTTTATGAAGACAAATTACACGAAAAAGTATCGCTTCATCGGTGAAGCAACTTTTCCGTACAATCTGTTTCAAAACCGTCCCACGAACAGCGTATCTGTTGTGTGATGGAATTTTTGTAACCAAATGTCCGACTTTTCGATAATGTCTCGCAGCCGGGAAGTTACCGCTTGCGGCGGCACTTTCCCCGACATTGTGACATATCTACCGGGTCAAACACCCGTATCAGCCTTATCTCCTGCGAGAGCGGTGCGCGACACCTATATAATATAGGCACCCTGCAACCGTCAGCTCCGTGGGCAATGAATCACCCTCAGAGAATTAAGACTTGTTGAAAGGTAACGGTCAAGGAGACCCTTTTCCAAGGGTTTTCCTTGCCGCATACATCTACTACCAGCTGGCCTTGGTAACGCCGGGAATCAGACCGTTAGAAGCCATCTCGCGGAACTGGATACGGCTGATACCGAACTGACGCATATATCCCTTGGGACGACCGGTGAGCTTGCAACGGTTGTGCTGGCGAATGGGATTGGAGTTGCGGGGCAACTTTGACAATGCCACCCATGCCTCCTCGTGGTCAATCTCACCACTCTTCAACTTTGCTGCAATCTCCTCACGCTTGTGGGCGTAACGGTTGGCAAGCTTTACACGCTTTACCTCGCGTGCCTTCATTGATTCTTTTGCCATAGCTTAGTTGTTGTTCTTTTTAGCGTTCTTGAAAGGAAGACCGAACTCACGGAGCAATGCATAAGCCTCCTCGTCAGTCTTGGCGGTGGTTACGAAAGTAATCTCCATACCGAAAATCTTGGTGATCTTGTCGATATCGATTTCGGGGAAGATGATCTGCTCCGAGATACCGAGGGTGTAGTTACCCTGGCCGTCGAACTTCTCGTTGATACCCTTGAAATCGCGGATACGGGGGAGAGCAACTGCGATCAAACGCTCGAGGAACTCATACATCTTGTTGTCGCGCAAGGTTACACGTACGCCGATGGGCATACCCTTACGCAGCTTGAAGTTAGAGATATCCTTGCGAGAACGAGTCTGAACGGCTTTCTGACCTGCAATCTGAGAGAGCTCCTCCTGTGCCACGTCGATAAGTTTCTTATCGGCAACAGCCTGGCCCATTCCCTGGTTGATAACGATTTTGGTGAGCTTCGGGCACTGCATGATGCTAGAGTAACCGAACTCCTTCATAAGGGCAGCAATAATCTGCTCCTTATACTGTGTCTTGAGTGTAGGTACGTATGCCATTATTTGATCTCCTCCCCTGACTTTTTAGCGTAACGAACTAATTTACCATTCTCATTGAGCTTGCGACCAATCTTGGTAGGTTTGCCGCTGGCGGGATCAATGACCTGAAGGTTTGAGACGTGAATCGGAGCCTCCATCTCGATGATTCCGCCCTGGGGATTCTGTGCGCTGGGCTTGGTAGCCTTCTTGCAGAGGTTGAGACCCTCTACGATAGCACGCTGCTTCTCAACGTCTACCGAGAGTACCTTACCCTCCTTATTCTTGCTATCACCGGCGATGACGCGAACCATATCCCCTTTCTTAATATGTAATTTAACTGACATATCCGAAATGTTATTTATGATTACAATACTTCGGGTGCGAGGGAGATGATCTTCATATACTTGTCACGCAGCTCACGAGCCACGGGACCGAAGATACGAGTACCGCGCATTTCACCCTGGTTGTTAAGGAGCACCACGGCGTTGTCGTCGAAACGAATGTACGAACCGTTGGCGCGTCTGATTTCCTTTGTCGTGCGAACAACGACAGCCTTCGATACCGAGCCCTTCTTCACATCACCCGACGGAGATGCGCTCTTCACCGAAACGACGATTTTGTCGCCAATCGATGCGTAACGACGCTTCGTGCCGCCGAGCACGCGGATACAAAGCACTTCCTTTGCACCGCTGTTGTCAGCTACTACGAGTCTACTTTCCTGTTGTATCATAACTACTTAGCTCTTTCAATGATTTGTACTAATCTCCAACGCTTGGTCTTGCTCAAGGGACGAGTCTCCATGATGCGAACGGTGTCGCCCTCGTGGCACTCCTCGGTGGCCTCGGCTACAAACTTGGTTGTCTTGTTGACGAACTTACCGTAAATGGGGTGCTTCACCTTACGTGCTACCGCAACCACAATGGTCTTCTCCATCTTGTTGCTGACAACCATTCCGATACGCTCTTTTCTAAGATTTCTTTCCATAATTCTTACTACTTATTAGCGTTTTTTTGACGCAGAATTGTCAGCATACGAGCTATGTCTCTGCGATTTTTCTTAAGGATCGAAGTATTCTCGATGGAAGATACCGCATGCTGAACCTTCAGCTTCGAGAGCTGAGCCTTCTCAGCCTCGATGCGCTCCTCGAGGTCCTTGATCGAAAGATCTTTAATTTCTGCACTTTTCATCTTGAATTTCCTTAAATTGTGGTTTCGACGTAGTCACGTCTTACGATAAACTTGGTTGTGATAGGCAACTTCTGAGCACCCAGACGCAATGCCTCCTGAGCAACTGCCAAGGGTACACCCTCTGCCTCGAAGAGAATACGGCCGGGGGTAACAGGCGCTACGAAACCTTCGGGATTACCTTTACCCTTACCCATACGAACCTCAGCGGGCTTCTTGGTGATGGGTTTGTCAGGGAAGATGCGAATCCAAAGCTGACCCTCACGCTTCATGTAACGGGTAATCGCCTGACGTGCTGCCTCTATCTGACGACCTGTGATCCAAGTCGATTCAAGTGCCTTAATTGCGAACGATCCGTATGCAAGCTCGTTTCCTCTCTGAGCCAAACCCTTCATACGGCCTTTCTGCATTCTTCTAAATTTGGTCTTTTTCGGCTGTAACATGTTTGTTTTGCTTTAAAAAGGTCCTACTTACTACTGATTGTTGTTACGACGCTCACCTCTGCGACCGCCTCTGTTGCGACCGCCGCGACGCTCGCCACGGTTACCGCGACCACCGCGCTCGTTGTGCTCTGCACCTGCTGCATTGTGTGCCGAAGCACCTGCAATCTCGAAAAGGTCGCGCTTGCCATAAACGGTACCCTGGCAAATCCAAACCTTAACACCGAGGATACCCACCTTGGTGAGTGCCTCAGTCAGGCAGTAATCAACGTCTGCACGGAAGGTGTGCAAAGGAATACGTCCCTCTTTTACAGTCTCGCTGCGTGCCATCTCGGCACCGCCTACACGGCCCGAAACCTGGATCTTGATACCCTCGGCGCCCATTCTCATGGTCGAAGCAACGGCCATCTTGACTGCGCGGCGGAACGATACACGACCCTCCAGCTGGCGGGCGATGTTCTGACCTACGATAACGGCGTCAACCTCGGGACGCTTTACCTCGAAGATATTGATCTGGATTTCCTTGCCGGTGAGCTTCTTCAGCTCCTCCTTCAACTTGTCAACTTCCTGACCACCCTTACCGATGATGATACCGGGACGAGCGGTAGAGATGGTTACGGTAACCAGCTTGAGGGTACGCTCGATGATGATCTTCGAGATGCTTGCCTTAGCCAGACGGACATTCAGGTACTTACGAATCTTTGCGTCCTCGACGAGCTTGTCAGAGAAGTCCTTACCACCGAACCAGTTGGAATCCCAACCACGGATGATACCAAGACGATTTGCTATCGGATTTACTTTCTGTCCCATCTTACTTATTTTCTACGGTTACCATTTTATCAACTACGATCGTAACGTGGTTCGAACGCTTACGAATGCGGTGAGCGCGGCCCTGGGGAGCAGGCTGAATACGCTTCAGGATGCGACCACAGTCAACGAACACTTCCTTAACGCAAAGCTGTGCATCTTCGAGACGCTCGCCCTCGTTCTTTGCCTCCCAGTTGGCAATAGCCGACTTGAGGAGTTTCTCCATACGAATCGACGCTTCCTTCTTCGAGAAATGAAGGATGCCCAATGCCTTGTTAATCTCCACACCGCGGATGATGTCGGCAACGAGGCGCATCTTACGGGGTGAGGTAGGGCAATCACGCAGAACAGCGATAGCCTTCTGCTTCTTCTCAGCCTTCATCTGAACGGCTTTAATATGTTTTCTTCTTGCACCCATTTTCTACTACTTTTTCTTGTTACCTGAGTGACCGCGGAAGTTACGAGTGGGAGCGAACTCACCGAGTTTGTGTCCTACCATATTCTCTGTTACATACACCGGAATGAACTTGTTACCGTTGTGAACGGCTACAGTCTGACCGACGAAATCGGGAGAGATCATGCTTGCACGCGACCATGTTTTGATGACCGACTTCTTATTGCTTTCTGCCTGAGCGATTACCTTCGACTCGAGCTTGGGGTCAATAAACGGTCCTTTTTTTAATGAACGGCTCATTATGTACTCTTATTTAATTATTTTTTCTTCTTGGAAATAATAAACTTCGAGGTCGTCTTCTTAGGATTACGAGTCTTGTAACCCTTAGCCAACAGACCCTTACGCGAACGGGGGTGTCCACCGGATGCGCGACCTTCACCACCACCCATCGGGTGATCAACAGGGTTCATGGTCACACCACGGTTGCGGGGACGACGGCCGAGCCAACGCTCGCGACCAGCCTTACCGGATCTCTCGAGGCTGTGGTCGATGTTCGACACAACGCCGACAGTTGCGCGGCAAGTTACGAGTACCATACGAGTCTCACCTGAAGGCAACTTGATGATGGCAAACTTGCCCTCACGAGCCAACAGCTGAGCATACGAGCCGGCCGAACGAGCCATAGCGGCACCCTGACCGGGGTAGAGTTCAATATTGTGGACAACTGTACCGAGGGGAATCTCGCTCAGGAAGAGGGTGTTACCTACCTCGGGAGCAACGCCTGCGCCGCTCATTACAGTCTGGCCAACCTGGAGTCCGCTGGGTGCGATGATGTAGCTCTTCTCACCGTCAGCGTAAACCAAAAGTGCAATACGTGCAGTACGATTGGGATCGTACTCGATAGATTTTACAGTTGCAGCGATACCGTCCTTTGCACGCTTGAAGTCGACGTTACGATACATCTGCTTGTGACCGCCACCGATGTAGCGAACAGTCATCTTACCAGTGTTGTTACGACCACCTGTGCTCTTTTTGGGGCTCAGGAGTGACTTCTCGGGTGTCGACTTGGTTATCTCAGCGAACGTACCGATAATTTTATGTCTCGTACCTGCGGTAACAGGCTTAAATTTTCTTACTGCCATCTTCCTTAGATATTACTGTAAAAATCTATCTTATCTCCGTCCTTCAGGGTAACGATAGCCTTCTTGAAGTTGTTTGCACGACCCTCGAGAAGACCGGCCTTGGTGAAGCGGCTCTTCTTCTTACCCATGTAGTTCACGGTGTTAACATCAGTCACGACGACGTTGTACATCTGCTCTACGGCATTGCGAATCTGCAGCTTGTTAGCTCGTACGTCAACGATAAAACCGTAGCGATTCAACTTTTCGCCCTGAATCGTCATTTTCTCGGTCAAAACCGGCTTAATAATAATCTCCATTGTTTAGTGCGTTTTTAAGCTAACATGGTGTTCAATACGTTCTCAGCACCCTCTACCATCACAATGGCCGAAGCGTTCATCACGTCGTAAGTGTTGACGTTCTGTGCCAAAACGGGCTGGATGTTGGGGATATTGCGGCAAGAGAGCTGCAAGTTGGCGTTGCCCTCGGGCAGAACCAGGAGGACCTTCTTGTCAGCCACCTTCAGTGCCTCGGCGATGGCGATCATCGACTTGGTCTTGGGAGCTGCCATCTCGATAGCCTCCACTACACAGATCTGACCACCCTGAGCCTTGTAGGTCAAAGCGCTGCGGCGAGCCAGCTGCTTGAGCTTCTTGTTCAGCTTGAAGCTGTAGTCGCGGGGAACGGGACCGAAGATACGGCCGCCACCGGGGAAGAGGGGCGACTTGATGCTACCGCAACGAGCACCGCCGGTACCCTTCTGACGCTTGAGCTTGCGGGTCGAACCTGCAACCTCGTTACGCTGCTTAGCCTTGTGAGTACCCTGACGCTGGTCAGCCAAATACTGCTTCACGTCGAGGTAGATAGCGTGGTCATTAGCCTCCACGCCGAAAACTGCGTCTGAAAGGACAACCTTACGACCTGTCTCGTTACCTTGTGTGTTTAAAACAGCTAATTCCATACTACTTCTCAATAATTAAATAAGCACCTTTTGCTCCCGGAATCGAACCCTTAACCAGAAGGAGGTTGCTCTCGGGAATTACTTTCAATACTCTCAGGTTCAAAACCTTGACCTGATCACCGCCCATCTGGCCGGGGAGACGCTTGCCCTTGAATACTCGCGAGGGGTAAGACGAAGCACCCAGCGAACCGGGCTTACGCTGACGGTTGTGCTGACCGTGGGTCTGGCCACCAACACCGGCAAAGCCGTGGCGCTTCACAACGCCCTGATAGCCCTTACCCTTCGAAATCCCGGTTACATCAACCCAGTCCATCTCCTCGAAGAGGTCAACGGTAAGAGTGTCACCAAGATTCACCTCGGGCATATCCTTCAACTCAACGAGCTTGCGCTTGGGAGTTGTGCCGGCTTTCTTGAAGTGACCTAACAAACTGCTGGTAGCGTGCTTTTCACTTGTCTCGTCATAGGCAATCTGAACCGCCTCGTAAGAGTCCTTCTCAACGGTTTTGATTTGCGTAACAACGCACGGACCAGCCTCAATGACAGTGCATGGAATATTCTTTCCCTCGGCACTGTAAACGGAAGTCATTCCGATTTTCTTTCCAATAAGTCCTGACATTTGTTGTCGTATTGTTTGTTATAATAAAGTGAATGTCGTTCTAAAAAACAGCTGTTACAGCTGTTCTATCACACCTTGATTTCTACTTCAACACCCGAGGGGAGTTCCAGCTTCATCAGCGCGTCGATGGTCTTGGGAGTCGACGAGTAGATGTCCAGAATTCGCTTGAAGGTGCAGAGCTGGAACTGCTCACGTGCTTTCTTGTTAACGAAAGTAGAACGGTTCACAGTGAAAATCTGCTTGTGAGTGGGGAGGGGTACCGGACCGCTGACAACAGCACCAGTGCTCTTCACAGTCTTTACGATCTTCTCGGCCGACTTGTCGACGAGATTGTGATCGAATGACTTTAACTTGATTCTAATCTTCTGGTTCATATATTTACTTATTCATTATCCTTACGTTTGCCACTTGCGTTCTCGATGATTTCCTTCGCCAGGTTAGCGGGAACCTCCTCGTAGTTGGAGAACTCCATCGACGAAGTTGCGCGACCCGATGAAATGGTACGCAGAACGGTTACATAGCCGAACATCTCCGAGAGGGGAACCTTGGCCTTAACCACACGAGCGGTACCCTTCGACTCCATACCGGTAATCTGACCGCGACGCTTGTTCAAGTCACCGATGATATCACCCATGCTCTCCTCGGGGGTAACAACCTCTACCGACATGATGGGCTCCATGATGACAGAACCTGCCTTGGGAGCTGCTGCGCGGTAACCGTTGCGAGCGGCGATTTCGAACGACAACTGGTCTGAATCGACGGGGTGGAACGAACCGTCCTTCAGGGTAACCTTCATCGAGTCCATGCGGTAGCCTGCCAATGCACCGTTGGTCATTGCGGCCTCAAAACCCTTCTGTACCGAAGGAATGAACTCCTTGGGAATGTTACCACCCTTCACCTCGTCAACGAAGGTAAGACCCATCTTGTCGTCATCGGCGGGACCGATTTCGAAGATGATGTCGGCGAACTTACCACGACCACCGGTCTGCTTCTTGAATACCTCACGGTGCTGAACGGTCTTGGTCATAGCCTCCTTGTAGTTCACCTGGGGAGCGCCCTGGTTGATCTCCACACCGAACTCGCGACGCAGACGGTCAACGATGATATCGAGGTGAAGCTCACCCATACCGCTGATGACGGTCTGACCCGAATCCTCATCGGTGTGAACGGTGAAAGTGGGATCCTCCTCAGCCAACTTACCGAGTGCGATGCCCAACTTGTCGAGGTCCTTCTGGGTCTTGGGCTCAACGGCCAGACCGATAACGGGCTCGGGGAAGGTCATCTGCTCGAGAACGATAGGAGCGTTCTCGGCGCAAAGGGTATCACCGGTACGAATCTCCTTGAAACCTACTGCAGCGCAGATATCACCTGCACCTACGGTCTCGAGGGGGTTCTGCTTGTTGGAGTGCATCTGATAGATACGGCTGATACGCTCTCTCTTACCGCTGCGTGCGTTCAGAACGTAAGAACCTGCATCGAGACGGCCGGAGTAAACACGAACGAAAGCCAGACGGCCTACGAAGGGGTCGGTAGCGATCTTGAATGCCAGACCGCAGAAAGGATCGTCCTCCGAAGCGTGGCGTACCTCCTGTTCGTCGGTCTTGGGGTTGACACCCTCGACAGCGGGAACATCAAGAGGCGAGGGCAGGAATGCCATCACGTAGTCCAGCAGCTTCTGAACACCCTGGTTGTGGAACGAAGAACCACAGAGCATGGGAACAAGCTGCATCGAGATAGTAGCCTTACGGATAGCCTCGATCAACTCGTCAGCTGTGATAGAATCGGGATCCTCGAAGAATTTCTCCATCAGGGCATCATCGGTAGCGGCAACCTCCTCGATGAGCTTTGCGCGCCACTCGGCAGCCTCAGCCTTCATCGACTCGGGAATCTCGCGCAACTCGAAGTTGTCACGAGTGGTCTTGTCGTTGTTGTAGTAGATAGCGTTATTATAAATAAGGTCTACCAAACCCTCGAACTTGTCCTCTGCACCGATAGGCAAAACCACGGGGAGAGCAGTAGTACCGAAGTGCTTCTTGATCTGTGCGCAAACGGCATAGAAATCGGCACCTGTACGGTCCATCTTGTTCACATAACCGATACGGGGAACGTTGTACTTGTCAGCCTGACGCCATACGGTCTCCGACTGAGGCTCAACGCCACCCACTGCACAGAATGTAGCGATAGCACCGTCGAGTACACGCAGTGAACGCTCAACCTCTACGGTGAAGTCCACGTGACCCGGGGTATCGATCAGGTTGATCTGATACTGGTGATCTTTGTAGTGCCAGAAGGCAGTAGTTGCAGCCGAGGTGATGGTGATACCACGCTCCTGCTCCTGAGCCATCCAGTCCATGGTTGCTGCACCCTCGTGAGTCTCACCAATCTTGTGAGTCTTACCGGTGTAGAAAAGGATACGCTCCGATGTAGTAGTCTTACCGGCATCGATGTGGGCCATAATACCGATGTTACGAGTATATTTTAAATCTCTGTGTGCCATCTCGAGTCTCCTTATTAGAATCTAAAGTGTGCGAATGCCTTGTTAGCCTCAGCCATGCGGTGCATTTCCTCCTTACGTTTGAAGGCACCACCCTGCTGGTTGTAGGCGTCCATTATCTCTGCTGAGAGCTTATCTGCCATGGTCTTGCCGGCGCGCTTACGCGAAAAGAGGACAAGGTTCTTCATGGAAATAGAAATCTTGCGCTCCGGACGAACCTCCATGGGAACCTGGAATGTCGCACCACCGATACGCTTTGACTTCACTTCGACTTGGGGTGTGATATTCTCGAGAGCCTGTTTCCAGATTTCCAGAGGAGATTTATCAGCATCCTTCATCTTCTTACCTACAATCTCCAACGAATCGTAGAAAATTGTGTAGGCAATACTCTTCTTACCATCCAGCATGAGGTTGTTAACGAAGCGGGTTACAGCAACGTCATTGAACTTCGGATCCGGAAGTAGAATTCGCTTTCTTGGCTTAGCTTTTCTCATTGTTGTTTATTCTGCTAAAAAAATTTGTTGTATCAATTACTTACCTGCCTTGGGGCGCTTTGCACCGTACTTCGAACGACGCTGACGGCGACCGTCTACACCGGCTGAATCGAGTGCACCACGCACCAGGTGATAACGTACACCGGGGAGGTCCTTCACACGACCACCGCGAACCAGCACGATAGAGTGCTCCTGCAAGTTGTGGCCTTCTCCGGGGATATAGGCGTTGACCTCCTTGCCATTGGTCAATCTTACACGTGCAACCTTACGCATAGCCGAGTTAGGCTTCTTAGGTGTCGTAGTGTACACACGGGTACATACGCCACGGCGCTGAGGACACGCTGCGAGAGCGGGTGACTTCGAGCCAGACTCGATAGACACGCGACCGTTTCTTACTAACTGTTGAATAGTTGGCATTTTCTTAAACTGTCCTTTTAATTTGTAAAATTAATTCTATCTCCATTGTCCAAAATGGACTGCAAAGGTACGCATTTTTTTTTATTCTCGCTATAAAATAGCATCTTTTTTCACGATTTTACAGTGATTTAACATTAATGCAATACTTTTTGCTTATAGATTTTCCGAAACTATAAGCTCGGGTTTATACACAAATCAAAAACTCGCTAAATCACAACCTTTTGCAAACTTCCGCCCCGAGGTGGCGGATTGTGCCTTGCGTCACCTTTCTGCCCTCCTCCACGACGCACATGTCCCCTTGTCCGACAGGCGGGGAGCAACTCCCCTACTGTCAGTGGTTCAACATCATGGCCCGCACGGGGAGCTCCCGCCACAGGCCGCCGCATCGCGGAATTCCGTCATGGCGGCACTTTTCACACCGCCCGTCGTCGCGACAGGATTTCCGCACCCTTTCTCCGAATGGATTTCCACAGGCGCAAACCCTCCCTGCACGGGTGAATTCCTCGTTTTGGGCCATAGTGGTGGCCGGCAGGGAAAACGGCAGGAGTGCATACTCCGTCCGGGCCGCAATGCACCGGACATCTGCCGCCGTCCCCCACCCCACGGTGGAGTCCACTCGTTTCGATTCGCTGACGGAATCACACAAAGTTACGAAATTTTGCAATCCGATGTACCCTCGTTTGCACGAAATTGGCCGTTGTTTTCCACATTTTTTTCACCTTTCCGCCCCCGATTGCCGCCCCGACGACATATATTTGTATATATAAGGGTCAAATATCCCCCTTCGGGGTGGTGCAACCATCGGAATTGTTTGTATCTTTGCACACTACTCCGACACAGGGTTTGGAAACAAAATTCGCAAAATTATATGGAATACAATTTCAAAGAGCTCGAATCCAAGTGGCAGCAACACTGGAAAGAGCGCGGCACCTATCATGTGGAGGTAGATGCCTCACGACCCAAGTTCTACGTACTCGACATGTTCCCCTATCCGTCGGGCGCAGGACTCCACGTAGGTCACCCTCTGGGCTACATTGCCTCTGACATCTACTCGCGCTACAAGCGACTCAACGGTTTCAACGTGCTTCACCCGATGGGCTACGATGCCTTCGGTCTTCCGGCCGAGCAGTATGCCATTCAGACGGGCCAGCACCCGGCGGTGACCACCGAGAAGAACGTGGCCCGCTACCGCGAGCAGCTCGACAAGATCGGATTCTCGTTCGACTGGGACCGCGAGGTGAGAACCTGCGACCCCGAATACTACAAGTGGACACAGTGGGCCTTCGTCCAGATGTTCAAATACTATTACGACAAGACCGCGCAGAAGGCACTCCCCATCGAGGAACTGAAGGCGCGTTTCGCAGCCGAAGGTACGGCCTCGCTTGATGCGGCCTGCACCCAGGAACTGCACTTCACGGCCGAAGAGTGGAACTCGTGGGACGAGCCCAAGCAGGAGCAGGTGTTGCAGAACTACCGCCTGGCCTACCGTGCCGACACGATGGTCAACTGGTGTCCCCAGCTGGGTACCGTGCTGGCCAACGACGAGGTGAAGGACGGTCTGTCGGTGCGCGGCGGCTTCCCCGTGGAGCAGAAGCGCATGAAGCAGTGGTCGCTGCGCGTGACGGCCTATGCCCAGCGCATGCTCGACGGCCTGGAGTCGCTCGAGTGGAGCGATTCGCTCAAGGAGATTCAGCGCAACTGGATTGGCCGCTCGGAGGGCGCACAGGTGTTCTTCGACGTAAAGGGTTCCGACCGCAAACTGGAGATTTTCACCACCCGTCCCGACACCATCTACGGTGTGACGTTCATGGTCATCGCCCCCGAACACGAGTGGGTCGACTACCTGACCACCCCCGAGCAGAAGGCGCAGGTCGAGGAATACATCTCCCAGGCCAAGAAGCGTTCGGAGCGTGAGCGTATCGCCGAGACCCGCCGTGTGAGCGGTGTGGCCACGGGGGCCTACGCCATCAACCCCTTCTCGGGTCGCGAGATTCCCATCTACATTTCCGACTACGTACTGGCGGGCTACGGCACGGGTGCCATCATGGCGGTTCCGGCGCACGACTCGCGCGACTACGCCTTTGCGCGCCACTTCGGTCTGGAGATTATCCCCGTTGTCGAGGGCGGCGACCTGGAGAAGGAGTCCTACGACGCCAAGGAGGGACGACTCATCAACTCCGACTTCATCAACGGCATGGACGTCAAGGAGGCCATTCAGGTGATGTTCCGCGAGGTCGAGAAGCGCGGCCTGGGCAAGAAGCAGGTCAACTACCGCCTGCGCGACGCCATCTTCTCGCGCCAGCGCTACTGGGGCGAGCCTTTCCCCGTCTACTATAAGGGCGACACGGCCTATCCCCTCTCCGAGGAGAAGCTGCCGCTGGAGCTGCCCCCCATCGAGAACTTCGGTCCCACGGAGCAGGGCGAACCCCCTCTGGCACGTGTCGAGGGTTGGGCCACCGAGGAGGGCTACCCCTTCGAGCTGTCGACCATGCCCGGCTTTGCCGGCTCGTCGGCCTACTACCTGCGCTATATGGATCCCCACAACCACGAGGCACTCGTAGGTCGTGAGGCCAACGAATACTGGCGTTCGGTCGACCTCTATGTGGGCGGTATCGAACACGCCACGGGTCACCTCATGTACTCGCGTTTCTGGAACATGTTCCTCTACGACCTGGGTTATGTGGCCGAGCAGGAGCCTTTCCGCAAGCTGGTCAACCAGGGTATGATTCAGGGTCGTTCGAACTTCGTCTACCGCGTGGTAGGCACCAACAAGTTCGTGTCGCTGGGACTCAGGGACCAGTACGAGACCCAGGAGATTCACGTCGACGTCAACATCGTGAAGAACGATATCCTCGACACCGAGGCCTTCAAGCGCTGGATGCCCGACTTCCACGACGCGGAGTTCATTCTCGAGGACGGCAAGTATGTGTGCGGCTGGGCCATCGAGAAGATGTCGAAGTCGATGTATAACGTGGTCAACCCCGACTACATTGTCGACAACTACGGCGCCGACACGCTGCGCATGTACGAGATGTTCCTCGGTCCTCTGGAGCAGTCGAAGCCCTGGGATACCAACGGTATCGACGGTGTGCACAAGTTCCTCAAGAAGTTCTGGCGTCTGTTCTTCGACAAGGAGGGCAACTTCGCGGTCACCGACCGGAAGGCCACCGAGGAGGAGATGCGCACCCTCCACAAGACCATCAAAAAGGTCACCGACGACATCGAGAACTTCTCGTTCAACACCTCGATTTCGGCCTTCATGATTTGCATCAACGAGCTGAAGGAGTGTCCCAAGCGCGAGGTGCTCGAGCCGCTGACCGTGCTGCTCGCCCCCTTCGCCCCCCACATCTGCGAGGAGTTGTGGTCGCTGCTGGGCCACGAGGATTCGGTGTGCGACGCCCGCTATCCCCGCTTCGACGAGAAATACCTCACGCTGAGCAGCTTCGAGTACCCCGTGTCGGTCAACGGCAAGATGCGTTTCAAGAAGCAGTACTCCACCACGGCCACTCCTCAGGAAATCCAGCAGGACGTGGTAACCCTCCCCGAGGCACAGAAGTGGCTCGAGGGCAAGACCCCCAAGAAGGTCATCGTCGTACCGAAGAAGATCATCAACATCGTCATCTGACAGAGGAGACAACCCATTACCGACAACGGCGGCATTCCCACGAATGCTGCCGTTTTTTTGTGCCGATGCGGCTGCCGCGACACTATTTTTCGCAAAACAACACCTCCGCACCCCCCAAATTGCGTGTCATGTCATTTTAATGTTGTATATTTGCGAAAAATTAGAGAAATCCATGGCAGATAACAGCATTTTAACACGTCTCGACGGCTTGAAACTCAAGTACGAGGAGACGGGACAGAAACTCACCGACCCCGAAGTCATCTCCGATGTAAAGCAGTATGTCGAGCTGACCAAGGAGTACAAGGAGTTGGAGCCCATCATCGAGACATCGGAAAGATACCGCACGGCATTGGCCAACCTCGCCGAAGCCAAAGACATATTGGCCAACGACAAGGACGAGGAGATGCGCGAGATGGCCCGTGAGGAGATTGCAACGCTGGAGCCTTCCATCGTGAAGATGGAGGAGGATATCAAGTTGCTGTTGATACCCAAAGACCCCCAGGATTCGAAGAACGCCATCATGGAGATTCGTGGCGGTACGGGCGGCGACGAGGCGGCCATCTTTGCAGGCGACCTGTTGCGCATGTATACCAAATATATCGAGTCGAAGGGCTGGAAATACGAAATCACCTCGTCGTCCGACGGCACGGCCGGCGGCTACAAGGAGGTGGTGCTGAAGGTCACCGGCCAGAACGTCTACGGCACACTGAAGTATGAGTCGGGTGTCCACCGCGTGCAGCGTGTCCCCCAGACCGAGACCCAGGGCCGTGTCCACACTTCGGCCGCCTCGGTGGCAGTGCTGCCCGAGGCCGAGGAGTTCGACGTCGAGATTTCGATGAACGATATCCGCAAGGACATCTTCTGTGCGAGCGGTCCCGGCGGCCAGTCGGTCAACACCACCTACTCGGCCATACGACTCACCCACATTCCCACCGGCATCGTCGTGCAGTGTCAGGACCAGAAGTCGCAGCTCAAGAACTTCGACAAGGCATTCGAGGAGTTGCGTACGCGTGTCTTCAACCTCGAGTACTCGAAGTATCTCGACGAAATCGCCTCGAAGCGCAAGACCATGGTGTCGACCGGTGACCGTTCGGCCAAGATTCGTACCTACAACTATCCCCAGGGACGTATCACCGACCACCGTATCAACTACACCATCTACAACCTGTCGGCCTTCATGGACGGCGACATTCAGGACTGCATCGACCACCTGATTGTGGCCGAGAATGCCGAGCGACTGAAAGAGAGCGAATTGTAGCCTCCGCCGCCCCGAGGGGCGCAGACGGCTGCCACACATATTTGGCAAGAGCGGGTGTGCATCTTCCTCATCGGGGCGATGCAATAACCCGCTCTTTGCGTACGTTATGACATCATGTTGCGAACACTCATCACACTATCGGCCGTGCTGCTGCTCACCACTGTCGGGGCGACGGCAGCCGCACAACAACCCCTCTACATCGTCAACGGCGAGGTGAGGGACGACATCACGAACATCCCCCCCGACGAAATCCTGTCGGTCGAGCGACTGCCGGCCGACGAGCAGACCATTGCGCGCTACGGCGAGCGTGCCGCCAACGGGGTGCTGCTCGTGAGCCTCAAGCTCGACGAGAAGGCGCGCTTCACGGCCGACACCACCTTTGCGGCCTACATAGCGCGCCATGTGAAGTGGGAGCAGGACGACCCGGCGGCGCGTATCGTGCTGCGCTACCGCGTCACGGCGGAGGGACGCACCGAGGTGACCGAGGAACTCGAAGCCACCGACAAACGGCTCAAACGCCGTGTCATGAAGGCTGTCGGGGAGGCCCCCCTGTGGGAGCCGGCCACCAAGAACGGACGTCCGACCGAAAGTTTCGGCGTGCTTCACCTCCAGCTGCCCGAGGGCAAGCCCATGCCCCCCAAGATTGAACTCATCATGCGATACTAATCCCTTCACCGAGATGATAAAGACCAATTCCCTTTCGGCATGGATAGCGGCGACCCGACCTTACAGTCTGGTCAACTCACTCATACTCATCATGGTGGCCTCGTCACTGGCGTGGCACGACGGCGGACTGCGCCCCGTGGTGGCCCTGTTGTGTCTGGGGTTTGCCATGCTGATGCAGACGCTGGCCAACCTGGTCAACGACTACTGCGACTTCAAGAAAGGCACCGACAACGACGAACGTCTGGGTCCTCCCCGCGCCATGGCGCAGGGCTTCATCACCGAGCGCGCCATGCGCCGCGGCATCGTCCTCACGGCCGTGGCCGGCTGTCTCACGGGGTGCGGCCTGTTGTGGTTCGGCTCGTGGCAGCTCATCTTCGTGGGGCTGGCGTGCCTCGTCTTCGCCTGTCTCTACACCGCAGGCCCCTATCCGCTGGCCTACCACGGTTGGGGCGATGTGGCGGTCATCGTCTTCTTCGGGCTGGTTCCCGTGGGCTTCACCTACGGGTTGCAGACCGCCGCGTGGAACTACCGCCTGCTGCTGGTGGCACTGGCCTGCGGACTGGCCATCGACACCATGCTCATGATTAACAACTACCGCGACCGCGAGGGCGACCGCCGCTCGGGCAAACGCACCGTGGTGGTCCTCTTCGGCGAACGCTTCGGACGCACGGCCTACCTTGTGCTGGGTTTTGCTGCCGTGGCGTGCTGCCTGCCCCTTGCAGTCGGAGGCCACTCCTTCATCTGGGTCACGGCCGCCTACCTGCCCCTGCATGTGGCTACATGGCGCAAGATGACGGCCATCGGCCACGGCCGCGAACTCAACGTGTGTCTGGGACTCACGGCACGCAACATCACCCTCTTCGGCCTGCTGCTCACCTTAGGAATACTGCTCTGACCATGGAACAACAACCCCACATCACCCTTCGGGAACTCCAGCGCCGCGTGAAGGACGAACTGGAGAACCGCTTCGCACAACCCCTGTGGGTGAGTGCCGAGATTTCGGAGCTGAAGGTCAACTATTCGGGCCACTGCTACATGGAACTCATAGAGAAGGGCGGCCGCAACGGAGTGCCTACGGCACAGGCGCGCGCCATGATATGGAGCAGCAACCTGCCGCGCATCGCCGCCGCCTTCGAGTCGGAGACGGGTCATCGGCTGGCGGCCGGCATGCAGATACTGGCGCGTGTGCTGGTCACCTACCACGAGATCTACGGCTTCGCCCTCCAGATTACCGACATCGACCCCTCCTACACCCTGGGCGACATGGAACGCCAGCGTCGGGAGACCATTCTCCAACTGCAGAACGACGGGGTGTGGGACATGAACCGCGAGCAGTACATGCCGCCCTGCGCCCAGCGTGTGGCCGTGGTGTCGAGTGCCAATGCCGCCGGCTACCGCGACTTCATGAAGGAGCTGAACGCCTCGCCCTACCGCATCACGACCACCCTCTTCGATGCCTTCATGCAGGGAGCATCGGCCGAGGAGTCGATTATCGACGCCCTGTGCCGCATCGCCGACCGTCAGGAGGAGTTCGACACCGTGGTTCTGATTCGCGGCGGCGGCTCGGTGAGCGACCTGAACTGTTTCAACGCCTACCGACTGTGCAGCTACGTGGCACAGTTTCCGCTGCCCGTGCTTACGGGCATCGGCCACGACAAGGACATCAGTGTGGCCGACATGGTGGCCTTCCGCATGCTGAAGACCCCCACGGCCGTGGCCGGCTGGCTGGTCGACCTTGCCGCGCAGTTGGACGGACGCATGAATCTGGCGGCCGTAAGCCTCGAGAGTGCCACGCGCCAGCGCACCCACGCCGAGACTCTTCGTCTGGAACGCATGGTCGCCGACTGCCGCCGTCTGACCGAGTCGCGGCTCTCGCGCGAGCAGATGCGCCTGTCGCGACTCGAGGAGACCCTTCCCCTGCTCACGCAGGAGTTCCTGCTCCACCGCCGTCTCCACCTCCGCCACTGCGAGGAGGTGGTCGACGCCCACTCGCCCCAACGGGTCCTCCAACTGGGCTATGCCCTGCTCCACGCAGGCTCGCGCGCCCTGACCCGGGCCGCCGACGCATCGTGCGGCGACCGCCTCACCATCACCCTCTCCGACGGAGAGATTACAGCAACGGTAAACACAACAAAGATATGGCAAAAAAAGAGTTGAGCTACGAAGAAGCAATGACCGAGGTCGAGGAGATTCTCGGCCGCATACAGAGAGAAGAGATATCGGTGGAGCGTCTGGCCACGGAGGTGAAGCGCGCCACGGAACTCATCGCCAAGTGCAAACAGCGACTGTTGAAAACCGAGGAGGAGGTCGCCAAAATCACGGCCGAATGATGAAGAAGATTATCCGCTGGTCGCTGAACCATGTGCCGCGCGGCGTGCTGCAACGCCTGGCCGAATGGACGGTACCCCTCACGGGACTCCTCTATCGGGGTCACGGGGTGCGGTGTCCGCTCTGCGGCCGCGAGTACCGCAAGTTCCTGCCCTACGGCTATGTCACTCCGCGCGAGAATGCCCTCTGCCCCCACTGCCTGTCGCTGGAGCGTCACCGTCTGCTGTGGCTCTACCTCGAGCGCGAGACCTCCGTGCTGCAACACCACCCCCGCACCCTCCACATCGCCCCCGAGGTGTGTATCATGCGCCACCTCAAGCCCCACTTCTCGACCTGCCGCGAGCGGTATGTGACGGCCGACCTGGAGAGTCCGCTGGCCGACCTGCATTTCGATGTGCAGCAGATTCCCCTGCCCGACAACTCGTTCGACTTCCTGCTGTGCAACCACCTGCTCGAACATGTGGCCGACGACCGCCGCGCCCTGCGCGAACTCTACCGCATACTGCGTCCCGGCGGCTGCGGCATTCTGCTCTCTCCCGTGGAACTGGACCGTGCCACCACCTTCGAGGACGACTCGATTACCGACCCTGCGGAGCGCACGCGCATCTTCGGACAGTATGACCACCGCCGCATCTACGGCAACGACTATGTCGACCGCCTGCGCGAGGCCGGATTCGAAGCCCGCGACATCGACTACCGCGCCACACTGACGGCCGACGAGCAGAGCGGCTATGCCCTGCCACCCGACCATATATATATGGTATATAAGCATTGACCCGAGAGGAGAGCCGCGGCTCTCCTCTTTTTTTTACGGCAAAGCGTAAAAAAAACGGCGACACATGGCACCACTCCACCGATTTTTTTCTATCTTTGTGAGGTTTGAGGTATCCGCACACCGACGGCATGTCCCCTACGGGTCAGGTCGGCGCCACGGATAAAAGGGAATGCAGTGCAAATCTGCAACAATACCCGTTGCTGTAAATTCCACACCGACACATGTCGGTCATCACCCCCTTCCGCTCACCGCCACTGGCCCTTCGGGGTTCGGGAAGGCTGGAAGGAGGAGGAAAAGTCAGAAAACCTGCCTCATCCGTTTTTGATTTTCACCCTGCGGGAACACAGGAACGTAGTCAGTCAGATTTCATCGCGGCGGAGAAGTAAGACACCTCCACCCCGAGAATCAGGAATAAGAATTTTGTTGCTCCGCGTCCCGAAAGAGATGCGGATTTTTTGTTTTATACCCGACAAACCTAAAAAACTAAAATATCATGAAAAAGATTTTGACCCTTCTGGCCTGTGCGGCACTCGCCGGCGCGATGACCTCGTGCGACGACGACAACGACAACATCACCCCCACCTACCGGTTGCGCACCCTCACCTTCGAGGACAGCGATTACAAGGGTTCGGGCAATATCCTCGGCAACAACGACTGGTCGTCGCTCATCGACACCCCGCAGAACAACGGCCCGCTGCTCTACGGCGACAAGGCGGCCGAATACTCGTGGTACGACGAGGGCAACACCGAGCTGACCTTCGCGGGATTCCCCCAAACGGAATACGGCACGGCCTACTACAACGGCGGCGATGCGATTTCGAACTATGTGGAGAGCGACCTCTCGCTCGGCGACACCGACCATCAGCTCTCTGTTCCCGCCAACAACGGTTCCAAGAATTTTGCCGTCCACACCGGCTACCGCTCCTACCCCGAACAGGAGCTGCCCCAGCTGGTATTTGACGACGGTGTGACACGCGTCATCGACCACCTCTATGTAGCCGCCACCACCTTCTTCATCAATGCCACCAAGAACGGTAACGACTTCTCGAAACCCGCCACCGAAAAGGATTGGGTGAAGGTCACCGCCACAGGCATTGACGCCACCGGCGAACCCTGCGGCACCGCCGAGTTCTTCCTCCTCAAGGACGGCAAGATTATCGACGGCTGGCAGAAGTGGGATCTCTCCTCGCTGGGCAAGGTGATGGCCATGGAGTTCGACATAACCTCGTCGATTGCCAACGAATACGGCATGAGCGTCCCCGCCTACTTCGCCTATGACGATGTGGCCGTGAGATTCGACCCCGAGACCAAATAAGGGACTCCCCCACCCGTAAACAAAAGAAGTACCGTTCTCCCCGATGGGGAGAACGGTACTTCTTGTTTCATGGTCCGGGCAGCTATCGGATTTTGAGCAACTGCGAGCGCTGCGTGAGGCTCATCGTCGCGTAGTCGAGTCCCGAAATCACCACCACACACCCTCCGTCGCCGACTCTTTCGCGCAGCAGGGTGTCGAGCGTGCGGCACGGCGAGGCCATCATCTCGGCGAAGGTCTCGCGCCATGCCGACGGGAAACCGCCGACCAGCACTCCCGAAAAAAATTCGGTCATCGGCTCGCGGTCAGGGTCGGCCAGCAACTTGAACGAGGTGATGTCGCCCCCGTCGCCGACCACCGCCACGGGGTGCGCCTCAAAACCCCTCTCGCGGCTCCAGATGTAGTTGGAGGCTATCCGTCGCACCCCCATCGCTACTCCCCGTTTCGGGCGGCGCAGGCCGCCGAGATGAAACTGTCGGAGAAGATGCGGATATCGAGCTGACGGCGGTAGAGGCTGTCGACGGCGGCCTCGGTGTCGGGAATGTACTTCACCACCAGATTGCGAATCGTCACCGAGGGCTGCTTCGGCTTCTCCCTGACCGTCACCAGACGCAGCTGCAGACGGCTGAAGGTGCTGTCGACCCTGAACTCGCGCTTCACGCCCGAACCCGAATAGCGGTTGAGCGTGTTGTAGACCAGATTCGACTTGAAGGTCGACTCGCCGCGCTCGAGCCACATCTCGTAGCGCAGGCGGTACTCGTTGGCGTCGTCCTCGCCCACCTGATAGTCGTAGGCCACGGTGTAGCGGCCGGGACGCACCGGCAGGGTGAAGTTGGTGAGCGTGGTGTCGCGCCAGCGGCGGAAGCGAATGAGCGAGTCGCTCAGCACGGTGTGGGTGAAGGTGCGGCGTGCCACATTGTTGATGGTGTCGAGCACCGCCACCTCGCGGTTGAAGACCTCGCCCTCCTGTTCGAGCAGGACGATGGCACGCTCCACCACATCGCCCAGACGCGCACTCTTGCGGCGCGAGAAGTTGCCGATGGTGTTCATCACATCTTCGGTGGTGTAGCCGTACTTCTCGAACACCGGCTCATAGATGCGCAGCGAGTCGACCCGAATCGAGCGGTGCTCGTCGAGGTAGGCATTGGTGAGGAAGGCGTCGTGGAAGATTTGTGCCAGCACACTGTCGGGAATGATGTTCTGGCGCGAACACCCCACCCAGAGCAGGGCGACAAGGGCAGCAATAGCCGCGGTAAACATACGTTTCATATAGTCTCAGATATTCTTTTTAATCATACTGCGCACGGTCAGATGCGACAACAGCGCCGCCACAGCGGCAAAGGCCGCCGCCACCACCGCGATGTCGCCACCGCGCAACTCCACGGGATAGCTCTTCGTGAGGAACGTGTCGGCCGGAATCTCTATGATGCCGAAGTGCTGCTGGACAAGGGTGAGGGCGATGCCCAGCACCAGTCCCGCCACACCGCCGCAGGCGCAGATGAGCCACCCCTCGCTGCGGAACACCCGACACACGAATCCGCGGTCGGCACCCAGTGCGCGCAGCGTGGCCACATCGTCCTTTTTCTCGACGATGAGCATGACCAGCGCCCCCACCACCGAGAACGAGGCCACCACCAGCACCAGCAACAAGATGAAGAAGATGCCCCACTTCTCGTAGCGCATGATGCGGTAGGTCGAGGCCCTCAGCTCCTCGCGTGTGAGTACCGTGAATCCGTCACCCAGCGCCTGCTGCACCTCCCTGCGCACGGCCGACGGATTCTTCGAGGTGCGCACGGCCAGCGACGAGGCCCTGCCCGGGTGGGAGAACAGCTCCTGTGCCGCCTCGAGCGAGGTCAGCACATAGTTGCGCTCGCTCTCCAGGTCGACGGTGAAGATGCCGCCCACCTCCATCTCGCGACGTGTGAAGTTCTCCATGGGCAGCAACGACGAGAAGGGTGCGCGCCGCACGGCATAGAGCCGCACACGGCTGTCGGCCAGCGAGCGCACACCGAGCATGTAGCCCATTGCCTGCCCGATGACCAGACGGTGGATATCGCCCACCCGCAGGTCGGAATAGCCCACGCTCACCGCGCTGTCCCAGTCGAAGACCCGTGCGTAGTGGTCGTCACCGCCGCGCACCAGAGCGGTGGCCTGCCGCGAGTTGCACTCCAGCAGCGCGCTCTGCTCCAGCAGGAAGCTGAAGTCCTCCACCCCGTCGACCCGGCGCAGGGCGGCGGTGTCGGCCTCCGCGCAGACGAAGGTCTGTCCGCGGCGCGGCGCCACCGTGAGGTCGGCATCGAAGGTCGAGAAGTTGGCCCTGACCAGCGACTCGAAGCCGTTGAACACGGCCAACAGGATAATCATGGCCGCCACGGGCATGGCCACGGCCACGACGCTCAATCCCGAAATGAGGTTGACCACCGAACGGGATTTGGGCGAGAAGAGGTAGCGGCGCGCGAAGAAATGGTGCAGCATGTCGAAGAGAGGAGTGCTTGGCGGAGCGGCACACCACGGGCGTCCGCCCGCCGCCGCTCCGCTCCCGCGGGAGGGGGCGACGGCGGCGGAGGAGGTGTGGCCGCAGTCCGCCGGGGTTAACTATCGTTTGAGCGCCTCGTCGATATGCTCGATGTACTCCAGCGAGTCGTCGAGGAAGAACTGCAGCTCGGGGACATTCTTCAACTGGAAGCGCACCTTCGAGCCGAGAGCCTTGCGAATGAGCCAGTTGTCCTTCTCGATGGCCTTCATCACCTGCTCGCTGTGGTCGAAGGGGAAGATGCTCACATAGACCTTGGCATAGTTGAAGTCGGGCGACACTCTCACCTCGGTGACGGTCACCAGCGACCCTTTGACGGTTGCGGCCGCCTCTTTCTGAAAGATGTCGGCGATGTCCTTCTGTATCTGCTTTGCGATTTTCTGCTGACGTGTATTTTCCATGGTTGACAAATTTATTGTTTCTTGTTGTAATTAAAATCCTTGTTGATTTTGTTCTTGGGTCCGCGTTTTTTCCACGCGTCGAAACCCTCCTTGTTGAAGCGGTAGCTCAGACCCACGCTGATGGAGATGTTGTCGAGCGGCGAACGTGTGGGGGTCTGTGCAAAGGGGTTTTCGGGTCCGTCGTCGTGGTTGTCGGCGTACTTGTTGCGGTTGCGCACCACGTCGCCCAGACCGAAGTAGTAGCGTGCGCGCACATTGATTTCGAACCGCTTGACCAGCAGCGAGAGTCCGGCACCTCCGGCCAGACCGTAGCCCCAACGGTTGTCGCGCGGCAGCTTGTAGGGGTAGTCGCCCTGCCAGCCGGCCTCTCCCTTGTCGTGGGCAAACTCGTTCTCGAAGGTCGACGAGAAGGAGTAGGAGAAGGTGGCGGCCGCCTCGAGATAGACCCTCAGATGGTGGTTGAAGAGGTAGAAATGGGGTTGCCACACGATGGGCAGCATGAGGGTGTTGATGTGGCGCGTGTAGTAGCGGTAGTCCTTCTCGTCCTCGACCCAGTGGTTCACGGCGTAAGAGAAACCCTGCTGGATAAATTCGAGGTCGATACCGAATCCGCCCACACAACGCTGCTTGCCGTAGTAACGCCAGGTGAGTCCGGCGTTGTAGGAACCCCACAGCGCCTTGGTCTCGAGCTTGGGTTCGAAACGTCCGTTCGACATGCCGTAGCCCACGGTGAATCCCAGTGTGTGCTGCGCACGGGCCGCTCCCGTGAGGCACACCGCCGCCACGAGGAGCGTCAAAATCTTTATTTCGAGTCTTTTCTTCATTCGTTATCTGAATTTGTTGAACATGTTGCCCGTGGAGTTCATGCTGTTGTTGATGCGGTTCTGCTCGTCGTCGTAGTCGCGGTTCTTCTTCGGACGCTCCTTGGCCTTGCGCTCGGCCTCCTTCTTCAGACGCTGCAGCTCGCGTTCGTCGAGCATGCGCGCGAGCGACTTCATGGTCACCGGCGCGAATATCTGCCGCATGTTCATGTCGAGTTCCATCTCCCAGTTGGCCTTCGAGACAAACACCTCGTCGCCGTCGCGGTTGGCGTAGAACTCCGCGCGTTCGGGCTGGCGGCGGTGGACCACATCGCCCGAATCCCACTCGCCGTTGCCGTTGCGGTCCTCGATGATGCGGAACTTGATGTCGCCGGCCGGCACATAGTTGAACTTCACCTCACCGGCCACAATGTCGCGTTTCTCCTCCTTGAGGGCGTTGTTGCCGTCGAGCAGCTGAATGATGTAGCGTTCGTTTTCGGGGGCCGACACCCTGATTTTCACCACGGCGCACTTGTCGGGGTCGAGGGCCGTGTAGTTGCAGGTGAGCGAGTCGTTGCTCAGTCCCGTGATGTCGGTGATGGCACCCTCGGGTATGGTGAGGGTGTACTTGCCCTGACGGCTCCAGTCGGAAATGATGCGCCACTTGCGCAGGTTGGCCGTGTCGCGCACGAAATGCACGGGCAGGTCCTCAACATTCTCCTTCTCGTCGGTGAAGGTCATCAGCAGCCGTGCCGAGTCGATGCGTGCCAGCGGATACTCGAACGACGCCTCCAGATGGCGTTCGGGATTGACCTCCGCCGACGAAGGTATCTTGTGGAGGAACTTGCTCGGACGCTTGGGGGCCTTGTACTCCTCGCCGGCCTCCTCCGCGCGGCGGCGTTCCTTCTCCTCCTTCTCGCGTTCGCGTTTCTCCTCCTTGCTCTCCACCAGATGCCAGTTGAGCTTGAGGGGTTCGGTCACCTCGCGCAGGACATTGAGCGTGTCGTGCTTGAAGTAGGTGATTTCGCCGCGCAGCGAGTCGGGAATCAGCTCCGAGGGGTAATCGATCCACACGGCCACGGTGTCGCGTCCGCGGGTCATCGGTTCGAGGGTGATGCTCTCGTCGGGCAGGCTGTCGAAGCGCACCTTCACGATGCGTGGATCGGCCGCCGCGAAGTAGAGGTTGGCCCTGTGCTGCGACGGACGGTCGCTCTCCGAGAGACTCTGGCGACGGAAGGCCTTGTCGGTGAACATGCGCATGTAGAGCTGCGGCTCGGCGGTGACATACTGTCGTACGGAGTCGTACCAGATGGCGAAGTCGGGCATCTTCGAGGGGTTGTAGACCCCTTCGACGAATCCCACCTTGTCGGTGCCGGCCTCATACATCTGGTTGTCGTTGACATCGGCCACACCGTAGACCTTGTAGTCGATGGGTTTGAGGTTCTGGGCGATGAAGATGCCGTTGCCCTCGGCACGCGCAATGACGCGCGGCTTGTACTTGAAGAGCGTCGAGTCGTATTCGGCCACCTGCTCCACCGAGTCGACGGGGAAGAACCAGATGAAGGTCTTCGACACGGAGTCGGCCTTGTAGGCGTCGGCCGTGTAGCCGGTCATCATCATCGAGTCGATTTCGTCGCCTGTGGAGAAGACATAGCGCATGGAGTTGAGCGGATTGTTCTCGTTGTTGTCGCGAATCGAACTTCCGAAGTTGAGCGCGTAGGTGGTGTTGGGTTCCAGCGTGTCGCGCAGCTGGACGACGATACCCCTGCCGCGCAGGGTCACGAGCGGTTTTTTCCTGGTGGCCGGCGACACGAAAAACTCCTTCTGCTGGTCCTTGATTTGCACAAACTCGTTGAATTCGATATAAATCGGCTCATGCTTGGTGAGCGGACGGCGGGTCGACATGTTGTCGGGCGACATGTTGACAATCACGGGGGGCAGCGTGTCGCGCGGACCACCCGTCGGTGTCATCATGCTGGCACAACGGCTCATGAGTGCCGGAACGAAGAACAATGCCACACCCATGCGCAGCATGTTCACGATACATCTTTTCGATAGGGTCATTGCTCTCTTTCGGTTTTGGGAGCAGACTTCTTCTCCTCCATATATTTCTCATTGGTGAAACTCCAGCCCTCGGAGGCGTATCGGCCTTCGGTGCGCCACACGGGGAACACGGGGGTGAAGAGCGGTGCCTGGTCGCCGAAGTCGATTTCGCGGCGCGTGTAGGCGTAGATGCGGTGGGTGCGGTCGACGGCCACCACCATCAGCAGCGGACGGTTGACCTCCATGCGGTATTCGCCCGACTGCCCCTGCGGATAGGCATTGAAGTCGGGATTCGAACGCTTGTCGCCGTTCTTCTTGCGCACGATGACTCCGCGTGCGGCGTCGTCATAGGTGGGAATCCCCCACTCCACGGTGTCGACCGCATAGGCGTAAATCTTCATGCTCTCGACCGGCTGTGTCTCGCCGCCCTCGGCGAGCTGCGCCGACGGACGCACCACACACTCCGTCTTGTCGTGGGGTACATAATCGTCGCGGTAGAAGCTCCAGCCGCCACTCAGATACGAGGCCGACTCCTTCCAGGGCTGGAAGACCACCGAGGCGTAGAGCGTGTGGAGGTTCTCCACCAGTTTCTGGTTGGTGTAGGCGTAGGTCTTGTGGAGGGGTTCGACGACCACCACCATCTGAAGCGGCGAGCCGATATGGAGCTGCAGCCAGCCCTGTGTCGGGGTCTGACCGCCCTCGTCCGCCGCTGCGGGCTGCTCGGGAGCGGTCTCACCGCCGACGTAGGGTTCCGACACCGCCACAGGGTCGGTGAGTTTCTCGCCGGTCTCCTTGTGGGTGATGATTCGCTGAAGGGCATCTTCATACGAGGCCACCTTCCACAGGGTGGTGTCGACATTGTAGGCAAAAGCCGAAGCGCCCTCCACCACCGTCGGACGACGGTCGTCGGAGCTGGCCTGCAACAGGGGTTTGATGACGTAGCGGGTCTCCAGGGTCACGTCCTTGGAGCAGCCGGCCATCAACACACCCGTTGCCAGAAATAACATTTTAAGCGTTCTCAACATTTATCGTTCTTTACATTTGATTTTCCTTGGCTTTCCACTCGTCGAGCATCTCGCCCACGGTCTTTCCGCTCACGGGGTGACGCTTCGAGCGCATGATTTCGGCCAGCGGCTGAAGCACGAATCCGCGCTCGACCATCAGCGGATGCGGCAGGGTGAGCCGTTCGTCGCTGCGCACCAACTCGTCGTAGAAGATGATGTCGATGTCGATGATGCGCGAGGCGTAACGCTGCCCCGACTGCTCTTTTTCGAGCCGTTCGGCCTCACGGTCGCGACCGAGTTCGGCTTCAATAAGGTGTATTCTCTCCAGCACCTCGTCGGGAGTAAGGTCGGTGTCGACCTCCAGTGCCTGGTTCGAGAAGTTCTGCTGCGATTCGAATCCCCATGCGGGGCTTTCGTAGCGATGGGAACAACGCATCACCGCACCGATATTGCGGTTGATGAGTTGCTGTGCTGCCTGCAAGGTCTGCTTCACGTTGCCGACGTTGCCTCCTGCCAAAAGTGTTACTCGTGCCATAGTTAAAGGTGTTTTATCATCTTGCTCACGGCCAGAGCAAAATGGGTGAATACTATTGTCGGATTACCGTTCTGCGCTATCTGCTCCCCGGCGCTCTCGATTTGCGAGAGGAGGGGTTCGATGTTGCGTGTTCCGACGAAAGGTGCGAAATTTTTGCAGAATCCCAGCTCCTCGCCCCACAGATAGCTGATTTGCGGAATACGGGCATGCAGCATGAAACTCTCTCTCAAAAGTCGTGCTGCATCGCGCAGAAAACCGCGCTGCTGTTCGCGCGAGAGTTGCGCCGCCTCCTCCGCCCAGCCGATGAGTTCGAGGTGGCGGTCGTTGTAGCTGAGTCGCATGAGCGAGCAGAAAAGCTCGAAGTTCTCATGCCGCCGGGTGTCGCTTCCGCCCTCGATGAGGTGGTGGAGTTCGATGAGACTGCCACCGGCAAAGCGCGCCATCTGACGGGCCTGCTCGGGGTCGACGACCCCCCGACGGCGGGCCTCCTCCTCCAGTTCACGGGGCGATATGCGGGGTACGGTGACCTCCTGCGTACGCGACAATATGGTTTTGAGGAGCAGGTCGGGCTGCTCGGCCACCAGCAGGAACAGGGTCTTGTCCCACGGCTCCTCGAGGATTTTGAGGATTTTGTTGGCAGCCTCCTCGTTCATGGTCTCGGGCAGCCACACAATCATGGCCTTGTAGTCCGCTTCGTAGCTCTTGAACGAGAGCTTGCGGACAATCTGGTCGGCCTCTCTGGCGGTGATGATTCCCTTGAGGGTCTTTCCCAGGTCGAGTTTTTCGTACCACTCCTGCGGCGAGAGGTAGCCTCTGTGGTTCAGGAAGGCCTCGCGGAAGAGCGGCAGGAATTCGTCGCTGGTAATCACCTCGCCCGACTTCTTGCCCTGCTTGTTGACAGGGAACACCCAGTGGAGGTCGGGGTGCGCCAGAGCGGCAATCTGACGACACGACGGACACACGCCGCACGAGTCGCCGTCATGACGGTTCTCGCAGAACAGATACTGGACATAGGCCACGGCCAGTGCCAGCGCACCGGCACCGGCCATACCCGAGAAGAGCTGGGCATGGCTCACCCGTCCGTTGTCGACACTGCGCACCAGATGTCGTTTCAAATCTTCCTGTCCTGTAATATCCTTGAACTGCATGACTGACTATGTCTAAAATTATTGATTTACGGATTGGGGTCTACCTCCGGCGCAGGGCCGCACGGCACAGGGCCACGGGGTCGATTTTCTCGCGACGCACGAGGTAGAACAGATAAAGGGCGAACATCGCCGCCGCAAAGGTGTAGCCCGCCACGGCGTTCTCCACCACCCTGTCGAAGGCCTCCGAGGCGAAGAACAGCGCCAGGGCCACCACCACGAACTCACCCATTCTTCCCCACGCATAGGGGGTGGGGAAGAAACGGCGGTTGAGCCACCAGCTCACACCCACCATTGTGGTCTCGCTGGCCAGACGTGTCCACGCCGCGCCGTAGTAGCCCAGCAGCGGAATGAGCCACACACCGATGAGGAGCATGGCCGCCAGACCGGCACCCGTGACCACCACCGCAAAGAAGGTCTTCTCCTCGCGCTTGTACCAGAACGAGAGGTTGAGCCACACGCCGGCCAGAATGTTGGCTCCCAGAATCACGGGCAGAATGAAGATGCCCTCGCGGAAGTCGCCGCCCACAATCAGCGCAAAGAAGTCGCGGAAGAGGGCGATGGCCAGGAAGATGACCATCGAGGCCATGACGTAGTATTTCAGAGCGGCGGCATTCATTGCCACAAAGTCCTCCTTCCTGAAGTTCGACAGGAAGAACGGCTCGGCCGCCAGACGGTACATCTGGTAGAAGAGCATCATCACCACGGCAATCTTGGTGATGGCGCCGTAGATGCCCAGCTGCGCCATTGCGCCGTCGGGAATCAGGTATTTGATCATCTGACGGTCGATGAACTCGTTGGCCGTACCCGTCAGCCCGCCGATGAGCAGCGGCATGGAGTAGGCGAACACCGCCATGAGAAGTCCTGCGTTGATTTTCGGCACCGTGCGGTCGACCGTTGTCAGCATCACCAGCCAGGTCACCACGCTGGCCGCGAGGTTGGCCACGAAGACCCACCCCACACCGAAATCGGTGGCGAACAGTCCCGCGGCACCGAAGCCGAAGGCCAGCACCACGTTCAGCACCACATTGAGGGCCTTGATGCCCACGAAGGTCATCGCCCTGCCCTGCTCACGCAGCCGCGAGAAGGGAATGCAGCTCCACACGTCGAAAAGAATGATGAGCGCCACCCACACCACATAGTCGGGGTGGGCGACATAGGCCTCGCCCATCACCGCGGCCACCGGCTCGCGGAAGAGGGCCGCGGCCACGAAGAAGACGGCGGAGGCCAGCGAGGTGACACCCCATGTGGTGGCAAACAGACGTCGTTTGGCGGCCTTCACATCGCCCCCTTCGGCATCGGCTTTGGCCGAAAAACGGAAGTAGCTCGACTCCATGCCCATGGTCAGGAGGGTCAGCGCGAGCGGAATGAGCGCGTAGATGTCGGTCACCACGCCATACTCCTCGAGTCCGAAGACACGGGTGTAGTAGGGGGTGAGCAGGTAGCTCAGGAATCGCACCACGATGGTGCTGATACCGTATATGGCGGTTTGTTTTGCGAGTTTTTCCAGCATAGATGTGGGGTTGTAGCTTGCAAAGATACATAATTTTGTCGGGAAAGCCGAATTTTGCGCCTTCTTTCTTAAAGAAAGAAGAGCCCCACAACCACTCCTGCCGCCCCACCCTTGCATCACCGGAGGTGACCACGGAAGATAAAATCCTCGAAAAAGGGCGGTGATTTGACAAAAATTCACTACTTTTGTATAATTATTCGCCACGCTTCGACAGGAGGCACACCCACCCCGCCACACCCGGGGCCACACCCGTCAACACGCTGTGCGACAATACAATTACACCTAGCCCACACCCATGACAACAACAAAATTCATCATGATTCTGGCCGCACTTCTTCCCCTGCTGTGCGGCACGCGCTCCCATGCGCAGGAAATCACCCCGGCCAACACCATTGCCGTCGAGGCCGGCGACTCTCCGCAGACCCTTCTCCGCAAGGCGGTGAATGTGGTTCCCACCGCGGCACAGGCCGCCGCCCTGCGCAACGAGTTCATCGCCTTCATTCACCTCGGGCCCAACACCTTCACCCGCAAGGAGTGGGGCAACGGCATGGAGGACCCCAAAATCTTCGACCTCAAGACGCTCAACACCGACCAGTGGTGCAGCGAGATGAAGGCCGCCGAAATCAAGATGGTGATTCTCACCGTCAAGCACCACGACGGCTTCGTGCTGTGGCAGAGCCGCTACACGCGCCACGGTGTGATGTCGACCCCGTTCCGCGACGGCCGCGGCGACGTCTTGCGCGACCTCTCGGCCTCGTGCCGCAAATACGGCCTCAAGCTGGGTATCTACCTCTCGCCGGCCGACCTCTACCACATCGAACGCCCCGACGGTCTCTACGGCAACGGCAGCGAGCAGCGTCTGCGCACCATACCGCGCGAGGTCGAGGGACGTCCGTTTGCCCCCCACCAGAAGATGGAGTTCATGCTGGACGACTACAACGAATATTTCATGAACCAGCTCTATGAGCTGCTCACCGAGTATGGCGAAATCCACGAGGTGTGGTTCGACGGCGCACACCCCAAACGCAAGGGCAACCAGCAGTACAACTATCAGGCCTGGCGCACGCTGATCCGCCGTCTGGCCTCCAATGCCGTCATCTTCGGCCGCGAGGACGTGCGCTGGTGCGGCAACGAGTCGGGCAGCACCCGCCCCACGGAGTGGAACGTAATCCCCTACCTGAACGACCCCCGTCAGATGAACGACTTCCACGACATCACCGCCGAGGACATCGGCAGCCGCGAGAAACTCGCCACGGGCAACTTCCTCCACTACCAGCAGACCGAGACCAACACCTCGATTCGCGAGGGCTGGTTCTACCGCGACGACGAGCTGCAGCAGGTCAGAAGTGCCGACGACGTGTTCGACATCTACGAGCGTTCGGTGGGCGGCAACTCCACCTTCCTGCTCAACATACCGCCCAACCGCGACGGCCGTTTCTCGTCGCGCGATGTGGAGACCCTGCGTGAGGTGGGACGACGTATCCGCGCCACCTACCATACCAACCTGCTCGCCGCCGCCGACTACGACATACGTCTGAAAGACTCGCGCGACGACACCTATGTGCTGCTCACCCCCTCGCACAACACGCTCGAAATCAGCCTTCCCGAGGCCGTGAAGCTCAACCGCATACAGTTGCAGGAGTCGGTGACCACCCACTCCGAGCGTGTAGAACGCTTCGCCATCGACGCCCTGGTCGACGGTCAGTGGCAGGAGCTGGGCACGGCCACCAACATCGGCTACAAACGCATCGTACGCACCCCCGAGGTGACGGCATCCGCCCTGCGCTTCCGCCTGCTGGCCTCGCGCGCCGACACCGTGGCACTGGCCACCTTCAAGGCCCACTACTACAAGCCCCACGCACCGCGTCTCGAGGCCTCGCAGAATGCCGAAGGCTACGTCACCCTCTCGCCCAAGAAGGACAACTTCGCCTGGAAACCCGGCAGGGACAACGCCACGATGAATCTCAATGCCGGTTTCACGATTCACTACACCACCGACGGCACCGCCCCCACGGCCGCCTCGCCTCGCTACACCGCCCCCTTCCCGTGTGAGGGCGGCACGGTACGCGCCGTGGCGCTGCTCAACGGCGAAAAGGGTGCCGAGCTGAACCGCCGCATGTCCTACGCCAAGAGCGACTGGGAGGTGATTGCCGCCGCCCCGTCGGCCGAAGGCTCGTCGCCCGAGATGGCCATCGACGGCGACCCCTCGACCCAATGGACCACCACTGCGGCCGACGATGTGCGCAGCCACTCGCTCACTCTTGATTTGGGACGCACCCACACCCTCCACGGCATCGCCTACACTCCCCAGACCCGCAACCGCGAGGGCATGCTCCAGAAAGGCATCGTTGAGTGGAGCGACAACGGCCGCAAATGGGAGCAGGGTCAGGTGTTCGAATTCGGCAATCTGGTCAACAACCCCACCACCCGCTACCTCCACCTCAAGGAGAGCGTACGGGCCAGATACATACGCATTTCGACCCTCGAGACCGCCGCGTCGTCGGCCTGCATGAGCATTGCCGAAATCGATGTGTTTTAGCGACCTTTCCGAGCATATCGGCGACATATCGAACAACCCGAGAAAAAAAATTATCACGACAAAACGTGATAAAAACTAATATTTCTAAAGATTTTTACGTACTTTTGTGTGTCCGCCCGAACCACGGACTTACAAACTCAAGCAACCAACAACCAAAAATACACCTATGTTAACTCAACTTATCAATGCCAAAATCCTGACTCCACAAGGGTGGCTCAACAGTGGTTCGGTCCTCATCAAGGACGACAAGATTCTCGAAGTAACAAATTGTGACCTACCCATCATCGGCGCCAAGTTGATTGACATTAAAGGCATGTATGTCATTCCCGGAGGTGTGGATATCCACGTCCACGGCGGTGGCGGACGTGATTTCATGGAGTGTACCGAAGAGGCCTTCCGCACGGCGGCCAAAGCCCATCTGCTCCACGGCACCACAGCCATCTTCCCTACCCTTTCGTCGTCGACCGTACCCATGATCATGCAGGCGGCCGACACCTGCGACAAGCTGATGAAGGAACCCGACACCACCATCATGGGTCTCCACCTCGAAGGACACTATCTCAATCCGGAAATGGCCGGAGGACAGTTGCCCGAAAACATCAAGAACCCCGACCCCAACGAGTACATTCCCATCATCGAAAGCTGCCCGGCCATTCGACGCTGGGACGCCGCTCCGGAGTTGCCCGGTGCCATTCAGTTCGGCAAGTACATCACCGAAAAAGGCATTCTTGCCGCCGTGGCACACACCCAGGCCGAGTTTGAAGACATGCGTGCAGCCTTTGATGCCGGTTACAGCCACGCCACCCATTTCTACAATGCGATGGCCGGCTTCCACAAGCGTCACGAATACAAGTACGAGGGTACGGTGGAGAGCGTCTACCTGCTCGACAACATGACCTGCGAGGTGATTGCCGACGGCATTCATGTGCCTCCGACCATTCTACGTCTGGTCTACAAGCTCAAGGGCGTGGAGCGCACCTGTCTGATTACCGACGCCCTGGCCTGCGCCGCCAGCACCCGTCAGGACGCCTTCGATCCGCGCGTGATTATCGAGGACGGCGTGTGCAAACTGGCCGACCACTCGGCACTGGCCGGAAGTATCGCCACCATGGACCGTCTGATTCGCACCATGGTACAGAAGGCCGACATACCGCTGCAAGACGCGGTGAGAATGGCCTCGGAGACCCCTGCCAAACTCATGGGCATCTACGACCGCAAGGGTTCGCTCGAAAAGGGCAAGGACGCCGACATGATTGTCATGGACAAGGAGTTGAATGTCAGAGCCGTATGGTCGATGGGCAAACTGGTGCCGGAGACCGACACGATATTCAAACATTAGAAAGAACATATTGATTACATCTGTATATGGCCTTAGGCCATGAGGGGAAGGCGCACGAAGTGATTTCGGTCGCCTTTTTCTTTTTTCCAATCCCCACAAGGTGCGGCCCCGAAGGGCTGCACTTTTTTTTGCGACAACGGAAAGCAGGGCAGCACACCGACAACAAACCGCCGACGGGAAGCAGGGTAGTCGCCGATTGCCGCTCCGCCAGAAAACCATCTAAAACACAGGGATTTGCGTCCGAAACGACGGTAGGGGAGGTCGGCAAAGATTTATCGATAAACGATAAATTTTATTGTATTATTAAAATTTATTTCGTATGTTTGCAACGATAAGACCCAACACACGAGTGAGGTAGCGAACACCCTGATTATGGGAATCGTACACCGCCATCGGGAACAAACCAAAACCTAAAACCCATTGAAATCATGGATTTACTCACTGTCGAACACATCACCAAGCGATTCACGGGTCACACCGCCCTCGACGACGTGTCGCTGTCGATTCCGCAAGGTGCCATCTACGGACTGCTGGGTCCCAACGGTGCAGGCAAATCGACCCTTATCCGCATCATCAACCGCATCACCCTGCCCGACAGCGGCCGCGTGCTGTTCAACGGCCACCCCGTCACCCAGAACGACGTCTACCACATGGGCTATCTGCCCGAGGAACGCGGACTCTACAAGAAAATGAAAGTGGGCGAGCAGGCCATCTTCTTCGCCCGTCTGCGCGGCCTCTCGAAGCAGGAGGCCACCCGCCGTCTGAAGGAGTGGTTCGTGCGCTTCGGCATCGAGGAGTGGTGGAACAAGAAGGTCGAAGACCTCTCGAAGGGTATGGCCCAGAAGGTGCAGTTCATCACCACGGTGCTCCACGAACCCCGTCTGCTGATTTTCGACGAGCCGTTCTCGGGTTTCGACCCCATCAACGCCAACCTGCTCAAGGAGGAGATTCTGCGTCTGAGAGACAAGGGCGCAACGGTGATTTTCTCGACCCACAACATGGCCTCGGTGGAGGAAATCTGTGACCACATCACGCTCATCAACCGCTCGAAGAACATTCTCTCGGGCAATGTCGAGGAGATTCGCCGCCGCCACGGACAGAACATCTTCACACTGAGCTACCGCGGCGACCAGACCGCCCTGCGCACCGCCCTCGCCCCTCAGTGCCGCATATTGGACTGCTCCGAGGAGGAGGCCGCACAACTGCGCACGCTCACCTTCCAGATCAACGGCGAGGAGGAGCTGCAACGCATCATCGCCACGGCCAACGACACGGTGGTGCTGCGCGGTGTGAACGAGCATATCCCCTCGATGAACGACATCTTCATTCGTGCCGTGAACGGCACGCTCTGAGCCACAACCATGTAGAACCCTCAAAACAACCAACGCCATGAGCAATATTCCGATTATCATACAACGCGAATTCAACGAACGCGTACGCAAAAAGTCGTTCATCATCTCCACCCTGATCATGCCCCTGCTGATGGTGGCGCTGATGGTGGCCCCGGCCCTGATCATGACCTTCGCACAGGGCGACGAGAAACACATCGACGTCATCGACCGCAGCGGTCTGGTGGGCGACCGACTCACCGACACCGACAATGTGTCGTTCGTGACCGTGGACGAAGAACTCGAGCAGGCACGCACCGACAGCGAGTCGTTCGGCGTGCTTTACATTCCCGACGACGTGGTGGCCCACCCCCAGAAGGTGACCCTCTACGCCAACGGACCCACCTCGATGCCCCTCGAGGAGGGTATCCGCTCCCAAATCGCCAAAATCATCGAGACCGAGAAGCTCAAGAGCTACCACATCGAGTCGCTCGACAGGATTCTCGACGAGGTGAAGACCGAAGTGAACATGAAGGTCGTGCGCAACGACAAGAGCGACGAGGAGGAGAAATCGTTCTCGTCGGCCGCCGCCTCGGCCATCGGCTACCTTCTGGGCTTCATGCTCTACATGTTCCTGTTCATCTACGGTTCGATGGTCATGCAGGCGGTCATCGAGGAGAAGAACTCGCGCGTGCTTGACGTGCTGGCCACCACCGTGCGCCCCTTCGACCTGATGATGGGCAAGATTCTGGGCATCGCCTCGGTGGCCGTGGTACAGGTGGTGCTGTGGGGCGTGCTGCTGGTGAGCATCAGCGCCTTCGCCCTGCCGGCCCTCATTCCGGCCGATGTGATGGCCGGCGCACAGGCCATGCAGCAGGGCGGCCTTCCCGCCGCCGAAATACAGGGACTCGACCCCGACCTGCTGGAGGCCGTGGCCGTGGTGTCCGACTGGCACTACATCGTCTCGCTGATCAGCTACACGCTGCTCTTCTTCATCGGCGGCTATCTGCTCTACTCGGCCATGTTCGCCGCCGTGGGTTCGGCTGTGGACAATGTGCAGGACGCCGCACAGTTGCAGACCCCCATCACCCTGCCCATCATTCTCTCGATTATGGTGCTGTTCGTGGTGATGAAGGACCCCAACTCGACACTCGCCTTCTGGTTCTCGATGATTCCCTTCACCTCGCCCGTGGTGATGCTCGCCCGCATACCCTACGACATTCCGGTGTGGGAAATCGTCCTGTCGCTCGTGCTGCTCTACGCCACCTTCACCGTCATGGTGTGGTTCTCGGCCAAAATCTACCGCGTGGGTATCCTCATGCACGGCAAGAAGCCCTCAATCAAGGAGCTGCTCTCGTGGATAAAGAATGCATAGCACCGCCCTCGCCCGACGTCATTACAGCCTCCGGCCGCCGCTCTTCACCCCCGAAGAGGACGGCCGGAGGGCTTTTTAGGGGGTAAAGTGCGCCCCCGAAGATGAAAAAAGCGGGTCGGGGGACTCACAAATCGGAAAAAAATTCGTAACTTTGGCACGATAATAACAGCGTAAAATATTCTTACAGATATATTTAAAAATCAAACTATTATGATTTCGATTGACAATTACGATTTCAAAGGCAAGCGCGCGCTTATCCGCGTTGATTTCAATGTGCCCCTCAATGAGAACGGCGAGGTAACCGACGATACCCGTATCCGTGCGGCTATCCCCACCATCAAGAAGGTACTCGCTGAAGGCGGTTCGGCTATCCTCATGTCGCACATGGGTCGCCCCAAGAAGAACCCCGACGCAAAGTACTCGCTGGAGCAGATTGTATCGACCATCGAGAAGAACCTCGGCACCACAGTAATGTTCGCCGGTGACTGCATCGGTGAGAAGGCTGCCGAAATGGCCAAGAACCTCAAGCCCGGTGAGGTGATGCTGCTCGAGAACCTGCGTTTCTACGCCGAGGAGGAGGGCAAGCCCCGCGGTCTGGCCGCCGACGCCACCAAGGAGGAGAAGGACGCTGCCAAGAAGGCTCTCAAGGAGGGTCCCCAGAAGGAGTTCGTAGCCAAGCTCGCCGCCATGGGTGACTGCTACATCAACGACGCCTTCGGCACCGCTCACCGCAAGCACGCCTCGACATATCTCATCGCCAAGAACTTCCCCAACGACAAGATGTTCGGCTATCTGCTGGGCAAGGAGGTGAAGGCCATCGCTTCGGTGATGGAGAACCCCCAGCACCCCTTCTGCGCCATCATCGGCGGTTCGAAGGTTTCGTCGAAAATCGGTGTCATCAAGGCCCTCATCGAGAAGGTTGACTCGATCATCATCGGCGGCGGTATGACCTATACCTTCGCAGCTGCCCAGGGCGGCAAGGTCGGCAACTCGATCTGCGAGCCCGACATGTTCCCCGTGGCTCTCGAGATTCTCGAGCTGGCCAAGCAGAAGGGTGTCAAGCTCGTCATGTCGCCCGACGCCCTGATCGCCGACGACTTCTCGGCTTCGGCCAACACCAACACCGCTCCCGCCAACAACATTCCCGAGGGCTGGGAAGGTGTCGACATCGCCGACGAGGGCAAGAAGCGTTTCTGCGAGCATATCCTCGAGTGCAAGACCATTCTGTGGAACGGTCCCGTGGGTGTGTTCGAAATCGACAAGTTCGCAACCGGTTCGAAGGAAGTGGCTCTGGCTATCGCCGAGGCTACCAAGAAGGGTGCCTACTCGCTCATCGGCGGTGGTGACTCGGTAGCTTGTGTCAACAAGTTCGGTCTGGCCGACCAGGTATCCTACATCTCTACCGGCGGTGGTGCGCTGCTCGAGTACATCGAGTTCGGCGACCTTCCCGGTGTAGCTGCCATTCGCGACTAATCCCCCCGCGCGAGAATATCAACAAACCGTCGGCTCGCTCCGACGGTTTTTTTTAAACCCACAAATCATCAGAAACCTATGAAAAAGATGCTTTTAATCCTGGCAACCATGGGTTGTTTGACCGCCTGCAACTCGGGCAACGAGTCAAAGACCACGGGTATCGACCTCAAGAACTTCAACACGGAGGTGGCCCCCAATGCCGATTTCTATGAATATGCCACCGGCGGCTGGCAGAAGGCCCACCCCCTCAAGCCCGAATACTCGCGCTACGGCTGCTTCGACATGCTCCACGAGAACAACGAGAAGCGCATCAACGAGCTGTTCACCGCCATGACCCAGATGAAGACCGAGAAGGGCAGTGTCGAGCAGAAAATCGCCGACCTCTACAACATGGGTCTCGACTCCGTGCGTCTGAACAAGGAGGGCGCCGCCCCCGTAATGGGCATGCTCAACGAGATTCTGGGCATGAAGGACCGCAAGGAGTTCACCCGTCTGTTCAGTGAGGTGCAGAACGGCTACGCTTCGCCCTTCTTCTCGGTGGGTGTGCAGGCCGACCTCAAGGACAGCAACATGAACGCCTTCTACGCCTCGCAGAGCGGCCTGATTATGGGCGACCGCGACTACTACCTCGACAAGTCGAATGCCGAGATTCTGGCCGGCTACAAGGTCTTCCTCCAGAAGCTCTTCGCACTGGTGGGCATGGACGAGAAGGAGGCTGCCACAGCCACCGAAAAGGTCGTATCGCTCGAGACCCGTCTGGCCGAGAAGATGTGGACCAACGTGGAGCTGCGCAACATGTTCGCCCTCTACAACCCCATGAGCCGCAAGGACTTCGAGAAGAAGTACGACGCCATCGACTGGCCCACCTTCTACAAGGTGCTGGGCGTGGGCGACTACGACAAGATTATCGTCACCACCCCCTCGTCGATTGAGAACGCCAACCGACTCATCAAGACCGCCTCGGTAGACGAGCTGCGCTACTATCTGGCCGCCCACTACCTCAGCTCATGCACCTCTTACCTGAGCGACGACTTCTACAACGTGTCGTTCGACTTCTTCGGCAAAATCATGTCGGGCAAGCAGGAGCAGAAGCCCCGCTGGAAGAGAGCCATGTCGGTACCCAACTCGACCCTCTCGGAGGCCGTAGGCAAGATGTATGTCGAGAAGTACTTCCCCGAGAAGGACAAGGAGCGCATGATGGTGATGGTCAAGAACCTCCAGAAGGCACTCTCGCAGCACATCGACAACCTCGAGTGGATGTCCGACGCCACCAAGGCCAAGGCACAGGAGAAGCTGGCCGCCTTCACCGTGAAGATCGGCTACCCCGACAAGTGGAAGGACTACTCGACCCTCGAAATCGACCCCTCGAAGAGCTATTTCGAGAACATCATGGCCGCCTCGAAGTGGTATGTGAAGGACAACCTCTCGAAGCTGGGACAGCCCGTCGACCGCACAGAGTGGGGTATGTCGCCGCAGACCATCAACGCCTATTACAGCCCCGTGACCAACGAGATCTGCTTCCCTGCCTCGATTCTCCAGCCTCCCTTCTTCAATCCCGAGGCTGACGACGCGGTGAACTACGGTGCCATCGGTGTGGTCATCGGCCACGAGATGACCCACGGATTCGACGACCAGGGCCGCAACTTCGACAAGGACGGCAACATGAACAACTGGTGGACCGACGAGGATGCCGAGGCGTTCAAGAAGAAGACCGAGGTGCTGGTCAACCAGTTCAACGCCATCGAGGTGCTGCCCGCCAAGGACGGCCAGCCCGCACTGATGGCCAACGGAGCCTTGTGTCTGGGTGAGAACATCGCCGACCAGGGCGGTCTGCGTGTGGCCTACACCGCCCTGCAGAACTCGCTCAACGGCACCACTCCCGCCGCCATCGACGGCTTCACCGCCGACCAGCGTTTCTACTTGGCCTACGCCACCCTGTGGGGACAGAATATCCGCGATGCGGAGATTGCACGTCTGACCAAGCTCGACGTTCACTCGCTGGGCAAGTGGAGAGTCAACGCCACCCTGAAGAACATCGACAACTTCTACAAGGCGTTCGACATCAAGGACGGCGCGATGTTCATGCCCGAGGAGGAGCGCGTGGTGATTTGGTAATCACTCCCCCCTCCAAATAATTATAGCGGTTGCCCCGACGGGACAACCGCTATTTTTTTTGTGTGGAGACAAAGGGGAATTTTCGAGGGAGGAAATCCACAACTCCCCCACAGGGCAAAACAGCCCCAAAGAGCCCCTCTGCCCCCACACAGGGTAAGTCCCCACCACAGGACTTATCCCCACGGAAAACAGAGATATTTATCCCTTTCGGCGGTGTAGGACAGACAGCGTGTCACCGCCACCGAAAGGTGGGGAAAAATGGAGGAGGACGAAGCCCCTTTCGGGGGAATACCGCCCCGCGAAAAGGGGGACTTCGCCTGCGGACGGAACTTTTCATCCACCATCTCGCCGCTCTTGCGAGCCTGACCGACTGTCGCACAAGCAGACATCTCCCTGCGACACATCTTCCGCGCCGACCACCGAAACGGTAACGGGCAATTGCACAAAAACCCGACACCGACTCTTGCGGGCGGCAACCGGAGCGGCACTTTGTTCGGACGACCTCGTGGGGATTGCGGCTTCATCGGCAACAGACTCCACCGCGACAGGTCACGCTACCACCAAAAAACAGGTTTTGCGACCGAGAACTTACATACTAACTTAAACTTGCGCGACCAAAAACCACAAGACGCCTGCCCCGAAAACCAAAAAAGGCAGAACACCCAAAACAACAACTCGCGCGCCGAGGTCGGAAATTCCGTCCCGACAGGACAGCCCTCCATAATAATTGCAAAGGGAGAAGATTTCACAATCCTCTCCCTCCGCTCACACTATAATCATTCAATCATACCCAGATTAGAAGTCAATCTTCTCACCCTCGTAAAGCGCAATGTAGAGCTTCTCCAAGTCCTCTACCGAGGTCTCGCGGGGGTTGAACGAGGTGCAGATGTCGGCATAAGCGTTCTCCGCCATGCGGTGTACCTCCTTCATCCAAGTCTCCTTCTCGATACCGTACTCGCGAATCGAAGCGGGGACATTAATCTCCTTCTTGAGGTTCTCTACCGCCTCGATGAACTCATTGGCAGTGGTCTTGCCGACCAGACGAGCCAGGTCCTCGAAACGCGAAGTCACCTTCGAGTTGTAACGCATCACGTTGGGCAGAGCCAGCGCGTTGGCACGACCGTGGGGGATACCGAATACACCACCCATCTGGTGAGCCATCGAGTGAACGATACCCAACCAAGCGTTGGTGAAGGCATAGCCTGCCAAAGCCGAAGCATCGTGCATATTCTGACGAACCTCACCGTTCTCGGGCTCCTCGCACGCCTTCTTCAGGTTAGCGAAAATCAGCTCGATGCTGCCCTTGGCGAAGGCATCGGCGTAGTTGTCGTCCACATTCGAGGTATAGGCCTCGATGGCGTGGGTCAGCGCGTCCATACCGGTGTTGGCGGTAATGTGGGCAGGCATCGACTTGCAGAGGTCGCCGTCGACGATGGCCACATCGGGCTGCAGCTCGTGAGAGGCGAGGGGGTATTTCACGCCCTTCTCGCGGTCGGTAATCACCGCCAGCGAGGTAGTCTCGGTACCTGTGCCGCTGGTCGAGGGAACGGCCACAAAACGCGCCTTGTTGCGCAATGCGGGGATACCGAAGGGGGTAATCATCTGCTCGAACGAGATGTCGGGGTGTTCGTAGATGACCCACATGGCCTTGGCCGCGTCGATGGACGAGGTGCCACCCAGGCCGATAATCCAATCGGGCTGGAACTCTGCCATGAATGCAGCACCCTTACGAACGGTCTCAATCGAGGGGTCAGCCTCTACGCCGTCGAATACGCCATACTCGATGCCCATCTCGGCGAGGATAGCCTCGGCACGCTGCAAGCTGCCGTTGCGACTGGTCGAACCCTTACCGGTTACGATGACCGCCTTCTTACCCTCGATGTTCTTCAGCTCCTCCAAGGAACCGTTACCGTGGTACAATGTACCAGAACCATATAACTTTGCCATAATCAGAAAATAAATTATAATTGTTAATATTCGTGTTTGTCATTGTTTTCATCTGACAGTGCAAAAGTAGAGCAAAAGGAGGAGATAGAAGTTATAAAAAAACTCATAAAATTTATAAAATCGGGGAATTGTGCATTTTTCTGATTTTCTGACGGAGGAGACTTATATTTATAAAACGAAATCCCCGACCCATTAAGATAACAAAAAAGAGCCTCCGAACAGTGTCGGAGGCTCTTTTTCCTGATTTTATAATTCCGTGTCACGAATTTATAAATTCGCGCACCACGATTATTCTTTTTCCACTAATAGAATGTGCCTTTGGGGGCGAAGATGGGGTAGCCGAAATTGAAGGTCAGATACATGTTTTTCCACGATTTCAACTCATATTTGGTGAGCGACAGACTCACCGGCCCGAACGGGGTATGGTAGACCAGCGAGGCCTCGGAGATGTAGTGCCAGCGTTGGTCGGCCACGCCGTACTTGTGGCGGCTCCAGTCGTCGCGACGCTCGCGGTGCATGGCGTAGAAACCCAGACGGAAGAAGAAATTCTCGTTGAAGTCGAAGGTGGGCATGATGCCTGCAGCCACGAAGCGGTTGGAGCGGAAGTCGGGCATGTAAATCATGTGGGAGTGGGGGATAGGGGTGTAGGCCGGCATCGACATGGCCGTGGCGTCGGCGGTCAGGAAGCGCGGACGGTTGGTAATCAGCGCGTCGAAGTTCATGCCCAGCGAGAACCATTTGCAGCCCGGCAGGTCGAAATACTTGTCCCACGAGAAGCGGCCGCCGAACCAGCCGCGGTAGTGTTTGTCGACAAAACGGCTGCTGTTGCCGCGCTGGTACTTGTCGTGACCCGAGATGTAGATGGCCGACACCTTGAGGTCGGAACCGCTGCGCGGATAGAGGAACTTGTCGAGGGTGTTGCGGGCGATTTCGGCCTTGAAGCCCACGAACGTGAAGCGCGAATGGTCGGTGTCAGTGGCATCGGCCAACGGACTGTCGTAGTGGTAGTTGACCTGACCGATATTGCTCTTGAGAGTGAAGACGCTGCGGCGCAGGAAGGGTACTCCCAGACCGTAGGACATGTAGACCTCGCTGTTCTTCACCTGTTCGATGTTGTCGATTTTGGTCATGCGGCCGAACGCCCCGTGGCGGAAGTTGCGCACGGCGAAGTTGAACGAATAGTCGAAGAAGAGGGGCTTCCACATGTAGAAGTCGAGACGTCCGCCCACCTGTCCCCAGTTGTAAATCGGGCCGAGGTAGATGTCGGCACCCACCTCGTGGGCCACACGGCCGATGGTCTGGTAATGTGCGCCGAGGTAGGCCTGGTTGAAGGCCGTGGAGGAGACATTGCCGCCGATGACAATCTTGAAGTTGGGCTTGTTCCTGAAGCGCGCCGAGAAGGAGTAGGCCCCGGCCTCATCGTCGTAGACGGCCGTGGGGTAGTCCATCGTGAAGTCGCCGTCGGCCAGCACACCGTAGAGGTTGTCGCGCAGGTGGTCGAACGACATGTTGCGCTGGCGGTCGACCGAGTGGCGGTCGACATTGACGAAGTTGCGCAGGTAGGAGCGTTGTGCAGGGGTGAGACCCTCGAGGTGGTAGTCGCCGAAGACCAGCTTCGGGCAGCGGCGGCGGAAGGCCTCGCGGCGTGCGGCGTAGTCCTCGGCCTTGTAGCGGTGCTTCACGCGCTTGAGGATTTCGGGCATCTGCTTCACGGCGTCCTCATAGCCCTGATTCATGATGCTCTCCGCCGCGTCGAAGTCGAGCATGCCGGCCGCCACACCGCGGCGTATGGTCACACCCTTCTCCTCGGGCATATCGTAGTCGGTGTTCTGCATCACGAGCATGAACACCTGGTCCATGATGTTGCTGTCCTCGTCGGGAGGGTTGTTGCCGTCGGTGCAGATGGAGCCGATAATCAGGTCGGGACGGAACTCACTGTCCATCGCCTTCCACGGATAGTTGTCGAAGATGCCGCCGTCGTAGAGCAGCATGTCGTCCTTCTTCACGGGTTTGAACACCACGGGAATCGACATCGAGGCACGCACCGCCTCGCTGAGACTGCCCTCGCGGAAGACCACCGGACGGCGGCCGGCCATGTCGCTGGCCACACACAGGAAGGGGACCATCAGCCGGTCGAAGTTGCCCTTCGAGGCCTCGTTGGCCGGCGAGAAGAGTCCCATGAGCGCCAGGTCGATCTGACTCGACGAGAGCAGGTTGGTGGGTATCATGAACTTGTTCTTGCGGCTCTTCAAGTCGAAGCGGAAGCTCACGAACGAGGGGCTGTGGCCCAGCTGGCGGTAGTAGGACATGTAGCGGTTGGGGTCGATTTTGCCCGACACCCACTCCTTGATTTCGCCCGAATAGACAATCTCGCGCATGTCCTGCGGCGAGAAGCCTGCGGCGTACATGGCCGCCACGATGGAACCCATCGACGTGCCGGCCACATAGTCAATCGGCACACCGTACTGCTCCAGCGCCTCGAGCACTCCCACATGGTAGAGGCCCTTGGCTCCGCCGCCGCTCATCACCACACCCACACCCTCGCGACGTCCGCCCCGAGAGGTGCTGTCGGCCGCCGAGGCCGGCATCGCGAGCATCAATACCAATATTAATGAGAGAGTTTTAATCAACATATCTTAATTTTTTGTAACTTTGCGTGATATAAACTTCTATCCCCAAAAGTAGAGAAAAAAGGATAAACATTGCAAAATATGATAGAGAAAATCGAGAAACTTCTTCAACAAGTTGAAGCGTTCACCCCACAGTCAGCGGCCGAATTAGAGAATTTCCGCATTAAGATATTGGGTAAGAAGGGCGAACTCAATGCCCTGATGGCCGAATTCAAGACCGTACCTGCCGAGCAGAAACGCGAATTGGGACAGCTCATCAACCGTCTGAAAACCGCCGCCACGGAGCGCATCAACACCCTCCGCGAGCAGTTGCAGGACGCTGCCGACGAGTCGGCATCGGCCATCGGCGACATGACCCGTCCCGGCTCGTCGGAGCATATCGGCTCGCGTCACCCCATCTCGCTGGTCAAGAACGAAATTGTGGAGGTCTTCTCGCGCCTGGGCTACACGGTGGCCGAGGGTCCCGAAATCGAGGACGACTGGCATGTGTTCTCGGCGCTCAACTTCCCGCCCGAACACCCCGCACGCGACATGCAGGACACCTTCTTCGTGGAGAAAAACCCCGATATCCTGCTGCGTACCCACACCTCGTCGATTCAGGTGCGCACCATGGAGCATCAGAAACCGCCCATCAGAGTGGTATGCCCCGGCCGTGTGTTCCGCAACGAGGCCATCTCCTACCGCGCCCACTGCATCTTCCACCAGCTCGAAGGTCTCTACATCGACGAGGGTGTGTCGTTCGCCGACATGAAGCAGTCGCTGCAGTACTTCGCCAAGGAGATTTTCGGCGAGAACACCGCTATCCGCATGCGCCCCTCCTACTTCCCCTTCACCGAGCCTTCGGCCGAGGTCGACGTGTCGTGTAACCTCTGCGGCGGCAAGGGCTGCCCCGTGTGCAAGGGTACCGGCTGGCTCGAAATCATGGGCTGCGGAATGGTAGACCCCAATGTGCTGGAATCCAACGGCATCGACTCGAAGAAGTATTCGGGATTCGCCTTCGGCATGGGTATTGAGCGTATCGCCATGCTCAAGTACGGAGTGAAGGACCTGCGCCTCTACTTCGAGAACGACGTGCGTTTCCTCGAGCAGTTCAACAAGGCACTCTAACCCGGGAGCGCCCCTAATACACAAGACGACAATGAGACATCTGACAGCGATATTGGCTATTCTGGTCACCCTGCTCGCCGCCACCGCATCGATGGCCGACAACAAGGTCACGACACCCCGTCAAGTACCCGAATGGGCCGATTCGCTGAAGAGTCTTTATCTCTACACCGAAGGGCTCAAGGCTCTCGACATAGCGGGCGACACCACGCGTGCCACCCGACTCTTCCGTGAGGCTCTGGAGGCCGACCCCTCCTATGCTCCGGCACACCACGCGCTGGGCATGGCCGTCATCGCCACCTCCCCCCGCGAGGCACGCGACCACGCACGCCGCGCCTATGAGGGTGACAGCACCAATCTGTGGTACCACCGTCTCTACGCCCAGACGCTGCTGTACGCAGGCGACTACCACGACGCGCTCGACATCTTCGTCCGACTGAAGAACGCCGACCCCAAGAACCCCGACAACTACCGCATACTGGCCGCTCTCTACGAGCTGCGCAAGCAGCCCTATGCCGCCCTGTCGACCCTCGACTCGGCGGAGGTGCGCTTCGGCCGTATTCCCCTGCTGAGCCAGATGAAGCGGCAGCTGCTCCTCTCGACCAATCAGACCGACAAGGCCATTGCCGATGCACGCGCCATTGTCGACGAGGCACCCTACAATGCCGAAAACCAGCTCATTCTGGCCGGTCTCTACGACATGAACCGTCAGGATTCGCTGGCCGCCGTGCATTTCCGCCTGGCCTACGAGGCCGACTCGGCCTCGGTGCGCTCGCTCGAAACCCTCTACGCGCTGGCAGACCACTATGCCAAACGGCAGGACTACCGCAAGATGCTTCAGATTTCGAAGGAGATCTTCGAATCCGACAACGAGCCCCTCGAACGCAAGATCGAAAGCTTCGACATCTACACCAAGGACCGCGAATTCTACCGTCAGTACTACTTCCAGATTGACGCGCTGGCCCGCGTCCTTGCCGTGAAATACCCCAAGGAGGAGGAGGTGGTGAACCTCTACGCCGAGCATCTGATTCTGTCGGGCGAGCTGGAACATGCCCTCGAACTCTACAAGGTGCATCTGGCCGACGACAACGCCCCCGAAGGCTACTACTACTCGATTGTCAACATGGAGAACTATCTCCAGCGTCGCGACTCGGTGGACCACTATCTCGGACAGGCACTCAAACGCTATCCCGAGAGTCTGAACCTGAGAATGTTGCAGGGCAATCTCTACGACCGCGCCAAGCAGCACGACAAGGCCATAGCCGTCTACACGGAATCGCTCAAGAGGGTGGAGGCCGACACGCTGAAGGCACAGTTGTGGGGCGTGATTGCCGACTCGTGGTTCCAGATTTCGTGCGAGGGACTGCCCGACGAGGGTCTGCGCGCAATGAAGAATATCCGCCCCGGTGACGCTCGCCACCGCAAGGCCGTGACACAGGCCCGCAAAGCCTATGACAAGAGTCTGAAATACCAGCCCGACAATGTGCTGATGATGAACAATTTCGCCTATTTCCTGGCCGTCGAGGGCATCAGCCTTCCCCTGGCCGAGGAGCTGGCACTCCGCGCCGTGGAGGCCACCTCACGCAGCAACGCCACCTATCTCGACACCTATGCCTGGGTGTTGTACCGTCGGGGACGACTCGAGGAGGCGCGCAAAATCATGCGTCAGGCCATCGTCCTCGACAAGGAGAACAGCCCCTCGCTGCTGGTCCATCTGGGCGACATCACCTGCGCGCTGGGCGACCGTTTCATCGCCGAGAACTACTGGCGCAAGGCATTAGAGGCGGGCTACGACGCACAGTCCATCGCCGACCGCTTCCCGCCGGCCGAAAACAAGAAATAATCCCCCCTCACACAACGCCACACACCATGAATCGCTACCGTCTCGTATTGCTTCCCCTGCTGCTCCTCAGCGTCACCACGGCCTATGCCCAGCGTGACAGGATTGCGGAGCAGAAGCGCGTCATCGCCTCGCTGGAGCAGAAAATCGCAAAGGAGGAGCGCGAAATCGCCAACATCAAACGCGGTAAGGCCGCCTCGGAGGAGCAGACCCGACGACTCGTGCGGCAGATATCGGCGCGCACCCGTCTGATGGACGAGACCGAAAAGGAGGCCGACCTGCTCAAGGAGGAAATCCGCCGCAAGAACATGCTGGCCGACGATTTGGGCGGACGTCTCGAACGCAACAGGGAGCAATATGCCGCCATGGTGAGGGAGGCCTACCGCAACTACCGTCAGCAGAACTACATCTCCTACATCTTCTCGTCGAAGGATTTCAACGACATGGCCCACAAAATCACCGTGCTGCGCGAGGTGGCCGCCATGCGCCGCAACAAGGTGCGCGAGATAGGGGAGTTGACCTCAAGGGTGGCCGACGAACGCGCACAGCTCGAAGACCGCCGCCGCTCGCTCGACTCGGTGAGCCGCCGTCTGGCCGACCAGAAGCTCAAACTCGAACGCGATGCCTCGACGGCACGCCGCGACATGCAGCGTCTCTCGGAAAAGGAGCGTCAGGCCCTGCGCCGCAAGCTGGCACAGGAGCAGCAGCTCAGTGTGGCCATCTCCGAGCTGCGCAAGCTCACCAAGGGCAACAAGGAGGGTGCCTCGTTCTCCTACAAGACCTCGGGACTCCATCTGCCCGTAGCGGGCGGTGCCGTCAAACGCTACAAGGGCAACATGGCCGAAGTGGTGGGACGACGCGGCGCGCAGGTCATCTCCATCTACGAGGGTAAAATCGTGGAAATCAAGAAGAACCGCATCACCGAGAAGTACGATGTGTTCGTGGCCCACGGCGAATACATCACCTCCTACGCCAATCTGGGTTCGGTGTGTGTGGCCAAGGGCGAGAAGGTGAGCCGCAACCAGCAAATCGGCACCGTGGGCGCAGCCGTCGACTTCGCCACCATGAAGACCGAATACCGCATCATCTTCGGCATCTATCCGCCCAACCCCGGCCAGCAGATGTCGGCGGCGCAATGTTTCAAGAGATAATACCGTTTTTTTACACACACTTTAAGATTCAAGATATGGCAGTACACTACTACACAGACGATTGTCACTATGTGTTGCCCCAAAAACGACTCACCGCACAGTGGCTCGAACAGGTGGCCCTCGCCGAGGGTTACTCGATGGGCGACGTGAACTATATATTCTGCTCGGCAGCCCGTCTCCTCGAGATGAACCGCCAGTATCTGGGACACGACTACTTCACCGACGTCATCACCTTCGATTACAGCGACCTCAAGGACGAAAAATACGTCTCGGGCGACATCTTCATCGATGTAGAAACCGTCAAGGACAATGCCCGTCAGTACGGCGCCACCTACCTCAAGGAGATGCGCCGCGTGGTGGTCCACGGCGTGCTGCACCTCTGCGGACAGGGCGACAAAACCCCCGAAACCAACAAGGAGATGCACGCCAAGGAGGACAAATACCTCAAATTCTGGGAGGAAGCACGATGAGACTCGACTACGACATCATCGTCATCGGCGGCGGCCATGCCGGTTGTGAGGCCGCCGCTACGGCCGCCAAACTCGGCTCGAAGACCCTGCTGCTGACCATGGACATGACCAAGATGGGCAACATGTCGTGTAACCCCGCCGTGGGCGGAGTGGCCAAAGGCCAGATAGTCAGGGAGATAGACGCTCTTGGCGGCGAAATGGGACGCATCACCGACCTCACCACCATACAGTTCCGCATGCTCAACCGCTCGAAAGGCCCCGCCATGTGGAGTCCGCGTGCGCAGTGCGACAAGGCGCGTTTCTCGGAGGAGTGGCTCCGCACGCTGGAGAACACCGACGACCTCTACATCTGGCAGGACGCCGCCGTGGAGCTGCTCTACGACGAGGATTACGACCCCTCGTCACCCTCCGCCGCCAGAGGATACCGCTGCCACATACGCGGTGTGAAGACCCGCATGGGCGTGGAGTTCGGCTGCAAGGCCGTGATTCTCACCGCCGGCACCTTTCTCGAAGGCATGATGCACTGCGGTGCGGCGCATGCCGAGGGCGGCAGGGCAGGCGATGCCGCCTCACACGGTGTCACCGCCTCGCTGGTGAAGATGGGCTTCGAGCAGGGACGCATGAAGACCGGAACCCCCTCGCGTCTCGATGCCCGCACCATCAATTTCGACGCCCTCGAGCCCCAATATGGCGACGAAAACCCCTGCAAGTTCTCCTTCCGCACCGATATAGAACCGGTCAAAGACCAGTTGCCGTGCTTCCTGGTCTACACCTCGCCCCGGGTGCATGACACCCTCAAGTCGGGATTCGAACTCTCGCCGCTCTTCAACGGCACCATCAAGGGCATCGGTCCGCGCTACTGTCCCAGCATCGAGGACAAGCTGCGCACCTTCGCCGACAAGCAGCAGCACCAGCTCTTCCTCGAACCCGAGGGCAGAAACAACAACGAATACTATCTCAACGGATTCTCGTCGTCGCTGCCGTGGGACGTGCAGTGGAAGGCCCTCCACCAGATCAGCGGTCTGGAGGACGTGCATATCTACCGCCCGGGCTACGCCATCGAGTACGACTATTTTCCGCCCACACAGCTCCACCACACCCTCGAGACCAAACTCGTCGAAGGACTCTACTTCGCCGGACAGGTCAACGGCACCACGGGCTACGAGGAGGCCGACGCACAGGGTCTGATGGCCGGCATCAACGCCCATCAGAAACTCGCCGGCAAGGAGCCCGTCGTCCTCCAGCGCGACGAAGCCTACATCGGTGTGCTGATTGACGACCTGGTGACCAAGGGCGTCGACGAACCCTACCGCATGTTCACCTCGCGTGCCGAGTACCGTATCCTCCTGCGTCAGGACAATGCCGACCTGCGACTCACACCCATCGGCCGGCGCATCGGTCTGATTTCGGAAAAAAGATGGGCCGATTTCGACAAAAAAAATACGCTCGTAGAATCGTTTATTTCGTTCGCCAAGGGATACAGTGTCAAAATAACGGAAATCAACGACTATCTGAAATCCGTCGGCAACGAGCCGCTCACGCAGGGCAGAAAGCTCTACGACATACTCACTCGCAACAATGTGACCATCGCATCGATTGCCGAAGCCCTGCCGCGCCTCAAGAAATTCATCGCCAAGAGCGAACTCTCCGACGAGGTGATTGAGGAGGCCGAGATTCAAATCAAGTACCGCGGATACATCGAGCGTGAACGATTCATCGCCTCGAAGCTCCACCGTCTCGAGGAGGTGAAGATTCCCGAGGGCTTCGACTTCTTCTCGATGCAGTCGCTGACCATCGAGGCACGACAGAAACTCTCGCGCATACGCCCCTCGACCATCGGTCAGGCCTCGCGCATACCGGGAGTGTCGCCCGCCGATGTCAATGTCCTGCTGGTGAAGTTCGGCCGATAGCCGCACATACCCACACAAGGGCCGCGCCGCAAAACACGGCGAGCCGATTATTCCTTCAAGCAAAAAACCACGGACAGTCCGTAAAGACTGTCCGTGGTTTTTTTGTGCCGACAGAAAATCGGACACCCCCGAGTCGGTGGGGTAGGGGAGGGCTCACCCTATGTTCCACGTGGAACACCGCCTCCGCAGCCGCACCTTCACGCGCACTTCACCGCACCCTTGACTATCGTTCCTGCATGCCCATTACCACTCTTCACTGCACACATGATACTCGCTCCGCCGCACCCCGACAACGCCCGTTTTCCGCCCCGTATGCCGTCTTTTCTCCGCCACCGCGTCAATGCCCCACCCAGCCGCCCGACACCGCCCAATCCGCCCGAAACAGGCCTTGCGGTCACATGTCCACTCGTCA
>JAHHQN010000012.1 GCA_020026375.1 Alistipes sp. | reverse complement strand
TAATGTAATAATGTAATAATGTAATAATGTAATAATGTAATAATGTAATAATGTAATAATGTATCTCTTAATAGCTACTTAATAATTGTTGCCGAAATATTTGGAACGGTAGGCATTTTTTACATACCTTTGCAGTCCCAATCCGAATGAAAAGATAAGACTATTTGAGCATTACGGGTTAATGCAAGCAAAATAAATTTTTTAGGAATATTTACAGCGCTTTATTTTTATATTTTTTTACGAGACAAAATGATGAGAGGATTTTTCTTCTTGATGTTCACTCTGTTTTCGGTGTGTTTCTCGGCCCGGGCACAACATGTTGCCGTGAAGACCAACTTGATTTACGACGCGACAGCCTCCATAAATGCGGGGCTTGAATTTTCGTTGTCGAAGAAATGGAGCTTCGAAGTGGCGGGAAACTACAATGCGTGGGATTTCTCCGGCGGTCGCAAATGGCGCCATATACTGGTGCAGCCGGAGTTCCGTTATTGGCTCTGCGAGTCGATGAACGGCCACTATTTCGGTCTGCATGCCCATTGGAGCAAGTTCAATCTGGCCAAGGTGAAGATGCCTTTCGGCCTGTGGAAGGAGTTGCGCGACAATCGCTATGAGGGCGATTTGTACGGCGCAGGTCTCACCTACGGTTATGCGTTGCCGCTGGGCAAGCACTGGAATCTCGAAGGTGCGCTCGGTGTGGGCTACGCGCGTGTCATCTACGACAAATACCCCTGCGCTTCGTGTGGCAAGCGCATCTCTTCCGGCAAGGACAACTACTTTGGTATCACCAAGTTGGCGTTCTGTATCGCTTACGTTTTTTAGTCGTCCTTAAATTTTTTCCGTTTCTAATTCAACAAACATGATGAGCATTATTAAGTGGTGCCTCGTAGTGGCACTTCTTGCCCCTGCTGTGTCTGCACAGGCAGCAAAGAAGAACAAGAATATGGGTCGTGCCTCGGTGGAGGAGTTGTCGGTCGTCAAGGAGAACAAGCGTCTGGAGGTGAGCTTCTATCTCAATCTCGACGAGGTGAAGCCCCAGACCTACAAGGCCATGCGTTTCACTCCCGTGCTGACCAACGGCGACAATGTCTACGCCTTTGAACCGATACTGGTGGGCGGCCGCCGTCAGATGATTCTGGCCGAGCGTCACGGCGACGACTCGCGTCTGATCAACCGCCGCAAGCAGAACGAACCGCTGTTCTGTCAGATGTCCACCGATTTCCGCCCCTGGATGGAGGGCGCGCAGCTCTCTCTGGCACAGGACCTATGCGGCTGTGGCGGCGATGTGCGCTCACAGGAGCAGACGCCGCTGCGCAAGCTGATGTTCGATATCCCCGTCTATGAGGTGAAGCCGCTGATGGCTTTTGTGAAGCCGCGCGCCGAGGCGGTGAAACAGCGCGCCGAGTCGGGCAGTGCCTATCTCGACTTCCCGGTCAACGAGACGGTCATCAATCCATCTTACCGCCGCAACAGTGAGGAGCTGGCAAAAATCATCGCCACCATCGACAAGGTGAAGAACGACACCAACACCCGCATCACCTATATCCGTATCCACGGCTACGCTTCGCCCGAGGGCAGCTTCGCCAACAACCGCCGTCTGGCACAGGGTCGTGCCGAGGCGCTGGAGAACTATGTGGCGCAGCTCTACGGCTTCCCGGAGGATATCTTCACCGTGGAGTCGACGCCCGAAGACTGGGCCGGTCTGCGCCGCTATGTCGAGTCGTCGGAGATGCCCCGCCGTGCCGAGCTGCTCCGCATCATCGACAAGGACGAGGAGGAGGACCGCAAGAACTGGCTGCTGCAGCAGGTCGACGGCCGCAAGAGCTATGAGTTCCTGCTCCGTGAGGTGTATCCCACACTGCGCCACTCCGACTATACGGTGGAGTATGTCGTGCGTCCGTTCAGTGTCGAGGAGGGCAAGCGTCTGTTGAAGACCAATCCCCGTCTGCTGAGTCTCAATGAGATGTTCCTCATCGCCCAGACCTATGAGCCGGGCAGCGAGGAGTTCAGCGAGGTATTCGACATTGCGGTGCGTCTGTTCCCCGACGATGCCACGGCCAACCTCAATGCCGCCAACATCGCCCTCACGGAGCGTGACTACACGGCGGCGGCGAACTATCTCAAGCGTAGCGGCGACACACCCGAGGCGGTGCATGCACGCGGTGTGCTGGCGCTGCTGACCGGTGACTACGACGCAGCAGAGAGCCTGCTCCGCCGTGCGCACGAGCAGGGAGTGGCACAGGCGGCCGCCAACCTCGAACAGCTGCACGCCAAGCGCGAGAATGTGCGCCTGATTGAAGAGAACATGTAATCAATACACAATATTATTATTTCAATTTTAGTTTTATGCAATTCAAACATTTTATGTTCATGGGTGCTATGGCCGCTGCCATGGTATCCTGTGGCTCGGACGATGTGATGTCCGAGGGTAACGGCAACAATGTTCCTGCAAAGGACAAAGGAACTTTGACACTGTCTATTGCTCTTCCTTCTGCTCCTGCAAGTCGTGCCATCGATGGTGGCAGCGAGACAAAGCCCGGTGAGATGACTGAACAGAGAGTTTCAGACCTTACAGTTTATGTATGGAATGCTGACGGTTCACAGTTCCCTGCAGTTGGTGCTGAAGCTGCTACAATGGTTAAGAAGTTCCACTTCTTGGCTTCTGAGTTGACTCCCGGCAAGCCCAACACTTCGGAGACTGTTAAGGTCGCTTACTATACCACCAAGCCTATGGAGGTTTTGAAGGGTGAGAAGAAGGTATTCGTTGTTGTAAATGGTGATCATAGCCAGGCATTTGCCGGCTTTACAAAGGTTGAGGAGTTGCATACTGCAATGAAGAAGACCCGCGCTGACATTGAGAAATTTGCAGCCGACAATAATTTCCTGATGACCAATGCGTGTGATATTCAGACTCAGAATGAAGCTGGTGCTGACAAAGATGGTAGCGTTAAGATGAAGGGTGCCAATGGTGCTGAATTCTATGCTGACGGTACTGTCGCTGTCAATGTTCAGGGTAACATGGTGACTCCCACCACTGTTGTTGTTCCCGTAGAGCGTATTGTAGCCAAGCTGCAGGATCAGACCACTTCGAAGGATATCACTGTTGAGAATTCTAATGACAAGGTAAATTTCGTTGCTGTTGCATTGGTGAACGGTAACTCGAAGTTCTTCCCCGTAAAGAAGGTACGTCCCAGTGGTGAGCCTTTGAACGATTATATTGTTGACCCCAACTTTAGCGACCAGGCTGCTTCTGGTGATACTGCTGCAAAGACCGATGATTTCTATGCAAAGGACTTCTCTGCAAAGAAAGAGCAAGGTGAGGATTATATCGATTGGAAGGAAATTGCATCTGCAAATGTAGATATGTTCACCGTGGAGAATACCATGACTAAGGACGAGCAGAAGAACGCGTTTACCACCGGTCTCTACTACAAGGCAAAATATACCAAGAATGGTGTTGATGCTGGTACCAACCTCTATAAATTTAGAGGAGAAGTGTTGACCTTCGATGAATTGAAGGCTTTGGCAGGCAAGGGGGAAATTAACTTGACCGATAGTCAGAATAAACCCATGACTGACAAGTTAACTCCTGCCGAAGAGTTCGCAAAGATTGGCGTAATCAAGTACAACGAGGGTATCTGCTACTATCCTTACTGGATTCGTCACAAGAACAATTTTGACGGCAAGGTTTCCGGTATTATGGAGTTCGCAGTGGTTCGTAACAACTTCTACACCATGCATGTTGACAAGGTAATGGGTATCGGTCTTCCCGAGCCTGTTAATCCCGATCCCGAGACTCCCGATGAGAAGGAGGGTATGCTGGAGGTAGTCGTTAAGGTTCTTCCCTGGACTGTCCGCGATAACGGTATCGAGTTCTAATCCATTTATTCCAATAGTTGAGCAGCAAGTTGCGGGCCGCGCGCTTGCAACTTGCCGCTTGACTTTTTTTTATCAATTTTTTTCACTACTGTATGTCGAGATTTTTCTATATGCTCTTTGCAGCCTGTTGTCTGGCCGCTTCTTGTTCCGACGAGAAGTTGTCTGCCGTTTCCGACGGACAGGAGCAGAGACCGGAGACTCTCCGCAATGCCAATCTCACGGTGATCTTCCAGTTGCCGACCGAGACGGTGTCGCGTGCTTCGGAAAAAGGGAGACCTGATACGAGTATCACTGCCGAAAATCGTGTTTCATCGGCTTTGGTTGTCTTGGGAAAGATGGCCAACGGTTCGACAACACCGCTTACCGTTCACAGTGTGCACCGACTTACAGATTTGCAGATGGTAGGCAACGATACCCAGTGGATGGGTAAAATCAAGGTCGCTCCGGGATTCTACCGTGTGTTCGTCATCGCCAATCCGCCTCAGGACGAAACACTCATCAATACGAAACCCGACACCGACTGGTCAAAATTTGTAATGCAGTCATTATCCTTCAAAAAACGTGACTACTCGCAGGTGGAGTCATTGTGGCGCGAAAACGCGTTTATGATGACCAACGCTTTCCTCAACACAATCGATGAGCATGATGTGGAACTTGTAGCCGGAAAGGACAATACTGTAACCATAAACGTGCAGCGTGTATGCTCGCGTTTCGATTATCGGCCGTTGAATCAAAACAATGTCTACACCACGAAAGTCATGTTGAACGGTGTCACGGCCCAACCTGTCGATATCCATCTTACCGACATGGCATTGATGAATGTCAGCAACAATTTTCATCTGTTAAAGCAGATTTCACCCGACGAGACGGGTTATACAATAGCTCCTCACGAGCATGAGACCGGTAGCAACTATGTCGCTGACTCGGATTGGAACATCAAGAAACTCATCTATGCCGGCATGCTCGGCAACGACCGACTCGGCGATTTGTTCTTTTTCGGTTCGGAGAGCGATGCTCCGTTGAAGTATTATCCGCTGCCGACGGCACTGCTGCCCGACGGCGAATACCGACGAATGTGCTACGCCACCGAGAATACCATTCCGGGCGAGAACAAGCAGGTGAACAAACTCTCCACAGGCGTGGTTTTCAAGGGTCATTTCTTCCTGATGAAGGTGTCGGGCAATGAGGTTTACTTCTTCCAGCACGACGATGACAACAAGTATATGTTTACCGACTACAACAAGTTGCGCGATTACCTCCTCCGCAATGAAGGTATTGCGTTGCCGGTGACGGTCGACAAGGCCACTGATGCGCTGCTGGCCCATAAGGGGGTCAAGCGGTTCAGAGGCTCCGGCGACGGCAGGTTCCCCGTGTGGTACACCTATTGGAACCGCCACAACAACAATAATAACAAGCATGAGATGGGCATCATGGAGTTTGCCACCGTGCGTAATAACGTCTATCGGTTGACGGTCAACACCATCGGCACGCTGGGGCTGCCCAAGGAGCCGATTGACCCCGACAATCCGTGGGTGCCGAAGGGCGAGACCCCCGACGAGCCGGGTCTGGAACTCGATGTGCGTTTCGAGGTGAGTGCCTGGGTAGAACGAATATTCGAACATGAAATTTAGTGTAACAACCATGATAAGAAAGAGATATTGGTTTGCGATTTTGGCAGCGATGCTGCTGTCGTTGGTGTCGTGCAGTACCATTACCGAGGATTTGGAGCCTTGCGGCAACTACCTCCGCTTCACCTACACCATGAACATGAAGCATGTCGATGCTTTCGGTGTGGAGGTCAAGCGTCTCGATGTGTTTGTCTTCGACCGCGACGAGCGTTTTGTCACCCGTCTGACCGACGAGCGTGAGAAGTTCCCCCAGGGCTACACCCTCGAGCTGGACCTTCCGGCTGGCAAATACCATGTGGTGGCGTGGGCCGGACTCTTCGACGAGTCGTACCTCTTCCCCCGACCGGAGGTGGGCAAGACCACGCTCGAAGAGCTGACCGTGAAGATGAAACGCGAGGCCGACGCCACACAGCGTCGCGAGCTGAATGCCCTGTGGCATGCCGCGGCCGATGTGGAGATTGTGGAGACCGAGAGTCATACCACGGTGCTCGACATGACCAAGGACACCAACAAACTGCGTATCGTGGTGCAGGGCGAGGCCGGCATGGGTCTCGAGAGCAAGGCCGTGGACTTCACCGTCAGCGGTGCCAACGGATTTCTCGCTCACGACAACTCGCTGCTCGCCGATCAGACCATTGCCTACAAGCCCTATTTCCAGGCCGATGCCGACATGGGCGAGCAGAGCAGTGTGGCGGCCGTGGTGGCCGAGATGAACACCCTGCGTCTGATGGAGAATGAGCCGATGCGCCTTCAGGCGGTTGATCATCTGGGCCACAAGCTCATCGACATCGACCTGATTCACTACCTGCTGCTCACCAAGATGGAGGGCCACAACATGCCGGCACAGGAGTACCTCGACCGTCAGGACGAGTATGCGATGATATTCTTCCTGAGCAAGGACGCCATGGGCAACTACATGGTGGTGCAGGTGCAGATCAACGATTGGATTATCCGACCCCAGGAGGGCGATTTGTAAAAAATAATTGTCGGACATGAGAACCTCTACATTCAAATCCCTGTTCGGGGTGATTCTGACGGGACTTCTCTGTGCGGTATCGTGCAGTGAGGGGGGCGACGATACGGTTGCCCCCGACGGCAAGCCCTATGAGATGGAGCTGGCCGTGACCACACGCGGCGATGGCTCGCAGGCGGGCAAGGAGCAGAAAATCCATTCGCTCTACATCTATGCCTTCGACGACACCTATATCACCTCGCCCGATACCTACGCCGAGGAGAACATCAACAAGGGTGTGGGTGCCAACGCGGCCTATTCCCTCAAGATGGGTATCCGCCGTGAGGGCATCAAACGCTTCTATGTGTTTGCCAATCCTCCCGAGTATATCCGCACGGAGCTGAAACATAAGGTCACCGAGGAGTTTCTCCGCAGCCTGTCGCTCTTTATGTACCGTCCGGCCTTCACCGTTGAGGAAATACCTCAGACGATTGACGGAATACCGGGACCGCAGGGAAAACCTCATTTCCCGATGGCCAATGCCTTCGAGGCACATGTCCGTAAAATCGCCGATTCGTACCATGTGGCACTGTTCCCCGACAATGCGACCGATCCGACGGCCATAAAGAGTATTCCGCTGTTCCGCTCGTTCGGCAAGATTTCCGTTGAGGCCTACCTCAAGGGCTATACCGTGGGCAGCGGAGTGTCGATAGAACAGTTGGAGATTTTCAACTACGGCGGTGAGGGTTATGCCCTGCCTTACTGGAGCGGAAGAGACGATTTCTGGATTGTCGACGGCCCCAATGCCGTGTGGAACCCCATGAAGGTGATGGAGTTGGAGAAGATGGCCGAGCGCGAGACCAAGGTGCTGACCACGCCCTTCAAACTGCTCAAAAGCCCCGTGAAACTGACCCAGCCGGCCGGCGATGTGGCCGAGCTGTCACCCGTGACGGAGTTCTACCTCTCGCAGAACTCCTATGGCAAGCGTACTTCGGTCGAGGACACCCAGTCGGGACTGGTCGACGAGGTGGGTAACCGCGAGACGCGTATGGTGGTCTATCTGAGCGACGGCCGTGTGAGCGAGATGGTGCTGCCCTTCCTGCGCCGCAATGATAAGCTCCGTGTGCGACTGGCCATCTCGGAGTTCGGTCTGAATGTCAATTTCAAGGTGTGGAATACCTCCAATGTCAATCCCGACTGGGGCGAGGAGATTCTGCCCTCGGTAAACCAATAATTATAGTGATGAGATTCGCTGATTTGAAATATGGTCTGGCAGCCATGGCGGCCGTTCTGCTGTCGTCGTGCGGCGAGGGGCTTCCGTTGCAGGAGGAGACCATGCCCTCCACGCGTGCAGTCTATGTGTCGTTTCCTGCTGAAACTCCGCAGGCCGATGCGCCGACTCGTGCGCGTCTGGTTTACGAGGAGGGCGATGTCCATGAAATCATGTACGCCCTGTTCCACAACCGCAAGTGTGTACTTCATCAGTTGAAGACCCTTCCGGCCAATAAGTATTACACGGGCGGTGACCCCTACAAACTGCCCGATGTCAACGACAAGAATCTCGATGTCAACACCGAGATTTTCGTCATCGCCAACCCCACGGCGAAGATGAAGACCGATCTCAACGGCATCTGCGACGACCCTTCGAAGACCGATGACGAGCGTTATCTGGCGTGGAAGGACTATGTCCACGACGGTGATTTGAACACCGAGTCGGCCACCGCCCTCTCGCGCAGCATCGACTGTCCGCTGATGACGGGTTACCTCCACCTCAAGAGTGATGCCGGAGCGGTGGTTGTGGTACCGGCCGAACATGTCTACTGTCGTGTGTGGTGCTATTTCGAGTGGGGCAACCTGCCCGAGTCGAAGGGTGTGATAGTTGACCGTATCTACTTCAACAACCTCAGGGCGAACACCTATCTCTTCTACACCGCTACCGTGGGCAATGACAACAACCTGCCCGACAATGTGGTTCATACCGCCGAATGGCTTGTCGAAAATGAAAATTCGGAGCAGCTGCCCTTCTTCAGTGTGTTGGATTTGTCGGAGTCCAAGCCGCCTTACCATCTCGGAGAGTATCCCATGATGGCGATGGATGCCGTGTCGCGCTTCACTCACAACATGCTGTGCCGCTACACCTGGAACGAGTCGGGTATTGACATGCAGACCTGCCCCCTGCGTTACTATATCTACAGCTACGAGTGGGCCGGAGTGTCGCTTACCGACGATGTGGAGATTGTGGTCGAGTACCATTTCACCACACTCGACGGCGAGTTGGTGCGCAAGCGAGCCAAGGCGCGTCTCTACGACGAAATCTACTTCCCGGGCAAGCGTCATCACGGTCTGCTGCGCAACTACACCTACCGTCTGCGCTGCATCGTCAACACCACTATCGACGTGATGGACATACAGGTGACCTCTCACCCGTGGTACCAGATTACGGTGGACGATATACCGCCTTTCGAATAGTTGATTTTGGGATTATATTTGAACACTTTTTATTGAAGACATGAAACGTCAGTTCGCATATTACATGATGACCCTCTGCGGTCTGTTACTGTTGGCCACCTCGTGCCAGAAGGACGAGGTAGCGGGCGGCTTTTTCTCGCCCGACGCGGTGGAGGAAGGGGTCGAAGGCATGGTGTCGCTGGCCGTGGCCTCGTCGGACTTCTCCGATCGTGAGGTGGCCACACGCGGTGCCAAAGGGGTAGATACCGAGCAGCATATCCACTCCATCTATTTCTTCATTGTAGACATGTCGCGCCTGAACGAGGGCCCCGAACATTGCAAGGTCATCTCGCGAAAGTATTTCGCCGACCTTACCTCCGACCTCAAGGAGGTGGAAGAGGAAGGCCACAAATACCGTGTCGACACCTTTCACATGTCGGCGGTGAGCTGCCGCAAGGCGCGTATCTTCGCCATCGCCAATGTGGGCTACTCCAATGTACAGGGTGTGGGCAATGACAGCGACCTGCTGATTACGTGCGACACGCTCACCAACATGGCTTCAATGTTGAACTTGCTCACCGCCAAACTGTCGGTCAACAGCAGGAACGAGGTGAATGTGGAGCGTATGCAGGGCCACCACCTCATGAGCGGTTTCTTCTCCGATGTCAAGGCACAGCACTATATCCACGGCACGCAGCAGATGCTGTCGCTCGTTCCCGACGGTAACAAGAAGCACCATCTGCGTGTGGTTGACAATACCACGGGTGTGGTATTCCGTCCACTGGGAGCCAAACCCACGCCGGGCGTCGAGGAGCGTCCGGGTGCGGTGTTCGTCCACCGTCTCGACAGCAAGGTGACGGTCAACATCATTCCCGACGGCAAACTGAAGGATACCCCCGGTGCCTATTTCCGTCTCAAGTCGTGGCAGGTCATCAATGCCCCCTCGCAGGAGTTTCTCTACTGGTTCGAGCCGTTGAAGCGTGTCCCTGCGAAGGAGGTGCGTAACAGCAAGGTCTTCATGCGAGATATCACCTCCACCGAAGGTGGTGGTTGGACGTTTACGTTCTACCCCTTCGAGAATTACTTTGCCGCGCAGAAGGTCGAGCCGCGTATGGGGTGCGACATAGATGCAGAGCGTATCGCTGCACAGTACAACAAGGAGTTCAATCTGGCGGGCGACAAGATGGTGAGTGCTGACGAGGTGTCGGCTGCCTTTTCAGTGTATCCCAACCGCTATTCGGTGTTCGGCTACTCGCTGCGTGAGTTGTGCAAGAAATACTCTTCGCCCGCCGAAAATCCCGACCGTGAGGAGTATGATCCCCACAACCCCGGTAACAACGACCAGACGATAACGGTCTATAACGGCGATTTCGAATACGCTCCTTCGGAGGCCACCTATCTGCGTCTCAAGGGCTACTACTTCAATCCCAAGGAGCCGGTGCGCCGCCGTGTCGACGACGACCGCAATGCCCAGTTCCCCGATTATCCGGTAGACCGCTACCCCTATTGGGATGAGAACCAGCAGCCCACCGACTCCGAGGAGAAGGCGGCCACCCGTTCGCGTACGGCTGAAGTGACCTATTGTGTCCATCTGGGTTACGTGGGCAACGACAACTACAATATCACGGGTGAGGAACTGTCTCAGGAGATTCACTCGTTCGCCGATTTCAAACGCAAGGTCAACGACTATAACCTGTTGCGCAACCACCACTATACCTACAATATCCGTATTGCCGGAGTCAACAACATCAAGCTGGAGGCCACGCGCGAGAATGGCGGCAATATCTACGAGCAGGAGAAGCAGCCCGGTGCCGAGGGTATCGTGAGCGAGTCGCAGCACTTCTACGAGCTGGACGCCCACTACGAGACGCGCAATCTGAGCATCAACTTTGCGCGTATGCCCGATGACTACGACAAGGGTTTTGCCTTTGCGCTGTCGACCCCCTACGAACTGTTCAAGGGTGTACTCAAACGCAAGGAGAACGGCGAGATGGGTATCTTCGACGAGGCCGACCGCGAGCTGACCGACCTGGTGCGCCACGACTATGACTGGATTCATTTCGCATGGCACGGCACCCCCTCCGATCCGTCGCGCTCGCTCATCGACCCCACGACCAAGAACGGTATCAACTACTCCGAGACCTATGGCGGTTACGAACGTCAGACCTCTTATCTCGAGAAGTATTCGGTATTGACTCACGAAAAAGACAACGACCACCCATACCGACTGCTCAATTCGTTGGAGTTCACCCGTCTGGTGTGGGAGTTGTTCTGCCATTGGAAGGACGAGGGCAAGCCGCTCGACGGCCGTCAGTATGTCCACTTTACCATCTTTGTCGACGAGTTCTACTACGACTTCAATCCCGTGACGGGTGCGCAGGTCGACTGGACATCGTTCTGTAATGTGAGGAAGCGCAAGGCGTTGTTCTTCATGGAGAATGAGGAATTCAGCGCGGACTCTCACAGTGTCTATTCCGATGCCCATGTGGCTATCCACCAGAATTCGATACAGACGCTCTATGCCACCAAAGCCGAAGACGGTCAGACGGTGGCCAATGTGGCCTTCGGTATCGAGGGACTCGACGAGTATAAGGCCAAATACCGTTGTTGGGGACGATTTGCAGGTGGTGGCGCGGAGCCGGAATCCAACAGCGGTCAGATGACTCAGGGTACCTCGATGGACAACGGCCTGTTCAACACCATGCAGTGGTATAATACCCACAAGCAGGAAGTGGACAACGAGCGGGTGATCAGATGGGATAAGGCTGCCCGCTATTTCGATGAGAAAGGTCGTATGGAACCTGTCACCGAGCAGAACTTTACACAGAACGACGACCGCGGACGTAACGGCCGCCGTGCGCAGTGGGCAGTCTATCCGCGTAACAGGGATTTGAATCGCAACGGCCAGCTCGATCCCGATGAAATCCGTTGGTTTCTGCCGGCCATCGAACAGTATGTGTTGTGTTTCCTGGGAGGTCGTCCCGTTTTCGAAAATCCGCTTTTTGAGCGAGACCGCGCAATCGTACTGACCAATTCGAACGGGTTCATTGCTGATTGGGCTTTGGGACTACCTCTTGCCCATTACATCAGCAGTACGGATAAGGAAAAAAACCGTATTTTCTGGGCCGAAGAGGGCTGTTCGCGCGGTAAGTATGGGGTTGCCAATCTTCATGTCACCTATGGTGTGCGTATGGCGCGTATGCTCACGAATCATGGTGTTCCCAACACGGGAGTGGTTTTCGGCAAGGGTGATGACGAGAATAAGTTTAAGCAGGATCCCTTGTATATTGTTTCGGAGACCCGTAACGGCGCTTATGTGGACTATAACAAGCGTGTGAATGGTAAGAATTACTACATTGTGTTGAACAAGATGAATCCCCGTGCCTTCCGTGATCATATCGGAGTGGGTGAAATCGGTCATCATACCCACGAAGACAAACAAAACTGGTTGCCTCGCGAATTTAAAATCGCCAAAAACAAAGTGGGGTATACCTCCTATACGGAGAACCGCAACGGAGCTGATGTTTTCGACCGCACGGTCAAAATCGATGGCGTTCCCCGTACATGGTGGCAGGTGGCCGGAGTGTGGTCACCCGATGACGTGGCAGGCGGTGTGAACGGTATCTACTATTACCGTGGTCCCGAACATAGTCTTGCTTATGATTACAGCGAGGAGGCTGACGGTACCGACCTTCACCACTGGCGTATCCCCAACTTGCGTGAGGCTGCCATTATGGGTATGTCGTTCAATCAGGATTGGTTTGGAGGAAATTTGAGCAAGGGAAAAGCGGCCATCACCAGCGGAACAAAGAGTGCCAACCTTGGTCCTTCGTCTACCAAGATACCTTTCTGGAGCATTAGCAGCGGAACGACTTTCCGTTTGAAGAACGATAATGATGGTACAGTATCGGGTAAAGATTCCTATGTGTTCTATGTGCGTGGTGTGCAGGATGTGAAGTAGGCCGGCTGTATCGTGATAGCGGCAAAAGCGGACGACTGTCTTTCGAAGACGGTCGTCCGCTTTTTTGTTGCCTAAGGGGATTTCTCCGATGTTGAGGTGACCTACAACAGTGCAATCAGCGTGTCGACGTCCTCCTCGCGAGTGGCCCAACTGGTCACCAGACGCACCACGGTGTGGGTCTCGCCGCGCGGTCCCCACATCTCGAATCCGGCGTGCTGCATCAGTTCGTCCATCTTGTGGTTCTCCAGACGGAAGAACTGCTGGTTGGTGGGCGAGTCGATGTAGAGCTCGTAGCCCTTCTCCACGAAGCCGCGCTTGAGTTTCATGGCCAGTCTGACGGCATGTGCGCCAATTCGGGTGTAGAGTCCGTCGGTGAAGAGCGTCTCGAACTGCAGTCCCAGCAGTCGGCCTTTGGCCAGCAGTGCGCCGTGCTGCTTGACAAGCGGGAAGAAGTGGGGTAGCAGACCGTTGCGGGTGGCCACCACCGCCTCACCGAACAGTGCGCCCACCTTCGTGCCGCCGATGTAGAACACCTCGCAGCATTGGGCCAGCTCCCCGAGGGTGAAATCCGCGGCCGGACTGCCGAGGGCGTAGCCCAGACGCGCACCGTCGATGTAGAGCGGAATGTCGGCGCGGCGGCACACCTCGTGGAGCGATTTCAGCTCCTCGAGCGTGTAGAGTGTGCCGTATTCGGTGGGTTGCGAGATGTAGAGCATGCCGGGGGCGACCATGTGGAGGTAGGTGTCGTCGGCATAGAACTGCGCGATGTAGCGTTCCACCTCTTCGGCACAGACCTTTCCCTCGTGGGAGGGGAGGGTCAGCACCTTGTGTCCCGAGGCCTCGATGGCGCCCGATTCGTGGACATTGATGTGTCCGCTTTCGGCGGCCAGCACCCCCTGATGGCGGGCCAGCAGTCCGTCGATGACGGTGGCGTTGGTCTGTGTGCCGCCCACCAGAAAGTGTACCTCGCCCTGCGTAAGGCCGCAGGCCTCCATGATGAGGGTTTTGGCGTGTCGGGTATAGTCGTCGCTGCCGTAGCCGGCGGTCATTTCGAGATTGGTGGCCAGCAGGCGTTCCATAATCTGCGGATGGGCGCCTGCCATGTAGTCGGTATCGAAGTGTATCATTTTTTCCGAATGTTTTTGTGAGGGAGGAATATTCCTCGTTGAGGGCAAATTTACAAAAATATGGGGAGGTGTGTGCCGCAATATGTTAATAAAAAAATATATATTTGTCCAAAGAAAACGAATATGACAGTAGATAACAAGATGAAGATAACGATTCTGGGTGCCGGCAACATGGGCGGTGCCATCGCCCGCGGGCTGGCTCGGGGCGGAAGTGTGGCGGCCGGCGAAATCACCTGCACGGCAGGTTCCTCCGCCACTTTGGAGCGTCTGCGTGCCTTCGACGGCGGCTTCCGCCTCTCGCTCGACAATGCGGAGGCCGTGCGCGGTGCCGATGTGGTGGTCGTGGCCGTGAAAGCCCACATGGTGGAACGGCTGCTCTCGGAGATAGCCCCCTCGTTGTGCGAGGGACAACTGCTGGTGTCGATTGTCGCCGGATTGGACTTCGCCCGTCTCGAGGAGCTGCTGGCGCAACGGGGTGTGACCGCCCCTCTGCCGCTCTTTCGGGTGATGCCCAACACGGCCATCGAGGTGAAGAGCAGCATGACCTTTGTGGCGGCACACCGCGCCTCGCGCGAGCAGACCGACACGGTGCTGCGGTTGTTCGGCGAACTGGGCGAGGCCATGCTCATCGACGAGTCGCAGATGACCCCCTGCATGATATTGGCCTCGTGCGGCATTGCCTTTGCCCTGCGCTATATCCGCGCCAATGTCGAGGGCGGTGTGGAGCTGGGACTTCCGGCCGCCGCCGCGCAGGCCATGGTGGCGCAGACACTCATCGGGGCGGCGCGCCTGCTCCAGACCAACGGGTCGCACCCCGAGGCGGAGATTGACAAGGTCACCACACCGGGCGGCATCACCATACGCGGCATCAACGAACTGGAACATGCGGGATTCACCTCGGCGGTGGTGCGTGCGCTCAAGGCGTGCAAATAATTTCGTCGGCTGACGAAAAAAGTGTAAATTTGTCCCCACGAAATCAATTTGAATACATGAATATAGGAATTATCACAGCCATGTCTTCGGAACAGAAGCAGCTGGCTGACCAACTGACCGACAAGTGCGAAGTGACCATCGCCCCCTACACCTACATCAAAGGACGCATTCGCGGCAACGACGTGGTGCTGATGCAGTGCGGCATCGGCAAGGTGAATGCCGCGGCCGGAACCGTGGAGCTGATTCGCAACTTCCGCCCCGACTGTGTCATCAGCACGGGTGTGGCCGGAGGTATCGATGAGTGTCTGCGTGTGATGGACGTGGTGGTGAGCCGCCAGACGGCCTACCACGATGTGTGGTGCGGCGAGGGCAACGCCTACGGACAGGTGCAGGGACTTCCCGCGCGTTTCGACGGCGATGAGCGGCTCTACCGCGCGGCGTTGTCGCTCGACACGCCGACCCGTATCCACGGCGGTCTGATTTGCACGGGCGACCAGTTCATCTCGGAGCGTGCGGCGTTGGACCACATCAAGGCCAACTTCCCCGACGGATTGGCCGTCGACATGGAGTCGGCCGCCATTGCGCAGGTCTGCCACCTCCACTCCACACCGTTCATCAGCTTCCGCATCATCAGCGACTGCCCCGTCCACGGCGAGGAGAATTTCTCACAGTATGTCAACTTCTGGCAGGAGATGGCCGACCGTTCGTTCCGTGTGACGGAGACCTTCCTGCATGCCTTACCCGAAAATTTATAGACCGTTATGAAGAAGATACCGAGTTTTACAGTAGACCATATCCGCCTCCGCCGCGGCATCTACGTCTCGCGACAGGACAATGTCGGCGAGCAGGTGGTCACCACCTTCGACATTCGTATGAAGGAACCCAACCGCGAACCTGCATTGAGTCCCGAAGCCATTCACACCATGGAGCATCTGGCTGCCACCTTCCTGCGCAACCACCCCGTGTGGGCCGACAGCATCATCTATTGGGGACCCATGGGTTGCCTTACGGGCAACTATCTGGTGGTGAAGGGCGATTTGACCTCACGCGACATTCTGCCGCTGGTCAGAGAGACCTTCGAGTTTGTGGCCTCGTATGAGGGCGATGTGCCGGGTGCCACGGCGCGCGACTGCGGCAATTATCTGTTGATGAACCTGCCGATGGCGCGCTGGGAAGCCGCCAAATATCTCCGTGAGGTGCTCGACTGCATCACCGACGAGAATCTGGTCTACCCTGCATAACGTGTGCGGCATGACCGCCGTGACCCAAAAAGGACGACTCCGATAAGGAAGTCGTCCTTTTTTTGGGTTGCTGCGACGGGGTTTATCGGCTCACCAGCTCCGTGAAGTCGAATTTCAGAACGTCAACCAGTCCCTTGTCGGTGATTTTCAGCTCCGGAATGACGGGCAGGGCCATGAACGCCATGGTGATGAAGGGCGACTGCATGGTGCAGCCCAGCTGTTTGGCCAGAGCATCGAGCCGTCCGTAGCGTCGGGCAATCTCCTCGGCACTCTCCTGCGACATCAGTCCTGCAATGGGCAGGGGCAGCACTTCGGCCCGGCCTTCGGAGGTGACACCCACGCCGCCGCGTGCAGCGATGAGGGCGTTGACCATCGCCACCATGTCGCTGTCCGACGCTCCTATGGCCACAATGTTGTGGCTGTCGTGGGCGATGGTGGCACCTATGGCTCCGTGGCTGAGGTGGAATCCCTTGATGAAGCCCACCTGCGGCCGGCCGTTGCCGTAGCGGTTGTAGACCATGATTTTCTGTATCTCGGGCGAGGTGAGCCGCTCGACGGGCAGCTCCTCACATCGGGTGTATAACTCGCCGTCGAAGGCCACGATGACCTTCACACGGCCGTCGGTGAGCGGTGTCGAGAGGTCGGCCTCGGTGATGGGGCGTGCCTCGAAATGGTTGGGACACTCCGTGGACGGAGTACCGGGGGTGAGTGCCTGCTCGATGACCCCCTGCTCACGGGTGTAGACCACGCAGCCGTCAATGACGGTGGTCGTTATGTTCAGGTCGCGGAGGTTGTCCACTGCGATGAAGGTGGCCCTGTCGCCCTTCCTCAGGAGTGAGGAGGGGAGGCGGTAGTGCTGCTGGGGGGTGGTACAGGCGGCCTGCAACATCTCCCACACCCCTATGCCGCGCTCCACGCCGCGACGCACCAGCGCGTCGATGTGTCCGCGCAGCAGGTCGTCGGGGTGCTTGTCGTCGGAGCAGAGCATCACCTCGTGGGGGGACTCCCCGATGATGGGGCAGAGCGCGTCGAAGTTACGCGCGGCGCTGCCCTCCCTGACGATGACCTTCATGCCGCAGGCGATGCGTTGGCGTGCCTCCTCCGGTGTGGAGCATTCGTGGTCGGTCGAGATGCCGGCGGCGGCATAGCGTTGCAGCTCCTCGCCCATGACACCGGGGGCGTGGCCGTCGACGGGTTTGCCGGCTTCGCGTGCGGCCGCTATCTTGCCCATGACCTCGCTGTCGTTGAACAGCACCCCCGGATAGTTCATCATCTCGGCCAGGAAGTGGAGGTCGTCGCGGCGTATCAGCTCGCGGGTCTGTGCCGCGTCGATGGCGGCGCCTGCGGTTTCGAGCGACGACGACGGCACACACGACGGAAGTCCGAAATAGAAGTTGAAACGCGAGTGGCGGGCATTGTCAATCATGAAGTCGATGCCTTTTACACCGAGTACGTTGGTGATTTCGTGGGGGTCGCACACGGCGTTGACCACACCGTGGCGCACGGCCACACGGGCGAAGTTGCAGGGGGTCATCATCGAGCTTTCGATGTGGATATGTGCGTCGGTGAAGCCGGGCAGCAGATAGGGTGCATCGTGGGGCAGGGGGTCTGTGGGGCGGATATCGGTGATGGTGTCGCCCGAGACGGTGATTTCGGCGTCGAAGATGCGGCGGTGTTCGATGTCGACAAGATGCCCCGCGAAGAGCTGCCGTGGGGGAAGGGTATGGGAATCGGTCATGGTTTGCGTATTAAAAAATTTCCTGCACAACGCTCCGCATTGGCGGAGGGCGTTGTGAGAGACAAATGTACGAATATTTTTGCAATAAACCGACGTTTTGCGGCAGGTCGCTGCTCGTCGGCCTGTCGGTGAAATTATGTGATGTCGACGAAAAAATGCGTATCTTTGTGCATATTGATTCCCCCAAACAATAAAACAACATCGATTATGATACGCATTTACGGTATGGCGACCTGCCCCGACTGCACCTATGTGGAGGCACAGGTCGAAGGAAACGACAACTACGAAATCATCGACATCGGCCGTCACGTCAGGGATTTGAAGGCCTTTCTGCGCCTGCGCGACACGGCGCCTGCTTTCGAGGGGGTGCGCCGCAGGGGTATTGTCGGCATTCCCTGCTTTGTGCTGGAGGACGGCACGGTGACGCTTGTGGCCGAAGAGGCCGGACTGCGCTCGCGTCCGACGGGCGAGGGTGCGGCGTGTAATCTCGACGGCAGCGGTTGTTGAGCGATGGGCGACTTCTCCCGACTTCTCGAGGCGTGGTACCGCGAGAGGGGACGCTGTGACCTGCCGTGGCGACAGGTCGACGACCCCTATCTGATATGGATTTCGGAGGTCATTCTCCAGCAGACCCGCATCGCACAGGGCTACGACTACTACCGCCGCTTCACGGAACGCTTTCCCGATGTCTTTTCGCTGGCGGCCGCCGACGAGGACGAGGTGCTGAAACTCTGGCAGGGACTGGGCTATTATAGTCGTGCGCGCAATCTCCACGCCGCCGCCCGTGAGGTGGCGCGTGCGGGGCGTTTCCCCTCGTCCTATGAGGAAATCCGCCGTCTGAAAGGCGTGGGCGATTACACGGCCGCTGCCATCTGTGCCTTTGCCTATCGGCAGCCCCGTGCGGTGGTCGACGGCAATGTCTATCGTGTGTTGTCGCGCATCTTCGGCATCGACACGCCGATTGACACCACCGAAGGTCGGAAAACCTTTGCCGCGCTGGCCGACGAACTGCTCGACCGCAGCGACCCCCACCTCCATAACTCCGCCATCATGGATTTCGGAGCCTTGCAGTGCGTGCCCAAATCCCCCGACTGCGAGGGGTGTCCCTTCGTGGAGCGGTGTGTGGCGCACGAGCAGGGGGCGGTGCAGGATTTTCCCGTCAAGGCGAAGAAGACAGCCGTCAGAAACCGCTATCTGGTCTATATTTTCGTGGAGGACGGCCGTCAGATGCTGCTGCACCGCAGAGACGGCGACGACATCTGGCGGGGACTGTACGAACCCTGCCTGATGGAGTTTGCCACGCCGCCCAACGATTTCGAGGTGTTTTCGCGCCTGCGGGAGACGTTCGGCGAGGAGGGGTGTCTTGCCCGATTGTCCCACCGCCGCAAACACCAGCTGACCCACCGTCTGTTGTGGGTGGACGGCTACCGCCTGCGTGTGAATGCCCTGCCCGAGGTGGAGGGGTGTGTGGCGGTGGCCAAATCCGACCTTCCGTCCTACGCCCTGCCCAAAATTGTGGCCGACCTCCTTGCCCTGTCACTGGCGCAGGAGTAGCGGCGGCGTTGACAATAGAATAGCAAGCGATTCAGACGAATGATATGTGATTCCGTCAGAATCGCTTTTTTGCAGGTAGGCCGGCGGCGGTGTGGCGAGGATTTTGCAACTGTTTTTCCGATACGACTGCATCTGACAAGGCGAAGATGCAGCCGGCAACTGTTTTTTTTATAAATTCAATAACAATGAAGCATTTTAATCTTCTGAAAGGTTCGTTGCTGGCGGCTGCTGCCGTGGTGGCGATGTGGACACCCCATTCGGCTTCGGCCTGCACGGGTGTGTCGTTCCGGGCGGCCGACGGCAGCTATGTAGTGGGACGTACCATGGAGTGGAGTAGTTTTGTCATGGATTCGCGCTATATGGTTGTGCCGCGCGGCTATACGATGGTGGCGCAGACCCCCTCGGGCGATGACGGCATGAAAATCACGGCCAAATACGGCTATGTGGGCATCGGTGTGCTGAAGGACAATTTGCTGGCCGAGGCCGTCAATGAAAAGGGACTCATGGGCGAACTCTTCTACTTCCCCCACTATGGTGTCTTCGAGGAGTATAATCCCAAGTACAACGCCACCACCATCGAGGACGGACAGTTCCTCTCGTGGGCGGTCGCCAACTTCGCCACCATCGACGAGCTGGAGAAGGAGTTGAAGAATATCCATGTCGTACCCTACGGCAGGGGTTTCGGCACGGCACACTTCCGACTGGCCGATGCCACGGGTCGTCAGGTGGTCATCGAGTACCTCGACGGCACACCAACGGTCTTTGAGGACAAGGTGGGTGTGGTGACCAATGCCCCGTCGTTCGAGTTCCAGATGCTCAACCTCAATAACTATGTCAACCTCATGCCGGGTGCCGCCCCCACACGCGAAATCGCTCCCGGCGTGGAGCTTCGTCCCTTCGGAGCCGGCTCCGCATCGCTGGGTTTGCCGGGCGATGTGACTCCTCCGTCGCGTTTCGTGAGAGCGGTGTTCTACGTCACCTCGGCGCGCCAGCAGCCCACGGGTCACGATGCCGTGTTGCAGACCTTCCAGATACTCAACAACTTCGATATTCCTGTCGGCATCGAGTATCCCGACCCCAAGGTGATGCCCGACATGCTCAGTGCCACACAGTGGACGACGGCCGTCGACCTCAAGGGACTGAAATTCTACTACCGCACCCAGTACAACAGTACGCTGCGTTGCATCGATTTGAGCAAGATTGACTTCTCGACGGTGAAGCACCAGCTGCGCGATTTGGATTTGATCAAGGAGCAGCCCGTGGAGTACATCACCATTCGATAAACTGTCATCGGGACCTTCTCCCCGTTGCACCAAAACAGAAAAGGCAGGTAAAACCGAAGTGTTTTACCTGCCTTTCTTTGTCGGAAGAGGGGCTACTCGATGGTCGAGGGCGGAATGTCACCGGGACGTGTGCCTCGCTTGTGGGAGGGACGCTTCGACATCACGAAGTGAATCTCCGCTCCGTTGCGGATATCGTCGTAGGTGATGTAGGATTTGGTGTACTCCTTGCCGTTGAGGTACATCTTGGCGATGTAGAGGTTCTCCTTGCTCCAGTTCTTGGTGGTCACCTTTATGCTCTTGCCGTTGCCCAGCTGCATCTCCACGGCGGCCACGGTGGGTGAGCCGATGTTGTAGATGTTGCTCGATGGGGCAGTGGGGTAGAAGCCCATGGTGTTGAACAGATACCATGCCGACATCTGTCCGCAGTCGTCATTGCCGCTCAGCGAACCCGGCTCGTTGCCGTAGAAGTTGTCCGACACGTAACGAATCCAGCGCTGGCAGTTCCACGGCTCGCCCAGATAGTTGTAGAGGTAGATGACATGGTGGCAGGGTTCGTTGCCGTGCCAGTAGGCACCGATACGTCCCTGAATGTCGTGCGCACCGGGAATGTCGTCGGGCAGTTCGGTGGTGAAGAGCGAGTCGAGACGCATCTTGTAGAGGTCGCGTCCCATCGCCTCGATGTGTCCCTCGACATCGTGAGGCACATACCACGAATACTGGAGGGTGAAGCCCTCGGTGATGTCGCCCCAGCCGTTCACCGAACCGGGACCCTGATAGGCCACCGGAGCAAACGGCGTGCGCCAGTTGCCCTTCATGTCGCGGCCGCGCATGAATTTGGTCTCGGGGTCGATGATGTTCTTGTAGGACATGGCGCGTTTCATGAAGAACTTGTAGTCGTCGTCCTTGCCGAGAGCCTGTGCCGCGCGGGCGATGCAGTAGTCGTCGTAGGCATACTCGAGGGTCTTCGACACCGACTCACGCTCCTTGTCGAAGGGTACCCAGCCCTTTTCGGTGTATTCGGGCAGACAGTCGTAGTTGGGGTTGGTGGCCGTGCGTTTCATGGCCTCGAAGGCGCGCTCGTAGTCGAAGCCGGGAATCTGCTTGACAATCATGTCGGCCAGCACCGATACGGCGTGGTAACCGATCATACACCAGGTCTCGTTGCCGTAGAACGACCAGATGGGCAGCATGTGCTCCACACTGCGGTCGTAGTGGGCCAGCATCGAGTTGGCGAAGTCGGCACTCAGGTCGGGACGCAGCAGGTTCATCAGCGGGTGGAAGGCACGGTAGGTGTCCCACAGCGAGAAGGTGGTGTAGTTGGTGAAGTCCTCGGCCTTTTCGATGCTCTTGTCGTGGGCCAGATAGCGGCGGTCGACGTCCTGGAAGAGGAAGGGGTGGAGGAAGCAGCGGTAAACCGAGGTGTAGAAGGTCTCCTTGGTGGTCTGGTCACCCTCGACATTGAAGCGTGACAACTCCTTCTCCCACTGTGCTTCGCCCTCCTCGCGCATCTGCTCGAAGGTCTTGCCGTCGGCGGTCTGAAGGTTCTTCATGGCTCCCTTCACGTCGACCGACGAGATGGCCACATTCACGGTCACCTGCTCCTGCTCCTCGGTCTTGAATCGCATCCAGAACTTCAGGTCCTCGCCCCAGGCCTCTTTCGAGGAGCGGAAACGCGAGGTGTTGTAGCAGACGAGCTTGCCCTGCTCCATGATGCCGAAGTCGCGTATGGGCTTCGAGAAACGGGCGGTGAAGTAGACCCTGCGCTCGGGACCCCAGCCTCTGACGAGTTTGAAGCCGCTGACCGTGTAGTCGTCCTCGATTCTGAAGTTGGCCCACTTGCACTTCCACAGCTGGGTGTGCTTCATGTCGATGATGATGTAGGCGTCGTCGGCCTTGGGGTAGGTGAAGCGCAGCATGCCGCTGTGGAGTCCGGCGGTCATCTCCGCCTTGATGTTGTAGTCGGTCAGCTCCACACCGTAGTAGGCCGGCGAGGCCCACTCTCTGTCGTGGCTGTAACGCGAGCGGTAGCCGGTTTCGGGCTGCTCGTAGCTGCCCGGTTCGATTTTTACCTCACCCACGCCCGGCATGAAGAGGAAATCGCCCAGGTCGGGGATACCCGTTCCGCTGAGGTGGTTGAGCGAGAAGCCCATGATGGTGTTGTGGCTGTATTTGTAGCCCGAGGCGGCATCGTAGAAGTCGTTGTCGGTGTCGGGACTTATCTGTATGGCGCCAAAAGGATATTGTGCGCCGGGATAGACGTTGCCGTAGCCGTCGGTGCCGACCAGCGGACGCACATAGTCGGTCTTGCGGTTGTCGGCCGCGGCCGACAGGAACACTCCGGCCGAGAGTAGGAGCGAAAGGGTGGTTTTGAATAGTTTCATGTTGTTTGTTACGATTTAGGGGATAACTTGTCGGTCGGTATCCCCGGGGGGACAACGACGGTGTGACGGAGGGCGGACAGAATGCCTGCCGCAGCTCATGATGGGGTGTGATGGTGCCTAAGTCGGGGATTTGTGAAATTTCATCGATAATGAGATTAGAGGGTTGGTAATGAAAAAATCCGTTTTCCGGTATGATAAGGCATTACAAAAATAGGAAATAAATCGATAAATGTCAAGCACGGTCCGAATTTTTCTTCCCCACGGGCGGCTGTCGCCATTCAGAGAGGGGAATCTGAGGAAAAACAGAACACCCGGCACGACGTTGGGGCGGATAAATTAAACTTTATGTCGAAAATCTTGGCAGAAAAATAATTTATACCTACTTTTATGTAAAATTACTACCCTTAGACCGATGAAATATCTCATAGCTACGTTATTGTCGTTCGTGGCCGGCATCGTTGCATGTGCGGCGCGGACGGTCGACGACCTGCATGTCAAATTTGTGAATACGGCCGACGGACTCTCGAGCAGTGCGGTGATGTGTATCTGTCAGGACGAGTCGGGCCTGTTGTGGTTCGGCACCTACGACGGACTCAACTGCTACGACGGTGTGAATGTCGAGGTCTACAACAACACCTCCACCGAAGGCCGGCTGCGGAGCAACATCATTCACAAGATTTGTCAGGCCGACAACCACTGCCTGTGGGTCAAGACCTACCGCGACATCAGCCGCTTCTCGCTGGTCAGCCGTGCGGTGGAAAAGACCTTCAACCACACCATGGAGTGGAATATCCACTCCAACATTGCGGGCAATACGTGGGCCATCAACGGCGACTCGCTGATGTACTACAATACGCGGTTGGGAAAATTCCTCTATGTCGACACCTGCTCGCTGGAGGAGCATTACGAGGCTTTTGTCAACAAGGAGGGGCATCTGATGCTCATGCCCGAGAACTCCGACACCATTGTCGACTATTCGATCAATTCGTTCGACAACGAGGAGCCGGCCGCACTGCGTTTCGACAAGGCGCACATCAAGTTCCACCACAAGAAGGTGCTGGACCACTACATGCAGCACGAATCCTTCAGTTTCATCGACGAGGACTACAACCTATACCTCTACGACCCCACGCGCAAGAGCAAGATTTTCATCAGCAACATCGCCTATCTGGTGCGCAAATACGGCGCCATCGCCAATGTGCTGTCGCTCCACGACGATATTATCGTGGCCTTCTCGCGCAACGGTCTGGTGCGTCTGGTCTCCGAAAATCATTACCGCGAGAAGGTCATCGACAGTCGTCTGTGTGCCTTTTCGGCCTTCAAGGACGTGAACAACGACATTGTGTGGATAGGCACCGACGGACAGGGTGCGATGGCCATCATGAAGAACAACTCCATCGCCCACAGCATCATGCTCAAGGAGCTCTCGCCGATGCTCAATCGTCAGATTCGCTGCATTGCGACAGACTGCAATGGCGGCCTGTGGTTCGGAACGAAGGGCGACGGCGTGGTCTACATTCCCGAATATGAGCGTGCCGACCTGCACAGGGAGGTGTTCCACATCATGGACGGCGAGGTGCGTCCGCTCGACAGCCACCTGCACAAGTGGAATGACAACAAAATCTTCTTCATCGAGGAGGATACCGTCAATAAGGGCATGTGGTTCGGAGGTGACCGTAATGCGCTCTATTTCTATTCGTTCGAACGCAGGAAAGTCTATCCGTTGCGTGGCCTGCCCGACTTTATCTCCCGACTCGACAATCCATATACGTTCCACGGCCTCAAGCAGCAGGACGGGTCGGCGTTGTGGGTATCGGTGGGGTCGGTGGGACTGGTGAAACTCTCCATCGGCTTCGAACAGGGCGCACCCGTGGTGAAGAACGCCCGAATCTGCGAGATAAAGGACAATAACGGTGTGGTGCTGACCATCTTTACGGCAATGGCCAGGGAGAGCGACTCGATATTGTGGTTGGGTGATGCGTGCCGTGGTCTGATTCGCTTCAACATGGAGACCGGGCAATATGAGGCCGTCTCTCCGGAGCAGTACCTCCACAAATCGGTCAACGACATCTTGTCGATACTGCCTTACGACGAAGACAAGTATTATGTCTGTACGGCTTCGGGACTGGTGTCGATGAATTACAGTGACGGGACGATGCACCGCATCAACTTCCTCGGCGACGACAATTCTCTGTTGGCCGGCATGATTCACGGTGTGCTGCCCGACAGCGACGGCTTCCTGTGGCTCAGCAGCAACAACGGACTCTACAAGTATAACCCCAACAACGGTTCGGTGCATACCTTCTTCGGCAAGGGGGTTAAAATCAGAGAGTTCAGCGATGGCGCCTACTATAAATGTCCCTATTCCGGCCACCTGTTCTTCGGTGGCAGCGACGGGCTGTTGTACCTCTACCGCAACACCAATGTCATCAAGAAGTTCTATCCCGATGTGGTGCTGCGTAAATTCAGTGTCGACAACCGTTTGCAGGGGCGGTTCAACTATCGTCGCGGAGATAAGGAGGGCTGGCGGTTCGATTCCGACTACTCGTTCTTCACCTTCGATTATATTGCACCCGACTATATGAACAGCGAGAATATCGAGTATTCCTGTATGTTGGAGGGGTACGACAGAGAGTGGTCGAACTTCTCGGAGGCGACGCAGGCCGTGTATATGAAGGTGCCGCCCGGAAAATACATCTTCAAGGTGAAGTATAAGCGCGACATCTCGGAGAAGAATACCAAGATGCTGGAGCTACCTATATATATTGCACAACCTTTCTACCAGTCGCTGGGCGCGAAGATTCTGTTCTTCCTGCTGCTCCTGCTGCTGGGCATGTATCTCGAATACCTCTATCTCAAGCACCGCGACACTTCGTTGCCCGCCGATGAGGGTGGGGCGGCGGCACCTGTGGGGGAACTTTCCTCGGAGCAGGTCACGCGCTATGGCATATCGTTCACGGTGAGGAACGACGAGCAGAGGGAGTTTCTGGACAGACTGCTCTCGCTGATTGAGACCCACATCACCGACAAGGCATTCGACATTCCGTTCATCTCCTCGGAGATGTGTCTCAGTACACGACAGTTCTACCGCAAGTTCGGCGAGCTGGAGTGCTCCGTGTCGCCGGGTGAGCTGGTGAAGCTCTGCCGTCTGGAGAAGGCGGCCGAACTGCTGCGCACGACCGACGCGCCGATTCAGAGTATCTACCTCTCGGTGGGCATCAATTCGCGCTCCTACTTCTACAAGGAGTTTATCCAGAAGTACGGCATGACCCCCCGGGATTACCGCTCGCAGCAGTCGGCCGGGGAGTCGTCCGCCGACAGCTGACCAAGTCGACAGAAGGTCGAAAAACGTGCGATTCTGTTCGTTTTCCTGCAAAACAGCCCTGCGTAATTGAGTACGCAGGGTTCTTTTTTATTACACTATGAAATGTAACTCGTTGAAAATGAGTGTCTCGTTTGAGAACAAAACCCATTTGTGGCTCCTTTGTGCCTAAATTGGCCACTTGACGGTTTTTGGCGTTTTTAGCCACAGTTTTTTGTCGCTTTTTGAAGAACTTTGTATTAGGAAAAACCAAAAACCTTAAAAGTATGAATCATTCGTTTGAGAAATTGTTTCTGATGTTGGGTCTCGCGTGCGCGGTGTCGTGTGCGCAACCCGAGAGCATGTCGGAAATTCTGTTGCCCACTCCCGTGGCAATGGTCAAACAGAACGGTACCTTCACCCTCAAGCAGGGAATGGTGGTCAGTGTGGCCAACGACGAACTGCTGCCGGCAGTGGGGTATCTCAAAAGTTTTCTTCCCCAGAATTTCCTGACCGTCAAGAGCGGTGAGGACGCTGAAGCTCCGATTGTCATTCGTCGGGTCGATGGCCTTGATAAGGGCGGCTATCACCTCTCGGTGGGTTCGGAGCGTCTGCTCATCGAGGCGGCCGACTATTCGGGTGTGGCTTCGGCCATCTCCTCCGTGCGCCAGCTGCTGCCCGATGCCATCGAGGCAAAGGATTGGAGCAACCTCGAGATGGAGTGTGTCGACATCACCGATGTTCCCCGTTTCGAGTGGCGCGGCATGCACCTCGACGTTTCGCGTCACTTCTATGATAAGGAAGAGGTGAAGCACCTGATTGACATGATGTCGCTCTACAAGTTCAACAAGTTCCACTGGCATCTGACCGACGACCAGGGCTGGCGTATCGAAATCAAGCGCTACCCCCTGCTCACCGAGAAGGGTGCATGGCGCAAGTTCAACTCGCAGGACCGCACCTGTCTCTATTATGAGAAGGAGAAGTCGAATCCCGATTACGGCATTCCGGCCGACAAAATCAAGATTGTCGAGGGTGACACCATCTATGGCGGCTTCTACACCCAGGAGGATATCCGCGAGGTGGTCGGCTATGCGGCCGAGCGCGGTATCGATGTCATTCCCGAAATCGACATGCCGGGTCACTTCCTGGCGGCCATCGAGCAGTATCCCTTCGTCGACTGCGAGAATGCCGAGGCGTGGGGCGATGTCTTCTCCTCGCCCATCTGCGTAGGTGACGAGAAGGCTGTGGAGTTTGCCCGCAACATCTGGAAAGAAGTCTTCGAACTCTTCCCCTACAAGTATGCCCACATCGGCGGCGACGAGGTTGACCGCAAGAACTGGAAGAACTGCCGGAAGTGCAACGCGCTGATTCGCAAGAAGGGGCTCAAGAATGTCGACGGTATCCAGGCCTATTTCATTCGCGAGATGGAGCGCTTCTTCAACGATAACGGCAAGCGCATGATCGGTTGGGACGAAGTGGTGGAGGACGGTCTGAACTCCACGAGTGCCATTTCGTGGTGGCGAAGCTGGTGCGGTGACGCCGTGAAGAAGGCGACCTCGAAGGGTATGGAGGCCATCATCTGCCCTAACACCTGCTTCTATTTCGACTATGAGCAGAAGGACGCCTCGCTCCGCCAGATTTACGAGTCGAATCCCTATCCGGCCGACCTGACCGAGGCCGAGAAGGCTCTGGTGAAGGGTGTGCAGTGTAATATATGGTGTGAGTGGATTCCCTCGATGGACCGCATGGAGTTCATGATTACCCCCCGTATGGTGGCTGTCGGCGAATTGGGCTGGTGCGCTGCCGACAAACTGAACGACTATGCGGCATTCGAAGGCAAGGTGTTGCGCCACTTCTCGCGTTTCGACAAGATGGGCGTCAACTATCGCATTCCCGACCTTAAGGGCTTCTACGACAAGAACGCATTTGTCGACCACGCCGAACTCAAGGTCGAGTGCCTGCTCCCCGGAATCGATGTCCATTATACCACCGACGGCTCTGTCCCCACACCCTCATCTCCCAAATATACCTCTCCCGTCAAGGTTACCCAAACCACCCGTTTCATGATTCGCGGCTTCCGTCCCGACGGCACGGCCGGCGATATCTACAAGACAGAGTTCCTCAAGCAGGATTATGCGCCTGCCGTTGCCGCACCGGCCTCGTTGGCCGAAGGTCTGCGCGTCGAGCGCAAGGACTATACCGGCAGTCTCTGCGGCGAGATTCCTGCCGCACGCACCCTCAAGACCTATGTAAGCACCAACGGTGTGAACATTCCTTCGGAAGTGAAGGGTTCCATCGCGCTGCTCTTCGACGGCTATATCGAAGTGCCGGCCGATGATGTCTACACCCTGTCGACCCTCTCCGACGACGGCAGCGTGGTGACCATCGACGGCCGGGTGATTGTCAACAACGACGGTCTCCACTCGTCGCGTGAGCTGACCTCGCAGGTGGCTCTGGCCAAGGGACTCCACAAGATTCAGGTCACCTACTTTGACTACAACGGCGGCCAACTCAAGCTCTTTGTCACCGGCAACGACGGTGTGAAGCGCGAATGTCCTTCCGAGTGGTTCAAATACGAATTGTAAACTTCTAAAATATGAACAGCCTATGACCCATGAAAGTATGGAATACCTCTGAAAAGTAAAAACTCATTCACTAACCTATTATGCAATATGAAGAAAAATCCTACTAAATCTATTCTCAAGGGAATGGGAATCGGTATGATTTCATTGGCAGCTGTGGTGTCACCGCAGACACAGATTTTTGCCGATGCGTATGATTCCACAACGGAAATGGCCCAGAAAAAGGGCTTTACCGTTCGTGGTACGGTTCTCGACGACCAGGGTGACCCGATTATCGGTGCCACCGTGTTGGTGAAGGGTACTGCAATCGGTACCACCACCAATGTCGACGGTACGTTTACCGTCGAAGCTCCTTTTGCGGAAGCTATCCTTAATCTTTCGTTCATCGGCTACACTCCGCTGGAGATCCCGCTGAACGGACGCACGAGTCTCGATATCGTGATGACCGAGGACTCGAAAACCATCGAACAGGTCGTTGTCGTCGGCTTCGGTGTGCAGAAGAAGCAGACCATCACCGGTTCGCTGACCTCGCTCTCGGTCAAGGAGCTCTCGCAGAGCCCCTCGGCCAATGTGACCAACGCTCTGGCCGGCCGTCTTCCGGGTCTGACCGTCACCCAGTATGGCGGTGGTGAGCCGGGTAAGGATATCGGCCAGCTCAATATCCGTGGTCTTTCGACCTACAACGGCGGCGCTCAGGCCCCCATCGTCATTGTCGACGGTGTGGAGCGTTCGTTCTCCGACCTGTCGCCCGACGAAATCGAGACGTTCACCATTCTGAAAGATGCTTCGGCCACCGCCGTGTATGGTGTGCGTGGTGCCAACGGTGTGATTATCGTCACCACCAAACGAGGTGTCAATTCGGGCAAGCCCACCGTGGAGTTCAAGGCGCAGTTCGGTATCACCGAGCCCATCAGCTTCTCCAACTATCTGGGTTCGGCCGACTATGCCACCCTCTACAACCAGGCATTGAAGAACGACAACCCCAACTGGGAGACCGACCCCATCGTGCAGGGCAAGATGTTCCCCCAGAAGATGATTGACAACTGGCGTCGTGCCGAGGGCTTCAACCACGATGGTCTGGGCTACAACATCGACCTGTTCGACTACGCCTTCAAACCGGCCTTCCAGCAGGATTACAGCCTCTCGGTAAGAGGTGGTAACGAGCGTGCGCGTTACTTCGCCATGGTCAGCTTCTTCGACCAGGGCGGTAACTACAAGTACACCGACCTGAATCCGTCCTACGAGACCAATGGCGGTTACACACGTTACAACCTGCGTTCGAACATCGATGTCGATGTGACCAAGAACTTCTACATTCACCTGGGTCTGGGTGGTCGTATCGCGCAGACCAACGAGTCGGGTGGCGGTTCCGACAACATCATCTTCACGGCCAATACCGTGCCTTCGATGTATCCCGTCGTGCTGGAGTACAACGGCTATCCGGCCAACGATGACTTCTACAAGGACCATCCGCGCGGCCTGCTGTTCGGTGACACCCGTTTCCGAAAGAACATCTTGGGTGAGATTGCCTTCATGGGTTACCGCAAGGGTCAGATTACCAACTTCGACGGTACGTTCACCATCGGCCACAAGCTGGACTTCATCACCGAGGGTCTGAAGATTGAGGGTCTGTTCTCCTACGATATGGCCGAGTCGCAGACCATCACCCGTATCCCCGGCCGTCCGACGGTCAACAACGAGCAGTATGGCGGTTATGCCACCTTCTATCCCACGGTTGGTCCTTCGGCCTTCTGGAATCCCGACGAGCCGCACTACATGGGTGCCTATACCCCTGCGGTGAACAACCACACGGTGAATACCCCCATCGGCAATGATTTCGGTCACGGCCAGTCGATCGGCAAGACCTACATGCAGTTGAAACTCGACTATGCGCGTCAGTTCGGCGACCACAATGTGAGTGCCATGGTGATGGTCAACCGTTCGGAGACCAAGATTGACAAGGAGGTGCCGTTCCGCTATCAGGGTCTGGCAGCGCGTGTGACCTACAACTTCCGCAACAAATACCTCTTCGAGACCAATCTCGGTGTCAACGGTTCGGAGAACTTCGCACGCGGCAACCGTTACGGTGTGTTCCCCTCCGTTTCGCTGGGTTGGGTGCTCACCGAGGAGCCTTTCATGCGCGGCGCACGCAACTGGCTGGATTATCTGAAGATTCGCGGTTCGTTCGGTATTTCGGGTAACGACCAGGGTATCGGCCGCTTCCTCTATGTGCAGTATTACAACCCCACAGGCGGCAACGGCTGGCATCTGGGCCCCAACCTCGACCAGGATATGGGTGGCGGTTTGGAAGAGGGTGACCTCGCCAATGCCAACCTGACTTGGGAGAAGGGTCAGAAATACAACGTGGGTCTCGAAGTCAAGATGTTCAACAACAAGCTCTCGATTGTGGCCGATGCCTTCTACGAGCGTCGTTACGACATCATCACCAACACCGGCGGTTCCGACGTTGTGGGTATCCCCGACGTGCTGGGTAAGGTTTCCTCGATGGTCAATGCCGGTGAGGTAATCAACCGCGGTATCGATGTTGAGGTGGGCTGGAATCACCGTGTCAACAAGGACTTCTCCTATTTCGTGAAATTCAACTGCGGCTTCGCTCGAAATAAAATCCGCAACATGCTGGAAATCGAGCGTGAAGTACCCTGGATGCAGCGCACGGGTCACCGTATCGGCGAGAACTTCGTCTATGTGGCCGACCACTTTGTCCGCGACCAGGCCGAGGCCGACCGTCTGAACGCCATGAACAACGGCAACGGTTATCAGAAGTGGGGCAAGCTGGTTCCCGGTGACGTGGTTTACCGCGACCTGAACAACGACGGTATCGTCGACGAGTTGCACGATATGTGTCCCATGGGCAACCCCAAGGTTCCCGAACTTCAGTTCGGTATTCCCATCGGTTTTGCTTACAAGGGTCTCGACGTGAGCATGCTGTGGCAGGGTGCTGCCCTTACCTCGATGATGCTCAACGGTCCTGCCGTATTTGACTTCCCCGTGATGGGTGCCCAGGGTAACGACATGGGTAAGGTCAAGGGCATGCACCTCGATTCGTGGACGCCCGACAACCTCGATGCCAAATATCCCGCCCTTCACCTGGGTAACCACCCCAACAACAAGAACCCGAACAGCAGCCTGTTCCTCTACAACGCTTCTTACCTGCGTCTGAAGAACCTCGAAATCGGTTACAGCCTGCCTCAGAAGTGGATCAACCCGCTCCACCTGCAGCGCGTGAGATTCTATGTCCAGGGTCTGAACCTGTGGACCATCGACGGTCTCGACGATGTGGATATGGACCCCGAGACCAAGAACGGTGACGGTACATGGTATCCTATCCAGCGAGTTATCAATTTTGGTGTAAACGTAACATTCTAATAAGAAGATAAGCATTATGAAACTTTTGCATATCCTATCAAAGATATCAATGTCGGTGCTTCTGGTGGCCTCGTTCTCATCGTGTGAGGACTACCTCGACCGACAGGACGACGGTAAGCAGCAGGAGAAGGACGTCTTCGCCAAGTTTACCGAGGTGGACAAGCTGGTCACACAGCTCTATTCCGACATGTACTCGCGTTCGGCGGGCTTCAACATCATCTACTCGCACAGTGTGGGTACATTGTGTGACGAGCTGGAGTTCAACAAGGCCGACAGCGACGCCCCCTTCAAGATTCTCAACGGCGAGTTGAGTGCCGACCCCTCGTCCATCGCCCAGGTCAACGGCGGTAACTGGTGGTGGCAGCAGTATCAGGTTATCCGCAAGGCCAACAAGATTCTGTGGGGTGTGGAGCATTACCACACACCCGACCACCCGTCGAAACCCGGTCTTTTGAAACAGCGTATGGCCGAGACCCGTTTCTTCCGTGCCTACTACCACTACATGCTGTTGCGTTGGCACGGCGAGATGGTCTACATGGACCGTCTGGCTTCTCCCGACGAGCCGGCTTCGAACTATGCAGTCCGCGAATCGGTCCACGCCAGTGTGGAAAAGATGTGTAAGGATCTCGATGATGCTGCGTCAGTACTTCCTGCACAGCTGTCGGGTAAGGAAATCGGCCGTATCGACAAGGGTGCGTGTCTGGCATTGAAGGCCATGGTGAGATACATCGCCGCACAGCCGCTCTACAACGGCGGTGACAACGGTGTCTCTCCGCTGGGTAACAACGATACCCGTGTGGGTGCCGAGGAGTACAAGACCTACAAGCCCGAGCGTTGGAAGGCCGTTCTCGATGCCACCAAAGAGTTCTTCGCCGAGTGCGGTTCGCGCTACTCGCTCTACAACAAGTATGGCAAGGAGGATTTTGTCGACGACATCGACGAGCGTTCGAAGTCGGGCAGAACCGTCTACAAGCGTCTGAGCCTCATGTTCCAGGACGTGGATTTCTATCGTACGGAGGCCATTCTCACCCTCAAGGGCGGTAAGGACTCGCGCTGGTGTCAGGATAACCTTCCCGACCGTGCCGAATTTGGCGGCCAGACCCGTAACCAGCCCACCCAGGAGCAGGTCGACCAGTATGAATTCATCGTCAACGGCAAGGGTTACAGCATCTTCAGCCGCGAGGCCAAGGCCGGCGGTTATGACGACGAGAACCCCTATGTCAACCGTGACCCCCGTCTCTACCGTGACGTGATTTTCGCCGGTTCCATCTATCAGAACACCGTCTACTCTCCCCAGCCGGGCGGCAAGGACCCCATCAACCACTCGACTCTGCGCGACGGCAAGCACACCCGTACGGGTTACGCCCTGCGCAAGTTCATCTTCGAGAACTATGACAAGGAGGGTAGCGTTGTGGCCATGTTCTTCCCCCTGATTCGTCTGCCGGAAATCATGCTCATTCACGCCGATGCGCTCAACGAGAACGACGATCCCACGGCAGCCACCGAGGTGTCGCGTCTGTTGAACGAAATCCGCGAGCGTTCGTTCATGGTTCCCGTTCCCGAGACCCTGGCTTCGAGCAAGGAGCTGCGTAGAGAGTACATCAACCGCGAGCGTCGTGTGGAGCTGTTCTACGAGAACAACCGATTCTTCGATCTGCGCTACAAGGGTATTCCCACCCTGTCGTCGGAGCTGGTCAAGGAGTCGCAGTACCTCGGTCTGTCGGGCGACGGCGACGAGCGCGCACAGATGTGGTTCGACAGAGGCCTGGGCGAGTATCCTCAGACCCAGCACTATATCCACGGCATGATGCCCGTGCCCGATGCCAACGGCAAGGTGGTTATCGACGGCAAGACCTACAAGATGAAGCGTGTGGAGGGCCGTCAGCTGGTGCGCAAGTTCTCCTACCGCGACTACTTCTTCCCCATCAACAGTAATGAGATTGCCAAGACCCCGACTCTGGTTCAGAATCCCGGCTGGTAGTCGTAACATCTGATTTCGAACAATGAAAAAATTGAAACATATTCTTTTGGCAGTGGAGTGTATGGCCGTGATGAGTGTGGCCGCACAAAGCTCCTACGTCAATCCCATGATAGGTACCAACGGTATGGGCCACACGTTCCCCGGAGCGTGCTATCCGTTCGGACTCGTGCAGTTGAGTCCCGACACCGATTGCCAGCCCCACAGCATCAACGGTGCCTACAACAGAAAGGCGTATGAGTATTGTGCCGGCTACCGCTACGACGACCCCACGATTGTGGGCTTCAGCCATACTCACCTCAGCGGTACGGGCCACTCCGACCTGGGCGATATCCTGTTGATGCCCACCACCGGCGAGCTGCAGCTCAAGCCCGGTGAGGCCGATGCCCCCCAAACGGGTTACCGTTCGCGTTACAGCCACGACAACGAGGTCTCGCGTCCCGGTTACTACTCGGTTCAGCTCGACGATTACCGTGTGAAGGCACAGCTCACCGCCACCCCCAGAGTAGGTGTCCACAAGTACACCTATCCCTCCGACAGCCGCGAGGGCCGTGTGGTCATGGACCTCAATCACGGTATCTACAACTACGACGGCAAGACCCTTTGGGCTTCGGTCAGAGTGGAGAACGACTCGCTGGTGACCGGTTACCGCATTACCAACGGTTGGGCGCGTACCAACTACACCTATTTCGCGATTTCCTTCTCCAAGCCGATCAAGAACTACGGCTACAAGGATTTGGAACCCGTGAAATACAACGGTTTCTGGCGCAGATTCGACCTGAATCACAACTTCCCCGAAATGGCGGGTCGCAAGATTGCCGCTTATTTCGAATTCGATACCGAGTCCGATGCCGACCTGGAGGTGAAGGTGGCCCTGTCGGCTGTGGGTACCGACGGCGCCGTGGCCAACCTCAAGGCTGAGGCCGCAGGCCGCAGTTTCGATGAACTTGCCGCTCAGGCCGCCCGGGCCTGGGAGAAGGAGTTCTCCTCGATTCGTGTCGAGGGCGACGAGAACCAGAAGGCGATGTTCTATACCTCTTACTACCACACGATGATCAATCCGTCGGTCTATACCGATGTCGACGGCCGTTACCGCGGTCTGGACAACAATATCCATCGTGCGGAGGGCTTCACCAACTACACGATCTTCTCGTTGTGGGACACCTATCGTGCGGAGCACCCCCTGCTCAACCTCATGAAGACGAATCAGAACCGCGACATGGTGCTGTCGATGCTGCGTCACCAGCAGCAGAGCGCCCACGGCATGTTGCCCATTTGGAGCCACATGGCCAACGAGAACTGGTGCATGAGCGGCTACCACTCGGTTTCGGTGTTGGCCGATGCCGTGACCAAGGGTGCCGATGTCGACAGCCGCGAGGCACTCCGTGCCATGGTCAAGACTTCGAAGGTTCCCTACTATGAGGGTCTCGACAACTACATGTGGCTGGGCTATGTGCCGATGGACGATTCGGGTACGTCGGCTTCCACCACACTCGAGTATGCCTACGACGACTGGTGCATCTATCAGGTGGCACTTCAGGCCGGCGAGGAGAAGATTGCCGACGAGTACCGCCGCCGCGCGTTGAGCTACCGCAATGTGTTCGACCGCAGCATCGGTTTCGCAAGACCCCGCAAGGCCAACGGTGCATTCAAGACCCCGTTTGATCCCCTGCACACTTCGGGTGAGGGCTTCATCGAGGGTAACTCGTGGAATTTCACCTTCCATGTGCCTCACGATGTCAAGGGTCTGATGACCCTCATGGGTGGCGACCGCAAGTTTGTCGAGCGTCTCGACCAACTCTTCTCCATGCAGCTCGATTCGAAGTATTACGAGCATCATGAGGACATTACAGCCGACTGCCTTCTGGGCGGATATGTCCACGGCAACGAGCCGAGCCACCATATCCCTTACCTCTACGCGTGGAGTTCGCAGCCCTGGAAAACCCAGTATTGGGTGCGCGAGATTCTCAACCGCATGTATAAGAACGACATCAAGGGACTGAGCGGTAATGACGACTGCGGACAGATGTCGGCCTGGTATATCTTCTCGTCGCTGGGCTTCTATCCCGTATGTCCCGGAACCGACGAGTATGTGCTGGGTGCGCCCTACATGCCCTATCAGGAGCTGTCGCTGCCCAACGGCCGCAAGTTTGTCATCAAGGCACCGGGTGTGAGCGACAAGATGCGCTATGTGCGTTCGGTGAAGCTCAACGGCAAACGCTACGACAAGATGTATATCACGCATGCCGATATCCTTGCCGGCGGCGAACTGGAATTTGTCATGGGTGCAACACCCAACCGCAAGCGTGGTCTTGCGGCCGAAGACAAGCCCTATTCGCTCACCGACGGAGTGATTGTCGACGAGAAGGATAAGTGGTCGGGTTATGATGTAGGTGAGATATTCTTCGAAGATAAGGCACCCGAGACATTGGGTTCGAAGATATACCATCACATCATTGCCGACCCCGAGTCCTACATCGCCGACAAGGCACGCGATGTACTCAACACCCTCTACTTCTCGCCCGCCGACAGGATTACGCCGGTTCGCGAGCTGCACTACGAGATTGACGACATCGACGGTGTGTCGGCCAAAGGCGGCGGCAACGGCAATGTGTCGGTGTGGTACAGCACCCGTCACATCGAGAAGTCGTTTGCCAAGCGCGACACCGCACGTCTCGACTACGAGACCCGTGGCGTGTTGTTCCACGAGTTGACCCATGCCTTCCAGCTTGAGCCGCAGGGCATCGGCGACTATGGTTCGAACCACACCTTCTGGGCCTTCATCGAGGGTATGGCCGATGCGGTGAGAGTGGCCAACGGCTGCTTCACGGCCAAGGACCGTCCGCGTGGCGGCAACTACGACGACGGTTATCGCACCACGGGTTTCTTCCTCTACTGGTTGCAGCGCACCAAGGACGCCGACTTCATCAGAAAGTTCAACCGTTCGGCGCTCGAAGTGGTGCCGTGGTCCTTCGACGGTGCCGTCAAACACATTCTGGGCAACGAATACAGCGTGTCCGATTTGTGGGAGGAGTACCAACACGAGGTTGGTGACAAATAATTGAATCGATAACATAAAACATTGATGTTATGAAAAATATTCTGGGTATAATGCTTTTGGCGTTTGCCGGATTAAACATTACAGGTTGCTCCGAGGGCGACCCGTTCAACGGACAGGGTATGCGTCCCTCGGTCGACGGTGTCAGCGATGCCGACATTGTCGCTGTCGAGAAGGCGTACTACGATGCTCGCTACAAGGAACTGACATTGGAGTGGAAGGACGTGGCCTCGGAGTTCGACGGCAGCTTCCTGGGTACTGAGGTGACCCTCACCTCGCACAGCGGCAAGGTGGTGACCACCGAAATCATGCGTGACAAGAATTTCCCGCAGGCTTACGGCCGCACGGTGGTGGCCACCAAGAGTCCTCAGAGCGTGATTTATCGCAGCATCTGGCGCGACAAGGAGGGTGAGCGTATCTACAGTGACTACTGCAAGCTCAACGAAGTGGCCGGACTCGAGATTCAGAATGTGGAGTATGGCCGCGAGGTGAGCTTCAAGAACATGCACATGCCCCAGTGGCTGATGTCGAATCAGGTGGAGGGTACTCCCGAGAGCAACCTCTACTACAAGATTCTGGGGAATCCTCCCTACGGATTCTGCGAGGCACAGCTCAAGACCATCTGCGGAGCCATGTGGTTCAACGAGCGTGACCCCTATATCAAGCTCAAGCAGCTGGAGTGCCAGTTCAAGCCCTCCGATATCCTGGCCTATGTGACCTGGGAGGGGGACAAGACCATCATGTGTGTGAGCCAGAACCATGTCAAGGGTCTGCTCTCGTCGCCTTTCGATGAGGCGCGCGACGAGCTGGTCGGTGTCTGCTACCACGAGTTGACCCACACCATGCAGGTGGGTGTCAGCTCGTCGAACAACTTTGACCACCAGTGCTATGTCGAGGGTGGTGCCGATGCGTCGCGTCTGATTTGCGGCGGCTTCAGCGAGAAGGCCCGTCTCGACCGTTCGCGCAGTGCCGTGGCCAAGGCCGAGGACCAGACCACCGACCCCAAGAATCCTCCCCATCCGTGGTTGAACCAGTATTCCGATTCGGGTTTCTTCATGGCATGGTTGCGCCGCTACGACGGCGACTTCTGGCGCAAACTCAACTACTCGACACAGATTCTGGCCAGCAACGACTGGACCTTTGAGGGTGCCGTGAAGCTGATTTTCGCCGACAACAAGTATGTTCAGGAGGAGATTGAGAAGCAGGGTTGCAAGAACGATATCCTGAGAGGCTTGTGGAGAGCCTACAAGCAGGACGTCGAGAGCGAGACCCTGGAGTAGAGACCTAATCACCGACCCCGGCAGGACGACCTGCCTGCCGGGGTTGACCTAAAACGCAAGCAAAATGAAATTCAATAACCTTTTTCGCAAATGCACATCTGTCTGCTGTCTGTCATTGCTGCTCACGGCAGTGGGGTGTGACTCTCACGGCATAAAGAGTGTCGTGGAAATCGAAGAGGCGCTCTACGATGCCCGTTATCAGGAGCTGTTCGTGAACTGGAAGCCCGTGGGCGAGGAGCTTGATGCCAACTTTCTGGGTACCGAGGTGACACTGACCACCCTCAGTGGCAAGACCCTCACCACCGAGATTCTGCGCGACAAGAACTTCCCGCAGGCCTACAACCGCACCACGGTGGCCACCGCCAAACCCGAAGATGTGACCTATCGCAGTATCTGGTGCAACGAGCAGGGCGAGCGTGTGTATAGCGAACCTTGTCGTGTGGGTGATGTACGGGGTCTCGAAATCCGCAATGTGGAGTACGGCAAGGAGATCTCCTTCAAGGAGATGTCCCTTCCCCAGTGGCAGATGTATAACGAGATTGAGGGTACTCCCGAGAGTGACCTCTACTACAAGATTTTGGGCAACCCTCCCTACGGATTCTGCGAGGACATGCTCAAGACCATCTGCGGTGCCATGTGGTTCAATGCCGATGACCCCTATGTGAAACTCAAGAAGCTGGAGTGCCAGTTCAAGCCTTCGGACTATCTGGCCTATGTCACCTGGGACGGCGACAAGACCATCATGTGCGTGAGCCAGAACCATGTCAAGGGTCTGCTGACCGGCGACTACGAGGCCGGCCGCGACGAGCTGATCGGTGTCTGCTACCATGAGCTGACCCACACCATGCAGGTGGGCATCAGCACAGCCAGCGGTGCCGACCACTATTGCTTCATCGAGGGGGGTGCCGATGCTTCGCGCATCATCTGCCGCGGTTTCAGCGAGGAGAAGCGTCTCTCGCGTGCGTTGAGTGCCGTGGCCAAGGCCGAGGACCAGACCGAAAACCCCAATGCCGCTCCTCACCCCTGGTTGAATCCCTACTGTGATTCGGGTATCTTCATCGCATGGTTGCGTCGCTACGACGGCGACTTCTGGCGCAAGTTCAACTGCTCGTCGCAGATTCTCAAGGACAAGAACTGGACGCTGGAGAATGCCGTGAAGCTGATTCTGGAGGACAATGTGGCCGTGCAGAAGGACATCGAGGCACAGGGTTGCAAGGACGATATCGTGCGCGGCCTGTGGAGAGTCTACAAGCAGGACGTGGAATCCGAAAAATTGAACTAATCTAACCGTTTATTTGAATTATGAAGCGTAATATATTGAATATGTGGAAGAAAGCATGCTGTGTGTCGCTGTTGGCGGCTGCTGCGGCTTGTACTCCCGATAATGAGATACCGCCGGTCAAGTTCATGGACATCACCATCGACCAGTCGGCGGTCAACGACGGCATCAAGGCCGCCTGGCAAGTGGGTGAGGAAGTGTCGGTCTTCTTCGACGGTGTCCGCTCGCCCAAGTATTTCACCATCAAGTCGGTGAGTGCCGACGGCAATTCGGCGGTGGTCAACGGCGACTTCCCCTTCGGTCTGGAGGAGGGTTGCGGCATGACGGCCGTCTATCCCGCCACGGGAATCGATGCCGATGCTGCGGCCGTCAAGGTCGACTTGTCGGAGCAGAAGTATGTCGACGGCCGACTCGACATGTCGTCGATGGTCTACTCGGCAAGAGGAGCCTATCAAAAGGAGGCGGTTGCGCCGATGAGCCTTGCGGCACAGACCACCAAACTGACCATCAACATCGAGCCTTTCGCCGGTTTCGACCCTGCGAAGTTGTCGCGTGTGGAACTCATGTCGGGTAAGCTCACCACCAAGGCCTCGCTGAATGCCAAGGCCGATGAGGGTGAGGAGCCGTGGGGCTTCCGCGAGAACAAGGGACTGGTGGTCAACCTCAAGGAGCCGGTGGAGCCTGCTGCCCGTGCCAACGGCGGTGTGTCGCTCGACGTGATTTGTGTACCTTCACAGGCGGAGAGCCCGGTCAACGACATCGAACTGTATTTCATCTCGGGTGAGGATATGTTCTATGCCGTTCTGGACAAGGACGTTGTGGTCGACAAGAATACCGTGAATGTGACCTCTCCGGTGCGTCTGCTCGACAAGGAGGAGAGTGCATCGTTGATTTTCTGGAACAAACTCTGCCAGAAGCAGCTCAACACCGGTGTCATTCGTGACAAGGACGGTGTTTTCAGTGCCTACTACGAAATCGACTACGAAGCCAAGAACATCAAGTTCCTGTCGCTGGGCAAGGCGGACTACAAGGCCTACAAGCCTGTTGCCGAGTCGGTGCAGAAACTCAACATGGGCTTCTATACTTTCGATTGGGAGACTCCCGTCGAGGGTGTGAAGGGTCTGAAGTATGACCCCTCGACCGATGAGGTGTCGCTCAAGTTGCAGGAGGGTGCCGTGGCATCGTTCGACAATAACGCCACTGCCGCCGACGACTTCAAGCAGGGCCGTCAGTGCCACTACGAGGTGAAGTTCCTCAGAGGTGCCGATGTCCCCTTCTTCGAGCGTGGTGCCATGTCGAAGAACCTGTGGCAGGCTGCCATGAACCAGGGTGTCATGACGGCCATCGAGTTGAACCGTGACCGTGGCTGGGAGTTCGTGACCTATCCCAACAACTACACTTCGTATGTGACCCGCTACGAGAAACTGGCCAAGGACCGTATGAAGATTTCGTGGACAGGTGAGTTCTTCTCCGACTTCAAGGTCGACCAGGAGTTGAACGAGCGTACCATTCGTCAGACCATTCTCAACACCTTCTTCGCCGAGAACAATATCTTTGTTCCGGTCATGCAGGAGACCCGCGTGTTCTTTGTCATCAACCCCGTCAACCACGAGTGGTTCAAGTTCCAGCCCCAGACCGAGGACGACCTCAGTGTGGTGGACGGTACTGCCATCGAGAAGCGTCTTATCGCCAGCAAGTTCGACACGGGTGTCTTCCGTCAGGGTCCCGAGGAGGAGTTCAAGGGCTATTACCGTCTCGATATTCCCAATCTGAAGGCCACGTTCTACATCATGAACAAGGACAACAGCGACATGCAGTACATGGAGAATGTCGCCATTGTCAACGAGAACCGCCGCATTACCTGGAAGGCCAACATTCTGGAGGGCATCAAGGGTATCGAGCTGGACAACTCCAACAACCTGAAGCTCATCGGTGCTTCGGTTTCGAGACTCGACAACAACCCCACAGCGGCTGCCGAGTTCCTCGACAAGGGTGCCGGACACCACTACTTCATCGACATTGACCGCAGCGCGGGCAAATGCTCGAAGGGTAACATGTCGCCGTTGTTCATTCAGGAGGCCATGAATCAGGGCTTCATGATGACCATCGAGGTGAACAAGGACCGCAACTGGGAGTTCACGACCTTCCCCCACAACTGGACCTCCTACATCAACACCCAGACCGTGAAGGGTAAAGATGTGATTCTGTTCTCGAATCCCAATCTGGAGTGCAATGCCAATGCCATGTTCCGTCCCGATGCCGACCTGAACAGCCGCACGCTGCCCAACATGCTGCGTTCGTTCCACGACGAGAACATCGTGGTCAGAGCCAAGACAGGCGGCCGCCGTCCGTTCTATGTCATCAACAAGAAGGGTATTGGCTGGTTCCTCTTCGAGAGAAACCAGTAGCCTCTCCTTGTATTGAGGGATTGTCGGGGTCTGATTCAGACCCCGACTTTTTTTTTGCCGTGACGTGTGAAGGAGGTGAGGTGTCGGCGATCCGAAGCAAAAAAAGAGGCCTTGAAGTTGGCCGAACCCCCTAAAAATGCTAACTTTATCATTCGGAATGCTGATTTTTCGGTCGGGACTCCCGTGACCGAAGAGGCAGGATTTCGTATGATGCTCTGAAAACTAAAAACTTAAATAATTGAAAACCATGAAACTTGGTACATTTGCGACAGGGGCTCTTCTCCTCTGCATGGCATGTTCCTGTGTTGCGCCCGAAGAGGAGCGTGAGGATTTGAAGGTGTTGTCGTGGAACGTATGGCACAGAGGTCATTCGGAAAAATATGCCGGGAAGGGTTGTCGTGGAACGCTCGACATCTTGAAGCAGAGCGGCGCCGATGTCATCACCATGGTGGAGACCTATGGAGCCGCAAATCAGGTGGCCGATGCGTTGGGTTATTACCACCGTCTGCTGTCCGACAACCTGAGCATCTACAGCCGCTATCCCATCGTTGAGACCTATCTCTTTCCCGAGAAGATTTCCACATTCAATTTCGGTGGTGTGATGATTGATGTCGACGGCCGCAAGGTCAGGGTCTTCGACACCTGGCTGCATTACCTGCCCGATGCCACTGATGTGCCTGTCGACCTGTCGGAACGCGAGATTGTCGAGTGGGAGATGTCCGGCACGCGCGACGAGGAGGTGAAGAAGATGCTCGAGACGCTGCGTCCCTATCTGATGCAGGCCGACAGCATTCCGGTGATTATGGCCGGCGACTTCAACACCCATTCCCATCTGGACTGGACGGACGCCGTCAGGGAGATGTACGGCCACGGCGGAAAGACGGTGGCCTGGCCCGTGTCGATTGAGATGCAGAAGGCCGGCTTTGTCGACAGTTTCCGTGAGATGAATCCCGATGTGGCGAAGAACATCGGTACCACATGGCGTTACGGTCAAGGGGCTGACAAGCGCAACGACCGTATCGATTACATCTACTACACGGGCCGCGGCCTCGAGGCCGTGGCTTCGGAGAGTCACAACGGTCTGCTCGGCCGTCCCTATACCTTCTGTGGCAGGGAGTTCTTCTATGCTTCGGACCACGGCTTTGTTCTGACTACCTTCAAACTGAAATAGTTGGCATGGAATTGGCAGTCGTTCGTGTGAAGAGATGACCGGGGAAAGAGACGTGGCGATGATGTCGCGTCGTGAATAAAATGAGAAAATCAATTAACCGATAATTGTATGTTGAAGAAAATCATTAGTCTGGCGATACTCGCCACCTGTGTGATGGCTGCAGGCTGCTCGTCGGCCCATCGCACCAAGAACACACAACAGAAGGCCGAACCGCAGCGTATGGTCGGAAACGACAGGGACAGCCACGGTTGTCTCCCCTCGGCCGGATATCAGTGGTCGGAACTGCTGAAGGATTGTATCCGCCCCTTCGAGAAGGGGGTAAGGCTCGACCCCGTGGCTGGAAATCCCTCCAACGGCATGACCTGTCTGGTCTTCAATGCCGACTCCTCGAAGGTTGAGGTGTTCCTGCCCTCGCAGACCGCCCACCCCATATTGGAGCGTCAGCCGCAGGGTGACCGTTGGGCATCGCCCTCGGAGCCGGAACTCCTTGTCAGCAACGAGGGCAAGGTGTGGACGGCGGCCTTGGACGGTAAAGTCATGTACCGCTCGAAATAGCCTTCAGGAGGGACGCGACAAGTCCCATATACACATCACCCCCGACCGCAAGGAATACGGTCGGGGGTGATTTTTTTCGGGGGGCCGGACGGCTTATCGATGGTGTCCCAATAGCAGCAGGGGCAGGAACGCATAGACTCCCAGCAGTAGAACGGCCACAGCCGGCAGCACATGTACGGCCGGCCGACGGCGGTGGACGAGGAGATAGACGACGGCCAGCACGGCTCCCAGCCACAACGCGTGGGGCGAGTAGGGCGCAAGACGTGGCTGCACGAAGGCATCTTTCATCGATGTGAAGGAGAGCGCCGTCGGGAACAGATATTTCGCGACACGCTCGGACGGGGAGGTCTCGGCGGGCGGCGTGTAGAAATCCACCAGCGAGTAGTCACGCGCGTTGACGGCCATCAGCCGCTCGTCGTGGTCGCGCTGGAGGGTGACCGTCCAATAGAACATGTCGCCGATAATCATCAGTGCGTCGTTGGCGGCATCGAATCGTCCGACGGCCACCTCGTGCAGCGAATAGTCGTCGGCACGCAGGGCATGGAGCCTGTGGCGGCTGTCACTGAGGAAGGCCAGATGACGGCGGTCGGAAAATTCGGTGACGAAGATGTGGGTGATTTCCAGCGAGTCGGGAAGAGCGACGTGGCGGACACAAGGGCGGCCGTCGACCTGCAACAGGTGGAAGAGCCGGCCGCTGTGGTCGACGAGCAGATAGCCGTTGTCATACTCCTTCTGTGTGGAGGCGTTGCCCGACACCAGCCGTGCCGGAAAGCGGAAGCCCTCCTCCTGCAAGGCCGAGGTGAAGCGTCGGCTCTTGTCGGCGTTGACCGTGTTGGTGGCCATGTCGACGAACTCCATGCCGTGGTCGGTAATGCGGAACACATCGGTGGGGGATTCGAACTCCAGACGTCGGGGATTCGACTCGAGTATCTGATGGAGTCCCGTTCTTGGACGGTTGACCTCCGAGGGGGTCGTGCGGAAGATGAATCCCGAACGTTCGGCGTCCTGCGGCGTCAGCTTCACCCCCTCGATCATCGCGGGGAAACGCCCCTCGGCAGCCAACTGACGGTGGTAGAACATGGGCAGGATACTGTCAATCTGCCGTTCGGTGTAGATGTTGCCGTTGAAGTCGCGGCCGAACACATTGCCGTGGCGGTCGTAGTCGAGTTGTGCGAACGAGTGGACGATGCAGCTGTAAAGGGTGAAGGGCCGCCACGAGGGTGAGGCGGTCATGAAGGCCAGCAGCCAGGGCAGCAGCCACGACAACAGACAGCAGGCCAGTACGACGACTCCGGTTTTTATAATCTTAATCATGGGTGTAAATCGGTTTTGCGGTTAATCCTGACACCCCTCCTTGAAGCGGCGCACCGACAGCAGGGGCAGGAAGAATACGCCGGCGAGCAGCACCGCCAGCCAGAGCAGCATGCCGTCGTAGGACTGGGGAACATCGCTGAGGTAGAACATGCGGCACACGCCCAGCGTCATGACGATGTAGATGCCGCGGCGGTAACGCGTGGGTTCCACACAGATCCATGCACAGAGCATGTAGAGTGTCAGTCCGGCCAGCCACCACGGCAGGGCGGTGAGCAGGGCGCGTGAGGTGAGCTCGGGGGCCAGCAGACGGTGGAGATAGCTCCACAGCACCACGCCCTGAACGGCGAACAGCAGGGTGAGTATTCCCAGACCGATGGCCGCCATGAGCAGAATCATGCGGTGACGGGGATAGGGGAGGTGGAGGGTCAGCTTCAGCCGTTTGTGCTGCATTTCGGGTATGAACTGGGTCAGCGAGAGCAGCAGGCCGGCGATGAGCGGTATGAAGCGCAGCATCTCGATGAACACCACCTCCTTGTCGAGCATCACCTGCCACAGGTGGGGGGCTCCGTTGAGGGTGACGGCGCGGTCGATGCGCAGCAGGGCGTAGAGCGTTACGCCGATGAGGGCGATGCCCATCACCGGCAGCAGGGAGCGCATCTTGATCCACTCCTTGTAGAAAATGGCTTTTTCCATGGTTGTCAATATTTTCCGGTCAGACCGATGAAGGCATCTTCGAGGTTGAGTGCCTCGCGTGAGAGTCCTTCGAAGGGTACGCCTGCGTGTTGGAGGGTGGCGGCCACCGTGTCGGGCGATTCGAACGAGAAAAGTTCGCCTCCTCCGCGGCTCACCTGTGCATGGTGGCAGCCCTCGAGGTCGGGCAGCGACGGCAGCGGTGTAGAGAACGTGTAGCGGCCGAACGTGGAGAGCAGCTCGCCCACGGGCATTTGCACCATGATGCGGCCGTAGTCCATGATGATGCAGTCGTCGATGAGTTTCTCCATGTCCTGAATGATGTGGGAGGTCAGGAACACGGTCTTGTCCTCCGCACGGGTATAGTCGCGCAGATACTCCACGAACAGACGGCGGTAGCCGGGGTCGAGACCCATCGAGAAGTCGTCGAGAATGAGCAGCTCGGCGTCCTGTGCCAGAATCAGACCGAGGGCCACCTGCGACTGCTGGCCGCACGACATGCGCGAGATGCGTTGTCGGGGGGCGACATGCAGTTTTTCCATCAGTCCGTAGTAGGCGTCGCGGTTCCATCGGGGGTAGAACGGAGCGTAGAAACGCTCGATTTCCTCGATGGTCATGTAGGAATACTGCACATGTCCCTCGATGAGCAGGGCTATCCGCTGTCGGGTCTGCGGAGTGAGACGGTGCAGCTCTTCGCCGAAGATGCGGCACTGCCCCTCCCGGGGGCGGAGATAACCGCTCAGGATATTGATGGTGGTGGTTTTGCCGGTGCCATTTTTGCCCAAGAGGCCGAGTATTCGGCCTCTTGGTACATTAAAATTCAAATCGCGGTAGATGAGCCGCTTCCCATAGTAGTGGGTCAGGTGACGGCATTCGATGACGTTGTCGTTCATGAGCCTGCTACATGAGTGAGGGGGTCGATTCGGGAGCGAAGTCCACCGTCGAATTGTTGGTGTCCTTGAGCAGGGTGCGGCCGTCGGCCATGTTCACACGCTTGCGGATAACGCTCTTGCCGTAGCGGGTCTGGTCGCGGTCGACTTTACCGCAGTAGCTCCAGCCCGAGTCGAGGGTGGGCGAGGTGACAATCCATGCGAACAGCTCCTCGATGCTGAGGTTCACGGCGTCGGTAATCCATGCGTTGGGGAACTTCCATGCGTCGGTGCTCATGGGGAAGGTGCCGTAGTCGGGAACGACCATCTTATACTCGGCGGTGTAGAAGTTGTCGCGTGCGAACGACTCTGCGGTGACACCCTCGCCGAAGCGGCCGATGGCGTAGGACTTGAAGCCGCGGTTGTGGAAGGTCCACATCATGTCCTCACCCAGCGACGAGGAGATCATGTTGGGAACGTCGGGATTGTCGATATCCTCATCGTCGCGCGGATTGTAGTACTCGAAATCGGCCTTCGAGAGGTCCATCGAACGGGAGTTGTATTCGCGATGGTCGACGGCTGTGTCGGCAATGACAATCGATTCGCCGGGAGCCACGGGATACTCCTTGCCCGAACCAGGAATGATGAGGGTGTTGCTGATGGTGAAATACTCGTTCATGATATTGGGCGTGTAGTCGTATTTCGACACGGTGAGGAACTCCGAATCCATGAGAATCAGACCGTCGGCATAGAGGGTGCGGTCGGTGTTGTTGGTGATTTTGACATACTGGTCACCATAATACTGCTTGCCTTCGGGAGTGAGTGTGCCGGTGAAGAAAATCTCCTCGATGACGAAGTCGTCGGACGAGAGGGTCGAGATGCTGCTCTCGATGCGTACTTCGTTGGTCTGTCCCTCGGTGACGGTGATGCCTTCACGCGAAGACTCGATGTAGCTCTCCTGTGTGGCGCCGTTGAGGGTGTAGCTCACTACGCCGTTCACCGCCAGATTGTAGGTGCCGGCCTTGAGGGGGGTGGTGAGGGTGTAGCTGCCTTCGCCTGCGGCCGTGAACTCCTTGGCGTGGGTGGTCTGGCCGCTGGTGACCTCGGTGAATACCGCGTCGAGTTGCTTGAGCTGGGGCTGCTCCACGCTGATGGGCATGTTGATGTGGAGGGTGAGCGAAGTCTTTGCAGGGGGAACTTCGTTGTTGTCGTCGCTGCAGGCCGCAAACATCAGCAGTGTTGCGGCAATGAAGAATTTGAAGAATTTTGTCATCATGATTTTTTTGTTTAGTTGAAAATTTCTATTTCGTGTAGTTTGTTTAGAAGGTGATTCCCACCTGCAGTTCGGCCGCATGGCTGAGGGTGCTGTCCGCGAAGCGGCGGAAGTGGTAGCCGGCCTCGGCAAACAGGTTGAGCCGTCGTCCCAGGGTGTGGTCGGCTCTCAGATGGCAGTGCAGCAGCACGGCATCGAGCTGAAGGCGTTGGTAGTCGTGGCGCACCATCTTCACCAGCGAGGGGTGGAGGTCGGCCACCGGAAGCAGCAGGTGGGGGTTCATGGCCGCGCGGTAGCCGCCACTGGCCTCGAAGCGCAGATACATGTGCGGCCGCTTCAGCGAGAAGGAGCCGTCGACACCTCCCGACAGATGCCCCACCTCACGGTTCTGCGAGGGGTAGAGGTAATCCTCGGTCTGTCGGCGGTAGTCGACCCAGGGCGATATGTTCCACTCGCGGCGGGAGTCGCGGTGGCCGATGTAGGCATCGAGGCGCGCCGACAGGGAACTATATTCATACATCTTGAGATGTCCGACCACGGCGTAGATGTTCGATATCTTCTCGCCCACGATGCTCTCCGTGCCGGGACGGTAGTGGTAACGCAGGTGGGCGCCCACACCCCAGTGGAGACGGTTGCCGACGGCGGTGTGTCCGATGTGTGCGGTCAGCGTTCGGGGGTCGATGTGCTGGAGGGGCAGGTTGTTGAAGGCGATGAGGATTTTCTCCACCGTGCGGTGTTCGTAGCCTGCCGCGGCGAACCACCCCTCACCTCCGTCGCGCGGCGTGAAGGTGACATCGAGCGTGTAGCCGCTGCCCCGATAGTGGCTGCCGGCATCGACACCCGAAAAGCGCGAAAAATGGGTGCCAAGTCCCGAAAGATGGTACTCGGACTTGACACCGAGCGGATTGTAGAAATCCACATCGCCGCGCTGCTTGTATACCTGTACCTTGAGCGAGAGGGCGGTGAGGTATCGGCCCGTGTGGAGTCCGGCTCCGGCATTGAACAACAGCTCTGTGGAGATGTTGCGCGGTCGGGGGTCCACGTCGCGGTACTCGTGTGAAGCGATGATGTCGGCCCCCAGGGCCCAGGTCCACTTGCGGTGTTGGCGGCCGTAGCCGCCGCCGAAGGTGTAGCGCTCCGAGGTCAGGTCACCGCCTGTCGAGTCGGCCGTGATGTAGGGATAGATGAGTTCGAGGTCCGACGAGGAGTTCCACTTCACGTTGCGGACGCTGCCGCGCCGATAGCCGGCCTTTCCCCACACCGTACTGTGCGGCGAGAGCCTTCGGAACGATTCGGCCGCGAAGAATCCGTAGTCGATACCGTCGCCTGTGGCCATGAGGTCGGGTTGGTCATCGCGGCGGAGACGGTAGCCCAGACCGGCCTGCGAGAAATCGTGGCGCCGGGCCGTGGCGTGTACTGCCGGGTGGGCGTGGAGTGGCGAGAGCAGCTGCCGCCGTGGCGAGAACTGCTCTTCGAGTGCCTGAAACAGTCCGCGCTGCTTGTCCGATGGGCGTGGGGGGACTGCCGAGGTGGTGTCGGCCGTCATTCCGGCGGCCTGTGCCGGACAGAGAAGGCTCGCGGCGGCGAGGAATGACGTCAACAGATATATCGTTTTTTTCATGTCGGTGTCAGTTTTTGAGAATCAGGTCTACGGTTGCCTCGCTCGTGTCGCCGACCAGCGTCAGCGGAGCGTTGTCGACGACCACCTCGCCGAAGTGGCGTTGTCCGTCACTGTCGGTGTAGGTCATGCCGCCGCCTTCGTTGATGCTCAGGCGGTAGAGCCCCTTGAGCAGACGGATGCGAAGCTGTCCGTCGATGAAGTCGGAGGTGGAGATGCGCTGGCGGGTGTTGATGTTCTCGAAGACCATCGTGGCCTGGAAACGGAGCATCTCTATCCCCTGGGGCGGTCTGACGGAGAGGGTCAGACGGGTGAACAGCGGTTCGGTATCCTTTTCGACGCATGCCAGCGGCAGAAGGGCCATCAGCAGCAGTAATAGTCTCATTTTCATATTATAACTTGAAGTTTAATTCCATGCCGAAATAGGGGGTTGCGCTGCGGCGCACGGTGACCCCTTCGACCTTGTAGTCGGGGGTGTAGTTCAGCATCTGGGTGATGAACATGGCGGCCGAGAGTTTCTCGCCAAAGAGCCGCTTGGTGACCTTGAGATTGGTGGTCATGGCAAACGGAATGCTGTGCCAGCGGAACGACTTCTCGTTGTAGTGGACGACCAGCCACTTCAGATAGGGGTCCTGCTCCGAGGCCTCGGTGAAGGGGAAACGGTTGCCGTCGATGTCGAGATAGTGTGTCGGGCGACTGCTGCGGTGGGTGTTCAGGTCGCGTGTGAGCCACTGGCACTGGAAGGTGAGCGAGAAGCCCAGACCGATGCGCGGCAGGTCGGTGTCGACCATGAAGTTGGTGTTGCAGATTTCGCGGATGTAGTGCGAATCGTCGTCGTAGATACCCACATAGCCCAGCTCCTTGTTGTCGATGAGCACCGAGGGGCTGTAATGAATGGGTTCGCTGTTGGAGTATTCGGTGCGGAACCATGCTCCCGTGATCGTGACGCGCGTGCGCAGGGCGGCGATACGCTGCGACGAGAAGGTGAACTCGACGCCCTTTTTGGAGGTGCGGCTACCGTTGGTGGTCGCGGAGTAGGAACGCAGCACGTTCTGCGTGGTGTAGGGCATCTGCTCGAGCGAGGGCGGTTCCATGAGCTGCGAGCCGTCGATGCCGCTGTAATCGTAGGCCTTGTAGGAGTATTTGCGGTAGGTGGCAGCCGAGCGGAATCCCGACTTCATATCCTCCTCGAAATAGGTCAGCGACAGCCGGTTGCCGGCCACGGTGACATCGCCGCGCACCTCCCACTTGAAGTTGCGGGCCGGCATGAGCCGGTAGTTGGTCGGGTCGGTGATGTAGGTGCGGACGTTGAAACGGCGCAGCGCCGCATTGGTGTGGAAGTAGTTGAGCTGCATGAAGTCGTAGTAGCGGGGCGCGGGGTAGAGCTGGTTCATGGTCGGGCTTTTGGTGTGCCAGCCCATGCCTCCGGAGAGGGCTGTGGTCACCTCGTGGCCGGCGATGGTGAAGCCGGGAAGCGACAGGCGCAGGTTGACACGGGGATCGAACCAGAAATCGCCGTGCATGGCGTATTTGCGTGCGATGTTGAACATCGTGAGCACTCTCAGTCCGGCCATGATGTCGAGGTGGGTGCGTCCCATGGTGAGGGTGGTGTTGTCCTCAAGGAACATTCCCAGGTCGTGCTGTGCCGGGATCTTGTTGTAGGGATAGGGGCGCGCGGCCACGCCCGAGAAGATGGGGCGCGTCATGTCGAAGACCTGCCCGCGGCCCAGGTTCTTGTCCAGCGACCAGTCGGCGCCGGCCACGATCGAGGAGCGGCTGCGGGCGGTGGAGAAGGCAAACGAGGCCATCCACTTCACGAAGGCCGACAGCGGACGTCCGTCGACGGTCATGCGGGCGGTGTAGGAGGCCTCGATCGGCACGGCGTCGAACTCTCCGGCCTCCATGTTCACGGGGGTGACCATGGGTTTGCTGATGGAGACGAAACGGCGGCGGCGGATGAGGTCCTTCGAGTAGTCGAACGAGGCGGTGCTCTCCAGCGAACGGAAGAAACCCTCGCCTTTGGCGCGGTACTCGAAGTTGATGCCGCAGTTCAGACGGTTGTACTGCGACTTGTAGTCGTCGATGTTGTGGTTGTTGAGTTCGGGGTCCTTCTTCTTGTTGTCGAACGAGCCGGTGTAGTCGAGGTGCAGACCCAGTGAGGTCTGGTGTGTGTCGCTGTCCCATTTCTTGTCGACGCGCAGCGAGCCGGTCACGCGTTTGAAGTTCTCCAGCTTGTTGCGGGGGTCGGATTTGGCGTCGAGCAGGTCGGCGCCGACATTGACGGTGAGGTTGCGGCGCGGAATCTCGAACCCCTTGCCCGCATAGAAGAGTTTGCTGGCCATGTCGGCCTTGAAGCGCGCGTTGAGCTGGTGCCCGCCCTTGCGGCGTTTGATTTTCACCAGTCCGCTGGTCAGGTCGCCGTACTGCACCGACGGTATGCCGCGCACAATCTCCACACTCTCAATCTGGTCGGTGGAGAGGGTGCGCATGTCGACACCCGAATTGACGAAGTAGTTGTAGCTGATTTCGGAGTCGAAGGTGCCGCTGCCGGGTATGTACTGCATGTTGGCATCGGTGCTGATGGGTGCGCCGTCGATGACAAACGAGGTGCCGAGTGCCGAGGTGGCGTAGTCGGAGCTGGAGATGCCGGTCTCGCGCAGGTGTATGGTATTGGGCGAACCGAGCAGGGGTTTCGAGGCCGAGCCTCCGGGCAGCAGCGACAGCAGGTCGGCGAAACTCGACGGCTGGAGATGTTCCATCGCCTTGCGGTCGATGGTCGACGAACTGGTGGTGCCTTTGGTCTCCGAGGCCGTGACCACCACGTCGCGTATGGCCACCGCACTCTCGTGCAGGACGATGCGGTAGACGGTGGGGGAGTGTTGCGTGAGTTGCAGCTCGCGGCGGTAGGTGTTGTAACCGATATATTCGGCGGCCATCACATAGCTGCCCTCGTGCAGCGAGAAGAGGGTACTGCCCTCCTTGTCGCTCACGGCCGCGAAGATGTGGCCGTCGGCATCGGTGAACGAGATGGTGGTGTAGGGCAGTGGCGCATGCAGCGAGTCGGTCACCTCCACCGTGACACGGATTTTGTCGTTCCGTGTCGCGGCCGGGTTTTCCCGTGCCTGAAGGGGGCTGAACACCGCAAGCAGGGCGGTGGCTATGAGGGTCTTGATGAAACGGTTTAAGAGTGGGGTCATCTGTTGTTTTTTTGGCAGGACAAAATTAGAGGGTGTGGCTGCCTGCGACAATACCCAATGCTGGGGAAACTTACGGTGGGGCGATACCTATTTTTCGGGATATTTTCCCCGAGGGGCGGTGAGAAGTTCCGATGAGAAGAAGACGGGGAATCCCCACAGAAAAATGCAGCGAAGCCGCCCCGCAGAGGTGTGGGACGGCTTCGTTGTCGGAAATGTTGTGTGTGATGAATCGACCGCTTTTCAGCTGCGGCGGAGAAGTCGGACGCTTGTCCAGTGGAACAGGATACGTGCCATGCGCGAACGGTTCTTCTGCTTCTCCTTGGCCGAGAGCGAACTCAGCGACATGTAGAACAGAATGAAGAAAATCAGTCCGATGATGAACGAATAGTAGTTCATGTAGGCCCTCAGCGACGACTCCTTTCGGGTCATCTGCTGCAAGTCCTTGTCGGCACGTTTGCGGGCGTCGGAGCTGCTCATGCCCACACCCGTATAGCGTTCGATGGCCTTCTGCTGCTCGTTCTGCACGATGTTGTTCGAGAGGGTGTAGGAGGCGGCCATGTCCATGTAGCTGTCGTTGGTGCTGTAAAGCTGGTAGAAGTTGATGAGCGCGATGGCCAGGCAGAAGCCCAAGAATCGTGCGCCGATACCCAGAAAGGCTACCAGTCCCATCTGCCGCTTGGGAACACTCAATACCATGTTCATGATCAGCGGCACGAAGAGTGCGCCCGTGCCCACACCCTGTATGAAGAGCGGCAGGTAGTAGCGCTCCTCGCTGGCCGTGACGGCGAACATGAAATACATCTGGGTGTGGAAGAGCAGCAGCAGGAAGAAGCCCAGCTTGATGAGTGTGCGCGGCGAGGCCCCCTTCAGCAGCAGGGTCTTCACCCCCAGTACGCCCACCACGAGTCCCAGAATGTTAAAGCTCCAGATGGACACCATGCTGACGGGGTCGATACCCAGTCCGTCCTGCATGTAGAGATAGGTGAAGAACACCGTGCCTTTCGAGATGTAGAACACCGTCAGCAACAGCAGGGCGAAACGGTACTTGCCGTTCTTCATCAGCTTGAGCTGTATGAGCGGCCGTCGCTTGCGCCAGCTGCTGACGATGTAGACCGGGGTGATGAGCAGCAGAATCATCATCAGGTGGCGGATACGCGGCGATTCGAGCCACTCGAGCTGTTGTCCGTAGACCAGTATGTAACCCAGAATCGAGGCGATGGCCGTGTAGATGACAAATCCCTGCCAGTCGGCCGCCTGCCACGGATATTTGCGTGTTAGGTAGCGGTTGTTCATGGTCAGCAACAGCAGCACGAAACCCGGAATCTGCATGAGTATGAAGCCGTAGAAGACCGAGTCGATGCCGAAATGATTGAGAATCAGATTGGCGAAGATAGCCGAGAAGGGTACGCAGATCATCAGCGAGCCGTAGAAGATGGTGTAGCCCATGATGCGCGCCTTCTCCACGCGGAACAGCGTGAACGACAACGTCATGCAGATGTTACACAGGAAGGCGCAGACCGCTCCCTGTATGAAACGGTTGAACATGAAGAGTTCGCCCGACTGGCTCACGGCACATATCCAGCAGGTGACCGTGTTGATGAAGATGCCGGCCAGTGTATAGTTCACCAGTTTGAAGCATTTGATCAAATGGCTGTCCAGTGCCAGATAGGAGATGACGGTGGCGTACATCAGCACCACCGAATACTGGATATCCATCGCGTCCATGCTGTAAAACTCCGCCACGGCGCGTGTGCTGTTGTAGTAGAGGGCGAAGATGACCAGCGAGGGGAAGAGTATGGAGATGATGGTCAGTACGGCGAGCCACTGCGGCACCCAGGGTTTGAATATGGGAATCTGCTCCATGCCGCCTATTTTTCGATGCGCACATAGGCGTTCATGCCGCCGCGCAGCTGCTCTTCCACATCTTCAATGTCGTGTAATTTGATGCGTACCGGCACACGCTGGGTGATGCGCACGAAGTTGCCTGTGGCGTTGTTGGGCGGCAGGAGCGAGTAGCGGGTGCCGGTGGCCGGCGAAATCGACTCCACATGTCCCGTAAATTCGCGGTCGGGCAGGGCGTCGATGGTCACGGTGACCTCCTTGCCCACCGTGTAGCTGGCCAGCTGGGTCTCCTTGAGGTTGGCCACAATCCACTTGCCGGCCGATTCGTTGGTGATGAAGGTCAGCACCTGTCCCTGCTGGAGAAGCTGTCCCTCCTGAATGTCGATTTTGCCTATGCGGCCGGTGTAGGGTGCACGAATGACGGTGTATTCCAAATCGAGACGGCTGCGCTCCAGCTGCGCTCTGCAGTCCATCACCTTGGCCTCTTCGACCTTGGCATTGCCGATCTGCTCCTCGTAGCGCAGTAACGACTCCTTATGACCGAAAATTGCGATGTCGACCTCCTTTTTGGCCTTCAGATAGTCGGCCTCCGTGCGGTCGTACTGCTGCTGGGTCACCGACTCCTTCGAGAGCAGATTCTCCACACGGCCGAACTCCTTGCGCGCGTTCTCCATCTTGATTTTGCAGATGGCAATCTCGCTTTGGGTCTGCTGCTGCTCGATGCGATTGCTCTCAATCTGCTTGCGCGCTATGGCCAGCTCGGCCTCGGCACGGCGAAGCAGGGCCTCGTTCTTCCGATAGGCCAGACGGAACTCGTCGTCCTCGATGATGAGCAGTGTGTCGCCCTTCTGTACCAGGGCGTTCTCGTGGCATCTGATGGCCGCCACGTAACCCATGACGCGGTTCGATATGGGAGTGATGTAGACCTCGACCTGTGCGTTGTTGGTCTCCTCGTATTTGTAGATGCGGTAGGCGTACCATAAGGCCCAACCTCCGAAGCCGAAGACCAGCGAGAGGGTGACCATTTGTGCGATGTAGCTGATGATTTTTCTTTTCATCTTGCGGAATATATTTTTATAGGATTACATGATTCGTTTTTTGGGGCTGCAAGGGCAGCTCTCTGTGGCCGTTAGAGATAGCCGCAAATCTGGCGGAGCGACCAGTAGTATTTCTGGGAGTCGACCACCGCCTCCACCCATTCGAAGGAGGCCTCCATCGATTGGGTCTCCGACTCCAGCACGTCGATGAGCAGTGACTGCTGGTTGAAGTAGGAGTTGCGCAGGATACGCATGCTCTCCTTGCTCATCTCTATCTTCTCGAGGGCGCGGCGTATGTTGATCAGCGATTCGGTGTAACGGGTGTAGAGTTCGTAGATGGTCTCGCGGAGCTGCTCCTGACGGTCGGTGGTGCGGATTTCCTGCTGGAGCATGCGCTGGCGCTGTGCGCTGATTCGGTGTTTCGACTTGTAGAGTGCCGAGAGCGGAATGCTGATTCTGGCACCGACTTCCCCTCCCAGACGGTGGTTGTAGCTCAATGAGGGTTGTGCCGAACCCACACCGTATTGGGCATAGGCCTGAAGCCGCGGGCGGCGTTGTGCCTTTATCTGTTTGAGAATCGTTGCCTCGAGCTGCTGCTCGGAGTGGCAGAGTGCCAGACTCGGGGCGTGGTCGAGGGCGTGGGCATACATCGTCTCGAAGGAGTCGGTCAGCTGGAAGTCGAGGGCCTGTTCCAGCATCGGCACTATCTGTCCCTCGTCCTCCATGCCCAGCAGGTTGTAGAGCTTGCGTGAGAGAATCTCGATACTGTTCTCTATGGCGATTTCGTCCTTCTGCAGGTCGGTGATGTAGAGTTTCGAACGCAGGAGGTCGCTCTTCAGCACAGTGCCGTTTTCATAGAGCTGGCGGATACGGTCATACTCCTTGCTGCGCAGGTGTATCGACGAGCGGACGAAGTCCCTGTACTTGATGTTGCGGTAGATGTCGTAGAGCAGCAGATAGGCTTGCAGCTCGACCTCCTGACCCACGGCCCTGACGCGGTCGTCGCTGATCTGCACCTCGTTTTTCATGCGCTCGATGGCGTATTTGTGCATGCCGCCCGTGTAGATGTCCCACTCGGTGGAGAGGTTGAATTGGTAGAACCAGTTGTTGTGGGAGGAGGTTGAGGAGTTGAGGGGTGTTTCGTTGGCGAAATGGCCGTCGCCATGAAGCCCCAGTTCGGGCAGCCGTTCGTTTTTCTGTTGGAGGAGGTTTTCGTCGGCCTGTCGGCGGTTGAGCTGCTCGATGATGAGCGAGCGGTTTTGATGAATGAGTCGGCGGACATCGTCGAGTCCCATCGCTTTTCCGCTCTCGTCCGTCTGCGCCGCATAGAGCAGCGTGGGGCAGAGGAGCAGAAAAGTCAATACCCTTTTTAAAATCATTTCTTTTTATCTTTTTTTTGCGGCGCAAAGATAAAAAGCAGTGGGTTTAGTTATTTGATAAAATATGCCATTGTTTTGCTCATTTCGGACACCGCGCGTCGTTGTGCCATTGGAGAAACTGGCTGGGACGGCAGCCCGTGACCTTGAAGAACGAGTTGCTGAAGGCCGTGAGACTGTCGTATCCCACATTGTAGGCGATGTTGGTGATGGATTCGCGGTTGTCGACCATCTGTTTGATGGCCATCAGTATGCGGTAGATGCGCAGATACTGCACGAAGGTGATGTGCAGCTCGTGGTTCATGTGGCGGCTCAGGGTGCGCACGCTGAGTCCGATTTCACGACTGATTTGTTCCACGGTGACGGCCTCGCGGTAGTTGCGCTGTATGGCACTGATAATCTGGCTCACCACGGGGTGGTCGGTGGTGGGCAGGCGGAGCTGGAGGGCCAGCGGCGAGATGATGTGGGGCAGGATATGGTTGGTGGTAGCCAGCAGCTCGTATTTCCAGTGGTCGGGTTGCAGGTATTCGGTCTGTCCTTCGATGAGTTCGACGACATGGTAGAGAATGGAGGGCATGGGATATACACCCACCTCGCGATAGAAGTCCGCCTCGGAGAACTGCGGCGGATAGTAGATGTTGAGCAGATGTATGGCCTTGCCCTCGAAGGTGATGCGGTGTGACACCCGGGGCGGAATCCACACGAAGTAGCCGTGGGGGATATAGTACTCGTTGTGTTCGACATTCATGGTGGCCACGCCGCCGACCACCACCAGCACATGTCCCTGCGAGTGGGTGTGCATGGGGACCACCTCCTGCAACGTGTGGCAGTAGATGTAGATGTCGTGTTTGTGCTGCTCGATGTCGGCTAAAAATTCCCTGTGGTTGTTGTATTTCATGCTTCGTCGGTTTGTGCAAAGGTAATAAAAAACGGGCGATTCCGAGCTGACTACACCGTCCATTCCCATGACAAAGCCCCCGACCGCATGACAATGGTCGGGGGCTTTTGTTTTCGGCAATGGGTTTATCGTGATGGTCGGAGCACCACGGTGACCGTGACGGGACGGTGGTCGGAGGCCTTCGGTTCGCAGATGACGGCTGTGGAGAGGAGGTCGACCTGTGATGAGTCACTGTGGCGGACGGCGATGTAGTCGAGGGTCTCGTCGGGTGAGGAGGCCGGCCAGGTGCAATCCTGTGCCGAAAGCACGCGGAAACTCTTTTTCAACGCGTCGATGAATGGCGAATTGGGGTGTGCGTTCATGTCGCCGGCGATGAAAAGCGGTTTTTCGATGGCGGCGGCCACCTCGTTGATGACGGGCAGCGAGAGCAGCTGGTCTTCGGGGGTGAGCGAGAGATGGGTGCAGCAGTAGACATACTGCTCAAATTCAACCACCAGCAATGTACGCTGCTCCTCGCGTCCGGGCAGCGGATAGTACTTGTAGCCCAGCGGCTTCTCGCGGCTCAACATGCCGATGCCGTATTTGCCGCCCGAAAAAGCGATGGCCGGAGCATAAACCGGGTGCATGTGGGTCATCTGTGCCAGCTCGCCGAGGACATATCTTTTGTCGGAACGAAGGGTGACGCTGTCGACCTCCTGCACCGCCACAATGTCGGGACGGTGGCGGAGAATGACCGCGGCCGTGCGTTGCAGGTCGTTGACGTCGTCCATGCCGATGCCGTTGCGGATATTGTAGCTCATCATGTGGAGGGTGTCGCCGCAGGGGATTGAGATTTGTGCCTTTGCTTCACCTCCCTCACAGAGGAGAAGGCCGCCGAGCAGCAGCAGGCTTTTCAAAAAGGGTAGTTTCATGGTTACAAATATTGAGGGTAGGGTTTAAAAATCAAGTAAAGGTACGATTTTATTCCGAACCTCCGGCCTTCTTCCTCCACTTTTTATTTTTCGGTTGTTACCAATACCGTTTTTTGAGATATGCCATCAAATCCTTGTATGCGTCGATGTCGGTCAGTGGTTGCATCAGCTCCGCGGGGTCGATGACCCTGTATTTCGTGGGGTCGTTGAGCTGGTGGCTCCACACCTTGTTGTGGTCTCGGAGGGAGGATTTGCCGTGGGGGTTGAACAGCAGGGTGTTCTGGCGGGGAACGACATGAAGGTGCAGGAAATCGTCCGCTCCGAAGTCTTCGAGCGAGCGTTCCGCCCACAGGGTCTGTCTCATGAGTTGGTAGTAAGGCTCCTGATAGTAGATGCTCCCCTCATAGGCGGGCAGGCTTTTCAGCTGTCGGGACTCGGCAATCAGGGAATTGTATCTCTTTTGTCGGGTTCTGCCGGAAGCGTTGGCCGCTTTGTCGGATTTGTTGTAGGACTCGGTGTACTTCCATTCGATGGGTAGCAGCAGGGTGCGCCCCTCGTTGTCCCTGGCCAGAATCAATGCGTCGATGGAGGTGCAGTTGCTGCCGCGTTGAAGCCGCCCCTCGTTCAGAATGTCTCTCTTGCCGACCACCTCAAATGCAATGTAAATGGCATCTGGCTCTGACTCCGACTCGGAATTTTCTATGGGTAGCACCTCTGTGAGTCTATTGTCGATGTTGTGGACAATTTCCCGTACGGCATCTTTGTCGGACATGATTGGCATAAGGTGGTTCAGACAGGCGATTTGCGAAGAGAGGGTGTGCCCAGTGGGGAAGTCTTTCCCGTCCCACCAGTTGATGTTGTTCTGTTTGAAATATTCACATTCCCTGATGGAGGAGTAGAGGTTGTATTTTGTTTGTCCTTCATTTAATACGAATTTTCGGCTCGTATCCTTGTAGGAACCGCCGCCTTGGGCCGGAGCGAAACAGTCGCCCTGCTCGATGAGTGCTATCTGGCGTTGGCGCTGCGATTCTTTGTAGTTCATGGTTGATGGGTTTAGTGTTGATACCTAAAGTTATAAAATAATATCCGAATGGCAAAATGTTGGAGCGATAACTGTATAACGGCAAAAAAATCCGTTGTCGGAACAGGTTTTGTTCCGGCAACGGATTGCTGGGTTCCCTCTTTATGAGGGGCTGCAGCCTGCGCCTTTGTGAGGCGGCAGGGGATTAATACCAGTCGTTGTACTCGTCGGTGGGGTACACGTCGCGGTGCAGGTCGTGGAGATGGAAGGCGAAGAAGGCCATGTCGGTGCAGACGGTTTCGCGGAGGAGACGGAGTGTGCCGTCACCCTCGAAGATGCTTTCTTCTTCGGTACCGAAAATGATGGTCTGCCGTCCGACGGCGGTGCGGCCTTCCTCGAACCCGATGAACGAGAAGATGCGTTCGCCGATGCGGTTGCGGCGGCGGATTTTAAACAGGATACGGTGGTCTTCCACCTGATAGAAGATGTGGTTGCGCTTGAAAAGACGGCAGACATTTCTCATCGACAACTGTTCGGCTGTGGGCATAGTTTTCCTCATTTTAGTAAAAATTTAAAGTTAAATGTTTAAAATGAGGGGCTTTGAAAAATGCCCTGCTGCCTGATTGCAGATGATTGATGAGTCGATGTCTACATTGCCTTGTCGTGTTGAGGGATTTGTATAGGACAAAGATACAAATAGAATCGGAAAAGCAAAAGAAATGAAGTGCAAAATTTCCCCAAAGCCATCTCGTAAGCGAATGATTTTTAAAACCTGATAAAATCTATTTATGAGAAATTCAGAGAAGGGAATTTGTCGGATTATTAATTTTTAGGTATCTTTGCCATCAAGATTGTGCCACCTCTTGAAAAGAAACGGTCCAGATAAAAGATAAATGCGCAATCTGTTTTTGTAAAACATTGATATCCATACCAATAGAGCGATTGGCGTGAACTAAGGTTGTATTCATACCTCAAATCTCACACTTCAAAAACACCGGACCTTCAAAGACGACTTTTGACGTTTTGTCAGCTTCTGACGCAAGAAAAAAGTCATTCTTTATGTCTTCCTCTCGTGAAGACCACACAAATACTCATTAAATATTTCGTGCAGACAACCGTCATGAAATCATGGCGGTCTGACTTTTTACGAATATGTCTTTGTCTCTTTGAGGATTATCTGCTTGTCACCACATAGTCACTAACGAAAAAGTATCAATATGGAAATTTGGATTATTGACATTTTGGGAGTCTTTG
>JAHHQN010000011.1 GCA_020026375.1 Alistipes sp. | reverse complement strand
GGTAACGGTTATTTACAAGCCGTCATTTGCCGATGCAGAATTTCGAGAAGATGTTCTGCAACACCGTGTCGGGGACAATTTCCTTGCGTCCCGTGATGGTGTTGATGTTGCGTATGACGTCGCGGATTTCCTCGCTCAACAGGTCGGTAGGCAGGCCGTTGTCGAGTCCCTCCAGCGCACGGCGCAGTGCCTCGTCGGCCTGGCGCAGTGCCTCGTAGTGGCGGCTGTTGGAGATGATGGGGTCGCCGTGGTAGAGTGCCGAGGTGTCGACCGACGAGCGCAACGCCTTGCGCAGACGGTCTATGCCCTCGCCGCTCCGTGCCGAGATGGCGATGGTGTCGTAGGCGAGCTGCAGCTCCGCCACGGTGTCGATTTTGTTGACCACCGTCAGCAGGGTCTGCCCCTCGCGCAGCGGAAATTGCGGTTCGGGAATGCGTCCGCGGCTCTCCACCTCGCGGGCGTCAATCATGTGGAGGATAATCTGCGCACTCGCAATCGAGGAGAGCGAACGCGAGATGCCCATCTTCTCGAGGGTGTCGTCGGTGGCGCGTATGCCTGCCGTGTCGAGGAAGCGGAACACCACACCGTCGATGTTCACCCGCTCCTCGATGACGTCGCGTGTGGTGCCGGCGATGTCCGACACCATGGCCCGGTCCTCGTTGAGCAGACGGTTCAGCAGGGTCGACTTGCCCACATTGGGCGAGCCGGCGATGGCTACGGCCACGCCCTCCTTGATGGCGTTGCCCAGCGAGAAGGAGTCGCCCAGCGAGCGGATACGCGCGTCGATGTCGTTCATCGTGTCACGCAGGGCGGTGCGGTCGGCAAATTCCACGTCCTCCTCGCCGAAGTCCAGCTCCAGCTCCAGCAACGAGGTGAGGTGGAGCAGACGGTCGCACAGCGAGTCGAGCTGCGAGGAGTATCCGCCGCGCATCTGTGTGGTGGCCAGCGTGTGTGTGGCCCTGTTCGACGAGGCAATCAGGTCGGCCACGGCTTCGGCCTGCGAGAGGTCCATTTTACCGGCCAGATAGGCCCTGATGGTGAACTCGCCAGGTTGGGCCATGCGTGCGCCGGCCTGCCCCAGCAGGCGCAGGATTTCGGCGACGATGTAGCTCGAGCCGTGACACGAAATCTCCACCCCGTCCTCTCCCGTGTAGGAGTGGGGGGCGCGGAAGACGGCCACCAGCACATCGTCGACCGTGCGTTCGCCGTCCATGATGCGTCCGTAGCGGAGGGTGTGTCCGTCGGCATCGGTGAGTGGCGTGCGGCCGCGGAAGATGCGGTCGGTCAGTGCGATGGAGTCGTCACCGCTCACTCTGATGACGGCGATGGCACCGCCTGCGGCCGTGGCCGGAGCGGCTATGGTATCGTGTTCGTGTATCATGGTCTGTGGCGCTTATCTGCTGCCGATTCTCAGACGCTGTCCCAGGCGCAGCTTGCGGGGGTCGCGTATGTTGTTCCAGCGCATGAGCTGCGAGGTCGACACGCGGTAGCGGCGTGCGATGGCTCCCAGCGTGTCGCCGCGCTTGACGATGTAGATTCGTCCGGCGGCACTCTGCTGACGCTTCTTGTCGAGGTTCACGGGGTTGATGTACTCCTTGAGGTACATCGAGTCCTTGGCGAAAATCTCCTGCTGGTGTTCGATATACTCCACCACATTGCGCTGGGGGAGTACCAGCGTGTAGGATTTCACGGTAGCCGGTATGATGTCCATCTTGTACTGCGGATTGAGCTGACGCAGGGTCTCGATGGGCAGGTCGATGGTCGATGCAATCTGTCCGAAGTGGAGGATACGGTTGATTTGGAGGGTATCCACGGCGATGGGTACGGGGGTCTCGGCTGGAGTGATGTCGTGCTGCTGGTGGTAGGCATAGGCATAGGTGGCACCGATGAATGCCGGCATGTAGCCCTGTGTCTCGCGCAGCATGCAGTGATATACGTCCCAGAACGAGCGACACTCCTTGACACCCGAACGGGCGATGGCCTTGTTCACATTTCCCGGACCGCAGTTGTACGACGAGATGGCCAGCGTCCAGTCGTGGTAGATGCTGTAAAGGTCTTTCAGATAGCGGCAGGCGGCCTGTGTGGCGCGAATGGGGTCGAGACGTTCGTCGACCAGCGAGTTGACCTCCAGACCGTAGCTCTTGGCCGTGCGGGGCATGAACTGCCACAGTCCAGCGGCACCCATGCGCGACATGGCGGTGGGGGTGAGTGCCGACTCGATGATGGCCATGGCACGCAGCTCCACGGGGAGTCCGGCCTTGATCAGCTCCTCCTCAATCATCGGGAAATAATACTTCGCACGCCCCAGTATGCGGCTCATGGTGCCGTGACGGGGGTCGGTGTAGCGGGTGATGTGACGACGCACGATGTCGTTGTAGGCCAGCGGAATGGGCGAGGCCAGCGCACGCAGACGACCGGCATAGAGCGAGTCGGGGGTGGTGCCGGTGTCGATCATCGAGTCGATGTTGATATAGTTGTTGAAAAACTCGTCGAACGCCTGTTCGCGCTGATGTTCGCGCCAGGCGGCCACCAGCGAGTCGACCTGTTCGGCCGTCACCTGAATCTCCTCCTCGACGGGCGGCTCCACGGCCACCGTGTCGACCGGTAGGGGTTGCGTCTCGGGTTCCGCGGCCACAGGCTGGGGTTGTGCCTCGGTGTTGACCACCTGCTCGGTCTTCTGCTTTTTCTTCTTTTTCTTACGGGGTCGGCGGTCGTTGGCCGAGGTGACAAGGGGCGAGAGGGCGAGTGCTGCCGTCAGCACCAGACAAATGATTCTTTTCATCGGTATTCTTAAAAATTGAGGCGCAGGTTAAATCCGAATACGGGTCGGTTGCTGCCCTGCGAGGGCATGTACTGGTAGTCGACCATCGGTTCGAGGTTCATCGACAGGTCGTCGGAGATGTCGTAGTCCTTGAGATGGGCATCGACATGGGCGTCGACAATCTGCAACACATAGAGTGCGCCGGTGATGATGATACAGAGGTCGCGGTTGCGTCGGAAGTTGTTTCTCATGTTGCGGATAAACTGTCCGGAGTAGTGGCCGTGGAACTCGTCGGGCGAGCCGTTGGGATATTTGTCGGGGTTGGCTTCGTAGTCGGCTATGAGGCTGTATGCCTTCTTGAAACGTTTGTATCCGCGGTTGTTCCAGTCGATACAGTAGCCCAGGGCGGCGAAACCACCCACCACGAAAGGCACCTTCCAGTAGCTTTTGTTGTAAATCTGACCTGCGCCGGGGAAGATGCAGGCCAGTGTGGTGGCCTTCTTCACGCGTGACACGTCGTTGGTGTTGTACTTCACGGCCGCGTCGCCGATGAAGTAGATGTAGGAGGCGATGGTCAGACCCAGATAGACCTGACGGCGCGTGTTGCTCCTGATCATGCGCGACTGGAGGGCGTCGAGTTCGGGGGTGCGCTCCGTGGAGAAAGCCGTGTAGGCCTCATACTGCCGCTGGAGGGGTTTGTAGCGGTTGTTCTCGTGGATATACATGGCCAGACCCGTACCCAGTGCACCGTAGAGAATGGGTAACTTCCAATACTGCTTGTTGTAAATCTGTCCGTAGCCGGGCAGCACGGTCGAGAGCCAGCACACCTTCGAGAGCGACATCGAGTCGCTGAAGAACGGGCGGCGTTCGCCCTTGTTGCGCTGTCGGCGTTTGACCTGCGCCTCGTCGGCGTGGTATTGTGCCAGAGCTATCGAATCGAGGGTGTGAATGTCGTCGGTGCGCAGGGCGGCCAGTGCCGAGGAGTCGGCGCTGAAGCTTTCGGCGATGGACTTGTCGATTTCGACGGCCAGAGCGGCATAGGCCAGCGAGTCGCGCTGCAGGCGCAGCGAGTCGCTTTGCGGCATGAGGCCTCCGCGTATGATGGTTCGTTCGCCGCGGTGGAACTGTTGTGCCACGGAGCGAATGCCCGTCAGTGCCAGACAGAGCAGCAGCAGGTATTTGATGTTCTTGGGAGTCATGTCAATCTATGAACGCGATGCGAAACGGTGTACAAACTCTTCGATGTCCTTGTCGTCGGTGAAACCAATGGTAATTTTTCCGCCTCCGTTCTTCGAACGTTTGATGGCGATGTCCTCCGAGAAGAAGTGTTCGAGCTGTTCGACCAGACGCGAGTAGCTTTCGGGATACTCCTCCTCTTCGGCGGGTTGTTCTTCGGCATTGGCCTTCTCGTTCATCAGGCGCACCAGGTCTTCGGTCTGGCGTACGGAGAGCGAGCGGCGGATACATTTCTTGAGTACGAGGAGCTGTTCCTCGTCGGGTGCTCCGGCGATGGCCTTGGCGTGTCCCATCGAGATGATTCCCTCCTTGATGGCCAGCTGAATCTGGTCGGGGAGTTTGAGCAGGCGGAGGTAGTTGGTCACCGACGAGCGTTTCTTGCCCACCTTTTCGGAGAGCGAGTCCTGCGTGAGGTGGCATTCGTCAATCAGACGCTGCATGCCCAGTGCGATTTCTATGGCGTTGAGGTCCTGGCGCTGGATATTCTCGACCAGAGCCATGGCATGGAGGTTTTCGTCGTCGACCTCGCGGATATATACGGGCATGGTGCGCAGTCCGGCGCGCTGAGCCGCTCTCCAGCGACGTTCGCCGCTGATGATGACATAGCGGCCGTCGCCCTGCTGTTCGCGGACGGTGACGGGTTGTATGATGCCCAGTTGACGAATCGAGTCGGCCAGCTCATCGAGGGCCTCCTCTTCGAAATGGGTACGCGGCTGATTGGGGTTGGGTATTATGTCTCGGATATCGATTTCAGTCATTTTGCTCATGGGTTTGAGCTTGATGTCGATGTCGTCGATGGCATCGGCACCGAAGATGGCATCGAGTCCGCGACCTAATCCCTTTTGTTTTTTCATATCGTAGTGTCTGTTTTTTATACTATTTGTTGCGCTTGAGGAACTCGCGTGCCAGGTTGAGGTAGTTGACCGAACCCGACGCGCTGGCGTCGTAAAGCATGATGGGTTTGCCGTGTGAGGGGGCTTCACCCAAACGGATATTGCGCTGGATTATTGTGTCGTAGGCCAAATCGCGGAAGTGTTCCCTGACCTCGGTGACCACCTGGTTGTTGAGGCGGTTGCGCATATACATCGTCAGCAGGAAGCCTTCGATGTCGAGCTGGGGGTTGAGAGCGCCCTTGACCTTGCGTATGGTGCTGAGCAGTTTCGACAGACCCTCGAGCGCGAGGTATTCGCACTGCACGGGAATGAGTACCGTGTCGGCGGCGGTGAGGATATTGACGGTGGTGTAGCCCAGCGAGGGGGAGCAGTCGATGAAGATGTAGTCGTAGTCCTCTCTCACGGAGTTGACGATACGTTTCATGGCATAGTGTGCATTCTCCATCTTGGGCAGTTCGGCGTCGGCGGCCACCAGGTCGATGGACGAGGGCAGCACCCACAGGTTCTTGATGTCGGGGGACTGCATGATGACGTCGCGGGCCTCCTGTGTGCCGATCATACACTCGTAGATGCCTACCAAATCGATGTCGAATCCCAGACCCGAGGTGGCGTTTGCCTGGGGGTCTGCGTCGATGAGCAACACCTTTTTGCCCAGCAGGGCCAGTGATGCCGATAAATTGATTGCTGTGGTGGTTTTGCCCACACCGCCTTTCTGATTGGCCAATGCTATAACCTTTGCCATGATTTATTTTCGGATTATATTCGGGCAAATTTAAGGATTTTAAATGGAAATCCATAACCATTGCCGAAAATTGATTACCTTTGGAGAATAAAACATACTTATAATATGGAAACTGACAACAAGGAGCGTGACCTGACCCCTGTGGAAAAGTCCGAAAACGTAGATAACGAGCAGCCTGCCGCGGCGGGCGATACGGCCTCGTCGGGAGAGGCCTTCGACAACAAGACCCTGCGCAAGCCGTTCCCCACCATCGGCGACCTGCTGGCCGTGTTCGGCATGCTGGTGGGACTGCAGATTGTGGTGGCGCTGGCGGCCATTGTCCTTAACGGAGTCTCGGGAGGCGATGCCTCGGCGGCAGTGGAGACCGTCGACCCCCGTCGGCAGGGCTTCCTGCTGGCGATGACCTATCTGGGAGCGATGCTGCCCACCTACCTCTTCGCCCTGGTCTACCGCTATTCGCGCGGCGGCCGCGGTCCCGTGGCGGAGTTCTCGGCGGCGGGCTTCAACCCCGTGCTGCTGCTCTGGGCGTTTGTCTTCATGCTGGCCGTGGGCGTGGTCTGCGAGCCGGTGTTCAAGTATCTTCCGCAACCCGACCTCTCGATGGTGGGACGCGGCGGCTGGGCGATTTTCTCGCTGGTGGTCTGCGCGCCCGTGCTGGAGGAGCTGCTGTGCAGAGGCCTGATTCTGGGGTCGTTGCGCAAGCGTTACGGTGTGGCCGTGGCGTGGTTCCTCTCCTCGCTCTTCTTCGGCCTGATGCACCTGCAACCCCTTCAGGTGGTCAACGCCTTCATCATCGGTCTCATCTTGGGCTATGTCTACATCGAGACCCGCTCGATTTGGGCGGTGATTATCCTCCATGCCCTGAACAACGCGCTGGCCTATGTCATGCTCATGGCCGGCTTCTCCGACAAGATGCTCATCAATCTGGTGGACAACCACTTCCTCTACATCTGCATCTATGCCGCGGCGGTGGTCTTCTCGGTGATTTCGGGATATATGATGTGGCGGAGTATCCGCAATATGAAGGCTGAAAAGTAAATTTTTACTTCAAAAATCGTAATATTCACCCTCGTGTGGCGTTACTTATAAGGTAAAAAGAGTATCTTTGTCAGTTGGAAATGAACCCAAGTATTAATAAAATAGCGATTTTCGCCCTTCTCGCGCTCTCGTTGAGCGGCTGCAAACGGCTGCCCGGCTACTTCGACAGCGACGAGAGTCTGGCGCGTGTGGGCAAGACCGAACTCAAGTTGAGAGATGTGAGTACGGTGGTGCCTGCCGGTGTGTCGGGCGACGACAGTGTGGCATTGGTGGAGATGTATGTCAACCGCTGGGTGCGCAAACAGGTCAAGCTCAACGAGGCGGAGACCCTTTTCTCCTCGTCGCAGCAGGACATCGACAAGATGGTGGAGGAGTACCGCCAGGCACTGCTGATTCGCAAGCTCGAACAGTATTACGTCGACCGCGGTGTCGACACCACCTTCACCGAGAACGAGATTGAGGCCTACTACAACCGCCATAAGAGCGACTTCCGTCTCGACCGCACCATTGTCAAGGGACGCATCGTCCGCTTCTCGCCCTCTTACCGTCAGGCGGCCCGCCTCAAGGAGCTGATGGCCGCCAGGTCGGAGTCGGGACGGCAGGACTTCAACGATATCTGTGAGAAGAACGACTTCACGCTCACCGATTTCAGCACACAGTGGGTCGACTTCCCCGAATTTTTGAGCTACCTGCCCACCCTCCAGTCGCAGAGCAACGAATCGGCGCTGAAGACGGCCGTGGTGCAGGAGATGAGGGACAACGCCTCGCGCTACTACTTCCAGATTTACGAGGTGTGCCGCGAGGGGCAACCCATTCCGCTCGAGCGGCTGGTGCCGACCATTCGCCGTATCCTCTTCAACCGCCGCCAGAGCGAACTGGTGCGCAACCACGAGGAGGAACTCTACAAAAAATCGGTGGAGAGCGGCGAGGTGAGAATCTTCGGCCGCGACGACGAGTAGCCTCTTTCCGTGAGGGGCGGCTCCGCGTGAGAGCGGGGGACCGTTCTGTGGAAATATGTGGCGGCTCCGCGAGGAGGACGTGTTGACGGCTCTTTGAAGGGGCGTGTTGATGGCTCCGTGAGGGGCGAATGACGACCCTGCGCTGCGGAGGGCGGCGGCAGACAACGTGGAACGGCGTGAGGTCGTGCCGCGAACAAATGGATAAAAAACGAAAAAATATAGAATAATGTTGAAAAAAGGTATAATGGTTGCGGCGCTTGCGCTGCTGATGTTGGGAGCGTCGGCCCAGAAACGACAGGTGATGCTCGATAAGGTGGTTGCCGTGGTGGGCGGTTCGTCGATTCTCCACTCTCAGGTGCAGGAATATGCCGACCGTCTGGTGCAGCAGCGCCGCCAGCAGGGCTACACATCGGACCGTGATCCCGTGAACGAGGCTTTGGAGGCCCTCATGACCCAGAAACTGCTCTACAATCAGGCACAAATCGACTCCGTGAAAATCAACGAGGGAGCCATCTCGTCGGCTGTGGAGGAGAACCTCCAACACATGATTGAGGAGGCCGGCACCATTCACAAACTCGAGGTGCAGCAGCACATGCCCATCTTCAACCTGCGCGAGATGCTGCGCCAGACCTTCGAGGAGCAGCAGTATGCCAGCGAGATGGAGAACACCGTGGTGAGCAAGGTGACCGTCATTCCCGGCGAGGTGGAGCGCTACTACAAGTCGCTCTCGCGCGACAGTATTCCGCTGGTGGCCGACCAGTTTGTCTACGCCCAGATTACCAAGTTCCCCAAGTCGATGACCGAGGCCAAGCAGCGCACCAAGCAGCGCCTGCTCGACATGCGCGAGCGTGCCATCACCGGCAAGGCCAAGTTCGAGAACCTGGCGCGCATGTACTCTCAGGACCCCGGAACGCTGATGCGTGGTGGTGAGATGGATCCCACCACCCTGCGCCAGCTCGACCCCTCGTTTGCCGCGGCGCTCGAGAAGCTCAAGCCCGGACAGATTTCCGAGGTGGTGGAGTCCGACTACGGTTTCCACATCATCAAGCTGCTCGACAAGCGCGGCGAGCTGTACCACTTCCGCCATATCCTGCTCCACCCGGTCTACACCCCCGAGGAGCTGGGCGAGGCGTCGAACACGCTCGACAGTCTGGTGAAGATGATTCATGCCGACTCGATTACCTTCGAGCGTGCGGCCCTGCTCCACTCCGACGACAAGACCTCGAAGATGAACGGCGGCGTGGTGTCGAACACCGACGTGCTGAAATACTTCGGCGGCGGCAACACCAAGATGACGGTGACCAAGTTCCTGCGTGAGGACTTCGGACGTTTCAAGAGTCTGGAGGACTACAACGCGCTGGTGAAGCTCAAGCCCGGCGAGATTTCCAACGCCTTCGTGACCGAGGACATGCTCCGCAACCAGATGGCCAAGGTGGTCAAGCTCATCGAGATTATCCCGGCCCACCGCGCCTCGATGGAGGAGGACTACCTCCGTATCGAGGAGATGGCCCTTCAGGACAAGCAGGGCAGGGTGTTCAAGGAGTGGCTCACCAAGAAAATCGACCAGATGTATATCTACATCGACCCCGAATACCGCGACGGGGAGTTTGAAAACAAACATTGGGTAAAGTAATATCGTGCGCCGTTTTATATCCATATTATCGCTTTTCGTGGCGTTGTGCGGCGTCATGTTCGCCCGTGTGGGGCGACAGACCCCTCCTGCACCGCCCTCCGCAGGCGACGGCCGGCCCGTGGTGCTGAACTACAAGTTCGACCTTTCGGGTCCTGTGGCACCCGGCGACTCGACCATCTTCTTCGTGGGGAACTTCGCCACGCAGCACAACGGTGCGCTCATCACCTGTGACTCGGCGGTGAGCTATCCCGACAACCGTCTGGAGTTCTTCGGCAATGTGCTGATTAACAAGAATACCACCTATATTTATGGTGACCGCGCCGAGTATGACAGCAACACCAGCCAGGCAAAGGTCTTCTCCGACATCATCAAGGTGGTCGACGGCGACGCCACGCTCTACACCTACTCCTTCCTCTTCAACACCGAGACCAACATCGGCGAGTTCGACCGCGGCGGTGTGCTGATCAAGGAGAACAACCTCATGGAGTCGGTCCGCGGCTACTACTATGCCGACACGCGCGAGCTGATTGCCGTCGACGATGTGGAGATGCGCGACGACGACTACCAGATGAAGGGCGACTCGGTGGTCTACAACATGGACACCGACAACGCCTATTTCTTCGAACATACCCACATCTGGGATTCGAAGGGCGATTTCATCTATGCCGACCGCGGTGAGTTCCACCGTGCCGACACGGCTTACATCATCACCCGCAATGCCTACCTGCTGACTCCCGAACAGGAGATATGGAGCGACTCGGTGGACTACTACCGCACGCGCGAACACATCATTCTCAAGGGTAATATCCAGCTCGACGACCGCAAATACAAGCTGCTGGGCTTCGGTCACTACGGTGAGTTCTGGAAGCAGCGCGGCAACGGTATCCTCACCCGCACGCCGGCGGTGGTGAGCTACGACCTCACGCAGGGCGATTCGCTCTTCATGCGTGCCGACACCATGCTCATCAACACCCTTCCCTGGGTGGAGGGCATGTCGACCAACGAGATTCTCCGCCGCGAGGAGGAGCGTCAGGAGAGGGCCGATGCCCTCGAGGCGCTGATTGAGGAGATCAACGCGCCGAAGGACGCGGCGGCAACGCCTGCTGCCGATTCACTGGCGACGGCCGATGAGACCGAACGCCGTGTGCTGGACGCCGATTCGCTCGGCGAGCCGGAGTGCGGGGCGGATTCGGTGGCGGCGGCCGATCGTGCGATGCAGGATTCGCTGGCGGCACAGGTGCCGGCCGTCGACCCGCTGGATACACTGGTCGGCGATGCGCGCAAGGCCTACCTCAAGGAGTTGGCTCGCAAGGAGAAGGCTGCCCGCAAGGCCGAGGCCGCCCGTCTGAAGAAAGAGAAACTCGACAAGATAGCCGCCGAGCGCAAGGCCAAGCGTGTGGCGCGTCTCAAGGAGCTGGAGGAGCGCGAGAACCGTCGTCTCCAGTTGCTGAAGAGCAAGGCCGAGGCGCGTCTGCGTGCGCGTCAGGAGCGTGCGCGCCGCAAGGGCAAGACCATCAGGGTCGACTCCTCGGAGCTCAACCGCATCAACACCCTGCTCGAGGAGCAGCACTACCGCAACAACGACTCGCTCTACGAGAACCTCTACCGCGAGTGGGCGAAGGACAGCGCGACGGTGGTCATGGATTCGTTGGGCATCGCCCACGACTCGGTGTTCCGTCTGGTGAGGGGTTTCCGTGACGTGAAGGTCTACCGCTCCGATTTCCAGAGCGTGTGCGACTCGGTGTCGGCCACCAACCGCGACTCGGTTATCCGCATGTATGTCAAGCCCGTATTGTGGAACGGCACCAATCAGGTGACCTCGGAGCAGATGGAGCTCTTCACCCGCAACGGCCAGCTCGACTACGCCAATTTCATCGGTACACCCATGATGGCTTCGGAGGTGGATTCCACCCACTTCAACCAGATTACGGGCAAGGAGATGACGGCCTATTTCCGCAACAACGAAATCTACCTGAACAAGGTCAACAGTAATGCCCGTACGCTCTATTACAATCAGGACGGCGAGCCGCCCGTGGTGGTGGGTCTCTTTTTCCTGGAGAGTGGCGGCATCAACTTCTACTTCGAGAAGCGTCAGGTGACCCGCATGGCATGGACAAACGAAATCAATTTCAACATCTATCCCATCGACGATGTGCCGGAGACGCAGGAGCGCACACTTCCGGGCTTTGTGTGGGAGCAGCCGCGCCGTCCGTCGCAGCAGACGGTCTTTGACGGACAAATCCGTCCCACGGAGCGCGGCGGCCACGAGGTGAAACAGAAGCCCCGGTTCCCGATACGCCGACGTGTGGACGCCCACCGTCAGCAGCTCATCGAGATGCGCCGCTGGGCGGACCGCATCGATCAGGTCGACCCCGAAACCGTGGAGTGGATGCACTCGCTGGGTTACGAGGTGGGCAAGCCGCGTGAGGGTTCGGCCATCGACATGATGAAGCGCGAGCCGAAATCCGAAGCCACCCTGCCACAGGAGCGCAAGGAGGCCGAGCAGCTCCGCCTCTGAAACCGCGTCTGTCATTCCTTATAGAAGGACGACTTTCCTCCCGAGAGAGGAAAGCCGTCCTTCTTTTTTGCCCTGCCGTTGTCCGCCTCCTCCCGACAGTCGTTGTCGGCCGTTCGGCGCGGTTCTTGCGGTGGGGGAGGGTATGCAGAAGATTTTGAAACAATGGACCGATGCCCTGCTCGACCTGCTGGGGGTGGAGTCCGCCCACCATGAGGGGTGGAGTCGTTTTGCGGCCTTCGTGCTGGTGCTGCTCATTGCCTTTGCCTTCGATTTCGTGGTGCGCCTCCTGTTCGTCAACGCCGCACGCCGCATCGTGCGCAAGACCCGTGTGGCGTGGGACGACGAACTCTTCAACGGACGTGTCATAGCGGCTGCCTGCCATGTGCTGACCGCCGTGCTGCTCACGGTGGTGCTGCCCGTGGTCTTCGAGGACAGGGACGAGGTGAGGGGCATCGTGCTGAAGGCCATGCAGATTTTTCTGGTGGCCACCATTTTCTGGCTGGTCAACACCTCGCTGCATGCCGCCTTCCGCATCGCCGCGCTCCAGCCGCGCTGGCAGAACAAGCCCATCAACGGCCTGCGGCAGACGGGGCAGGGTTTTGCCGCCATGATTGCCGTGGTGATGGTGGTGTCGATTCTGCTCGACAAGTCGCCGGCGCGCTTCTTCACGGGTCTGGGTGCTTCGGCGGCGGTGCTGATGCTGGTCTTCCGCGACAGTATTCTGGGCTTCGTGTCGGGCATACAGCTCTCGGCCAACGACATGGTGAGGGTGGGCGACTGGATTTCGGTGCCGAAGTTCGGAGCCGACGGACGGGTGGAGGAGGTGTCGCTCAACACCGTGAAGATTCGCAACTGGGACAACTCGGTCTCCACACTTCCGCCCTATCTGCTGGTGAGCGAGTCGTTTGTCAACTGGCACGCCATGCAACTCTCGGGCGGACGGCGCATTTCGCGGCAGCTGCCCCTCGACCTGCGTTCGGTGTGCCGCTGCACGCCGGCCATGCACGCGCGCCTGCGCGAGATGGAGCTGCTGAAGGCCTATTTCGAGGGTGCGGACGACGACCGCGAGTTCGACGACATGTCGATGGGCGTGGGCGACACGGGGGTGGATATCGACGAGCAGACGGCCACCAATCTGGGCTATTTCCGTCTCTACATGTTTCTCTATCTCAAGAATATGAAGGCCGTGAACCACGACATGTCCATCATCGTGAGAATCGGCAACCCCTCGGCACAGGGACTGCCCTTCGAACTCTACTTCTTCACCCGTTCGGTCATGTGGACCGAGTATGAGGCGGTGCAGACCACCGTTTTTTCGCATCTGATTGCCGCGGTGGGGGATTTCGACCTGCGGATTTTCCAGTCGCCGACGGGCGATGACCTGCGGCAATATGTAAAAACGTCGTGCGGCACATTGCCGCACGACGTTGGGGGAGTCGGTTGATGTCTCTTTTGGGCAGACCCGTAGGGGCTACTGGAGGAAGAGCATCAGCATGATTTGAATGATGATGACACGCAGGAACATGCACACGGGATAGACCGTGGCGTAGGATACCGAGGGGTTGTTGCCATCGATGGTGTCGTTCACATAGTTCAGTGCCATGGGGTTGGCCATTCCTCCGCAGAGGAGTCCGGCCACCGAGCCGAAGTCGAGCTTGAGCACCTTGAGCGAGAAGAGGCCCACCAGCACCACGGGAACGAACGTGAGCAGGAAGCCCAGACCCAGCCACAAGGCACCCTCGGGTCGCATGACGGTCTCGAAGAAATGTTCGCCCGAGTCGAGTCCCAGACAGGCCAGATACATCGACAGACCCAGGGCGCGGAGCATCAGATTGGCACTCTGTGTGGTGTAGGTAATCATGTGCATGCGTGGTCCGAAGGTGCCGATGAGGATACCCACGATGATGGGGCCGCCGGCCAGACCGAGTTTCACGGGGGTGGAGATGCCGGGAATGGTCACGGGAATGGAACCCAGCGTGAGACCCAGTATCAGACCGATGAACACGGCCGCAAGGTTGGGTTCGTTGAGGCTCTTGACCGCATTACCCAATATTTTTTCCACATTCTGAATGGCTTTGGCCTCGCCCACCACGGTGAGACGGTCGCCCAGCTGCAGACGCAGGTCGGGGGTGGCCAGCAGCTGCACGCCCGAACGGTAGACGCGGCTGATGTTGATGCCGTAGCTGTTGCGCAGGCGCAGCGACGAGAGTTTCTTGCCGTTGATTTCGGGACGGGTGACCAGGATACGCTGCGAGATGAGCTGGCTGTCGATTTTGTTCCAGTCGATGTCGCTGCTGTTCCAGTCCTTCTGCTCCTGTTCGCCGAAGATGATGCGCAGGGCGTCGACCTCTTCGGGGGTGGTGATGACCAGTATCACGTCGTCCTTCTGGAGGGTCTTGTCGGAGGTGGGAATCGACACATGGCCGTCGCGCCAGATGCGTGAGATGACGAAGTGGTGGTGGCTACCTGCGGCGATGTCATGCACGCTCTTGCCGAAGATGCCGGGATTGGTCAGGTGGAAGCTGGCGATGAAGATGTTGTGGGGATCGGTCTCCTCCCGTGCGAAGTCGGACGGACGGGTGAAGAGCTTGCGCAGGAAGATGACGGCCAGAATCACACCCACCACACCCAGCGGATAGGTCAGTGCGCAGCCCAGTGCCGCACCGTTGGCATCGACGCCGAACTGCTGGAGGGTCTGTTGTGCGGCACCGAGGGCCGGGGTGTTGGTGGTGGCGCCGCAGAGGATACCGGCCATGTCGGAGATGCGCACCCCTGAAACCATGCTCAGGGCGATGGCCAGTCCCGTGCCGACGAGCAGCAGCAGTATCGAGGGGGAGAGCAGTCGGAGTCCGTCGGAGCGCATCGACGAGAAGAAACCCGGACCGACCTGCAGTCCCAGTGCATAGACAAAGATGATGAGTCCGAAGTTCTCGGCATAGAGCAGCATGTCGTGGTTGAGTTTCAATCCCCAGTGACCGGCCATGATGCCCACAAAGAAGATGAAGGCCGTGCCTAACGAGACTCCGAAAAACTTGATCTTGCCGAATCCGATGCCGATGACCGAAATCAGCGAGATGACGACGACGCTTTTGATGGTGGCGTCGGTGAACAGTGTGTCAAACAGTTCAATCATAGTTCCATGTATCAATAAACCGCAAAGATAGAATGTTTTTTGCGATATCGTGCATTTTGTCGGCCGAAAAACGCGGCGGCGGGAGTTCGCCGATGAGGAAGGTGGGCGGCGGCGGAAAACAGACGGCGGAGAATATACTACAATATAGGTATTGCTAATGTGAGGAGGGTTTTTTACATTTGTGCGATTTTCCAAACTTATATATTGTCTTCAACAGATTCTGTCTGCTGTATTTTCGCATACGATAACCATGAAGAGACTTTTCCTGCTGTTTCTGCTTGTGATGCCCCTTGCGGCTCTGGCACAGCATTTTGACGTGTCGGGCCGCGTGTTGAGCCACGACGGAAAGAAACCCGTCGCGCAGGCCGTCGTCGAACTTCCGGCCGCAGGCCTGTGGGCGGTGGCCGACAACAATGGTAATTTCCACATGAAAGATGTTCCCGGCGGCAAGGCCGAATTTGCCGTTTCGTGTCTGGGATTTGTCACCGCGGTGGAGGTGTTCGACATCTCGGGGGAGCGTGACGACGTGAACTTCCTGCTCAAGGAGGACAACCTGGCCCTGGAGAGTGTGGTGGTCACCGCCAAGGAGGTGCCCAATGCCATGTCGACCTCGCGCACCATCGGCGGCAACGCCATCAACCATCTGCAGATGGTCAACGCCTCCGACATCTCGTCGCTGCTGCCCGGCGGCAAGACCGTCAACCCCGACCTGATGCAGGACAACATGTTCTCGCTGCGTGACGGCGGTTCGTCGGCCGGCAATGCACAGTTCGGCACGGCGGTGGAAATCGACGGCGTGCGTCTGTCGTCGAATGCCTCGCTGAGCGGCATCACGGGTGTCAGCACCCGCAACATCTCGTCGACCAACATCGAGGCCGTGGAGGTGGTGACCGGTATCCCGTCGGCCGAGTACGGCGATTTGGGTTCGGGCATGATTCGCGTGAAGACCCGCAAGGGAAAGACCCCCTACACGGTGGTCATGTCGACCAATCCGCGCACCAAGCAGGTGTCGGCCTCCAAGGGTTTCGACCTGGGTGGCCGCGGCGGTGTGCTGAACTCCAATGTGGAGTACACGCGCGCCACCAAGAACCCCACCTCGCCCTATACCTCCTATTCGCGTACGGGTCTGTCGCTCAACTATCAGAATACGTTTGCCGACGTGCTGCGCTTCAATGTGGGTGTGGCGGCCAACATCGGCGGCATGGATACCGAGGACGATCCCGATGCCATGGTGGGCGAGTGGCAGCGTGTGAGGGACAACGCCCTGCGTGCCAACACCTCGCTCAAGTGGCAGCTCAACCGCAAATGGATTACGGGCATCGACTTCGATGCTTCGCTGAGCTATTCCGACAACTATTCGCGCCGCCGTTACTACGAGTCGTCACCCGACGGACTGCCGGCCGTGCATGCCGAGGAGAACGGTTACTTCATCGCGCAGATGCTGCCCGGTTCCTATTACTACACTACCGAAAACATCGACTCCAAGCGTCTGGACTATGCCGCCAACCTCAAGGCCACCTGGATTCGCAGCTGGGGCGACATTCACAGCAACGCCAAAATCGGTGTGTCGTGGCGCGCCAACGGCAATGTGGGTCGCGGCGAATACTACGACGATGCAGCACTCTCGCCCGACGGCTACCGTCCGCGTCCCTACACCGATATCCCCTACATGCACAACATCGCGGCCTACGTCGAGGAGTCGCTCTCGCTGCCGCTGGGTGGCACGACCCTCAAGATTATGGCCGGACTGCGTGCCGAGAAGACCTGTGTGAAGAACAGCGACTACCGCAACACGTCGAGTCTCTCGCCGCGCTTCAACCTCAAGTACCGCATCAGCCGTGCGGTGTCGCTGCGTGCCGGCTGGGGTCTTACCGAGAAACTCCCCTCGTTCGCCGTGCTGTATCCGCTGCCCGAATACCGCGACACGCGTGTCTTCAGCAGCAACTACGCCCCCGGACGCAACGTCTATGTCTACCACACCCAGCCCCACCGTCTGGTCTACAACCCCGAGCTGCGCTGGCAGAAGAACCGCAACGCCGAGGTGGGTGTGGAGTTGAAGCTGGGCGGCACGTCGGTGTCGCTGGTCGGCTACTTCAACCGCACGAAGTACCCCTTCCAGATGAACAGCTTCTACGACCCCTTCTCCTATAAGGTGAGCGGCCTGCCGTCGCACAAACCCGACGGTTCGCCGTTTGTCATGCCCTCGAATCCGCTCTTCAAGGTCGACCAGCAGACGGGCGAAATCTTCGTGCGCGATGCCGACAACATGGGCGAGGGCTGGATTTCGATGGAGACCCGTTCGACGGTCAACACCTTCGTGAAGAACACCCGCCAGACCAACTCCTCGCCTGTCGACCGCATGGGTCTGGAATTCGTGGTCGATTTCCCGCAAATCAATCCCATACGCACACAGCTGCGTGTCGACGGTGCCTATGGCTACACCCGATACGTCAATACCGACGAGTCGATGTACTACCCCTCGCGCTCCACGGCCGGAGGATTCTATCCCTATGTGGGCATCTATGTCAACAACGGCGGACGTACGTCGGTGACCTACAACGGCCGCAAGACCCACGCCCTCGACGTCAACCTCACCTCCACGACCCATATCCCGTCAATCCGTATGGTGGTGACCCTGCGTCTGGAGGCGGCCCTGCTGCGCCGCTCGCAGAACCTCTCGGAGTATATGGGACGCGAGTATGCCATCAACACCGACCAGGACGGCAACCCCACGGGCGGCAGTGTCTATGAGGGCGGCCACTACACCTCCATCTGGCCGATTGCCTACCTCGACCTCGAGGGACGGCGTCACCCCTTCACCGAGGCCGATCGTGCGAAGACCGAATTCCAGGCCCTGCGCATCACCTCGAGCAACGCCTACTCGTTCGACCGCGACGGCTACGACCCCTATTTCTCGGCCAACCTGAGCGTCACCAAGGAGATTGGCGATCATGTGTCGGTGTCGCTCTACGCCAACAACTTCACCAATTCGCGCCCCTTTGTGGCCTCCTACGCCACGGGTATCAAGGCGGTCTTCACCCCCGAATTTTACTATGGTCTCACTGTGAGAGTCAAATTCTGAACCGACGATGAAAAAGTTTATCCTATATCTTCCTCTGCTGCTTTTGGCGGCATGCACCTCGCTGGACGAGAATCCCTACGGCGATTCCCTGCGCCATCTGAAGGTGACGGTGGTCTATCCCGACGGCCATGACGACAACCTCCGCGAGGGGGTGACCGTGCGTCTCGACGACCGCAACAGTTCGAATCGCTACACCTCGCTCACCGACAAGGAGGGGTGTGCCGAATTTACGGTCACGGCCGGACACTACAATGTGTCGGTGACCGACAAGCCCGACAAACAGTCGGTCTTCCAGGGCCGCATCGAGCAGCTCGACCTCATGTCGCAGAACCGCGAGGTGAGCGTCGACCTTCACTACTCGAAACCCGGCACCATTGTCATCAAGGAGGTCTACACGGGCGGCTGCGCACAAGATGCCCCCTCGACCGGCACCTATGTCTATGACAAGTACCTCATTCTCCACAACAACAGCGACGAGACGCTCTACCTCGACGGCCTGTGCCTGTCGATGGTCGCCCCCTACAACTCCAAGGTGCAGAACAACCCCTGGACGAGTGTCGACGGCGACGGCAACATCGTCTTCCGCGACTATGCCGCCGCGCCCGACTGCATCTGGCAGTTCGGCGGTTCGGGCAGTGACCACCCCCTCTCGCCGGGCGAAGATGCCGTGGTGGCGATGAACGGTGCGGTGGACCACACCAAGACCTACTCCCACTCGGTGAACCTCAATCAGGAGGGGTTCTATGTGCTGTATGACCAGGTGAACTATCCCGACCCGCGTTCGCACCCCGTGCCGGGCGACCGTATCGAGGAGAAGAACTACCTGAAGGTGCTGAAGAAGACGGGACGTGTGGGAACGAACGTCTATGTCATTTCGAACTACTCGCCGGCGGTCATCATCTTCCGCTTCCCCGAGGACTTCGACGCGGAGGGCTATCTGGCCGACGACAAGCAGTCGGCCGTGCAGAACGGCTCGATTATCTATTCGAAGGTCGACTGGCAGTGGATTGTCGATGCCGTTGAGGTGTCGGACAACACGGGCGCAAGCAACTTCAAGCGTCTGAGAACCGACATCGACGCCGGTTCGTGCGGCTTCTCCGGCACTTCGAAGGGACACACCGTCCACCGCCGTGTCGACGAGGAGGCCTCGGCCGTGGCCGGCTACGAGGTGCTGCTCGACACCAACAACTCGACCGACGATTTCTATGAACGTGAAACACAGTCATTGCACAAATAGCCTTATGAGAAAAATTTTATCGCTTCTGTTGCTGTCGGTGGTCTCTCTGGAAGGCATGTGTGCCGGAGATGGCTGCAAGGGTGGGGTGGTGAACCCCGACCGTTTCGACTACACGCTGCGGCGCAACGCCTGGAGCGGCGGTGTGCATGCCACGGGTATCCTCCGCGACTCGGTGAGCCGCTCCTATGCCGAGGTCTTCCTGCGCAAGGACAACGGCGGTTTTGCCGACCTCTCGTCGTCCGACGACAGCTGGAACGCCGGAGTGGTCACCTCGTCGGTGCGCCACTTCGAGAAGGTGTCGTTCTCGGGCAGCTTCTCCTATGATTATTTCGACGGCCGCAACATGTGCGGCTCGATGTTTGTACGGCCGGGTTTCTATCCGGTCGACATCGTGGAGTTCACCCCCGGCCGCAAGGTGAAGGAGACCTATGCCTTTGAGGGCAATGTGGCCGCTCCGCTGGCGGAGCATTGGGCCGTGGGTCTCGACATCGACTTCGCGGCGGCCAACTATGCCAAACGCAAGGATTTGCGCCACAAGAACACACGTCTGGACTTCGACTTTGCCCCCGGGGTGATGTTCCGCAACGGTGATTTCGCCGTGGCGGCGGCCTATCTGCTCCATCTCGACCGCGAGAAACTCGAGGCCGAGCAGGTGGGGGCTTCGGTGGAGGGCTACAAGGCCTTCTTCGACCGCGGTCTGCGCTTCGGCTCGCTGCAGTTGTGGGAGAGCAACGACCTCCACCTCTCGACTCCCGGTGTGAGCGGATTTCCCCTCCGACAGACCCTCCACGGTGTGTCGCTGGCGGCACAATACGGTGGCTGGTATGCCGATGTGGAGTACCGCAGCGGTAGCGGCAATTCGGGCGAGCGCGACATCGAGTGGCACGAGTTCGAGACCGACCGTATTGATGCCCGTGTCGTGCTGCACCTCAAGTCGGCAGCCTCGCACCACTTCCTGCGAGGCCGCATCGGCTGGCAGAAGGTCAACAACCGCGAGAATGTCCTCTCGTTCGAGAACATCGACGGCGTGAGCCGCCCCGTCAACCACGGCTCGGTACCGGTCTACGAGGGACGCATGCTGGAGAGCGGTGCGGAGTATGAATTCAAGGACGCACACAACGATTTGCGGCTGTCGGGACGCTATGTGTTCACCAACCGTGCGTCGTTCCTGATGTATCCCTACCTCAAGGGACAGCGTCTGCACTATACGGTGGTGGCGGCCGACTATCTCCGCAGGTTGGGCAACTGGGAGCTGGCGTGGCGCATGATGCTGCGCACGGGCGGCTGCCGCGACACGGAGGCCTTGTTCGACGAGCCGGCCTCGCCGGGCGGCTATCCCGACCGTCTGACCGACTTCTACAATGCCGAGAACGAATATGCCACGGCCAACCGCATGGGGCTGGGGGCTTCGTTGCGCCGCAATATCAGCCGCTTCTACATCGACCTGTCGGTGGACTGGGAACACGGCTTCAATGTGAAACTGCTGCCCGAGGCCGACCGCGAGCGTGTGGTGCTGAGGGTGGGCTACAACTTTTAAAGGAAAAATAACGATTTAAAATATCAATGACTATGAAAAAGATTCTTTTCTCCATGGCGGCCGCCGCAATGTTGCTGGCCGGCTGTTCGAATGACGAGGAGGCGGTGCTGGGCGGTCAGATGCGTCTGAGCATCAATCCCACCATTGCCAATCCTCATGTGATGCCCCGGCAGGCTACCCGTGTGTCGGATACCGACTTCGAGCAGGGCGACAAGGTGGGTCTGCGGGTGAAGATGACCGACAACGGCGAGGAGTTCCTCTCCAACGAGCCGATGGTCTACGATGCCGCACAGGGTGTGTTCACCTCGTCGAAGACCTGGTATGAGGACATCAACCGCACCTCCGACCTCTTTGCCTACTATCCCTACACCGAGGGGGCTGCACTGCCTGCCGAGTTTGCGGTGAAGGCCGACCAGAGCGGCGAGGGATACATGCAGAGCGACCTCATCATTGCCGTGAAGTCGGGTGTGGCTCCTTCGAAGGTGGCCACACAGATGACCTTCAAGCACAAGATGGCGCGTCTGATTATCGACATCAAGTCCAACACTTCGGGTTCCGAGGTGTCGAAGGTTGAGATTGAGGGTGTCGCAGGTGAGGGTACCGTCAACCTCGACAACGGCGAGGTGACCGTGAAGAGCGGTGCCGCTCCCATGAGCGTGGTGGCCCATACCGCTACTGCCGGCAAGATGTACTATGCGCTCATCATGCCCCAGAACGGTGTAAAGATGAATGTGAAGATTACCACTGCCGACGGTGCCGTACGCACCTACTCGTTGCAGACCACCGACCTCAAGTCGGGTGAGAACCGTCGTCTGTCGACCAATGTCGAGCCGGCCGGCATCAAGGTGGCTTTTTCGGGTCCCATCGACCAGTGGGTCGACGGCGATGACCTCGTTATCGACGGCGGCGAGACGCCCACCGACGAGAATGTCGTGGAGTGGGGCGGTGTGAAGTACAAGACCGTGACCCTCTCCAACGGTCAGGTGTGGATGGCCGAGAACCTCCGCTACCTGCCCGCAGGCAAGACCGCATCGTCGAATCCCGCCGACGGCAGCGGTGTGTGGTTGCCCTGTAATCTGAACAAGGAGGCCGACGCTTCGCGCGTGGCTACCGACGGTTACTATTACAGCTATCCCGTGCTGCTGGGTATCGCCGGTGAGAAGTTCACCGCCGAGAACTACAACCAATACGAGGGTGTGCAGGGTATCTGCCCCAAGGGCTGGCATATTCCCACCGAGGCCGACTGGCGTAAGGTGACCGACATGGGTTCGCCCTTCTATACCGACGATCAGAAGGGTGCCTACCTGCCGCTGATGAACGAGGCCGGCATGAACGTCAAGGGCTACGGCTATATCAACGGTGCCACTGCTGCGGTCGCTCCCGTCTATCTGGCTGTGGAGTCGAAGGCCGAGGCCGGTGCGTTCGGCATGGCTTTCTTCGCCAGCTCGACCGGTCTGTCGATTGACTTCAACACCAAGGACAATCCGACTTCGGGCATCAAGAAAATTACCTACAAGGCTGCCATGGTCACCTACAACACTACTTACAACCGTCTGACCGTGGCTAATCAGATAGCCCACGGTGCGGCTCCCGTACGTTGTGTGAAGGACTGATAACGGCGCAAAAGCGACCCATCACCGATAAAAAACCATGCGGGAATGATGAAAATCGTCCCGTGTGGTTTTTTATTTTCGTATCTTTGCATGAGGAACAGACACAAAACAAACATTACAATACTGATGAAACGCAAACACAATTATCCCAGACTCCTGCTTCAGTGGGGAGTCTTGTTGTCGATTGTCGTCACCGTGGTGTGGGCGGCAGTGGGAGAGCAGGCGGTCGATGTTGAGAAATATTGCCCGTTCGGAGGTCTTCAGGCCTTCGGTACTTTCCTGATTAACAATTCGCTGGCCTGCTCGATGTCGATGGTGCAGATTGCCATGGGCCTGGTGCTGGCTGCCGGCGTGATTCTCTTCTCCAAACTCTTCTGCGGCTATCTCTGTCCGCTGGGTACGTTGGGCGAGGCGATGTCGCGTGTGGGTCGGAAACTCAAGGTGCAGGTGGAAATCACTTCGGGCAGCGTGGCCGACCGTCTGCTGCGCGGTGTGAAATACGCGCTGCTGTTCACCATTCTCTACAACACGTTCCTCACCAGCGAGCTGTTCTGCAAGAAGCTCGACCCCTTCTATGCCATGGCTACGGGGTTCCAGGGCGAAATCGTGTTGTGGATGTCGCTGGTGACCATCGCCCTGCTTTTTGTGGGCGGCTTCTTCGTCAAGATGTTCTGGTGCCGTTACATCTGTCCGCTGGGTGCGGCAAGCAATATCTTCAAATATTTCTTCCTGCTGGTCATTGCAGGCCTTGCGGCATGGATTCTGGGACTGGCCGGCATTGAAAACGCGTGGGTGTGGATTCTGGCGCTGGTGTGCATCGCCGCCGCCCTGCTCGAAATCTTCACGCTCCGCAGCTGGGGCGCACCGGTGATGACCATCGTGCGCGACACCGATGCCTGCAACGGTTGCGGACTCTGCCAGAAGAAGTGTCCCTATGGTATCGGCGTGCAGAATCTGACCTCGGTACGTCACATCGACTGCACCCTGTGCGGCGAGTGTGTGTCGTCGTGCCACACCGATGCCTTGCAGGTGGGTGGCCGCCGTTCGCTGCGCTACCTGCCTCTGGCGATGACGGTGGTGTTGTTTGCCATTGCCGTGGTGCTGGGCCGTACGGTCGAGCTGCCTACCATCGATGTCAAGTGGGGCAACTACGAGCAGCTGGAGAGTGAGCAGCACCTCAAGAGTTACAGTCTCGACGGCTTGCAGTCCATCAAGTGCTACGGTTCGTCGAGCGCACTGGCCATGAAGATGCGCAAGATGCAGGGTGTGGTGGGTCTCAAGACCTTCGTGCGCCGTCACGGTGTGGAGATTTTCTACGACGGACGACTGACCGACACCGTCAACCTCAAGCGTGCGCTCTTTACGCCCATGACCCGTAAATACAGGAACCCCTCGCCCGACATGCCCTCGCTCAAGGTGCTGAAACTGGGTGTCGAGGGTCTCCACGACCGTATGGATTTGGTCTACTTCGGCATGGCTCTCCAGCAGGTGAAGGGCATCTACGGTTTCTCGGCCGAATTCTCGTGTCCTGTTGACGTGACGCTCTATTGTGACCCCGCCGCCGAGATGAGCGAGGAGTACCTGCGTGAGGTCATCGAGGCCGAGGAGCTGGTCTTCCACACCAAGAAGGAGGACAAGGTGTTCCCCATGCACAACGAATTGAGAAGTTACAAGGAGGCCGGCACGATTCCCTCTCAGGAGTTCATCGAGGTGATGTTCCGCGAAATCAAGGCACTCTCGGGCCGCTATTCGAAACACATCGAGGCGTGTGCCGACGAGACGAAATATCCGCGTGCGGTCTACGAGCTGGAGTATAAGGCCATCGAGCATCTGCCCGTGAGAAGCGGTTTCCCCTACTTCAAGAGCTTCCTGTCGGGCAAGGAGGGTATCCTGTCCATCGACGTTGCGCTCAAGGGTACGATGCCCGTTCTGCGTCTGACCTATGTGACCACCATGTGGGACGATGCCAAAATCTGGAACGAGATTTTCAACGCCCCCTCGTGGACCATTCACATGGTCGACGGCTCGACCAAGGAGATGGCTCCCAAACTGGAGTTCAAGAAAGAAGGACATACACTCACCGAGTAACAACCCGTGGGTGTGACCCTATCCGTAGCGACACGAAGAGTGGAAGGTGTCGTTACGGATTTTTTTATCAAAAAAAACCGGATTTTGTATGTATAGAAAACTGTTTTGTTCGCTGCTGGCGGTGCTGCTCCTCGGAGGTGCGGCACAGGCCGACGAGGGCATGTGGCTGATTCAGCACCTCGAAAAAATCTATCCCCAACTGCGCCATCGGGGAGTGAAGCTTCCGCTGCACGAGATTTACAACGAGCGTGACGGTGGTGTGGCGGCCGCCGTGGTGGCCGTCGACGGCGGTATGGGTACCGGCAGCATGATTTCGGAAGAGGGACTCATGATTACCAACCACCATGTGGCATACAGCGACATCTGCGCGCTCTCGACCGTGGAGTGCAATTATCTGGAGCAGGGCTTCTGGGCGCGTTCGCGCGAGGAGGAGATTCCCATCGCGGGCAAGACCGTGCAGTTCCTGCGCCGTGTGGTCGATGTGACCGCGGAGGCCGACTCCCTGATTCGTCACCTGAAGTCGTGCGGCAAGTGGGGCATGATGTCGATGCGCAGGGTGGTGTCCACCATCGAGAAGAAGTATGCCCCCACCACCGACTGCGAGGTGGCGTGCATGCCCATGTGGCACGGCCGCAAGACCTTCCTCTACTACTACGATGTCTATAAGGACGTGCGTCTGGTGGCCGCTCCGCCGCGCAACATCGCCGCTTTCGGCGGTGACTACGACAACTGGAGCTGGCCGCAGCACAAGGGCGATTTCACCATCTACCGCGTCTATGCCTCGAAGGAGGGACGTCCGGCGGAGTACAGCCGCGAAAATGTGCCGCTCCGTCCGCGCAGGGTGCTGCAAATCTCCTCGCGCGGAGTGCGCGACAACGACTGTGCGTTGGTCATCGGCTATCCGGGACGTACGAAGCGTTACGCCTCGTCGTATGCCATTGCCGAGAAGGAGCATGTCACCAATCCCATCGTGGTGGAGAACCGCCACGAGCGTATGGAGATTATCCGCCGCCACATGGAGCGCGACCCCGAGGTGAGGGTGAAATATTCCGATGCCTTCTTCTCGTTGAGCAACTTCGCCGACTATGCCAAGTGGGAGAACATCTGTCTCCACCGCTTCGGGGTGGCCGATTTGCGGCGTGCCGAGGAGCGCGAGGTGCAGATGTGGGTGGAGGAGGACACCGCCCGCCGTGCGCAGTACGGTCAGGTGTTGTCGACCTTGCGCCGCAGCTATGACCTGCGCCGCGAGGCACAGACCCACCTGAACTATTTTCGCGAGACATGGCTGGGACCCTCCGCGCCGATTCTGGTGGCCAACCGTATCAACAGCCACCTGCTGAAATTGCAGCGCACCCACCGCAGCGTGATGTCGCCCGACGATGAGGATTCGCGCGACCTGTGCCGCTCCTGCCCCAAGCTGGAGAAGAACTACGACGCGGCCACGGAGCTTGACCTGATGAAGCGCATGGTGCGCAACTTCGCGACCCATGTGCCGCGCAAGATGTGGGGTAAAGGCTTCGAAGAACTTTACGATGCTGCCGGGGGCAATGTGGAGCTGATGATGGAGCAGGCCTTTGCTGCCTCGTTCTGCTCGTCGGCCGAGCGTTACAAGGAGTATCTGTCGCGCGAGAGGAGCATCGACGAGGTGTTGCAGGATCCGCTGGTGAAGCTGGCCGCCTCGGTGCAGACCGTCCGCTTCACGGGGGCGGTGATGGCCTGTGAGAAGCGGTCGGCCGGTTGTGACCTCCACGTCTGCGAGCGCGACTACGGCCACATGCTCTATGACTACCGCGAGGCCCACGGCATCGCCCAATATCCCAATGCCAACTCCACGATGCGTCTGTCGTATGGCCGTGTGCGCGATTTGCACCCCTCCGACGGGGTGTGGAAGGCGTCGCGTTCGACCGCCGAGGGTTTTGCCCAGAAGTGGAATCCCTCGCAGTATGAGTGGGAGATGAGCGACCGCATGCGCGGACTGGTGGCCGATGAGGATTGGGGACGCTGGGGCGAGAAGGGACGGCTCTACGTCAACTTCATCACCGACAACGACATCACGGGCGGTAATTCGGGCAGCCCCGTGCTGAACGGACGCGGCGAGCTGATTGGTCTGGCGTTCGACGGCAACCGCGAGTCGATGGCGGGCGATGTGTGGTTTCACCCCGAACTGTCGCGCACGGTGTGTGTCGATATCCGTTATGTGATGTGGGTGATTGAGAAATATGCCGATGCAGGATATCTGATTTCTGAGATGCAGCTGCGATAGCGTGGCCGCGGAATCCGCAGTGCTGAGGACGGGACTCCATGAGACGGGAGTCCCGTCCTCTTTTTTTTGCGAATATGAATATCCTCCTCCTCCTCCTTGGGGTAGGGGTACAAAAAAACGACTCACAGTAACTGTAAGTCGTTTTCAGTGACGCCGACAGGACTCAAACCTGTAACCTTTTGATCCGTAGTCAAATGCTCTATTCAATTAAGCTACGGCGCCATTTTCACGTTTGCAGGTGCAAATGTAGAACAAAAATTTTAATCCTGCAAATTTTAGGGTGATAATTTTACTTTTTGAAGATTTAAATCAACTTTTCTGACAATTTGATGCACTTTTTTGCCGATTTTGCAACTCGTTTTCGGCCGACAGAGGGGAGTTGCCGTGGCAAGTGTTCCGCATAAGGGCGGAGGGGCGGCCTTTGCGGCCTTGTGTCGCGGGAAGTCTGTCGCTCTTTGCACTTTTGTCTTCCGCCCTGCGCATTGTCTCTTCGACCTCCGTCGTCCGCTTTGTGCGTTGGCTTTCCGCCGTCTTGTCGTCCGCCCTGCGCGTCGGTCTTCGGCATACCTTGGGGTGGGGATACAAAAAAACGACTCACAGTAACTGTAAGTCGTTTCAGTGACGCCGACAGGACTCAAACCTGTAACCTTTTGATCCGTAGTCAAATGCTCTATTCAATTAAGCTACGGCGCCATTTGTTGATTGCGAGTGCAAATATAGGGCATTTCTTTGTTCTGTGCAAATTTTTGCGCCAAAATTTTTGTAAGAATTTTTATTTTATCCGCTATTTGATTGTGTAATAGTGGATTATAAATATTAAAAATTTTGCCCTTTCGTGCGTCCCTTTCTCTTCCGTGTGCTATTTGATGACGCGGTCGGGGTTGTCGTGGAGGAACTTCTCCCAGCTCTGCGACCCTTTTTTCGACAGACTCTTCAACTCGCCGCCCAGACCCTTCACACGTTCGTTGCCCAGCAGGGTGTTGAGCGGTCCCGATGTCGAGAAGTAGTGGCACAGTGCCACCGCCATGCCGTCGGTGGCGTCGAGCCGCTTGGGCGGACGGTCGATGGTCAGCAGACGACAGATGACCGAAGCCACCTGCTCCTTGGCTGCCGAGCCGCGTCCCGTGATGGCCTGCTTGATGCGCATGGGGGCATACTCCGTGACCTTGAGTCCGTGGCTCAGGGCGGCGGCCATGGCCACACCCTGCGCGCGTCCCAACTTGAGCATCGACTGCACATTCTCGCCGAAGAACGGCGACTCGAGGGCGGCCTCCTGCGGTCGGTACTCCTCTACGAGCGAACTGACGCGCTCGTAGATGTAGCGCAGCTTCTCGTAGGGGTCTTTCATGCGGTGGAGGTCGATGTCGCCCAGCACCACCGAGCGGAGGGTGTTGCCCTCGACTTCGAGAATGCCGTAGCCCATGTAGTTGGTGCCGGGGTCGATGCCCATGATGCGGTATTTGGTGTTGTCGTTTGTGGTTTTGCTCATCTTTGAGGTGTTGTGAATGCCCCCGTCAGCGGCGGAGGGCAGGGCAAAGGTACGAATTTTATGGACGCGGAGGTGCGGCCGCAAAAAAAAGAACCGTCCGCAAAAGCAGACGGTTCGTGATATCGGACGCTTTCTCAGGCGGTTACTTGCCGAGCAGCTCCTTGATTTTCTCGCCCAGCTCCTCGCCGCGCAGGTTGGTGGCAACAATCTTGCCGCTCTGGCAGTCGATGAGGTAGTTCGAGGGAATGCTCTGTACCGAGTAGGTTCTGGCAGCGGTGTTGGTCCAAGCGTTGAGGTCGCTGACATGAATCCACTTCATCTTCTTGTCCTTGACGGCAGCCTGCCACTTCTCCTTGTTGTCGTCGAGCGATACGCCGTAAATCTCAAATCCCTTCTTGTGGAAAGCCTTGTAGGTGTCTACCAGATAGGGAACCTCGCCCATGCAGGGACCGCACCACGATGCCCAGAAGTCGAGCAGTACATACTTGTTGCCCTTCTTCTCGATGACGGACTGCAGCGAAATCATCTTGCCGTCCTCGTCGGGCTGCTCGATGTTGATGTAGGGCTGTCCCACCTCGGTCTTCTCGCGTGCGGCGATGATTTTCTTCACCTCCTTGATGGCTTCGGTGTTCTGCATGGCCTCCGAGAACTTGGCAATCAGTGCCTTGGCCTCCTGATTGGTGAGACCCATGACCTGGCTCATGAACAGGTTGACACCGAAGAGGTTGTCGTTGTTCTGGTCGATGGCCTCAAGAGTCAGCTTCTCGTAGGCCTTGTTCAGCTCCTCGCGACGCTCGTCGGTGGTCTCCGCCTTGCGGAACTCGTCGATGAGGGTCTTGGCGGCAGTGGCGTAGGCATGGCTGGCATCGTTGATTTTGGTACCGGTCACATTTGCCGTCTTTTCGGCCTCGGTCTTCACGATGGTGATTTGTCCGGGCTCGAGGTAGACGGCCGCACCCATCGAACCGCGGGTCTTGCCGTTGGAGTCGGATACTGTGACATAGGTGGGCTGCTCGGCCACACCCTTGAACTTGAACTGACCCTTCTCGACCTTGGCCGAGTCGATGATATTGCGGCTCTCGTCCATCATATACATGGTACCTTCGAGACCTTCGACGTTACCTTTGATGGTGTAGCTGTTGGGATTGCCGCAGGCGGCCATCAGGGCTGCCGATGCGACGTAAAGAAGCTTTTTCATAGTGTTTGATGGTTTAAAAAAACATTTTCTAGTCTCTTGTCGGCTGAAGGCTATTTCTTCAGCTCCTCGATTTCGCGACGCAGGGCACGCACCTCGCGTGACAGGTCGGGCAGGTCCTTGAACACGGCCGCCGCACGGTGGTACTTGATGCCCGGCAGGGCGGGGTAGCCGAAGCGGATTTCGCCGTCGGGTACATTCTTGTCGATACCGCTCTTCGAGCCGATCATCACCTTGTTGCCGACGGTCACATGGTCGGCGATGCCCACCTGTCCGGCCAGGAAGCAGTTGCTGCCCACCTTCGAGGTGCCGGCGATGCCGGTCTGTGCCGACGATACGGTGTTGGCACCCACCTCCACATTGTGGCCGATCTGAATCAGGTTGTCGAGCTTCACGCCGTGGCGAATGATGGTCGAGTCGGTCTTGGCGCGGTCGATGCAGGTGTTGGCGCCGATTTCCACATTGTCCTCGATGATGACGTTGCCCAGCTGGGGAATCTTGTCGAAACCGCCCTCGGCATTGGGCATGAAGCCGAATCCGTCGGCACCGATGACCACACCGGCGTGGAGGATACAGTTGCTGCCCACCTTGCAACCCTCGTAGATTTTCACTCCGGGGTAGATTTTCGTGCCTTCGCCGATTTCCACACCGCGGCCCAGGTAGACCTGCGGATAGATTTCGCACTCGCGGCCCACCTTCACACCGTCCTCGATGACGGTGAAGTCGCCCACGAAGCAATCCTCGCCCACCGAAGCCTGCTCCGAGATGGAGGAGAGCTTGCTGATGCCCTTGCGTTTGGGTTTGGCGGCGTTGTAGAGCTGCAACAGCTTCACGATGCAGGCTGCGGCGTCGTCGACCTTGATGAGTGTGGCGGCGATGTCGTGCTTGGGGGTGAAGTCCTTGTTGACCAAAACTATGCTTGCACCTGTGGTGTAGATGAATTCCTCATATTTGAGGTTGGTCAGGTAGGCCAGCGATCCGGCCTTGCCCTGCTCGATGGACGACACGGTGTGAACCGCAGCGTCCTTGTTACCTACTATTTCGCCGCCCAGAAAGCCGGCAATCATTTCGGCTGTAAATTCCATCATAATCTATAAGTATTTGTCTATTTCAATTCCTTCGGGCAGAAATTCCTCCACCGAGCGTCCGAACGAGAGTACCTCTCTGACGGTCGACGACGAGATGTCGGCCACGGCCGAGGGGGTGAACAGCATGACGGTGGTCAGCTGGGGGTAGATGCGGTGGTTGGTGGCCTCCATGGTGCGCTCATACTCGAAGTCGGTGGTGTTTCTCACTCCTCGAATGATGGCGCAGGCACCCTTCTGCTCGGCAAATTCGCCGGTCAGACCCGTGTAGATTTCGGCCGTCACGCGGTTGTTGTCGCGGTAGATGTCCTCAATGAGGCGTTTGCGGTTCTCCACCGCCAGCAGTCCGTGTTTGGCGGTGTTGTTGCCGATGCCGATGATGATGCGGTCGAAGAGTTTGAGTGCGTCCTCGACGAGTGCGGCATGTCCGCGGGTGAAGGGGTCGAACGACCCGGGAAAAATTGCTGTCCTTTCCATAATGGGCAAAGATAATAATAAATTGAAAAACACCTCCTTTTTTGAACACTATTTTTACAACCTGCTGACTTATACCCGGTTTTGGAGGCGTGTGGTGGTCGGAATGGCGGATTTGTGCCGTCACGTGGGGCGGCGGGCAGCCGCGGAGGAGGGACTATTTGAAGAATTGTTCGAGGTGGGAGGCGATGCGTTCGGCCTTGAGCGACATGTAGATGTGGCCGTTGCACCGCTCGATGGAGGTCACACCGCGGTGGTCGACGTAGAACAGTTCGTCGAAGTCGAAGATGTTCTCCTCGTTAAGGGGTTCGGCCATGAATTGCAGGCCGGCGGCCTCGATGGCGTGGCGGGTGAGGGCCGCCTCCACGTCGCCGCGTGTCGACGAGGTGGCCGCCATGTTGCCGCGCAGGGCGAAGAGCGGCGAGTTGTCGGCCGTCACACATTCGCCCTTGGCATTGGAGCGTATGGCGATGTCGGCACCGGCCAGTTGCGCACGCAGGGTGGCAAACTGTGCGGCCGACTCGCGCAGCGAGGTGTGGAAGTCGGAGAACGGCACGTCGTAGTGTATGATGGCCGCCGAGGGGGTGATGCTGCGCATCGTGTAGCCGTTGTAGAGCGAGATGCCGGCCGGAAGAAGGCGTTCGCGGCCTTCGGCATCGACCTCCACACGCACGAACGACGATAGCCGGTCGGGATAGCGTTCCGTGGCGACGACGCGTTTCACCCGCTCCTCGAACTCCGTCAGCTCGGGGGCGTAGTCCACATCGAAGAGTTTTGAGGCCCATTCGCCCAGAGCCAGCAGATGCGCGCCTGTGAGTCGCGGCTCGCCGGCCGTGAACTGGAGGGTCTGGTAGATGTAGGGGGTGGGTATCACAGCATGAAGATTTTAAGCAGCAGTTCACGCAGCAGCTCGCCGTCGGAGAGTCCTCCCGAGCCGAGTCCCTTGCTCTTGGCATCGTACTCGCGGATAAGTCCCAGAATGTTGAACACCTTGCGGTTGTCCCAGTTGGCGGAGACCTTCTTCACCTCGCCCACGGCGAAGGTGTTGTTCTTCTTGAGCAGCTGCATCAGCTCGCGGTCGTCGGGAAACGCCCGTCGGCCGTGGCGGGCCTGCCAGCGCAGGTAGTTGACCACGAACACGTCGCGGAACTGGGTGAAGAGGGCCATGACGGTCAGCAGCAGGGGATTGTCCTTGGGATTGCGCGCGAAGTGGTCGGCAATCATCAGGGCGCGTCCCATGTCGCGGGTCATCACGGCGTTACACAGCTCGAAGTTGTTGAAATCCTTGGAGATGCCGATGTTGGTCTCGATGTCGCCGTCGGTGATTTTCTTGCGTCCTTCGGGCATCGACACCACCAGTTTCTCCAGCTCGTTGGCAATCTTCGAGATGTCGGTTCCCAGATGGTCGGTGAGCATCGAGAGGGCCTTGGCCTCAATCGCGAAGCCGCGGCGTGTGATGAACTGCTGGAGCCAGGCCGAAATCTCGTAGTCGCGCGGACGCACCGACTCCAGCACCGTGCCGTTGGCGGCGCAGCCCTTGTAGAAGGCCGAGCGTTTGTCGGCGTTCTTCTCCTTGTGGCACAATACGAGAATGGTGGTCGGCGAGGGTTTCTGGGTGTAGAGCGAGAGCTTGTCGAGTCCCTTGAGCTTCTGTGCCTCCTTGACGATGACCACCTGGTAGGAACCCATCATGGGCATCTGACGGCAGAGGTTGATGACCTGTCCCGAGTCGGTGTCGCGGCCGTAGACCGTGATCTGGTTGAAGGCGCGCTCCGCCTCGTTGAGTATGGAGTCGGAGAGCAGGTCGCAGAGGCAGTCGATGAAGTAGCTCTCCTCGCCCATGAGCAGGTAGAGGGGCGAGAATTTGCGCTCCCTGACGGCTGTGGCGATGCGTTCGTACTCGGCCACCGAGTCGCGGAATTTGAGTGTGCTTTTTGCCATCGCCTATATGATTTCCTTGGTGATTCGCAACACGTTCTCGGTCTGTGAGGTCAGACGGTAGCGGTCGTCGATGCGGCGGCCCACCAGCCACACGATGTCGTCGCCTGACAACAGCACGAACTGACGTTGTTTCTCGGCGGCGGAGACCTTGTGGTCGATCAGGAAGTCGCTGACCTTCTTGCGGCCGGTCATGCCGAAGGGTATGAACCAGTCGCCCTCCTGCCAGCGGCGGAGGGTGAGCGGATAGCTGAGTTTGTCGAGGTCGAGCTGGGCGATGTTCTCGGGGACGCCGAAGTTCTTGATGGTGTCGATGTCGAGATACTCGTAGTAGAGGGCCGAGTTGCCGCAGTAGCTGCGTGCCGCGCCGCTCTCGACCGTCGACAGACAGATGTCGTCGGTGGGAATGGGGGCCACGACGATGGTGTTGCGGTCGACGTAGGCCACACGGTCGCGCGAGTAGAATTTCTTGCCCGTGGCGCAGGTGTCGATGGCGTGGCACAGCGAGTCACACACGTCGCCCTTGAAGCCGTAGGCCGAGCTGAGCAGCTCGTAGATGACGAAGTTGCGCGGAAAGGCCGGGTCGATTTTCTCGAGGCGTATGGTCTCGATGTCGCCGTCGATGTCGACGGCCTCCTCGCGGATACGCTCGATACCGTGGTTGATGAAGAGCTGCGCGTCGGTCAGACGGGCGATGTTGCGGCGCATGAGTCCCGTGAACTTGGAATTGATTTCGCGGATACGCGGCAGCAGTCCCAGACGGATTTTGTTGCGCAGGTATTTGGTCGAGCGGTTCGACGAGTCCTCACGGAAGGGCAGGTGGTGGAGTATGGCGTACTCGAGAATATCCTTGCGCGAGGCGAACATCAGCGGACGGAACACCTTGCCGTTGTGGACCGATATGCCGGTCAGGCCGCGCAGTCCCGTGCCGCGCAGCAGGTTGATGAAGAAGGTCTCGATGGAGTCGTCGGCATGGTGGGCCACGGCGATGGCCGTGTAGCCGTGCTGGCGGCACAGGTCGTCGAACCAGGCGTAGCGCAGGCGGCGGGCGGCCATCTCCATCGATTCGCCCGTGCGTTCCATCTCGCCCGTGGTGTCGAAGCGGCGGTTGTAGCACGTCACCCCGTATTTGCGGCACTGCTCGCCGACCAGCACCTCGTCTTCATCGCTCTCCGCGCCGCGCAGCTGGAAGTTGCAGTGGGCCACACCCACATTGTAGCCGCAGCGTGTGAAAAGCGACAGCATGACCATGGAATCCACACCGCCCGATACGGTGAGCAGTATCTTGTCGTTGTGCGACACGAGGTTGTGATCCTCGATATATCTTTTGAAAGCCTCTGTGAGCGAAGTATTCATCGTGATTACAATATATTGACTTCGGTATCGATGGCGATGCCGAATGTTTCCATTACCTTTTCCTGCACCATGCGGGCGAATGCGATGACCTCGGTGCCTGTGGCGCCGCCGTGGTTGACCAGCACCAGGGCCTGGCGTTCGTGGACCCCCACATTTCCCCGGCGGAAGCCCTTGAGTCCGCTGCGGTCGATGAGCCAGCCGGCGGCCAGCTTGCATTTCGAGTCGTCGTGGGCCGGATAGAGCGGCATGTCGGGGTACTGTGCCTTGAGCTGCTCGCCCAGTGTCTTGTCGACGATGGGGTTCTTGAAGAAACTGCCGGCATTGCCCAACACCGCCGTGTCGGGGAGCTTGTGGCGGCGTATGGCGCACACCGCTTCGCGGATATTGCGCAGAGTGACGCCGCCGCGAGCTTCGACCTCCTGACGCACGTCGCCGTAGTCGAGTCGTGGCGAGGGGGTGCGCGACAGTTCCACCTCGATGGAGGTGATGATGACGCGTCCCTTCAGTCTGTGCTTGAAGATGCTCTCGCGGTAGCCGAACTCGCAGTGGGCGGCATCGAGCGTGAGCAGGGTGTCCGACTCCACATCATACATGGTCACACTGCGTATGGCGTCTTTGGCCTCGCTGCCGTAGGCGCCGATGTTCTGCACCGGAGCGGCTCCGGCCTTGCCGGGAATGAGCGAGAGGTTCTCGATGCCCCACAGCTGGCGCTCCACGGCCCACTCCACCAGGTCGTCCCACTCCACACCGGCATCGACACGCAGGCGCACCTGTGTGCCGTTGTCGTCGAGCTGGGTGATGCGGCGCGAGACGGGGGTGATGAGCAGTCCCTCATAGTCCTTCGAGAAAAGTATGTTGTTGCCGCCCGACAGGACATACCACTTGGGGGGTATGCCGTCGCTGAAAAGCTGACGCAGGTCCTCCTCGTTCTCGAACTCGGCGAGTCGCGAGGCACGCTGTTCGACATGGAAACTGTTTCTGTCGCACAGATTTATTTGATGAAATTCCTTTAGCATGGTGTAAAGTTAGGAAATATTTTACTAACTTTGAAAAGAATTGGATACTAACACAAAAACTAAATAATCTGAATTATGTTTACACAGGACGACGAAAAGCAGATTGCCGGTCATGGGCTCTGTTTGGAAACCGTAGAACGTCAAATGGAGAATTTCAGAAAGGGATTCCCTTACCTTAAAGTGGTGCGTGCCGCCTCACCGGGCGACGGCGTGCTGCAACTCGACAAGGCCGAGGCGGAGCTGGCCCGCAAACGCTACGAGCAGGCCGAAGGAGTGTCGGTGGTCAAGTTTGTTCCGGCATCGGGAGCGGCCACCCGCATGTTCAAGGAGCTGTTTGCTTTCGTCAATGAGGACAAACGCGGCAAGGGTATCGACACCCTGCTGGAGAATATCGATAAATTCGCCTTCTGGGACGAGCTGAAAGCCCTGCTGCCCGAGGGTGCCGACGACAAGACGGTGGTGCGCCACATCGTGAGCGAGGGCCTCGGATACGGACTCTGCCCCAAGGGTTTGGTCACCTTCCATGCCTATCCCGACGGCAACCGCAAGGCTGTGGAGGAGCATCTGGTGGAGGGTGCCGCCTATGCCGCCCACGACGGTGTGTCGCGAATCCACTTCACCGTGTCGCCCGAACACATCAACGGCTTCAAGTCGCTGCTCGAGGCGAAGGTCCCCGTCTATGAAAAACGCTTCGGTATCCGTTACGACATCTCGTTCTCGGTGCAGAAGCCCTCGACCGACACCATCGCCGTCAATCCCGACAACACCCCCTTCCGCCAGGACGACGGCTCGCTGCTGTTCCGTCCGGCAGGCCACGGCGCACTCATCGAGAACCTCAATGAGATTGATGCCGACGTGATTTTCATCAAGAACATCGACAATGTGACCACCGACGCGCAGCGCGGCGATACGGTGCGATATAAAAAGGTATTGGCAGGCACGCTTCTTGCATTGCAGGACGAGGCCTTCGAGTATCTGCGTGCGCTGGAGGTGGAGGGTGCCGAGCTGGAACCCGTCGCCGACTTCATCACGAACAAACTGTGTGTCAAACTGCCCGAAAACTACACCACGGCACTCCTGCGTTCGATTCTCGACCGTCCCATTCGCGTGTGCGGCATGGTGCGCAACGAGGGTGAGCCGGGCGGCGGCCCCTTCTGGGTGGCCAACCCCGACGGCACGGAGTCGCTGCAGATTGCCGAGTCGAGCCAGATTTCGCCCGACGACATGCACCTGATGACCTCGGCCACCCACTTCAACCCCGTGGATCTGGTCTGCGGCGTGAAGAACTCCAAGGGCGGAAAGTTCGACCTGCGCGACTATGTCGACCCCTCGACGGGATTCATCTCCTCGAAGTCGTCGGGCGGCCGCGAGCTGCGCGCCCAGGAGCTGCCGGGTCTGTGGAACGGTGCCATGGCCAAGTGGAACACCGTCTTTGTCGACGTTCCCGTGTCGACCTTCTCTCCGGTGAAGGTCGTGCAGGATTTGTTGCGCCCCCAGCACCAGTAGTCCCGACCCGCGAAGAGCGATGAACGCCCGCCTTGTCCCGCACCTGCTGCCCGACAGGGGAAGGTGTCGGTCTCAAGATACGAAAAGGTTATTCTCCCGACGAAATCAAAATTGTCGGGGGAATAACCTTGTTTTCGTTTTGAAACCATATTGAAACACATAATCCTTATTTTTGTTGCGAGTTGCGTTGCGAGTGAAATAAAATTGAGGGTCGGCTTTCTTTTTGTCTGACTTGCGAACCAAAATGTTTAAAATGAGAAAAGATTCCGCAACTCTTTATTCTTATCCCAAAAATTTATATATTTGTATGTTTTAAACCGAATAACAATAATTAAAACCAATATACTATTATGGAAAATAAACTTCAACAGTTGACTCAGAAACTCTACGATGAGGGTCTGGAGAAAGGTCGCACCGAAGCCGACAGACTGGTCTCGGAGGCAAAGGCCGAAGCTGAAAAGATTATTGCCGAGGCTCACCGCGAGGCCGAAGCCATTGTCAAGAAGGCCCAGTCGAAGGCCGAAGATGTGGAGAAGAACACCCAGACCGAGATTACGCTGGCCGGCAAACAGGCCGTGGCTCGCATCAAGTCGGAGATCGCTTCGCTGATTATCGCCAAGTCGACAGGCAAGGGTGTGGCCGAAGCGGTTATCGACCCCCGATTCATCAAGGAGATGCTGTTGGCTGTGGCCCGCAACTGGAACGGCAACGATGCCGGAAAGGTGGAGTTGAAGACCCTGCTGCCCGAGGCCGAGCGTCAGTCGCTCGATGCGGCTTTTGCCCAGTGTACATCGGAGCTGCTGGCTGCCGGTATCGAGGTGGGCTATTCGAAGGAGGTGAAGTCGGGTTTCAAGGTCGGCGAGAAGGACGGCGGTTTCTACATCTCGTTCGCCGATGCCGACATCGAGGCACTCCTCTCGGAGTATCTCCGCGACAAGGTTTCTCAAATGCTTTTTAAGGCGTAAATATGTTTACGACCGATTATTATACACTGGTCGCAGGGCTCAAGGAGTATGCGCTGGATTCCGACACCAAGGGATTCGACGCCCGTGCCATTGTGACCGAGATTCTCGATGCCGTGACCGCAGGCGACGCCCGTCAGGTGGAGTTGCTGCTGGGCTACTACGACTGTGAGAATATCGTAGCTCTGCGTCAGGGTCGCTCGCAGCACAATCCGCTGGGCAACCTCTCGCGCGAGGAGCTCGAAGAGGAGATGAAGTCTCCGAAACGCCTGCCCGAAGCCCTGGCCTGTGTGCTTCGTGCCTATGCCGACCCCGAAGGCGAAGATGCCGAGGTGGTCGACACCGCACAGCGTTTCGAGAAGTCGCTCTTCGCGGCCTACTACCGCCTGTGCGGTGGGGCGTCCAGCCGTTTCCTGAGAGAGTGGGCGGTTTTCGATCGCAACCTCAGAAACGTTACGGCGGCCGTCACCGCGCGCCAGTTGTCGCGTCCCGTGGAGGAGGTGACCGTGGGCGAGGGCGACGTGGTGGAGCAGTTGCAGAAGAGTTCGGCCGCCGACTTCGGTCTCAGGGGCGAACTTCCCTACATCGACGGCGTGATTGCCGCTGTGGGCGAGGAGGGCAACCTGCTCGAAAAAGAGCATAAAATCGACCTTATTCGTTGGAACGAAGCCTTGGAGCTTTCGTCATTCGACTATTTCGACATTAACGCCGTACTCTCTTATCTGGTGAGGGTCAATATCGTGGCACGCTGGACTTTGCTCGATGCAAAACACGGCCGCGAGATGTTCGAGCGTCTGATCGCCGAACTCGACGGCAAGGAGTTGATTAATAAACAATAAAACATACAATGAAAACTACAGGACGTGTAAACGGTATCATCTCGAACATCGTCATTGTGAAGGCTGACGGCGCTGTCGGCCAGAATGAGATCTGCTTCGTATATACCGGTGATACAAAAATGATGGCCGAGGTCATCAAAGTCATAGGTGATGCGGCCTATGTCCAGGTTTTTGACAGTACCCGCGGTCTGAAAATCGGTGACCGTGTGGAGTTCGAGGGCCACATGCTGGAGGCAACACTGGCTCCGGGCATGTTGTCGCGCAACTACGACGGTCTGCAGAACGACCTCGAGAAGATGGACGGCCTCTTCATCAAGCGCGGTTCGATGACCGATCCCATCGACTACGACAAGGAGTGGGAGTTCACTCCGCTGGCCAAGGAGGGCGACAAGGTGTCGGCCGCCTCGTGGCTGGGTGAAGTCAAGGAGCAGTGGGTGATGCACAAGATTATGGTCCCCTTCGTGATGACCGACACCTACACGGTGAAGAGTGTGGCCAAGGCCGGCACCTACAAGGTGACCGACACGGTGGCCGTGGTGGTCGATGGCGAAGGCCGCGAACACAATATCACCATGGTGCAGAAGTGGCCCGTGAAGCAGGCTATCCGCGCCTATGTCGAGAAACCCCGTCCCTACCATGTGATGGAGACCGGCGTGCGCGCCATCGATACCTTCAACCCCATGGCCGAGGGCGGTACGGGATTTATCCCCGGCCCGTTCGGTGCCGGCAAGACCGTGCTGCAGCACGCCATCTCGAAACAGGCCGATGCCGACATCATCATCATGGTGGCCTGCGGTGAGCGTGCCAACGAGGTGGTCGAAATCTTCAAGGAGTTCCCCGTGCTGATTGACTCGCGTACGGGCCACAAGCTCATGGAGCGTACCATCATCATCTGCAACACCTCGAACATGCCCGTTGCCGCGCGTGAGGCTTCGGTCTACACTGGTATGACTATCGGTGAGTACTACCGCGCCATGGGTCTCAAGGTGCTGGTAATGGCCGACTCCACTTCGCGTTGGGCGCAGGCCCTGCGTGAGATGTCGAACCGTCTGGAGGAGCTGCCCGGTCAGGACGCCTTCCCCATGGACCTTTCGGCCATCATCTCCAACTTCTACTCGCGTGCCGGTCTGGTGAAGCTGACCAACGGCAAGACCGGTTCGGTGACCTTCCTCGGTACGGTGTCGCCCGCGGGCGGTAACCTCAAGGAGCCGGTGACCGAGTCGACCAAGAAGGCTGCACGTTGTTTCTATGCCCTCTCTCAGGGTCGTGCCGACTCGAAGCGTTATCCGGCCATCGACCCCCTCGACTCCTACTCGAAGTATCTGGAGTACCCCGAAATCAAGGAGTATCTCGACGGTCACATCGGCCAGAACTGGGTCGACGAGGTGTATGCCGGCAAGACCATCGTGCAGCGCGGTAAGGAGGCCAACGACCAGATCAACATTCTGGGTGACGACGGTGTACCCGTGGAGTACCACGAGCGTTTCTGGAAATCGGAGCTCATCGACTTCGTCATTCTCCAGCAGGACGCCTTCGACGATATCGATGCCAACTGTCCCATCGAGCGTCAGAAGATGATGTACCACATGGTACTCGACATCTGCCGCAAGGAGTTCGAATTTGCCGATTTTGAGGAGTGTTCGCAGTTCTTCAAGTCGCTGATCAACCTCTTCCGTCAGATGAACTACTCGGAGTGGCAGTCGCAGAAATTCGAGGATTACAAGACTCAGATTGAGAAGATTGTGAGTGAAAAAATCAAATAGCCATGACAACACGCGCATTTCAAAAGATATATACTAAGATTGACAACATCACCAAGGCTACCGTCACGCTCAAGGCGTCGGGTGTGGGTAACGACGAACTCGCAACCGTGGGCGGCAAGCTGGCACAGGTGGTGAAGATTATGGGTGAGAACGTCACCCTGCAGGTATTTGCCGGAACCGAGGGTCTGGCCACCGACTCCGAGGTGGTGTTCCACGGCGAGGCACCCAAGCTGAAGGTGTCGGACAATCTGGCCGGCCGTTTCTTCAATGCCTACGGCGAACCCCTCGAGGGTGGCGAGGCCGTTGAGGGCGAGGCCCGCGAGATTGGCGGCCCCACGGTGAACCCCTTCAAGCGTATCCAGCCTTCGGAGCTGATTGCCACGGGTATCGCGGGTATCGACCTGAACAACACCATCGTGACGGGTCAGAAGATTCCCTTCTTCGCCGACCCCGACCAGCCCTACAACGCCGTGATGGCCAATGTGGCACTGAGAGCCAAGGCCGACAAGATTATTCTGGGCGGTATGGGTCTGACCAACGACGACTTCCTCTACTTCAAGTCGGTGTTCGAGAACGCCGGCGCGCTGGACCGTATCGTCTCGTTCGTCAACACCACGGAGAATCCTCCCGTGGAGCGTCTGCTGGTTCCCGACATGGCGCTGACCGCCGCCGAGTACTTCGCGGTGGACAAGGGCGAGAAGGTGCTGGTACTGCTGACCGACATGACCCTCTACGCCGATGCGCTGGCCATCGTGTCGAACCGTATGGACCAGATTCCTTCGAAGGACTCCATGCCCGGTTCGCTCTATTCGGATTTGGCCAAGATTTACGAGAAGGCCGTGCAGCTGCCCAACGGCGGTTCGATTACCATCATCGCCGTGACCACCCTGTCGGGCGGTGACATCACCCACGCCATTCCCGATAACACGGGTTACATCACCGAGGGTCAGCTCTTCCTGCGCAACGACTCCGACACGGGTAAGGTCATCGTCGACCCGTTCCGTTCGCTGTCGCGACTCAAGCAGCTGGTTATCGGCAAGAAGACCCGTGAGGACCACCCCCAGGTGATGAATGCCTGTGTGCGTCTCTACGCCGATGCGGCCAACGCCAAGACCAAGCTGGAGAACGGTTTCGATTTGTCGGACTACGATGAGCGTACCCTGAGATTCGCCCACGACTATTCGGAGAAACTGCTGGCCATCGACGTCAACATCGAGATTACCGAGATGTTGGATACCGCCTGGTCGCTCTTCTCGACCTACTTCTCCAAGGAGGAGGTGGCCATCAAGGAGGAACTCATCAAAAAGTATTGGAAGGAGTAACAAGTTATGGCAATCAAATTCCAGTATAACAAGACTTCGCTCGGCGAACTCGGCAAACAGCTCAAGATGCGCCAGAAGGCCCTCCCTACCATCAAGAGTAAGGAGTCGGCCCTGCGCTCCGAGGTCAAGAAGGCGAAGGACTCCGCGAACGACTACCTGCGTCGGCTCGAGGCCCTCAAGGCTGAGTACGACTACATGGTGGCGCTCTGGGGGGAGTTTGATGGTGACCTTGTGCGCATAGAGGACGTCGACCTGACCATTCAGAAGATTGCCGGTGTGCGCACACCCGTTTTGCAGGAGGTGAAATTCGCCGAGAAGGAGTACGACCTGTTCTCCTCGCCGGTGTGGTTTGCCGACGGAGTGGATATCCTCAAGCGCCTGGCGCGGCTGGGCATCGAGTACGAGGTATTCAACCACAAGATGGAACTGCTCGACTTTGCAAGACGAAAGACGACTCAGAAGGTGAACTTGTACGAGAAGGTTCAGATTCCCGGTTACGAGGACGCCATACGTAAAATCAAACGCTTCATGGAAGACGAGGAGAACCTCTCGAAGTCTGCCCAGAAGATTGTGAAAACCAAACAACAGCAAGCCGGGGAGGGCGCAATGTTATGATAGCAAAAATGGCTAAATACAACTTTGTGCTGTATGCCGCACAAAGTGAGGATTTCATCGAACGGCTGCGCGAGTTGGGTCTGGTCGATATCACCACATCGGGCTGGGAACCCTCCGAGGGTGACCGCCAGTTGCTCATCGATATCGAAGGCCATCAGAAGGCCGCCGATTTCATCACCTCGTTCCGCGCCGATGAGGAGCGTTGCGACACAAAGGCTGCGCCCTATGCCGACGGTGAGGAGGCCTACGAGGCCTACGAGTCGGCACGCCGCGAGGCACAGCAGCTCTCGACCGAGATTGCACGTCTCGAGAAGCTCGCCGACGAGTTGCGCCCGTGGGGTGCTTTCGATGTGGAGCGCACCGAGAAGATGGCACGCAAGGGCATTGTCCTGCGTTACTTCTCGACCCAGCGCAGCACCTTCGACAAGTCGCTGGAGGAGTGGTCGCAGAACTACACCATAGCCGAAATCAACCGTAGCGATGCCATGGTGTGGTTCGTGGTGGTGACGGCTCCCGGTCAGGAGGTGTCGCTCGACGCACAGGAGATGAAGTCGCCCAAGACGGATATCCGCGGTGCGGAGCAGGAGATTGCCGAGTGCCGCCGTCGCATGGCGACCCTCGACAAGGAGTTCTCGAGAGTGGCCGCTTCGGAGCAGCTCATCAAGGCACATTGCGCCTCGCTCAAGGAGCGTCTTCAGGGTGTGAAGGTCACCTCGACGGCCGTTTCGGCTGCCGACGGCCGCCTGCTCGTCATGGAGGGCTGGGCCGAGGAGGAGACTTCGGACAAGGTCGATGCCCTGCTCGACGAATACCCCAATGTGGTCTACCTCAAGGATAAACCCTCGGAGGAGGACGACACCCCCGTGAAGCTGAAGAACAACTGGTTCTCCCACATCTTCGAGTTTGTGGGCGACATGTATGCCCGTCCCAAGTACGGCTCCATCGACCTCACCCCGTTCTTCGCACCGTTCTACATGCTCTTCTTCGGCATCTGTCTCAACGATGCCGGCTATGGTGCCGTCCTCACCCTGCTGGGTCTGTGGATGGTCAGGGGCAACAAGAAGGGTACGACGATGTATCAGGCGGCGTGGTTCGCCACCCTCTGCGGTCTGATGACCACCGTCTTCGGACTGTTGTGCGGTTCGGCCTTCGGTCTCCAGATTTTCAGCAATCCCCCCATCGACTTCCAGAAGTACTTCTTCACATGGGCGCTGGCCATCGGTATCGTGCAGATTATCTTCGGTATGATTCTCAAGGTGGTGCTCATCTCGTCGACCGTCGGATTCAAATACTCGTTCGGTACTTTGGGCTGGCTGCTCGTGGTGGCCGGTGCAAGTATCGCCGGAGGTCTGCCGCTGTTGAACGAGAACTGGGTCATTCCCTTCTTCACGCTCTCTTCGCCGCTGTTCTACGCGGTGGCAGGTGTGGGTGTGGTGATGATGCTGTTCCTCAATTCGCCGGGCAAGAACGTTTTCCTGAACTTCGGTCTGGGTCTGTGGGACACCTATAACAACATCACCGGTATCCTCTCCGATGTGCTGTCCTACATTCGTCTGTTTGCCATCGGTCTGTCGGGCGGTATCCTGGCCATCGTGTTCAACGATTTGGCCGCAGGTTTCGTTCCCGAGGGTGCCAACATCGTGGTGCGAATCCTCATCATGCTCCCCGTGCTGCTCATCGGCCACGGTATCAACCTCTTCATGTCGGTCATTTCGTCGTTCGTCCACCCCATGCGTCTGACGTTTGTGGAGTTCTACAAGAACGCCGGTTTCGAGATGGCCACACGCGCGTTCAATCCGTTACGTAAAATGGATAAAGAAGACTAAAATTTATAGAAAAACAATAACAAACAATTAATCAATTACTACTATGGAAATTATTTTGGCTTACGTAGGTCTGGCTATCATGCTCGGCCTTGCAGGTTTGGCATCTTGTGTCGGTACCTCTATCGCAGGACAGGCTGCTGTCGGTGCCATGAAGAAGAACGGCAACGCGTTCGGTAGCTACATGATTCTCTCGGCCGTTCCCGGTTCTCAGGGTCTCTACGGTTTCGTGGGCTTCTTCCTCATGCTGGGTGCCATCACTCCCGAAATTACACTCATGCAGGGTGCCGCCATCTTCGGTGCCGGTCTGCTGATGGGTGTTGTCTGCCTCGGTTCGTCGTACTATCAGGCAAAGATTTGCGCCAACGGTATCGCTGCCATCGGTAACGGTCACGACGTGATGGGTAAGACCCTGATTCTGGCCGCTTTCCCCGAGTTGTATGCCATCTTGACCGTGGCTGCCGTGTTCCTGATTAACTCGGCAATCGCTTAATTCGGGTCTTAAGAGATATAAAACTTCGAAAATGAGAGGGCCTGCCACTGACGACAGACCCTCTTTTTTTGCATTATGCCAAAATAGAAATACTATGGGACTTATCAACACCATCTTCGGCAACTCGTCGGAGATGAGCATCGAAAAACTGCAGGAGGAGTACGGACCCCTGTTGTGCAGTGGCGAGAAAATCGAAAAGGCCTACCGCCTCATTCGCGACAAGTGGATCTTCACCAACAAGCGCGTCATACTTCAGGACGTGCAGGGCGTGACGGGCAAGAAACGCGAGTATCAGTCGATACCCTACGGTTCGGTGGTGCGTTTCTCGGTGGAGACGGCCGGCACGTTCGACATGGATTCCGACCTTAAAATCTGGATCAAGGGGTGCGAGCAGCCTTTGGAGCAGAAGTTGGGCAAGGACGTCAACGCGCTGGAGTTGCAGCGTGTGCTGGCCGACCATGTGTTGTAGGCTGCGGCCTTGCAGGGGTGCCGCCACGGCACAAAAAGGGTATGTCAGCCCCAAAAAAAGAGAGCGACCTCATGGTCGCTCTCTTTTTGCATTTGATGGAAGCGGAGGGTTATCGTCTTCTTTTGCGTGACGAACGTTTCGACTTGTCGCCACGACCCTCATTTTCGCGTTGCGGTTTCTCGCCCTTGGGAGCGCGGCTGGGGCGCTCGCCTCTCTCTTTGCGGCTGTTTTTCGAGGCGCGGGGGGTGAAGCGGCGGCGTTTGCCCTCCTCGCCCTCGCGGCCCTGCAACTGGGGCAGGAGCAGCTCGAAGTCGAGCTGACGCTTTTGCAGATCGGCGTTCTTGACCCTCACTCTCACGGGGTCGCCCAGCGTCAGGCGCAGACCCGACGAACGGCCGACCATCTCATACTGCTCGGGATTGAACTCGAAGAAGTCGCCGGCGATGTCGCGCAGGAACGACATACCCTCGATGTGGGTCTCCTCCAGCTCGACATAGACGCCCCATTCGGTGAGTCCCGACACATGGCCGTCGAACTCCTCGCCCAGATGGTCGTTCATGAACTCCACCATCTTGTACTTGATCGATGCGCGCTCTGCCTCGGCAGCCACCACCTCACGGTCGGAGGAGTGCTGGCAGAGTCCCTCGAGCGACTCCTTGTCCACCGACTTGCCGCCCGACAGGTAGTGGGCCAGAATGCGGTGGACCATCACGTCGGGGTAGCGGCGAATGGGTGAGGTGAAGTGGGTGTAGTCGCTGAATGCCAGACCGTAGTGGCCGATGTTGTCGGTGGTGTAGAAGGCCTTGGCCATCGAGCGCACGGCCATCGTGGTCACGGCGTTCTCCTCGGTCGAACCCTTGATTTGCTTGAAGAGCTTGTTCATCTCCTTGGTCACGGCACGTCCCTTGGTGGCCTTGAAGATGTGGCCGAAGCGGAGAATGAACTGACGGAAACGCTCGAGCTTCTCCTCGTCGGGGGTGTCGTGGACACGGTAGACCATCGTGCGCTTGACGCGGCGGCCGTGGTCGCTCATGCGGTGGCCGCAGAAGTCGGCCACACGGCGGTTGGCCAGCAGCATGAACTCCTCGATCATCTGGTTGGCCTCCTGCTGCACCTTGAAGTAGACGCCCACGGGGTGTCCCGACTCGTCGAGCTTGAACTTCATCTCCTCGCGCTCGAACGACACGGCGCCGTTCTTGAAACGCTGGGCGCGCAGACCCTGTGCCAGACGGTTGAGCGTGAGAATCTCCTCGGCATAGTCGCCCTTGCCGGTCTCGATAATCTCCTGCGCCTCGGCGTAGGTGAAACGGCGGTCGGAGTGAATGACCGTGCGGCCGAACCACTCGTCGAGGATATCGAGGTTCTCGTTGATGGTGAACACGGCCGAGAAGCTCAGGCTGTTCTCATGCGGACGCAGCGAACAGAGTTCGTTGCAGAGTCGTTCGGGCAGCATCGGCACGGTGCGGTCGACCAGATAGACCGACGTACCGCGCGAGAGTGCCTCGTCGTCGATGATGGAGTGGGGGCGCACATAGTACGACACGTCGGCGATATGCACACCGATTTCCCATACTCCGTCGCCGACCTTTCTGACCGACAGCGCGTCGTCGAAGTCCTTGGCATCGGCCGGGTCGACCGTGAAGGTCGGCACGTCGATGAAGTTGCGGCGCGAGTCGATTTCCTTCTGTGTAATCTTGCCGTCGAGATGCTCGGCCGCCTCCTCGACCTCCTTCTCGAAGCGGTAGGGGAGTTCGTATTCGGCCAATATGGAGTGCATCTCGGTGTCGTTCTCGCCGGCCATGCCCAGCACCTCGACCAGCTCGCCCACGGGGCTCTTGCTGCCGGGGGTCCAGTCGACGATGCGCACCACCACCTTCTCGCGGTCCTTCACCTCGGGATACTGGCTTTTGGGCAGGTAGATGTCCATGGGCATGCGGCGCGAGTCGGGGCGTACGAAAATCTGGTGGGCGCCCACCTCCGCAACACCCACATAGGGCTTGCGGCAGCGCTCCACGATGCGGACGATTTCGCCCTTCATCTGGCCGCTGCGCTCCTTCATCACCACGGCCACCTCCACCTTGTCGCCGTTCAGGGCGTTCGATGTGTTGCGCTGGTCGACGAAGATGTCGTTCTCCAGACCCTCGACCCTCACGTAAATCGAACCCTTGGAGGTCATGTCGGCAATGCCCTCGTAGTGGGGCAGGTGCTGCTGGGTGAGGCGGTATTTCTCGCGCGAGCACTCCTCGACGATACCTTCCTCGAAGAGGCGGTCGAGTATGGCGAGGGTCTCGCGACGACCTTCCTTGGTGGCTCCGCCCGAAGCCGAAGCCAGGTGCTTGAGCGAGAATTTGTTGTTGGGAGACTCTCTGAACAGGCTCAGAATCATGGCCGCGCGGTCGTCTCTCTTTGCTCCACCGGTGGAGCGTGTGGTTTTGTTTTTCTTTGTCATCTCTCCAATATATTGAGGGTCAACTTATACATGAAATCAATGCCCACATCGATAGCCCCCTCGTCGGGCGAGAAGGTGCCGGTGTGGGGTCGTCCTGCCGCGGTGCCTACGCCCAGACGGTAGAAGAGCGAGGGGTAGCGCGTGCAGTAGAATCCGAAATCCTCGGCCGTGGTCCTCAGGGGCAGCATCTCGACGGTGCGGCCCTCGGCCTTGGCCTGTGCCACGGCGATTTTGACCAGCACCTCGTCGTTGACCACCGACGGATAGCCGTGGTTGATGTCAATCTCGGTGCGGATACCGAAACGCGAGTCGGTTTCGGCGGCGATGTTGGCGATGCGGCTGTGGATAATCTTGCGCTCGCGTTCGTCGAAGGTGCGCAGCGTACCCTCCATGTAGACCTTGTCGGGAATCACGTTGGTGGCACCCTTGGCCTCGACCTTGCCCACCGACACCACACACTCCTCGCTGTTGAGCGAGAGCAGGCGGGTGAGGAACTCGGCGCTTGCCGCCACAGGGTCTTTGATCAGGTGGCGCATGGCGCCGTGGCCGCCCACACCGTGGAACGTGAAGCGCAGCTCGTCGCTGGCGGCCATGTACTTGCCGCTGCGGAATCCCAGTGTGCCGACCTCGAGTTGCCCCTCGACATGTTCGCCGATGACGGCGCGTATGTCGTACTCCTCAAAGGGGTTCTCCTTCAGCACCAGTGACGCACCGCCGGGGTTGCACTCCTCGCCGGGCTGGAACAGACCCAGCACCGTGCCGCGGAAGGAGGGGTTCTCCTGCAGTTTCTGGAGTACGCCGTAAAGCACGCCGGCGTGTATGTCGTGGCCGCAGGCGTGCATCACGCCTTCGTTCTGTGATTTCCACTCAAAGGTGTTCTGCTCCCGAATGGGGAGCGCGTCAATCTCGCTGCGCAGAACCACGGCTCTGCTGTCGGAGTGCTTCGCCTGACCTCTGATCCAGGCCAGCACACCTGTGCCGGCAATCATGCGGTGGGGGATACCCAGCTTGGCCAGCTCACGGTCGATAAACTCGGCGGTGTGATGCTCCTCGAACGAGAGTTCGGGGTGGGAGTGGAGGTGACGACGAAATTCAACTGGTTTCATTGAAAATAGGACTTTTGCAAATTATTCGTAATATCCGCCGCGGCCGTGGGGCGCGGGGCGGAGTATTCGTTCGTTCATTCAAATCGGGAGGGGAAGGGAAGAAGTCGGCGCGCCGTGGGGGCGCAGGGGGTGTTCTTCGCTGCGGTTATCGGCGGTCGGCCAGCATGACACCGTAGAGGCTCTCCTCGGGCGAGGGGTTGTGTGCTGCGTCGAGCTGCATCTCGGTGGTGAGTCCCACGGCCAGCAGGCCGTGGAGGGCGTCGCGCAGCGCGGGGTCGGGAAGCGACGGGGTGCCGATGTCGATACGCTCGCCGCGATACTCTCGGTCGGCGATTTGTCGGGGTGTGAGCCGCTCGTCGGCGGCATATCCCCACATCTCGCGGCGCACGAAGGTGTGGAGTGCTTCGGCGAAGGCGCGGGTGAGCAGTCGGGACAGAGCGGCCGTCAGTTCCGAAGAGGAGTCGTCCTCCTCGATGGCATACTTGGCGCACAGCTCTCGACGACCGATGCCTGCCGTGACGGCATAGCAGCCCATGTAGTCGCCCGAGGGCGAGAGACGGGAGCCGAGTGCGCCGCAGGAGGACAGACGGGTGGTGTGGCCTCTGGTGTCGGTGAGCAGCAGGTTGTCGCCTTCGGGGCGGACGGCGTATATGCCGATGACGGCCTGCAGTTTGAGCAGCCGTTGTTCCGCGATGTGTTTCAGCAGGGCGGTGGCGCGTTCGTGGAGCTGGAGCGCACGGTCGCTGCCGGCCTCCGCACCGTACTCGTCGTAGAGAAGCCGCCAGTCGATGTAGGGCTGCACGTCCTGCACATCGAAGTCGGGGAATACCAGTCGTCCCTCATGGAGCGGACGGAAGGGGTGCCGTGCGGCACACTCGGGGGTATGGGGTGTTGCAGCCATCTATCGTGGGATTATTTCTATTTCGAAAACCTTGCTCCAGTTCTTGCCCGTGACCAGTATGCGCTTCTGCTCCTTGTCGTAGGCGATGCCGTTGAGCACATCGGTGGTGGCGGTGCGCTCCTTCTCGGGCAGGAGTCCCGTCAGGTCGACAATGCCCTCGACGCGTCCGCTTTGGGGGTCGATGATGACCACCTGCTCGGTGGTGTAGACATTGGCCCATATCCGTCCCTCGATCCACTCCAGCTCGTTGAGGAAGTGTACCGGTTCGCCGTTGAGGGTGACGGTGATGCGGCGTTCGCGGCGGAAGTTGTCGCGGTGCAGGACGGTGAGGTTCTCCGAGCCGTCGGACATGTAGAGCCGTTGGCCGTCGGAGGTGATGCCCCAACCCTCGCCCGTGTAGCGGAAGTCGCGCAGTTTGTCGAGTCCGCGGTCGGTGATGCGGTAGAGGTGACAGGTGTTCTCCTGCCAGGTGAGCTGGTAGAGACTGTCGCCCAAGATGGTGATGCCCTCGCCGAATTCCGATTGGGGCAGGCGGGCCAGCTCGCGGCTCTTGCCCGTGGTGAGGTCGGTGGTACGCACCACCGATTGGCCGTGGAGTCCCGTGCCTTCCCACAACAGACCGTCGAGATATTGGAGACCCTGGGTGTAGGCACTCGTGGAGTGCGGCCACGACTGCTTCACCCTGAAGGTGTATTCCACCGGTTCGGGGGCGGGCGATGCGGCATCGGCCGATGTGGCCTTCATGCGGCTGCTTCCGCCGGCGCAGGCCGTCAGGGCGGTCATGCAGAGTAAAAGTATGCTTCGAATTTTCATTTCAGCCTTAAAATAATGTACAAAGATACTAATTTATAGGGAAAAGATGTTGTGCTTCAAAGATTATTTTAGTACCTTTGTCACCCGATTGTTAAAATCATACGGAGAAATAACAAATATAATATATTCATTATGAAGATTGTAAGAGAACAGCGCGAAGAGAATAATTCGCTTCTTAAAGTCACTGTAGTTGAGGAGGATTATGGTCAGGAGGTAGAGAAGAACCTTCGTGACTACCGTCGTAAGGCGGAAATCCCCGGTTTCCGTCGTGGTATGGTACCCATGGGCGTTATCCGCAAGATGTACGGCCGAGGTGTGGTTGCAGAGCAGTCTTACCGCAAGGCTTGGGAGGCCGCTTCGGAGTATCTCCAGAACGAGAAAATCGAGATCCTGGGCGACATCATCGGCGCCGAGGAGCAGGGTGCTCTCGATTTCGAGAACAGCACCGAGTTCGAGTACGTATTCGAGGTAGGCGAGGCTCCCAAGGTGGAAATCGCCCTCTCGGAGAACGACGAGGTGGTTTACAACGCCATCAAGGTGGACGAGAAGATGCACAACGACTACCGCACCAACTACCTGCGCCGCTACGGCCGTCTGGTTGACGCCGAGGAGGTAACCTCCGACGAGGCACTGTCGGTAACGCTCGACAACGGTGACATGAACATCGCTGACGCATACGTAGGTCTGATTTCGATGTCGGAGGAGGAGCGCAAGCCCTTCATCGGCCAGAAGGTGGGCTTCAAGACCACTGTCAACATCAACGACCTCTACAAGACTCCCGCACAGCGCGCCGCAATCCTTCAGGTGAAGGAGAACGAGCTGGAGGGCATCAACCCCGAGTTCTCGCTGGAGATTACCAAAATCCGCAAGTTCGCAGAGCCCGAGTTGAACGAGGAGTTCTTCAAGATGGCTTTCCCCTCGGGCAACGTGAAGTCGGCCGAGGAGTTCGAGAAGTTCCTCGATGAGGACATCAAGAGCGAGCTGAAGCGCGAGAGCGACTTCCTGTTCACTCTCCAGATGAGAAACTTCCTCCTGGAGAAGGCAGGTCTGAAGATGCCCGAGGGCTTCCTGAAGCGTTGGTTGTTCGCCATCAACGAGGGCAAGTTCTCGATGGAGGACATCGACAAGGAGTTCGACCAGTTCCTGAAGATGTACACCTGGAACTTTATCCAGAAGCACTACATCACCGAGGACAAGCTCTCGGTATCGAAGGAGGAGGCCGAGGCCGAGGCCAAGGCGCTGGCAGCTGCCCAGTTCGCACAGTACGGCATGCCTTCGGCTCCCGAGGAGATGCTGGCCGGCTATGTGGAGAAGCTGCTCGCTGACAAGCAGCAGGGTCAGAAAATCTACGAGAAGCTCTACGAGACCAAGGTGGTTGAGGACGTGAAGCAGAAAATCAAGGTCGTTGAGAAGGAGATTTCGGCTGATGAGTTCGCAAAAATCGCCAACGAGCTTTAGTATTTTATCCCAATAAAGCATAACTTTGGACTTTGCAGGCGTGATGTTTGCAAAGTCCTTTTTGTGAAAAATAATCGCTATATGTCGGAATTTGAAAAATATGCCCGCATGAAATGCGGCATCAGCTCGCTGAAACTGCATGATTTCCAGTCGGTGAGCGCAGGCTATGTGTCGCCTACCATTATCGAGGAACGCCACATGAATGTGGCCACCATGGACGTGTTCTCGCGTCTGATGATGGACCGCATCATCTTCCTGGGTGCGCCCATCTACGACGATGCGGCCAATATCATTCAGGCCCAGCTCCTCTTCCTGGAGTCGGTGGACCCCGAGAAGGACATCATGCTCTATATCAACTCGCCCGGCGGCTCGGTGTCGGCCGGACTGGGTATCTACGACACCATGCAGCTGGTGGCTCCCGACGTGTCGACCATCTGCACGGGTCTGGCCGCCTCGATGGGTGCCGTGCTGCTCACGGCAGGTGCGGCCGGCAAGCGTTCGGCCCTGCCTCATTCGCGTGTGATGATTCACCAGCCGCTGGGCGGCGCGCAGGGTCAGGCTTCGGACATCGAAATCACGGCGCGCGAAATCATCAAGACCAAGAAGGAACTCTACAATATCCTCTCGCTGCATTCGGGAGTGTCGGTGAAGAAAATCGAGAAGGACGCCGACCGCGACTACTGGCTCACCGCCCAGGAGGCGTGTGACTACGGACTTATCGACGAAGTACTAACCAAACGTGTGAAAAATGTCTCAAAACAAGAATAACAACAAGAACAACGGCAACGACAAGGGCGGTGACCGCTGCTCGTTCTGCGGTGCAGGCCGCGAGGAAGTGGAGGTGATGTTCCAGGGCATGAACGGTGCCAACATCTGCAACCGCTGTATCGCCAACGGCTACACCATCATGGAGGAAAATCAGATGGTGGGGCAGAAGGAGGGCGGTAGCAAGGGCCCTGTACCCCTCAAGGAGGAGGATTTGATGAAACCCCGTCAAATCAAGGAGTTCCTCGACCAGTATGTCATCGGTCAGGACGCTGCCAAGCGTTACCTCTCGGTGGCGGTCTACAACCACTACAAGCGACTGATGCACACCCCCCGAAAGGACGAGGTGGAAATCGACAAGTCGAATGTGGTGCTGGTGGGTTCGACCGGTACGGGCAAGACCCTCATGGCCAAGACCATCGCCAAACTGCTCAAGGTGCCGTTCACCATTGTCGATGCCACGGTGCTGACCGAGGCCGGCTATGTGGGCGAAGATGTGGAGAGCATTCTCTCGCGTCTGTTGCAGGTGGCCGACTACAATGTGGAACTGGCGCAGCGCGGTATCGTCTTCATCGACGAGATTGACAAGATTGCCCGCAAGAGCGACAACCCTTCCATCACGCGCGACGTGTCGGGTGAGGGTGTGCAGCAGGCGCTGCTCAAGATTCTGGAGGGTACCATCGTCAATGTACCCCCTCAGGGCGGAAGAAAGCACCCCGACCAGAAGTACATTCAGGTCGACACCCGCAATATTCTCTTCATCTGCGGCGGTGCGTTCGACGGCATCGAGCGCAAGATTGCCCAGCGCATGAACACCCGTGCGGTGGGTTACGGCCGTCTGAACGAGGACAAGATTGACCGCGGCAACCTGATGCAGTACATCACCCCCCAGGATTTGAAGTCGTTCGGACTGATTCCCGAGCTGGTGGGTCGTATGCCCGTGCTGACCTACATGCAGCCCCTCGGCCGTGAGGCCCTGCGCTCGATTCTCACCGAACCCAAGAACGCCATCATCAAGCAGTATGTGCGTCTCTTCGAGATGGACGGTGTGGAGCTGGAGTTCTCGCCCGAGGCACTGGACTACATTGTCGACAAGGCCGTGGAGTTCAAACTCGGCGCGCGAGGCCTGCGCTCGATTTGCGAGGCGGTGATGATGGACGCGATGTTCGAAATCCCCTCGGAGCAGCCCGACAAATTCACCGTTACCCGTGACTACGCGGCAAAAAAGATTGAAAAGTCGAATATTCTTGCCGTAAATCAGCAGAGTTAACAGTTTTTTATTATATATTTGTATTGGTCTTGTGACGCTTTGTCCGTCACAACGAATGGGTGGGAACTCCAATCTGCGTTCTGTGGCGTTCCGGCCGGGAGATATACCGACAGAGAAAGTATCTACTTAAAATTATAAACTAATTAATATGTCTACAAATTCCAAACTTACGCGTGTCGCCGATAACATCAGAATTCTGGCTGCAGCAATGGTTGAAAAGGCAAAATCGGGTCACCCCGGTGGTGCTATGGGCGGTGCCGACTTCATGACGGTACTCTACACCGAGTTCTTGAGATACAATCCCGAGAACCTGGCCTATCCGTTCAGAGACCGTATGTTCCTCGATCCCGGACACATGTCTCCGATGCTCTATGGCACACTGGCTCTGGCCGGTGTCTACTCTGTCGATGACCTCAAGTCGTTGCGCCAGTGGGGCAGTGTGACTCCCGGTCACCCCGAAGCCGACGTGATGCACGGTATCGAGAACACCTCGGGACCGCTGGGTCAGGGTCATGCCATGGCATTGGGCGCGGCTATCGCCGAGCGTTTCATGGTGGCCCGTTTCGGCGAGTGGATGGCTCACAAGACCTATGCTTACATCTCCGACGGTGCTGTCGAGGAGGAAATCTCGCAGGGTGTGGGTCGTGTTGCCGGTCACCTCGGTTTGTCGAATTTCATCATGTTCTACGACGCCAACAATGTGCAGCTCTCGACCAAGGTCGACGAGGTGGACGGCGAGAACGTCGAGATGAAATATCAGGCGTGGGGTTGGAATGTGATTACCATCGACGGCCACGACATCGAGCAGATTCGTGCCGCGCTGAAGGCCGCCAACGAGGAGAAGGAGCGTCCTACGCTCATCGTCGGCCGCACCATCATGGCCAAGGGTGCCATAGGTGCCGACGGCACCAGCTACGAGGATCAGGTGTCGACCCACGGCCAGCCGCTGAGCAAGGCCGGTGCCGATCTGGCCGCCACGGTGAAGAACCTGGGCGGTGATGTCGACGATCCGTTCGCCTACTTCGAGGAGAGCCGCGAGGTGTTTGCCGCACGCCGCGAGCAGCTGCTGGCCTGGAGCGAGGAGCGCAAGGAGGTGGAGAAGAACTGGCGTCAGGAGAACAAGGACCTGGCGCGCAAGCTGGACAACTTCCTCTCGGGCAAACTCCCCGACATCGATTACAAATCCATCGAGATAAAGCCCAACGGCGCCACCCGTGCCGCTTCGGCTACCGTGCTGGGTGTCTATGGCGAGAAAATCGACAACATGATTGTGTCGTCGGCCGACCTCTCCAACTCCGACAAGACCGACGGCTTCTTGAAGAAGACCAAGGCCTTCGAGAAGGGCGACTTCTCGGGCAAGTTCTTCCAGGCCGGTGTCTCGGAGCTGACGATGGCCTGCGTGATGAACGGTATGGCATTGCACGGCGGTGTGATTCCCGCGTGCGGTACCTTCTTCGTGTTCTCCGACTACATGAAGCCAGCCGTGCGTCTGTCGGCACTCATGCGTCTGCATGTCATCTACGTATGGTCGCACGACTCGTTCCGCGTGGGCGAGGACGGTCCTACCCACCAGCCCATTGAGCATGAGACCCAGATTCGTCTGATGGAACATCTCCACAATCACCGTGGCGAGCGTTCGATGGTCGTTCTGCGTCCTGCCGACGGCGACGAGGCCGTGATGGCCTGGAAGGTGGCCATGGAGGAGGAGCGTCCCGTGGCGCTGATTTTCTCGCGTCAGGACATCAAGTCGATTCCCTCGCTGGGCAACAACCGCCGCGAGGAGGCTGCCCAGATTTCGAAGGGCGGTTATGTGGTCAGAGACGCTGCCAAACCGGCTGCCGTGCTGGTGGCTTCGGGTTCGGAGGTGTCGACCCTTATCGACGGTGCCGAACTGCTCGCGAAGGAGGGCATTCAGGTGCGCGTGGTCAGCGTGCCGAGTGAGGGTCTCTTCCGCGACCAGCCCAAATCGTATCAGGACACCGTGCTGCCTGCCGGCATCGTGCGCTACGGTATGACTTCGGGTCTGTCGGTCAACCTCATGGGTCTGGTCGGTGAGTCGGGCATGATTCACGGACTCAACCACTTCGGTTATTCGGCTCCCTACAAGGTGCTGGACGAGAAGTTCGGCTACAACGGCGAGACCGTGGCCGAGGAGGTGAAGAAGATGCTCGGCAAGTAAACCGAAAACAGGGATACCTTTATATAATGGGGCGACCTTCCGCAGAGGAGGGTCGTCCCTTTTTTTTGTCCGTAAGGTCGGGCGGCGGAGGTGCGCCAAAGCAAAAAACAATCGGAGAATGGTCGGTGTGACTTCAGGATTTTGATAATCCGAAAAAACTTCGTACCTTTGTCGTCCCGATTTAAAAATCAGGGAGATGTGGAAAGATTTGACTGATTGCAACCACAATAAAAAATCGCTAAAACAGCTAATTTTTTATTCAAGCAGCCAATTTTTCCCATTTTATACGTTTGTTTAACCCTAAATAATGTATAATAATGGGCTTTTTGTTTACATCGGAGTCGGTCTCTGAGGGCCACCCCGATAAAGTTTCAGATCAGATTTCGGACGCCATTCTCGATGAGTTTCTGCGTCGCGACAACAATTCGAAGGTAGCATGCGAAACCCTCTGCACCACAGGTTTGGTGGTGGTGGCAGGCGAGGTGCGCTCGAACGCCTATGTCGATGTGCAGGGCGTGGCGCGTCGTGTCATCGACCGCATCGGCTACAACAAGAGTGAATATCAGTTCGACGCCAATTCGTGCGGTATCCTGTCGGCTATCCACGAGCAGTCGTCGGACATCAACCAGGGTGTGGTGCGCGAGACCGAGGAGGAGCAGGGTGCCGGCGACCAGGGTATCATGTTCGGCTATGCCTGCAACGAGACCCGCGAGTTCATGCCCGCCACACTGATTCTCTCCCATGTGATTCTCAAGGAGCTGGCCGTTATCCGTCGCGAGGGCGAGGTGATGACCTATCTGCGTCCCGACTCGAAGTCGCAGGTGACCATCGAGTACGACGAGCAGACCAACAAACCTCTCCGTGTCCACACCATCGTGGTGTCGACCCAGCACGACGAGTTCATCAAGGCCGGTGAGGGTCTGTCGGAGAAAGAGGCCGAGAAGATGATGCAGGAGAAAATCCGCGAGGACGTGCGCACGATTCTCATTCCGCGTGTGAAGGCACGTCTGGAGCGTGCCAACGACCAGCTGGCCGACCTCATCGGCGAGGAGTATATCCTCCACGTGAACCCCACGGGCAAGTTTGTCATCGGAGGTCCTCACGGCGACACGGGTCTGACCGGCCGCAAGATTATTGTCGACACCTACGGAGGTCGCGGCGCCCACGGTGGCGGTGCCTTCTCGGGCAAGGATTCGTCGAAGGTCGACCGTTCGGCCGCCTATGCCGCACGCCACATCGCCAAGAACATGGTGGCTGCAGGTGTTGCCGACGAGGTGCTGGTGGAGCTGAGCTACGCCATCGGTATCGCACAGCCCCTGTCGGTGTATGTCGACACCTACCGCTCGAAGCGTCCCGCCGCACTGGAGGGTATGACCGACGGCGAGATTGCACGCCGCATCTCGAAGCTCTTTGACCTGCGCCCGGCGGCCATCGTCAAGCGTTTCGGTCTGAAGAACCCCATCTTCGAGGCGACGGCTTCCTACGGCCATTTCGGCAACCGCCCCTACACCCGTGTGGAGAAAGTCTGGGAGAACGGCCACGAAGTGGAGAAGGAGGTCGAGTTCTTCGGCTGGGAGAAACTCGATGCCGTGGAGCTGATCAAGCAGGAGTTTGGACTGTAGTAGCAAGTATTAAATATTTTTCGTGTCGGGGTGTCGCTTTGCCAGAGCGACACCCCGATGTTTTTTGGGGCGGGGAGAAAATTGTTGACAATTTTTATAATAAATGCACCCCGACGGCCGTTCTATTCTCAAAATCAGTAATGCTTATGGAATAAATCGCCTACGAATAATGAGAAAAACAGTGAAACTTTTTTAACTATTATGAAACAGGCTTTTTTATTTTTGGGTGCATTGTCACTCTCTGCCGCTGTCGGAGGAGTCACTTCATGGTATGTGGCAAACAGTTCGGAACGTCAAATCGAATATATAGAACGCGAAGTGGAACGTACACCCCAGCTGGGTACCCATTTCGCAGCTTATGAGGAGGGAAAGTATCCCGACCTGACCTATGCGGCCGAGAATGCCGTGAAGGCGGTGGTCAACATCGAGGCCGTGCAGCAGATCGAAGTGCCGCAGCGCGGTTACGATCCGTTCCTCGAATTTTTCGGTATCCCTCAGGGCTATGACAACGAGCCGCGCTACCGCGAGCGCAAGGCCGGCGGTTCGGGTGTCATCATCTCGCAGGACGGCTACATCGTCACCAACAACCATGTGGTCGACGGTGCCACCAAACTGCGTGTGAAACTCAACGACGGACGTGCCTTCGAGGCGCGTCTCATCGGCCGCGACTCGGCCACCGATGTGGCTCTGCTCAAGGTCGAGGCCGAGGATTTGCCCACACTGCCTTTCGGTTCGTCCGACGCGCTGCGTCTGGGTGAGTGGGTGCTGGCCATCGGTTCGCCCTTCGACCTGCAGTCGACCATCACGGCCGGTATCGTGAGTGCCAAGGCACGAAATTTGGGTGCTATACCCAACGACTTCCGTATCGAATCGTTCATTCAGACCGATGCCGTGGTCAACCCCGGCAATTCGGGTGGTGCGCTGGTCAATGCGCGTGGCGAGCTGGTGGGTATCAACACCCTCATCAAGTCGCAGACGGGCAGCTATATCGGCTATTCGTTCGCCGTGCCGGAGTCGATTGTCAAGAAGGTGGTCATGGACCTCAAGGAGTACGGTGTGGTGCAGCGCGCACTGCTCGGCATACGTTTCGCACCTGTCGACCAGGACTTCATCGACCGTGAGGGCAAGGAGCTGGGCATCACCGAAATCGGCGGTGTCTACGTGGCGCAGGTCATCGACGGCGGTGCCGCTTCGGAGGCCGGTGTGCGCAAGGGTGATGTGATTGTGGCCATCGACGGACACAAAATTTCGTCGTCGGCAGCCGTGCAGGAACTCATTGCACGTCACAAACCCTCCGATAAGATAATTTTATCGGTAAAAAGAGACGGAAAAATGAAACAAATCGATGTCGTTTTGCGTAATAAGGCCGACAAGCCCGAACTTTTGTCAAAAGAGAGTGTCGACATCATCGAGGCATTGGGCGGAAAATTCCGCGATGCAGGCGAGAAACTGTGCCGACAGCTGGAGATAAGAGGCGGTGTGCAGGTCATCGGTGTCAAGCAGGAAGGTCTGCTCGCAAGAGCAAGGGTGAGAGAAGGTTTCGTCATCACCCACATCAACGACCGTCCGGTTTATTCATTGGACGATCTGCGCCGCATGTCCGAACGGATGGAGACCATGGACGGTGTCTATCCCAACGGCAGAAGCGCAAGCTACGTCTTTGTGGAGTAGAAGAGTTTTTGTGGGCGGAATGAGGATAAGAGAGATTATTTTTAAGGAGAAATAGTAGAAAATGCGTCAGTTAAAGATTACTAAATCCATCACCAATCGTGAGAGCCAGTCGTTGGACAAGTACTTGCAGGAGATTGGTAAGGAGGAACTTATCACCGTTGAAGAGGAAGTAGAACTCGCCCAGAGAATCCGTAAAGGCGACCAGGAAGCGTTGGAGAAACTCACCAAAGCCAACCTGCGTTTCGTGGTCTCGGTGGCCAAGCAGTACCAGAATCAGGGTCTGAGTCTCCCTGACTTGATTAACGAGGGTAACCTCGGTCTGATCAAGGCAGCCGAGAAATTCGATGAGACCCGTGGTTTCAAGTTCATCTCCTACGCCGTGTGGTGGATTCGTCAGTCGATTCTTCAGGCTCTGGCCGAGCAGTCGCGTATTGTACGTCTGCCGTTGAACCAGGTGGGTTCGCTGAACAAAATCAACAAGGCTTTTGCACGTTTCGAGCAGGAGCATGAGCGTACCCCGTCGCCCGAGGAGCTGGCTTCGGAGCTGGAGCTGCCCAAGGAGAAGGTGACCGACACGCTGCGTGTGGCCGGCCGCCATGTGTCGGTCGATGCACCTTTCGCCGACGGCGAGGACAACTCTCTGCTCGACGTGCTGGTCAATACCGACTCGCCCAACGCCGACCGCGGCCTGATCAACGAGTCGCTGGCCACTGAGGTCGACCGTGCGTTGGAGACCCTCACCGAGCGTGAGCGTGACATTATCCGTTACTTCTTCGGCATCGGTTGCTCGGAGATGACGCTGGAGGAAATCGGCGAGAAGTTCGACCTGACCCGCGAGCGTGTGCGTCAGATCAAGGAGAAGGCCATACGGAGACTCCGCCACTCGTCGCGTTCGAAGTTATTGAAATCGTACCTCGGATAATTCCCACGGTACGAACAAGGTTAATGAGATATTGGATCACCCGAAACATGAAAGTGTTTCGGGTGATTTTTTTTGTGCATGCCGCAGGGCGGTGAGAGGGGGTCTGTCGGAAAGCTGATGTGCTGATGCAAAAAAAATCCCCCGTCACCGATGTGCGATGAGGGGGAAGAGATGCTTATGGCGGGGGGACTTTGTCAGAGGTAGTCTGTCAATCCGATGCGCTCCTTGCCGTTGAGAATGAAGTGCTGCACGCTGTCGGAGTAGAAGGTGACCCCCACATTGCCCGTGATGCAGAGCGTGTCGCCCTTCACCGCGATGGAGTAGTCGGTATGGTAGCTGTTCTCGCGCAGGGAGAGCCGCTGGCGATAGGTCTTGTGGTGATTGCTGTTGAGCCAGCAGGGTTGCTCGCTGTCGACAATCAGTGTGCGGATAATCGTGGTGTCGAGCTGTGCAACGATGGTGGCGTAGGTGGTCTTGCGCATCATGGTCTGGTAGCGGTAGCCCCTGACGGCGAACACAAGGGTGATGACGACCAGTATGATGATGGGTATGAGGGTGATTTTAGTGCTTGTTTTCATGGTTGATGATGTTTTGATAAAGACGGTTGAACTCCTCGATGCCGACCCCGAACTGCTCCATGCGCTGGATAAATTGGGGGACATCGTTGTCGATAAACTCCTTGCGCCACACCTCGTTGATGGTGGTGAGTGCGGTGTCGGTGGTGAAGTAGCCCACGCCGCGGCGGTTGGCAATCATCTTGTCGCCCTCCATGCGTTCGTAGACCCTCACTATGGTGTTGGGGTTGACCTGCATCTCCACCGCCAGCTCGCGTATGGAGGGTATGCGCTCTCCTGCGGGGTATTTGCCCTCGGCGATGCGTGCGCACATGAGGTCATAAATCTGTAACCAGATCGGTTGGTTGTCGTTGTACTCCATTATTGTGCCTCCTCCTCTTTATATCTGAAATAAGTGGCCGCCCACAGGAACAGGGTGGCGAATACCCAAAAACAGTTGGCCCATATATCGGCATCGGGCATCGAACTCACAACCTCCAGTGAGGTGGTGTCTCCGGTCGTGGAGCAGATGGTGCCGTTCATGAACAGGAAATACACTCCGTTGACCGATGCCGTGTTGAGAAACGTGAACGCCATGTAAATCAGTATGCCCATGGCCACTTGTGCGACGGTCTGCCAGCCGGTGGTCTGACGGTGGCGGTAGGTGAGTACCAGCATCAGGAAGGATTGGAACAGGAACATGCCGATGTAGTCTTTGCTGTCGAGAATCTCGGTGACCAGCACCATGGGAGAGATTTTGGCGGGGTTGAACAGGTTGTTGCACCCTGCCACAAAGAAGATGAGCAGCAGGAACTCCACAGTGGCCACGGGCAGCGAGCGCAACCACACGAAGGTGTATTTCTCGCCCACGGTGGCCGGAAGGGTGATGGCCCCGAGTCGGGTCAGACGGTTGCGGTGGTAGTAGGTGGTGGCGATGGTGGCGCCGGTAATCCATGCCATGTAGAGGGCCGTGGCGGTACTGTAGAAGAAATAGTGGATTTGGTCGTCCAGAACTGCGGGTGTGGCGGAATAGGCATTTATGGCGGAGACGGCCAGCACGATGAAGTAACCCAAAAGGGTGATGTTTCTCCGCTCGGTGTAGAACTTGCGGAAGAGCAGTGCGACTCTTTGCAACGAGAATGAGGTATTCATGGTCTGTGGTGTTTTTTATTCGTGTGTCAGAATGCGGTTGATGGCCTCGCGGTGTTGGAGCGTGGCATTGAAGAGCAGCTCGATGTTGGGCAGGGTCTCGCGTCCCGATGTGTTGGGTGTCAGTGAAATGTTGCCCATGGGGGTGGTCTCGGTGTAGAGCGGCTCCTCGTCGGGGAGGGTCTTGCCGAAGACGAAGTGGCGGCACAGGGCATCGGTCGCGGCGCTCAGCACAAGACCGTGGGTGTCGCAGATGACCACATTGTCAATCAGCGTGTCGATGTCTCTGACCTGATGGGTGGAGATGACGATGGTCTTCTCGTCGGTGGCCACCGAGGCCAGCAGACGGCGCAGGATACTCTTCGAGGGAATGTCGAGACCGTTGGTCGGCTCGTCCATGAAGAGGTAGTCGGTGTTGCAGGCCAGTGCGAAGGCGATGTAGGCGCGTTTCTTGAGTCCCATGGAGAAGGCGCTCATCGAGCGGTGTTCGTCGATTTCCAGCGCGCGGCAATGGTTGTGGAAGTCGTCCCACGAGAATTTGGGGTAGAAGGGGGCGGTCAGCTTGGCGTAGGTGGCGATGGAGACGGCCGGAAGAAGCATCTCTTCGGGGAGAATCATCATGTTGCTCAGAAAATCTACGCGACGGTCGCGCGGTGTGAAGCCGTCGATGGAGATTTCGCCGCTTTGGGGGGTGAGTGCGCCGCAGAGCAGTTTGAGCAGGGTGCTTTTGCCCACGCCGTTGCAACCCAGCAGACCGTGGATATGACCGGGGGCAAGGGTCAGCGAGAAGTCGTCGAAGACCTTTGTTTTACGGGAGTAGCCGTAGTTGAGATGGTTGATGGTAATCATGGTCGTGAATTTTTAGTGCGGTCGGGTGAGGACTCCTCACCGCGCGGTATTGTTTTTTGAAATTTATTAGTGTGTTAGTATTGTAGTACACTGCAAATGTAGCGAAATATTTCCGACTTCAAAATTTTTTGCGGAAAAATATTTTCGGGGCGTGCGGTTGAGGTGGGGCAGATGAATAAAATTTATCTGAAATTTTTTTTGGAGGGGTGAAATGATACGGTGACCGTAAATTTTCTTGCGAGAGGGGAGAGGACGCAATTTTTTTCGATGGCCGCCGTGGTCGAAGGGTGGACAATGTGTGAACAATGGAGGAGGGGAGTTCTGCACACCACGCAGAGTTATGAACATTGTGAACATGCACTGTAAAAAGTGTTGATAACTCGATGAGGCGATTTGTCGCTTTATCCTCTAATTATGGGCGGTTTACAACTATGAACACCCCGAACAAAATACCCCGAAAATGTTGATAAGTGGGGTTGAAACCACGGTTTTGCAGGTTTTTTCAGTTCATGTTGAGGGGTGAGATGATGGTGTGTATTTATTTGATTGACTGTTGTTTGGTGTGTTTTACCTCTCTTGGTGCGTGATTTGCCGCCTGGTGTTGTCGTCCACACGTCGACAAACAATAAGTCCCTGCCGAAGCAGGGACTTTAAAGTTATTGACATTCTAAATTTATTGCAAAATCTGCGGGGCGATTTTCCGCCCTTTGTTCACCTGTTCTTCTTTCCGAACCACAAATTTTTTTGCGCATTCCACTCTGCGGTTGTCAGTGTGCTCGGTAGGAGTATTCCCTATTTTTTTGTTGGTTTCCGCTCTGCGCCGCAGGCGCGAATCTCCCCTTTCCCAAAGGGGAGAGAAAGAGGGGAATATAAAGATGGTCCGCAGGGATTTTTCAAAGGCAACACGAACACTCCGAAGCGTGATTACCAGACAATAGGTGTCTTTCCGATGCTTTGCAAATATTCGTTGGCCCATGTAATCCCTGCGCCGCAGGCGCGAATCTCCCCTTTTCCAAAGGGGAGAGAAAGAGGGGAATATAAAGATATCTCTCGGCAGAGCCGAGAAAGAAGGAAATGTGAATATCCCGCAGGGATTTTTCAAAGGCAACGCGAACACTCCGAAGCGTGATTACCAGACAATAGGCTCTTTACCAATACTCTGCAAGTATTCGTTGGCCTTTGAAAAATGCCTGCAACCGAAGAACCCTCTGTATGCCGAGAGGGGCGAGGGGTGTACGGCCTTGAGGATAAAGTTGCGCTGCGGGTCGGCGATGGCGCCTTTGCGCTGTGCGTAGCTGCCCCACAACATGTAGACGATGCCCTCCTTGCGTTCGGCGATGGCGCGCACCACGGCATCGGTGAACTGCTCCCAGCCGTGGTTGGCGTGTGAGGCGGCCATGTGCGCACGCACGGTGAGCACGGAGTTGAGCAGCAGCACGCCCTGCTCGGCCCAGCGGTCGAGGTTGCCCGAGGTGGGAATCTGCGCACCGGTGTCGGTGTTGATTTCCTGAAAGATATTCTTCAGCGAGGGCGGAAAGGGTACGCCGTCCGCCACCGAGAAGCAGAGTCCGTTGGCCTGTCCCTCACCGTGGTAGGGGTCCTGACCGATGATTACGACCTTGAGTTTCTCGACGGGGCATTTGTCGAAGGCGCGGAAGATGTTGCTGCCACGGGGAAAAATCTGTTGGGTGGCGTACTCCTCCTTCACAAAGTCGGTCAGCGTCTTGAAATAGGGCTTTTCGAACTCGGGAGCCAGCAACTCCTTCCAGTCCTCGGCAATCTTTACATTCATGGTATTCTGTATTTTTATCGTTTT
>JAHHQN010000010.1 GCA_020026375.1 Alistipes sp. | reverse complement strand
GACATGTATATCGAGGCCGGACACATCGACACCGGGCACTCGGCAGGTCGGAGTCATAAAGAGTGCTTAATCGGAAATTCGACAAGCAACATTGAACGCATCTCCGACCTGCCTTCCAATCCCAATTACGACTGACGGTATGGCCAACGAAGATTTCTACAGAGAGCAAAGCCTCCTTCAGGCACTGGCATTCATCGGCGTCAATCCCGATGACTTCTTCCTGTGTAACCACTTTTTCCTACGGCAGCGACATGCCCCCATTCATGGTCTCGGCCACATTTACAGGGTGATGATGGGGTGCGCCCTGCTGGGACAACTGCTCAACAGACCGCGTGAGGGTTTTCTGGCGTTCTGCGGTGCCTATATCCACGATCTGGCACGGCTCACCGACGGCTGCGAACCCCAACACGGACAAAATGCCGTAGACCGCTCCTATCCCCGATTCTCCCACATCTGGGAGAAGTACGGCATCACGGACAACGAACGGAAAATGATTCACGATGCAGTAATCCAACACTCGGGACACCAGTGGCAACACCCCGGCGATGAGGGATATGAGGTCATGGCCATACTCAAGGATGCCGATGCCCTGGACCGCTGCCGTATCGGAGACCTCAATCCCCGATGGCTGCGCTTCAGAGAGAGCCATCTGCTGATTCACCCCTTCGAGCACTACTATGTCAAAACACGCCGCATCAATCGCGCTATCAGATTCCGCGATTTTATCCACCTCGCCACGCAATAGTCTCGTCTCTCCCGACAAGGCTTGTGCAGGAAACTCCGTTTCACAACATCGGCGTGCCAGCACCACGGTCTGAACAGCCGCACGGCATAACAGCGGCCGTCACTGCCAACAAAGAGCGCCGTTCGACATTAGTTGTCGAACGGCGCTCTTCTTATCCGGGGACCAGCTGTCTACTGCTTGGCGAAGTAGGCCTGCCACTCCTTCTCCAGGAGTCCCAACAGGTTCAGCTCAATGATGGGGAAGGTGAACTGCCCGGCCATACTGCCCTCCATGTAAAATACATCGCCACGCTTCTGCACCTGCTTGCGGATAATGCCTGCAGGGGTAATCTCCCGACCCTTGTAGTCCACAAACTCGGACTGCTCATCGAGGGCGCGGTCATTGTTGTCGGTGATGTAGATGGCGCACACCTCGCCCTTCTCGTCGAAGTCGGCACCCCAGAGCGAGACGGCATGGGTGAGTGTGCCGGGGTAGTCAAGCGTACACTCGATGACCTCCTTATGGGTGAAGGCATACTTCAACTCTTCGCTCAACGAACGCTCCGAGAATCGGGTGATGCGTGACACATGCACCTCACCGAACACCTCGCGGAAGAATCCCGCTCCTTCCTTGTAGTGCATGCCGAACTTTCCGGTGATGAACCAGTCGAGAGCGGCCGCCACGTCGGCACCCACATTGCCGAATGTCGTGCGGTAGAGTCTGAAAATGTCGGCATCGAGCGATTTGTATTGGTTGGGACCCGTATATTTGCCGTAGCGGTCGATGTAGGCCTTGTTCTGCGCCAGCCACCAGTAGAGCGAGTTGGCCGAAGCCGCCGCCCAACACATCTGCGAGTCGAGGTTCTGATGATTCTCGGGGTCCATCTTGTTACAGTCGAACCAGCCGTATTCGGGCGCCCACTTCAGACCCTTGACCATCGAGGGATAGACATCGGTATATTTCCAGGTGTCGACATCGGGATTGTTGATGCCATAGACCCACGCCGTTCTGTTGCTCCACGACTCCTCCGGCTTCTTCTTCAACTCGATATTGAGATTGATTTGCATGCCCGACTTCAATTCGTCGAACGCCGTACCGTCGGCCAACTGTGCAGGGGCCTTGTAGCTCACCAGATGCTCGCCCACCTTCAACTCTATCCAGGTCTGTGTCCGCCACTGCTCGTCGACGGGTTGGGGACATACGATAGCGTAGAATTTCGTCCCCTCGTTGTGGGGAATGATTTGCTGCACATCGCCCTGCAATTCGCCGAGGCAGGGTTCCGCCGCACGGACACCGATTGCGTTGCGCGCACGGATTCGAATCTCCGCGGCGGCCAGCTCCTCGTCAGAGAACGAGCCGTCACTGTTCAGCGTGATGCAGAGGCGGCTCATCAGATGGCCGAAGAGCAGCTGCACCTCCTCACCGCGTGCCGTATGGGTGGTGGCATGGAGCAGGTCCGACTGCTCGTAGTCGGCCTGACGACGCTGGTCGGTGGCCGGAGAGTGGGTGAAACCGTCGCTCTCAACCGTGGGATAGAAGGCCGAGAACGATGCGCGCTCACCACCGATTTCGCGCCACAGGATTCGGGGTGTCCAGCCCCCCTCGCCCAATGTGAGGGTGTAGGATTTCCATGACGGAGCGGCATCGGCAGCCGCAAAGAGCGTGATACGGTCGTCGGGCGAGAAACTGCCCTTGCCCTGTGCATCGACGGCGGCACGTCCCTGCGGTCGGGGTGCAAGAATCGATGCCGTGATATTGAGTACCTCATCTGACACATCGGGTGTCATGTCGTTGTCATCGCCACATGCGGCGAAAGACAGCAGGCTGACCACTGTCAGCAAGAAGTATTTGAATCTGTTGTTCATTGATGTAAAAAATATTGGCGACAAAAATATGAATAAATTCCTATTATGAAGAATCTCGCCGTCAAATCTCCTGATTTTCGCGGGTCACCAGCCGACGGCACAGCTTGCGATAGACATAACCGAAGGCCGGAATGAGGAAGATGTTGGCAAAAATCCAGGCCGTGGGATCGCCGAAGCAAACCGCCGCATAGCCCCACAGCGGCACGGCCACCACGCTGACCAGTCCGCGCGCCACCATCTCGAACACCCCCGACAACATGGCAAACTGTGTGAAGCCCGCCCCCTGAATCGAGTAGCGGAGGATACAGAGGCTGCCCAGCACGGGATAGAACACCGCCGTGATGTGGAGATACTGCGCCGTCTTGTCGATGATGTCGGTCTGCGACGACTCCATGAACAGCATGGCGAACTCCTCGGAGTAGTTCCACAAGATGAAGTTGATGACCATGACATAAACCAGCATGATTTTTCCGGCCGAGCGCACACCCTGCCAGATGCGTTCGGGTTTCCCGGCACCGTAGTTCTGTCCGGCGTAGGTAGCCATCGTCACACCGATGCTCTCCAGCATGCAGAGGAAGACCATCTTGATGCGCATGCCTGCCGTGAAGGCCGCCACACACACCGTACCCAACGCATTGTTGGAGCTTTGCAGCATGATGCTGCCGATAGCCGTGATGGAGAACTGCAGTCCCATGGGCGCACCCGTCATCAGCAGTTCGCGCGCCAGTTCGGGACGGAAACGGCGGTCTTCGGCATCGGTACGCAGAATGGGATACTTGCGGTACATGTAGCGGTAGCAGAGCAGCGCGGAGAAGCCCTGCGACACGACAGTGGCCACAGCCGCTCCACCGACACCCCACCCCAGCACGATGATGCACAACAGGTCGAGCAGGATATTCATCACCGTGGCCAGCAGCAGGAACAGAAACGGCGTACGGCTGTCGCCCAAGGCACGAATGATGCTCGACAACTGGTTATAGAAGAAGGTGGCAGGTATGCCGAGGAAAGTAATCAGCAGGTAGATGTAGGCATCGTCCATAATCAGCCGAGGGGTACGCATCCACTCCAGAATGGAGGCACACAACAGTCCCGTGACGATGGCAATGCCCACCGAGAGCGCACCGCTCAACTTCAGACTCACGGCCACCAGACGGCGCATGGTCACATAGTCCCGGGCACCGAACCGCTGCGCGATGGGGATACCGAATCCGGCACTGCAGCCGCCGCAGAAGCCCAGAATGAGAAACATCACCGAGGCACTCGCACCCACGGCCGCCAGAGCGTTGATGCCCAGATAGCGGCCCACGATGGCCGCATCGATGAGCGAATAGGTCTGTTGCAGAAGATTTCCCAGAACGAGGGGAATCGTGAAGTTCAGAATCAGATGCAGCGGTTTACCGGCTGTCATCTCTTTTACATGCGCCATTTTCTATCAGTTACCTAACCCTAATCGGAGTCGGAGGAGGAGTTCCCTTTTCCGACAATCGGCCGCAAATCTCCGTTTTGGAAGGAAAGTCCCGCGGCAAGGATTTCAACACCCCGACTCGAGACACCCCACCCGCTGGTTCACAGCCATTTATCACCTAACCCACTGTCAATTTGCCCGTTGGAGAGTCCTCTGCAACGGCACACGACAGTTATTTTCCGGCTGCAAAAATACGCTTTTCCACCGACATTCACAACACGAAACGGAAATATAAATCGTCCCCTCAGGTGAGTATCCCCACCCGATGCACCGACCTGCAAGTCGGGGATTTTTCACCCCTCGGGGCTGATATCCGCCCAAAAATTCGTACCTTTGAGGGTTTTAATTTCGCTTGAATCTATGAATCTGGAGCAGAACAAGGAGCTGGAGCTGGCGTGGAAATATGTCACGCAGACCTCCATGAACATCTTTTTGACCGGTAAGGCCGGAACCGGCAAGACCACCTTCCTCAAACGGGTGGTCGACGAGTGTCCCAAGCGCAAAATCGTGCTGGCTCCGACAGGCGTGGCCGCCATCAATGCCGGAGGTGTCACCCTCCACTCCTTCTTCCAGCTGCCCTTCGGACTCTTTCTGCCCGAGTTCGAACATGTGCAGGCCCACGACCGACAGGGACGCTACAAATTCCACAAGAAGAAGCTGAAAATCATTCGCGCCATCGACCTGATGATTATCGACGAGGTGAGCATGCTGCGCGCCGACATCATGGACGAGCTGGACATCCTGCTGCGCAAGATGCGCCACAGCGACCGCCCCTTCGGCGGTGTGCAGGTGCTGATGATTGGCGATGTGCAGCAACTCTCGCCCGTGGTGCGCGACGAGGAGTGGCAGGTGATGCGCCGCTATTACGACTCGCCCTACTTCTTCGATGCCAAGGTGTTGAAGACCCACCCCTACCGTCTGGTCGAACTGTCGACCATCTACCGTCAGAACAACTCCGAATTCATCGACATTCTGGCGGCGGTAAGGCAGAACCGCATGACTCCGTCGCTGCTCTCACGCCTCAACGAGCGCTACCGACCCGACTACGATGCACCCGACGGCTGCATCACCCTCTGTACCCACAACTACGCCGCTCGCGACATCAACGACTCCCGCCTCCGGGCCATCGACTCGCCGGAATACTCCTTCCGCGCCACCATCGAGGGCAACTTCCCCGAAAGCATGTATCCCCAAGATGTGGAGCTGGTACTCAAGAAGGGGGCGCAGGTGATGTTCACCAAGAACGACCCCTCGCCCGAGAGATGCTACGTCAACGGCACACTGGGCAAGGTGACCGACATCGGCAACAGCCATATCCGCGTCACACTGCCCGACGGCGAGGAGATTGATGTGGAGCCGCTGCCGTGGGAGAATCTGAAATACGAAATCAACGAGGAGACCAAAGAAATCGTGTCGGCCGTCGACGGACTCTTCACTCAGTATCCGCTCAAGACGGCATGGGCCATCACCATACACAAAAGTCAGGGACTGACCTTCGACCGGGCGGTCATCGATGCCGGCCGCTCGTTCACCCACGGACAGGTGTATGTGGCCCTGAGCCGCTGCCGCACGCTGGAGGGTATCGTCCTGCGTCAGAAAATTTCGCCCCACTCCATCATCGAGGACTTGAGGGTCGACGAATTTTCGGACTTCGTGACCACCTCACAACCCACACCCGAAGATCTGGAGCGCGACCGCAGGGAGTACTACCGCAGTCGGCTCAAGGACCTCTACGACCTCTCGCAACTCCAGAGGTACTACTACACCTACCTCAAATTTATCCGCTTCACCTTCGAGGGACTCTTCACTCGCGCCCTCACGCAGTGGACCGAGGCAGAACAACCCCTGAAGGAGCTGGCCGACGTGGGACGCAGGTTCGCGCTGTCGCTCGACCGCATTGTGGGCGACGACTACCTCACTTCGGAATATCTGCAGGAGCGGGTGCGCAAGGCTTCGGAATATTTTTCGGAGAAGGGTGCCGAACTGCTCCTGCCGCTGGTCAAGGTGGCCGCCACGACGGATTTCGACGACAAGAGCAAGAAAAAGCTCAACCGCCAATATTTCACCAACTTCACCGAAGCCCTCTTTGCCCGGCTCTTCATCTGGCACCACACCCTTCGGGGCTTCGACATGGAGAGTTTCCAACGTGAACGCTCCGAGTTGTCGGTGGAGATTCCCGAACGTACGGCCGAGCAGCTGATGGTGTTGTGGGACAAGGCCGTAAGGCACCCCGACAAGGACTTTGCCGAACTGGCCTCCTCGCAAAAGGCCGGCAAAGGGTTGGGAAGCGGTGACGAGGATTCCTCCTCCGAGAACGACGAGGAGACCGAAATCGAGCATCGCGAACTCTTCGAGCAACTGCGCCAGTGGCGATACGACAAGGCTTCGGAGTTGCAGGTGCCGCCCTATGTCATTCTCCACCAGAAGCCGCTCATTGCCATTGCCAACACCCTGCCCTCGACCCCTGCGGAGCTGAAGGCCATAAAGGGCATAGGCAAGGTGTTCATGGAGCGGTACGGCGATGAGGTGATGCGCATTCTGCTCTCCTACTCCGACTCTTCGCAGCTCTTCGACTCCTATCACTAAAAAAACGGGCAAGGACTGAAATCCGCGGATTTCAGTCCTTGCCTCTATCGCGGCTAATCTGGGCCGTATGACGAAATTCGGAATGCAGGGCTTGGAGTAAAACATTTTTTTTAATATCTTTACTTCAAATCCAAACTTAAACTTATCCGATATGAAAAAAATTATTTTGCCGTTGATGGCTCTTCTGTGCGGCATTTCGTGTGCAGACAACCGTCCCGAACGTGATGTCACCGTTGCTGTCGTGGCCGACCTCCATTTCGATCTTCCTCCCGAGACCGACCAGTATTACCATGTCCGTGCGCTGAACCGTCTGGAGGGGCAGTTCCGTGTGGATCCCGCCAAGACCGGCGGTATCGACATGGGGGTGGTGGAACATCTCGACGGCGTGACGGTGGCCGGCGACATGTTCGACAAGGCACTGCCCGTGATCCACGACATGTATTTCTCCCGCTATACCCGCGGCGAGGGCGACAAACAGATTCACTACGACGTCTATCCCGGCTACGGCAACCACGACATCGACCCCTTCTCGCAGGATTCGGTGCGTAACATCGAAGGCCGCATGCTCAACCTGCGTCTGCTCGACTCCCTGTTGCAGCAGAAACTCTCCGAAGGCAAGATTCTCAACCTCCACCCCGAAAGCCGCAGCTATTCGTGGAATGTGGGTGACGTGCATTTCATTCAGGCCCACCGTTACTCGGGCGACACGGGCTATTGCGAGAGCAACATGAAGTGGCTGGCCGAGGATTTGACCAAATATGCTTCCGAGGGTAATCCCGTGGTCTATATCCAGCACTACGGATTCGACGAGTGGGCCTTGGGCTGGTGGACGGAAGAGGAACGCGAGGCGCTGTTCGATGTGCTCGACCGTTACAACCTGGCTGCCTTCCTCGTGGGTCACACCCACGAGCCGAGTATTCAGAAATACCGCTCTCATAAGATCTACCAGGTCAACAATGCTTGGCCCGACGAGGACGGGAAGGGTTCGTTTGCCGTCGTAAGACTCAAGGGCGACAACATCGTGATTGCCACCTGCCGCTGGACGGACGGCGAAGGCAACTACGAGGTGGTGGGTCCCTACTACTCCAAATCGCTCAAACGATAGCGTGCGACACCATCGGCGGTCCGTCAGGACTTACGAACAAGCAGAAAGCGGAGATAATCAAATGATTATCTCCGCTTTCCCATTTTCCCGACACAGGGACGATCTATGCCATCAGTTCGCCCTCGGCCGTGACTTTTACCTTGATTTCAGACTCGCCCTTTTCGAGTTCCAATTCATAGAAATCACCCTCGGGAGTCTCCACAAAGTCAGCCTCATCGATGTGGTAACCTGTATATTGGGGAGCTTGGGAAATGGCCTGGGTCACCTTGGCAGGCAGTGTCGCAACGGCCACCTCCCATGAGGTGCGCAGCCAGTTGTTGTCGACACCGAAGGTCAGCTCCTTGCCGACACGCTCATGGAGGATATCCACCTCCAGACGGCCGTGCTCACGCTCCACCTCGGCCACCAGCGCACCGGGATAATGCTCCTCGACAAACTGTTTCACCACTTCGGGCAATGCCATCGGCAGGTAGTGCGCCGAGTCGTCGTCGGTGTCTATCTCGCTCTTGATGAGGACTCCGCCGGCCGAGTAGTACAAGTCCATCTCGCGCTCGCCCGATTCCACCTCCACCACATACACGGTCTCGAGATTCAGACGCTCCAGACGGTCGATGTCGTCGACCTCCCAACGCGCATACTCGCTGCCCTCGAAGGCACTCTTCACGGGCGCAGGAAGTGCGGCATAGGAGATGTCGGTCTCGGTCATCTGCCACTCGCCGTCGGGGGTGAACCACGCCGACGACTCCTGCATCTGCTGGCTGAAGCCGGCCACATAGTAATTGCCGCGAGTCACCCAACGCTCGTTGTGGACCGAAGGATATTTCTGCGAGAAGGCCTCCTTCAACGCCTCCGGCACATAGGCCATATTGTCATCGTCGTCACAGCTCTGGAAACCGGTCACGGCCACAGCCATCAACAGAAAATATTTTCCAAGATTCATGGTTGTCATTTGTTTTACAAGTTATAAGGTTAATAATTAGTTGTCGATATCAATCACCTGGAACTCGGGGTTGAACTTCAACTCCCAGCCGCTCGACAGTTGCACCTCGTAGTTGCTGCGGTCCAGCTCAATCTGCACAATCGTGGCATCGGGATAGTTGTCGGCCACATAGCGGCGAATGGCTGCCGGAACAATCGCCTCGGGAACCACAGTAAACTTGCAGTCCACATCGGTCCAGTCGCCCTGACGGTCAAACTCCACCTTGTTGCCGTTGGTGAAAATCACGTCGTAGCTCTTCTGCAGGAAATCGCTCTCCATCTTGGCCATCGCCACCTTGCAGTCACCGAAATGCTGCTGAATGAAAGTCTGTGCCTTCTGAGGCATCTGACTCACCTGAATGGGTTTATCGTTGTCGGCTTTGACAAGGGTATGGGTGGCAAACAGGCAGGCCAGCAAAACAAGTAACTTTTTCATATTCGTTTTTCGTCGTGTTAAAATTGTTAGTAATTCTTTTACGGTGCAAAGATGGGCAGCGATTCTGAAAAGATTTGGGAATCGGCAACCGTTTTGGAAAAATCCGCCGATTTTTTTCGGCGCAACCCATGCTCCACACCCCTCCTGTCTCAAAAAACATGCCGCAATACCCGATAATTCGGCATTGCGGCACAAGACAACAAAACGGCGGAGCAACTATCTGAGCGTAATCTCGAAACAGTGGTCGCCCCCCTCGAAACGATACCTAAGACCGAGCCCTTCCAGCTTGCAAATGGAGTCGGCAATGGCCAGTCCCAGACCGGTGGACCCCTCGCGGCGGGTTCCCTGATAGAAGCGTTCGAAGATATGCTCCGCCTCGAGGGCGTCCTCCGCGCCGCTGTTGCGGAAGGTCAGTGACGAGGGGGTAATCTCTATGCGGATATGTCCTCCGTCGCAGTTGTGGACAAAGGCGTTTTTCAGCAGATTGGTCACCAGCACGGTCGCCAGCGTCTCGTTCATCTCCACCTCGAAGGCACCCCCGTCGACCACCTCCAGTGTGAGGTTTCGGTAGGCATACACCTCCTTGTAGTCGTCGACATAGCGGCGAAGCACCTCCCCCAGCGACAGGCGCACACGGTCGGAAAACTGGCCGTTGTCAATCTTCGAAAGCAGCAACAGCGACTTGTTGAGTCGGGTGATGTGTTCCAGCGTGCGGAGCGTCTTGCCCACCTCCTCCAGCTGACGCTCCGACAGCGACTCCTCCTCGATGAGCATCTCCAGACGGTTCTGACAGATTGCCAGCGGGGTCTGCATCTCGTGCGAGGCGTTGCCGATAAACTGTTTCTGCTGCTCGAAGAGCTGTTCGCTGCGCGCGGCATTGCGGCGGGCCGCCTCGTTGAGACGACGGAACTCGGTGATGGCTGTGGGATTGTCCAGCGGCACGTTGTCCTTGCCGATACGATAGTCGTCGAGCCACTCCAACAGTTTGTAGAGGGGGCGCAGACTGCGGTGGAGTAGCCAGGCCGAAATGAGCAGTATGGTGAGCAGCAACACCCCGTAGAGGAAGACAATCCAGCCCAGAATGGCACTCCGCAAGTCGTCCTTCTCGATGGTGGGCACCAACACCCTCAACTCGAAAAACTCCCCGGCGTTGTTCTGGAACAGGGTGGTGAGGATACGCGCCGGCTCGGTCTCGCACTTCTCCTCGATGTAGATCATGGCATCCTCATAGGTGATGGCCTTGCGCTGACGGGCATAGTCAGCGCTCACCTCACGCAGGTAATACTGGTTGTTGGAGCCGTTGTTCTTCGAGGGCAGTTCCTCGCCGGCCAACGCCCTGATGATGATATACTCGGAGTAGTCCTCCAGCGAGTCGTCGACCTCGTCGTTCACCTCGTCAATCATCGCCACATAGAAAAAGACCGACCACACGCCGAGGACGATGGTCAGCATCACGGCGATGCGGATAATCATGCGGTATATCAGTTTCATGGAAGAAAGAGGGGGCTTAGGATTCAACAATCATCTTGTAGCCGAAGCCGTAGACAGCCTTGAGTGTGGCGGTGGCACCGGCCTCCTTGAGTTTCCGGCGCAGGTTCTTGACTTGCGCGTAGATGAAATCGAAGTTGTCAATCTGGTCGATGTGGTCGCCCCACACCGATTCGGCGAGGGTGCTTTTGTTGACCACACGCTCGGGACGAGTGACAAAATAGTGCAGAATGTCATACTCCTTGCGGTTGAGTTCCAGCTCGCGCCCGTCGACATAGACCTTGAAGCTGTCGGGGACGATGCGTATGTTGCCCAGACGGATATCCATCTCTCCGTCGCGGTGGTTGCGACGAAGAACACTTCTGATGCGGGCGTTCAGCTCGGCCATGTGGAAGGGTTTGGGAAGGTAATCGTCGGCCCCCAGCTCCAGACCGGCCACCTTGTCCTCCAGCGAATCCCGGGCCGAGATGATAATCACGTTCTCGCGCTTGCGCAGCGCCTTCAATCTCTCGAGCAGCGACAGGCCGTCACCGTCGGGCAACATGATGTCGAGCAGAATGCAATCGTAGTCGTAGTCCTCGATTTTCTGCAATCCGCTCTTGAAGTCGGCGGCCGACTCCACCACATAGCGTTCCTTCTCCAGCGAGCGTTGAATCAGCTCACGCAACGAAGGCTCATCTTCGACAATCAGTATCTTCATAACAGGTATATTCAGCTTTTACGCCACAAAGAAAACATCTAAATTCCGATTTCGCGCATAAAATTACAACATTTCACCGCAAATTGTTCCTCTCGGCGGCACTCTTTCCGTATTCTGCCCGTCCCGTTCCCCTCCGCCGCAGACCGCAACAGAAAAAGGAATACGGTTGCCAGCCGCAACTGACAACCGTATTCCACGGAATTGGGAGAGCTTCGAGCGAAGACCGCTCCCGATATTTTCGCTATCGGCGCATCATACGCTTCATGGTATTGGCCGCGTTGGGCTGACGATAATCGGTCACCTTCACAGGACCGGTCCACTCGCCGGTGAACTTATGAGCAGGTGTTGCATCGTCCACCATGTCGAAGACAATCTTGTAGTTCTCACCCTCCTTGGTCACGGTGAATGTACCGCTGACGATGGGAGCAAGGACTGTGACGTAGCTCTCGCCGTTCTCCTCCACGACACTCGACATGTCACCATACCACGAGTAGATGACACCGCCGTTGCTGTTCAGCCAGCCGGGAAGTGCATGGTTGGCTTCGAACTTGCGGGCGATGGTGTAGGTACCCGGTTCAAGCTGATCGCTCTTGGTGAAGAACTCGGTGGTGAACATGTCACCCTTGTTCTCGGTGGGAGCAATGTTCAGCATGCAGGTCTTCAGACCGGGATAGATGTAATCACCCATCAGATAGAGGTCGGCAGCCTTACCCGAAGGCAGTTGCAACTTGCGGTCCTCTGTTACCTTGCTCCACGGCTTCTGGGGCTGCTTCTTGTCGTTGTCGCACTTGTTCTCCAGTTTGAAGGGACCTTCGTAGACACCATCGATGTCTACACCCTCTTCGGTCTTGAATTTGAACTCGAACTTGTACTTCTCTCCCGAGCGCGTTACCTTCATGGTACCCTCTGTGAGGATACCCAGCTCCTTGTGACCGTTGCGGCCGTTGATGAAGGTAATGTTGGCACCGACAACCATCAACTGCCCCCAGAAATCCTCCGCAGAACCTCTTTCGATGGTCATGGGAATAGAGGTCATGGTAGTGGTACGACGCGGAGTGATGGTGTAGGTACCCTCCTGAAGCGCAACATTGGGATCCATCGGGTCGGCCACCTTCTCCATGTAGACGGGAAGACTCAGATAGTAGCCGTGAATCTGCTTGCCCTTGTCGTTGAACTTGCCCGAATAGAAATGGAGGTTCATATCGTCGGCATGAGGTCTTGTCCAGTTGCCGTAGAAGAAGTTTTTCTCCACGTTTTCGAAAGTCACGTTCTGGGGCTTGGTGAAGCGGTCGTTCGAGAAACCGGTCTGGGTAAACTCAATCTTGCCGGTGTAACGCAGCAGGCGACGCTCGCCCGAAACCAACAGGGTGCTGGCCTCAACCACATAACCACCTTCGTTGTGGTCCACCGAGATGTGACCGTCAATCAACGGGAAGAGTTCCACCTTGTTCTTGATGCGAATCATGCAGATGCCCTCCTCGGGAATCCAGGTGAAAGGCTCACCGCACGCACCTACCTTATATTCGCCCTTGGGCAGCGTAATCTTGCTCAAATCCTTGTCGGGGGCATTGTAGAGGCTGAATGCCAACACATAGTCGCCCTCATTGACGGGTTCGCCGTATTTGTTGATCTCACCCTTGCCGATGGTCAATTCATACTGGCCGGCATGGGCAGGATTGTCGGTACGGTAGGAAGCATCGACCATCTCCGTGGCATCGACGAAAGTCTCCTTGCCGGTATTCACATTCAAGGGAGTGGCCAGCGCCTTTGTGCCGTCGAGACCCAGCGCCGCAGCATAGACCACATACTTGCCTTCTGGTGACAGGTTGTTAATCTTGATAGGGTTGTTATCCTTCACGACCTTGCCCTGACTCAAAATGAGATCGATATCGGGAGCCTCGGCATCGGCGGTCTGCCATACCCATGCAGCATACTTGACATTCGCGGAAGCGACCGTGAAAGAGAAGCTATACTGGTCAAGCGTATCGACCTTCAATTCGACAGTGGGAGCCTCGGGCTTCGATGCAGGCAACACATCGTAGTCATCGGAACATGCAATGAAAGCAAAGCACAGCAATAATGCCGGCAAAAAGGAGAAAAACTTTTTCATTGTATCTGAATACTTTAGGTTAAATAGATTTCATTCGATTCATGGGTTTCGCTCACGGAGCGGCGTCTTTATTTTTAATATTTTTTAACTACTTACATCTTTAAAATCACCGTATTAATGTAACATATAGCAAATGTATTATTTTTTTTAGCTAACGCAAATAAAAACGCCTATTTTTTACTCACAATTTTCCAATGAATTAAATTTTAATTTATACAACCTGTTTTTCGAGTAAAAAAAAAATGCTGCATTATCAAAATATTTTCATATATTACAACGATTTTAGGGGACATATGGTTTCTTATTGCCTGCAACCGCTTCGGGGCTGTCTGCCCATATACCTATATAATAAAACCGTCCCCTTCTCGTCCACAAAACCGACCGCCGTTTTATCATTTTCTTCAAAAATTCGTATCTTTACGTTCTACAAGACAAATAAGGAACAAATGCAAACACAACTTCAGCTCAATCTCTTTTCCGACGGAGGCTCTCCCTCCAACGAAGAGGAGCCGTCTGTGGAAGCGGAAGAACTTGCGGTGGCGGCCGACCTCCCCGACCTTGCGCCGCTCTTCGAGCGTCTGGCAAAATCGACGTTCCGCAGCCGCTTCCACCTCAAGGAGGCCGACCGACGTTACCTCCACGAGAAGGGCATGGCCACAATCCTGCAACATGCCGCAGACTTTGTGGCACGAAGGCTCGCTCCGGCCGACATTCCCAACGACGGCCACCAGACCCCCATGCGCGGCCACCCGGTCTTCATCGCCCAGCACGCCACGGGGTGCTGTTGCAGAGGCTGTCTGTCGAAATGGCACCATATCCCCTCCGGACGTTCCCTCACTCCCGAAGAGCAGCGCTATGTGGTGGGTGTACTGAAGGCATGGCTGCAAAGAGAAACAAACTGAAATCAGAAAAGACAACAAACCCTATGGCAGAAAATCTAATCATCGGCGCAGGTGACAAGGCGGAAAAATACGCCACCCTGCTTCCACAAATCGCCTCGCTCGTCGGTCACGAAACCGACCTCATCGCCAACATGGCCAACGTGGCGGCCTGTCTGAAAATGACCTTTGGATTCTGGTGGGTCGGTTTCTACCGTGTCAGCGGTGAGGAGCTGGTCCTCGCCCCCTTCCAGGGGCCTTTGGCCTGCACACGCATCAAACGCGGCAGGGGTGTATGCGGCACGGCGTGGCAACGCGGCGAAACCCTCGTCGTGGAAGATGTCGACCGCTTCCCCGGACACATCGCGTGCAGCAGCGCCTCGAGGTCGGAGATTGTGGTTCCCCTCTTCGCAAAGGGCGAAGTGATTGCCGTACTCGACATTGACAGCGAGCGGACGGCCGCCTTCGACGACACCGACCGCGAATGGCTCGAGAAAATCGCCGCACTGCTCTCCGCACCGGAAATCTGACCGTCCGGCATCACACCTCATGCCGTCCCGTTTTTCTCCCATCGGGAGAGGGGACGGCATTTTTTCATCATTCTCCCCCATCACACCCTCCCTATGGGCGATTTCCGATACTATATGTACGAAAACCGCACCTTTTAGGAATGACTTCGAACAACAGTGACAACGATATTTGCGACCTTTGTATCACAAAACCAATCGCTCAGCGAGAACTAAAAAATCAGACACATGGACAAGAAAACACTTATGGTCGGTGCGTGTATGCTACCCCTGCTGACCTCGATACCCACACCCACTCAAGCCCGGAAGAACGACAAGCCCAACTTCATCGTCATCTACTGTGACGACATGGGCTACGGTGACCTGTCGTGCTTCGGCAACCCCACCATCAAGACCCCCAACCTCGACCGCATGGCGCAGGAGGGACAGAAATGGAGTTCGTTCTACGTCGGCTCCCCCGTATCGTCACCCAGCCGCGCCTGTCTGCTGACCGGTCGTCTGGGAGTGAGAAACGGCATGTACGGCAACCGCCGCGAGGTGCTGCACCCCAACTCCCCCAAAGGCCTGCCCCAATCGGAATACACGGTGGCCGAACTGCTGAAGACAGCCGGCTATCAGACAGCCTGCATCGGCAAGTGGCACCTCGGCCACCACTTGGAGGAGATGCCCCGACAAAACGGATTTGACCATTTCTACGGCTTCCCCTTCTCCAACGACATGAGCCGTCACGAGCAGGAGCTGCTGGGCAACAGGAACTACCCCTACGAATATCTGGTCTACGAACAGGAGCAAATCATCGACCGCGAAATCGATCAGAACGACATCACGCGGCGTGTCACCTCGCAGGCCGTCGACTACATCAAGTCCACCCATCACAAGCCCTTCTTCCTGCTGCTCACCCACCCCATGCCCCATGTTCCGGTCTATGCCTCCGACCAGTTCAAAGGCACTTCCGACGGCGGAAAATACGGCGATGTCATCGAGGAGCTGGACTGGAGTACCGACCAGATACTCGAAACCCTGAAACAGGAGGGAATCGACAAGAACACGCTCGTGGTCTTCACCTCCGACAACGGCCCGTGGCTCATCTACAAGCAGCAGGCCGGCACGGCAGGTCCGCTGCGCGACGGCAAGAACTCCCACTTCGAGGGCGGCTTCCGCGTTCCGTGCATCATCTGGGGCGGCATGGTCGACCCCGGACATGTGACCGAGATGGGCAGCACGCTCGACCTGCTCCCCACCTTCTGCGAGATGGCCGGTGTAGACCTGCCCACCGACCACGAGTACGACGGCACAAGTCTGCTCGGCGTATTGAAGGACAGCAAGGCCCACAGTCCCCGAACCGAATTCTTCTTCTACCGCGGCGAGAATGTTTATGCCGTAAGAAAGGACAATTTCAAACTCCATGTCCTCTACAAGCCGGCCTACAACCGAGGTCAGATGCAGGTGCTCGAAAAGCCCGTACTCTATGACCTGAACAGCGACCCCGGCGAGCATTACGATGTGGCGGACAGCCACCCCGAAGTGGTGAAGGAGCTGGGTGAACTGCTCCGCCGCCACCGCGAGTCGGTGAAAATCGCCGAGAGCATCTTCGACCTGCCGGCCGCGAAATAACCCCACAGAAGACACCACATCACCTTGACTGCCTACACAGTCAGGGTGATATTTATCCTACCACCCACCTAACCCCTTACATCAGTGAACAAACAAAATTTATCGGGGCTGATAATGATCGCCCTGGGCTTGCTGCTCACGGAACTGATGACAGCCTGCACCCCATCGTCAGAGACCGACATTTATCAGGCAGCATACAACAGCGGCGTACATATCCTGCCCCAACCGGCTCACGTCAGTCTCCAGAAGGGAGAGTTTGTCTTCCGACACGGCATGTCGATTTATGGCGACACACCCCAAGTGAAGGAGATGTTGCAGCCGTTCGTCCGGTCTGAATCTTAAGATTTCGTCACAACGTGAGGCGTGTGACATCGTACTGGAGCAGACCGCGACCAACCACCCCTTGTCTCCGACAGAACAGGAAGCCTACCGTCTGACGGTAACCGACTCACTCATTCACCTGCGAGCCAGCACCTGTCACGGTCTCTACAACGGTATGGCCACACTGCTCCAGCTGCTTCCGGCCGAAATAGAGTCGCGCCACAAGACAGACTGTCCGCAGTGGCGCATTCCCTGTCTGCATGTGGAAGATGCCCCCCGTTTCCGTTATCGTGAAGTCATGCTCGATGTCACCCGACATTTTATCTCGGTCGAACACCTCAAGAAGCAAATCGACATCATGGCGGATTTGAAATTCAACCATCTGCATCTCCATCTTTCGGACAATCAGGGCTGGAGAATCGAAATCAAACGCTATCCGCTGCTCACCGAAAAGGGGGCTTACCGCACCGATATCGACGGGTCGCGCTATGGAGGATTCTACACCCAGGAACAAATCCGCGACATTGTGGCCTATGCCGCACAACGGTTCATCACCATTGTTCCCGAAATCGACATTCCGGCCCACTCACAGGCCTTGAATGTCTGTTATCCGGAGCTATCGTGCACCGGAGAAAACGCACCGGTAAGGAATATATGGGGTCCCGACCATCTGGTACTCTGCCCGGGCAAGGACAATATGTTCGAATTCCTGGATCATGTGTTCGCCGAAATGGCGGCACTCTTCCCCGGAACATATTTCCACATCGGAGGTGACGAATGCCCCAAGAACAACTGGGAAAAGTGCCGAAACTGCCAACAGCGCATCGTCAGCGAACATCTCCACGACGACAACACATTCACCGCCGAAGAGAAGTTGCAGAGCTACACCACACGCCGCATCGAGAAACTGCTGGCACGATACGGCAAGAAGATTATCGGCTGGGAGGAGATTCTGCAAGGCGGTATAGGCCGCACGGCCACCATCATGTCGTGGCGGGGAGAAGAGGGAGGCATCGCTGCGGCACAGGCCGGCAACGAGGTCATCATGTGTCCCCATACCAAGGGACTTTACTTCGACTATTATCAGGGGTCCAGCAAAGTGGAACCGCCCACCATAGGCGGCTATTCGCCCCTATCGAAAGTCTACAAATATGAACCCATACCCCATCAGCTGGCCGGAAAGGACAACGAACGGTTCATCATAGGCATACAGGCCAACCTGTGGTCGGAGTATCTCTACGAGGAAAAGGACTGGGAACGCGCACTCTATCCGCGCATGATGGCAGTGGCAGAAATCGGTTGGTGCAGGGCGGAAGAGAGAAACCTCGACGCATTTCTGCGACGGCTGGACAACATGACCATGAGGCTGCATCTGAAAGGGTACAACTTCCACATACCGCTCCCCGAAATGGTGAACGGACCGCTGCAGACTGTGGCCTTCACCGATTCGGCAAAAGTGGCCTTCACCACGACACTGCCCCTCAAGATGGTCTACACCACCGACGGAAAGAACCCCACCCCCTCATCACGGGCCTCCACCGACCCCTTGACCTTCCACGAGGACAAGACCCTCAAAATCGCATCGGTACTGCCCAACGGCATCATGAGCCGGGTGATGACTTACAAGATTGAGCGACAGGAGTATGCTCCCTCCGTCGAGGTGGACTCTACCCTCCAGGACGGACTTGTGGAAAGTCGCTCCGACACCCACAACCGCCGCACCATCAATCTTTTGACCGAGATTACCGATGCGGCACAACACCCCAAATACAAAAGAGAGGTGGACGATTTTGTAAAAACGGCAGTCGGCTACATCGATATTCCCCGAAAGGGCATCTACTGCTTCTCGACACAGTACGACGAGTTGTATATCGACAACCGGCTCATTGTCGACAACAACGGAGAGGTCAAGCAGGGCAGCAGAAATGACAGTTCAGTGGCGCTGGACAAGGGACTCCACGCCTTGAAAATCGTCTTCCGTTCGGAAGCCATCGGCGGCTGGCCGGCCTTCTGGGGCAGAGGAAACATCGGTTACAAGCTCCTTGCCGACGAGGACTACCGTCCCATCACCCCCCAGATGCTCTATCACCTACCTCAGAGACAATAGACCGATGTAAGTCGGGTTTTCTGTATTACAAGACAAGAGGAGAGTTTCCTTTGAAGGAAACTCTCCTCTTGTCGCTTTTAGGGAAGCAGACGCGAAAGCCGATGCGGCGGTAAATCACTCCCCTTCCGCAGGCCGGGACTCCGCCACGGAGGCCGCATCGTCGACTTCATGTCGGGTTTTACGGTATTCGGTAGGAGTCATGTTCATTATCTGCTTGAAAGTAGTACTGAAATAACGCTGGTCGCTGAAGCCCGACTCGAAGGCCACCTCCTTGATACTCAATGCAGTGGTCTTCAACAAGGTACAGCTGCAATGGATACGTTTGCGAATGATATATTCGTTAATGCTCACATCGGAAATCGCCTTCATCTTGTTATACAGCGAAGTACGGCTGATGCACAGTTCCCTGGTCAGCATCGCAATATTGAAATTCTCGTCACCGATGTGCCGGTTGATGATGTTGTCCAGCTTGAGCAGGAAGGCCTCGTCCTTGTTGGTAACGGCAGATTCGGCGGTAATCATCGAGAAGTCGGCCCCCTTGTACTTGTTGCGCAGATTCTCCAGCCGCTTGAGGTTGTTGACCAGAATCGACAACAGCATATCGGTCTCGAACGGTTTGGGAACATAGGCATCTGCACCGGTGGAATATCCCACACTCTTGCTCTTGCTGTCACCCAATGCAGTAATAAGAACAACAGGTATATGATTGATTTCCAAATCATTCTTAACAATCGAACAGAGCTGAAATCCATTCATTCCCGACATCATCACATCGCTCAATATGACCGAGGGGTACTCCTTGCGGATAATCTTCAGGGCCTCGTCACCGTTTCCGGCCACAAATATCTCCTTGAAGTAGGACGACAGTGTGGTTTTGAGCAGCATGCGCATCTCGTAGTCATCATCGACGATGAGAATCGAGTACTTGCCCAGAGTCGATGTGATCTCCGCGTTGTCGCGCACCACGGCATAGAGGCTCTCGTGCATCTCATTGCCGGCCGGAAGGCAATGCTCCTCCTCACGACAGCCACACTCCTCTCCGGCGGTATCGCGAAGCAGGTTCACCGGCAACTCGAACCAGAATGTGATGGAATCCTTCTCATGACAGCCTTTCTCCACCCCTATCTTTCCATGGTGGTATTCGATAATGCTCTTGACAAACGACAGACCGATACCGCTGCCACCCGACTGTGAATTGTCGGCCATGTAGTAGCGGGAGAAGATATGTTCCAAATCAATGGCATCGACATTCTCCGTGACATTGGTTACCGCCACACGCACCGATTCGCCGTCGGCCGCACAGGAGGTAGAAATTCTGATTTCGGATTCGGGGACACCGTATTTGAAAGCGTTGATGATGAGATTCGACACTGCCATATTCAGTTTCACATGGTCGAACACCACCTCAACACCCGATGTAGACTCAATATCGCGGCGTATGGTGATGCATTTGGTGCTGATGCCATACTCGAAGTCGCCGATAATGCCCTCCAGCCAACTGTTGAAGAGTTGTGGACGGAAATCCATGTGTTCCTTGCCGTCATCAATCTTCTGCACCTCGATGACCAGGTCGATGACATTCTTCATCTTCTGGGACTGTCGCAGCACGCTACGGAGCAGGAACATCGATTTCTGGTCCAACTCCCCCTTCTCAAGAAACTGCTTGACCGGCGCATATATCAGAGTGAGCGGCGTACGCAATTCATGACTGATATTTATCAACGAATTGATAATCCGTTCCTGCGCCGCCTTGGCATTGTCTTTCTTGATGATTTCCAGCTTGCTGCGCTTCTTGTCCAGATAGAGGTAGATTCCGGCCAGGTTCAACAACAGCAGCAGCAATATGACAGAGGCAATGAATACCCCCCTGCGCCACCACGGGGCATTGACATGAATGTCGGCCAGATGGAATTCCCTGCTCCAGTCGCCCTCCTTGGTCAGGTAGGAAACCTGCAAGTCGTAGGTACCGGGCTGAAGAGAGTTCAAGGTAATGGTGTTGCCGTTAATCACCGTCGGCGCATCATCGTCCTTGAGCCGATAACGGTAGACCACCTTATCGAAGACACTCTGTCCCACAGCCGCCAGATGGAGAGTCAGCGGATGATGGTTGTAGTTCAGACGGAAACGGGTGTCGGGCGCATCGAACAATTTAAGTTCGTAGTTCTGCTTGCGGCCCAAACTGATGTCCTTGTCGACACTCAACAAGCCGTTTGTCGTTCCAAAGTAGACCTTGTTGTCGGTGATGAGCACCGAGTTGGGCATATATTCGTTGCGCGAAATGCCGTCCGACTCATCGAGGATATGGGTCTGGTTGGTGGTCGGATTGTAGCTGTAGAGCTGGTGGTCGCCCGTCAGCCAAAGGATATCCGACGACAAATCATAGACCAGCGACGAGATGTTCTTGAGAAGGTGGGACTTCACCTCGACAACCGTACCGTCGGACAACATCGTCAGCAGTCCCTTGTTGGTTCCAATCCACACGTTACCGTGTCTGTCACACGAGGCTCCCGTGATTTGCAGAAAGCTGTTCTCCACCGAATAGTCGACAGACACCTCGTGGGTGGAGTTGTCGACTCTGATGATTTGCGTGGGAGAATAGAGCAAAGAGAACTTTTCGCCCAAATAGAACTGCCACAGGTTGTTACAATTATAATCGACACCGAAATTAAAACGCGTGTAACTTCTCTTGGCGAAATCGTAATAAAGCGGATTATAGCCGTAGATATTCACTCCACTGTCGCCACAACGTCCCAGACGGACCACCGAGATATTATCGGAGACTCTTTCATCGGAAATATGCAGTTTGCGTAACTCCTCGGTCTTTTTATTGAGGAGATAGATGCCGTCCATATACGACGAGAGCAACATTTCATCATCGCTGAAATCGACGATGCTGAGAATCTTCTTGGGATAGGTCGCCACCACATGGTGGAATTTTCCGCTTCCGACATCGAGAACATTCACTCCTCCGCCATCGGTACCTATCCACACCTTGCCCTCGTCGTCCTGATGCATGCACAATACCACAGGGTGACTCAATCCCCGAAGGTTGTGTTTGTGGACAGCCGTGAACTTACGGATTTTCACATTCTTGATGCAGACGGCACCCGCACGGGTAGAACCGGCCCACAGGTTGCCCTGCGAGTCGAGTTGCAGGGTATAGATGGAATTGGACGGAAAACTGACACGGTCGGCCAAGTTGTTGGTAATATAGGAAAATTCGTTGGTGTCGAGATTGACACAGTTTATGCCTCCACCGTCGGTGGCGATATAAAGTGTCCGGTCCGATTGTATGAAATCAAGTACCAAACTGTTGTTCAACTCTCCCTTGCGATGGGAATAGCGGCGCAGAAGCTCGCCCTGCTGTGAGTAACAGACCACATAGTTTCCGTTGCGATGGATATATTGCGCCCAGATGTTGTTGTCGTTATCTTTATATATGGTATAGACCTTTCCGGGTGGCAGAATATGGCTCTTTTCAAAAACACCCTTCCAGGGATTGTACTCATAGGAGGAATTCAAACGCGTACCCATCAGAATATTGCCGTTGTCGAGTTGTATGAGATTGTGGATACGGTTGCTGCGGAGTTGCTCGGGGCAGGCAATCACCGAATAGTCCTTGCGGTGACGGTCGTAGTAGACCAGCACTCCCCAACCTCCGAAATAGATTCCCGATTCACACGTCAGCGAGGTGAAGAACCCCGACCTGTCAAATTGGACAGGTATGGGCAGAAAACTCTTCGCCTCGCTGTCGAAACGCAGCAATCCCGATTCCGTGCCTGCGAAAATCGTGCCGTCGTATTCGGTCAACGAGTAGACGATGTTGGAAAAACGGCGTGTAGAGTCGGATTTTATTTCATAGGATTTCATCTGATAGTAATCATAGCGGCTGATTCCTCCACCCTTGGTTCCAAACCAGATGTGTCCGTTGCTGTCCTCCAGAACAGAGGTGACATAGGCACTGTTCAATCCGTCACGAATATCGTATTTCTTAAAATAGAGGTCCTTAATTTCATGAGACCGGCTCTCGTCCGGCAAGAAAAAAAGCAGTAGCAACAGCAGAAGTCCTGATATTTTCGACATATCAATTTCAGATATAAAAACAGGTTATTAGGTCGTTTGGGGTATAAAGTAAAGTTAAATATTATTTTCCACTTGCGCAACAACTCCAAAACCCGTTTCTGCGCCCTCACACCCCTACATTGCTCAGAGTGAACGATATCCGATTTTCCATCTGAAAATTGGATTTTTTCCAACACTTTCGGGACTTTATTCCACCTGCCACGACGACACTTTTTCTACTTTTGAGACAACGAAAATGGCGGACGAGGACATCATCTGTTGTCGGACTACATCACCCGAAAGTTCAGACGACTCTAACCCTTACCCTTCTCCCTCCCCCCTTAAAAGGACAGGCTGCCGAGCATCGGCAGCCTGTTTGCATGATTATAACTTGTCTGTCGGGGAGGGTGTCTCACGACTCCCCCCAAAATCTTTTCCATCACTCCAGCACCTCTATCAAGTCGGGACTCACCTCCACGGAGACGGCCATGATGTCGGGTATGATAACCACCACCTGGCGGCCACGTTTACCCTTCACCCTCACAAACACTCCCTCCACTCCGTCGAACCGGCCGCCGATGACCCTCACCTTCGTACCTTTTTCGATGTTCAGCTCCTTCGGGGAGAAATACCTCACCGAGTCGCAATCCGACGAGGCAATACGTATGAAGTCGGCCATCTGGCCGTCCGGCACGATGAGATATTCGGTCGCAGAGCGGCTGTGCCACAGCGTAAAACGCAGGAAGTTGTAATTTTTCTTGAACTCGACAAGCTCCGACTGCGAGGCATGCACAAAGACAATACTGGGAATATAGGGCACCAGCATCTTCCGCTTCACACCGTGGAACACCTTGACGATGTAGTGCTTGGCGATGAAAAACTCCATGCCCTCTTCCGCCAGGATTTTCTCGGCCATAGCCTCCTGCTTGTAGGCCGACATCACAAACCACTGACGATGATGTCTGTCTGATATATTGTTTACAGTCTCTTCCACTCCTGTTAGTTTATAACTTCCACCCTCCTCACTTCCGCTTTGCATCAGGGCGTAATCGTCCACCAAAGCAATGTGCCAACCAACGACTCAAACACTTCAGGAAACACGCCCGTATACAGAGCAATTACAAGACCGATAAGTCCAACGCTATGGAGATGTGGAATATTCTATGTGCAAATAAAGTAAAATTTACGCTAATCGGCAAATTTTATCGTCCATAAATTTCAGCAATTCAACGATATTGTCCTTTTTTAATTTTCCGAGGCGACCCGGTCCACCACCTTCCGTGATGCCGCTGCCGCCCTCTTCCCACCGCACGACAAACCAACACCCCGACAACCATTTTTAGGTATCGCCCCGAAAAATTACACCGAAATGTAGGTATTGCCCTTTTTCGCAGATCGTTGTTCCTTTGCAACAGAGAAAAACAATAAAACGAAAATAGTATGATTGGAATTTTTTATGGAAGTACCACGGGTACTACCGAAGCCGTAGCACAGGGCATTGCCATGGAGATGAATGTTGCCGACAACGACATACACAATGTTGCCGACACCGACGTATCGGCAGTCGACGCTTACGACATGCTGCTGCTCGGCTCCTCGACCTGGGGCAGCGGTGAACTTCAGGACGACTGGACGGTATTCATCGAGTCGCTGAAGACCAAGGACCTCTCGGGCAAGAAGGTGGCACTCTTCGGCTGCGGCGACGCAGGCTGCTACCCCGACACCTTCTGCGACGCCATCGGCCTGCTCTATGAGGAGCTGCAGGGCACCGGTTGCACCTTCGTGGGCGAATACACCCCCGAGGGCTACGACGCCGTGAACTCGCTGGTGTGCAAGGAGGGCAAATTCATCGGTCTGGCCATCGACGAGAGCGACCCCGACGCCACCGACGCAAGGGTCTCGAAGTGGTGTAACCTCTTAAAATAGGCAGCCATGAGTATGGAAGATTTCCACCGCTACGGCGCGATGAAACTCTACATGCACCACATCTACGAGTTTCAGAAGGGAGTGCGCAACCTCGTGTTATGCACCATGTGTCCCACCTGCGCCTCGCTGGTATGCAGCAGACTCGACAATCTGGGCATTCACCACGCGATTCAGCAGGTTTCGACCAACAAGGTCAATCTCTTTTTCGGCAACGAATTGTGTTTGAATGTTGTCCGCTCGTTTATCCATAAGCCGCTAAACGAACTGAGTGCCGAGGAGGATTTCATCTTGGGCGTCATGCTGGGATACGACATCACCGGCCAATGCGAGCGTTACTTCCAGTACAAGAACAGAAACAGCGAACAGCAGACACCCATTTGTTGATTTTCCTCATCGGTTGACATAGATAAATGGTGTTCACTCCACCGTCGGCAGGCCAAGAGTCAGCCGGCGGTGTTTTTTTGTATGGCGACAACAAGAAGGCAGCCTTTCCCTCAGAAAAGGGACGGCTGCCTTCGCACACAATATTATAAATCCAATCAGTTTTCTCTGCGCAACTTCGCCCACCGCTCGCGCGCAAGGCTCTGCATGTCCTCGACCATGTCGTTCTCGTCGACAATCTCGAAACCGAGCATCGTCTCGATAACGTCCTCCATCGTCACGATACCGCGCAGGCAGCCGTACTCGTCGACAATGACCGAGATATGCTCCTTCGCCTCCTTGAGTCGTTCCCAGATGTCGGACACCTCCTCGTCCTCCGAAAAGGCCAGCACAGGACGGCGGATATCGCACAGACGCATGTCGAAATTGTCCTCGGCCAGCTTCTCGAGAATCTCGCGACGCATGACATAGCCCGTGATATACTCGCTCTTCTCGTCATAGACCGGGATTCGCGAATAGGGACGGAAGTGGGCGTCCTTGTAAAATTCGCGAAGCGTCATCTGCGACGGCGCGGAGGCCACCACCACACTCGGGGTCATGATGCTGCGCGCACGGACATTGACCGACTGAATCAGATTCTGGAGCATGGTCTGCTCCTCCTTCTCGAAGACACCCTCCTCGGTACCCACGGTCACCATGGCCGACACCTCCTCGCGGCTCACCGACAGCGACTTGTGCTTCGAGGCCACCATACGGGTAATCAGCTCGGAGAGCAACACCAGCGGATAGGTCACATAAATCATCACACGCAACACGGGCGCGATGGGCAGGGCCAGCGAACGCCAGTAACGTGTACCGACCGACTTGGGGATAATCTCCGACAACACCAGAATCAGAATCGTAAGAATGGCCGATATGATACCGAAATACTCCTGACCGAACACCTTGACGGCCTCGGCACCCACACCACTCGCACCCACCGTGTGGGCGATGGTGTTGAGCGACAGAATGGCGGCAATGGGTTTGTCGGGGTTAGACTTGAGTTGTTTGAGCAGCGTCGCAAACTTGGCGTGCGACTGTTCCTTCATCGTAATGAAAGACATGGGGGTGGATAACAGAACGGCCTCGAGAACCGAACATAAGAATGACAACGAGAGCGCAAGGCTCAGATATAAAAATATAAGTCCCATAAAATGAATTAGAATAAACAAAGTCTTCATGTCTTTTTCCGACGGAGACACGAAGGCAAGAACCGCACACGGGGGTATGGGACACGATTAAATCAGCCGCACACAGAAAAGTGCCAGCTTTCGGGCCGGAGTGACAGGAGACACACAGCAACGGCCTCTCTTCACCGTCGCCGACATGCGGACACCCGACAAGGGAAGACCTCCCGCAAAGAACGGCTGCTGACTGTCGGACTGACGGCGCAGACGGCTGCCCACACGCGGTGAGTGCATCTGCAGGTGGCCGACATACTGCGGAGCCGACCTGTCATCGTCGGCCGCTTCGAGGCAGGTGTATTCCGACAGAGGCATCGTCGCCTCACCGCACACCGCTTCGTCCGGCCGCAAGACAAACATCAGGGCCAGCGTCAACAGACAATATAAAAGGGTCTTCAATTTCATTGATGTGCAAATATAGTGCGAATTTTCAGATTTACAAAACATTGACTCCCGCGGAGGCCTTTTCCGCCTTCGCGACGACAAAAAAAAAGGGTGACGGAAAAATCCGTCACCCCATGATTTCCTTCAAGGAAAAGGCTACTCGGTCACCACATTCTCGCCAATGGCTTTCTTGTAGTCGGCATAAGCAATCTTCTCCTGCAGCCAGGCCTTGATGAGCGAGCTGTTCGACTGTACCCATGCCACCTGTGCCGACAACACATCGACGATGGGCAGTTTACCCTCGTTGTAGCTGAAGGTATTGAGGTCAAGGCTCTCACGGGTGGTCTCACAGGCGTCCTGTGCCACGGTAATCTGGTGGGAATACTCCACCAGGTTGGTGTAGGCGGCATACAGTTCCTTCGAGATGCGGTCGCGGGTATCCTGCATGGCGTACTCCGTACGACGCATCAGCGCACGCTGCGATGCCACGCCCTTGTACTTGGCACCCCAACGGAAGATGGGAATGCTCAATGAAGCGTAGGCGTATGAGTTCCACATGGTCGAACCGTCGAAGTTGAGCATGGTGGTACCCCAGCCGGCCTTCATACCCACCACCAGTTTGGGCAGGTACTTGCTGCGGTAGATTTTCATCTGTGCGGTCTGGAAGTCGAGCTGCTTCTGCGAAATGCCGTACTCCAGACGGCGGTCGAGCACCTCGTCCAGCGACATGATCGAAGCCGGAATCTCATCGGCACGGCTTACCTGCTCGGCCATGTTGACCGGAGCGGTGGGGGTGCAACCCATGAGGATATTGAGGTTCTGCAACGCCAGCTGGTAGGATTTGCGCGCCTCGCTGCTCTGGATACGCGCACTCGAAAGGTGGCCCTCAATCTGCAGCAGGTCGGTCTTCGAAATCAGACCGTCGTTGAAACGCTCGCGGATAACCTGTGTCTGCTCCTCGATGAGCTTCACATAACGCTCCGTCAACTCCCACAATGCGAATTTGGCAGCCGCCATCCAGTAGTTCACCTCGGCGGAATAGGCCACATTGGTGCGGGTCAGTTCCTCGCTCTTTTGCGCGATTTCCTGCTGCATCTGGGCGGCCTTGTAGCCGTGCTTCACGGCACCGCCTCCATAGATCACCTGACGCACGTCGGCCTCCAGCGAGTAGCTCTCGGGCTTCATCGACACCTTGGTTCCCATCATGTCCATGTCGTAGTCGGTGACACGGTACTGACCCGACGCACCGAAATCGAGCGACGGCAGGAACGAAGTCTTGGCCTCACGCATGGCGTTGGTCACCGACTCCAGCTCGGCACTGCTCTGCTTGAGCGTGAGGCTGTAGTCCAGCACACGCTGACGGTACTCGTCGGCCGAGAGCATCTCGCCCGACGGCTCGACGCTCTTTTCGCCCACGGTCACCTCACTGCCCTCCTGCGCCCATACCATGCAGGGAACACAGAGCAGCATGATTTGAAAAATATGCTTAATCATGGTACTAATTCCTGTTTTTGATGTTGAAGAAAATACAGTAGGTAACGGGAAGAATGAAGATGGTCAGACAGGTAGCCATCAGCAGACCGCCCATGATGGTGGCCGCCATACCGCCGAACATGGTGTCGGCCAACAGCGGCAGCATACCCAGAATGGTGGTACCCGAAGCCATGGTCACGGGAACGATACGGGTCTTGGTGGCATCGATGACGGCCATCATCGACTCCATACCGGCCTCGAGGTTCACCTTGATCTGGTCAACCAGCACGATGGCATTCTTGATGTTCATACCGATAAGACCCAGCATACCCAGAATCGAGAAGAAGTCGAGCGACTTGCCCGTGAGAATCAGACCCCATACCACACCGATGAAAATCAACGGCAGCATCGCCAGAATCACGACGGTGCGGCGGTAATGGTGGGGGAAGAGGAACAGCAGCACGATGAAAATCAACACGAAGGTCAGCGGCAACTGAGAACCGATGGCGGTGTTCGACTCCACCTGGGTCTCCTGGTCGCCGTAGTAGTTCATCGTGTAGCCCTCGGGCAGCTTGACACCCTCCTTCACGCTATTGTAGGTCTCGTTGAAGGCGGCAATGGCATTGGCATCACGCGCCGGCTCGCACTGCATCATCATCGTACGCTGACGGTTGACACGCTTGATGACACTGTACTCATAGTCCAGGGCGAAGTCCTCGACCACCTGCTCGATGGCCACATTGGTGTTGTGGGAACCCGACACGGGGAGTGTGCGCACATCTTCGAGCGTCATGCTGTCGATGTTGGCCGCCTTCATGAGGATAGGCATGGTCACATCGCCCTCACGGTAGGCACCCAGCGGAATACCGTTGGTGGCGGCTCTCAGCGAGTTGGCCACCTGCTGACGGGTGACGCCCAGCTGGAGACCCTTCTCCTGCATGAACAGGGGCTTCCACACGGGAATCTTGTTGCCCCAGCTCGAACGGATATCCATCACCATGTCCGACTTGCCGGCAATCTCCTTGGCGCGCTGGGTCAGTGCGGCAAGGGTGTCGATGTTGTCACCCGTGAAACCGATTTCAATCTTGGCATCGGGTACCGGCGACAGGGCAAAGAGGGCCGAACGGGTAATCACGTCGGGATAGGTCTGGTCCATGTGGCGGTAGAAGCGGTCCTCCAGTTCGGTGGACTGCTCCGGCTCGTAGGTCTCCACCAGCACGTTGGCGTAGTTGGGCATGGGGCCGTAGGCCGCACTTGCCAGGTAGTAACGCACCGGCGAACCACCCATCGTGATGGAGTAATTCTTGATTTCGGGCTGCTTGGAGAGGTACTCCTCCAAAGTCTCAATCTCGTCCGACACCTTGTTGATGCTGTATCCCGAGGGGAAAATCAGGTCGGCACGGAAATAAGGCTTGTTCATCGAGGGGAAGAAGCTCTGCGGCATAAGTCCCATAATCACCAGCGAGAAGACCAGTGTCAGGAAGACGGTGATCACGGTGATGAAACGGTGCTTGATGAGGTAAGCCAATATGCTTTCGAACTTATGGTAGAGTTTGGTGTCGTAGGGATCGCTCTCCGCACCACCCTTGTTCTCGGCCAGGGTGAAGACTCCGAAGACGGGGGTCTGTGTCAGGGCGAAAATCCAGCTCAGACCCAGCGACACGGCCAGCACGATAAACAGCGGGTTGACCATCTCGGCCACCGACGAGGGGGCCAGATAGAGCGGCAGGAACGAGAAGATGGCAATCATGGTGGCACCCAGCAACTGCCACTGGGGACCCTTGGCACCCTCGATGAGCGCACGCGAACGCTCCATACCACGACGAATGGCAATCTGGGCGTTGTCGGTCACCACAATGGCGTTGTCGACCAGCATACCCATGGCAATGATGAAGGCAGCCAGCGAGGTACGGTTCAAACTGGTACCCATACCCAACATGACGAGCATGGTACCGGCCACGGAGAACAGCAGCGACGAACCAATCAGCATACCGGCACGGGCACCCATCACCAGGAAGATGATGACGATAACGATGACCAGCGACTCGATGAGATTGAGGATAAATCCGTTGTTGGCCTCGGCGGCAATCTTGTTCTCGGGATAAATCGGCACGAGTTCGATACCCACAGGCATCAGCTTCTCGATTTCCTTGAGTTTGGCGGCCACGGCATCACCCACGGCCACGACGTTGTCCTTCGAGCCGGAAGCTACACCGATACCCACGGCACGCAGGCCGTTGACACGCATGAGGTTTGAGGGCGGATTGAGATAACCGCGCTCCACGTCGGCAATATCGCCCAGACGCACCTCGCGGCCCTCGCGGGTCATGATGAGCTGGTTGCGGATATCGTCGATGCTCTTATAGGTACCGTCGGCCATGATGCGGAGCTCATACTCGCCCAGGTCCATCGCGCCGGTGTTGACCAGTGTGTTCTGCGCACCGAGCAGCTGTCCCATCTCGTTGGGCTTGATGCCCGTCATGGCCAGACGTTCGGGCGAAAGTTTCACGTTGATGACCTCCTGCTGTTCGCCGTAGAGCATCACCTTCTGCACACCCTCGATAGGCACGAGCAGTTTCTTGATCTTCTGGGTCCAGTCGCGCAGCTCCTTATAGGAGAAGCCCTCGTCGATGGTCAGTGCGTAGTAGATACCAAACACATCGCCGAAGTCGTCGTTGACCGTGATGGTCGAGGCCTCCTTGGGCAGCTGCGGCTGCACGTTCTGCACCTTGCGGCGCAATTCGTCCCACTTGACCGGCATGCGGTTGTTGTTGATCGAGGGAATCAGCTCGATGGTAATCTTCGAGAATCCGAATCCCGATTCCGACTTGATTTTCTTGACCTCCGACATCGACTGGATTTCGCGCTCGATAGGCTCGGTGACCAGCTCCTCTACCTCGGCGGGGGTTGCTCCGGGGTACTGGGTCATCAGCACCGCCGTCTTGATGACAAACGGCGAGTCCTCCTTCTTGGGCAGCTCGAAGAACGACCAAAGTCCTCCGATAAGCACCACCGTCAGGAAGAAGAAGATGACCCTCTTGTGTTCGAGTGAATATTTGGGTAAATTCATTGTCTAAAATTATTCTGAGAGAACTTTCACTTTCTGACCGTCAACCAGACGGGTGGCACCTGCCACAACCACCTTCTCGCCGGGCTGCAGACCCTCCGAGATGACCACATCGCCGTGGCGTACCAAATCGTCGGTGGTCACCTTGCGCAACTTGACCGAAGAAGTGGCCTCGTCATAGACGAACACATGGGGGTTCTTGCCGTTCTCGTCGGCCACCATGGCAGCCACCGGCACCACCGACGACTCCTTGGCTACGGTATTGCCGTGGCGGAGAATGACACGGCAGATGAAACCTACACCCACATTATATTCCGAGAGGTTGAAACGCTTGTCGTCGAGCTGGAGGAACACCGGCATACCGGCACCATCGGTCGAGGCAGGCACCATCTCCTTCAGACGCGACTTGAAGAGGATACCCTTGTAGTTCTCGAACTCGACCAGCAGCTCATACTCCGAGAGCAGCGCCAGACTGGCCTCGGGAAGGGTGAAACGCACCTGCAGCGACGAGGGATTGATCACGCGGACAATCTGCATGCCGGGCTGTACCTTCTGGTAGTTCTCCACGAACTTCTCGTGGACATAGCCGTCGAAGGGGGCGCGGAGTTTGGTCTCCTCCATCAGGCTCGAGGCGTTCTCGAACGCCGCCTTTGCATTATCGAAATTGGCACGGATTGACTCATAGTCCTGGTGCGAGATAGCGTCTTTGGCCAAAAGTTTCTCGGCACGCTTCATCTGCGACTGTGCCGTGAGGAACGACGAACGCGAAGCCTCATACTTCAGGCGGTAGTCGATGGGATCGATTTCGGCAATAATCTGGCCCTTGCGAACCTTCTCACCGGCATCGACATTCATCTTGATGAGCGGACCGCCGACCTTGAATGCCAGATTACTGTACTGATCGGGAATCACCACGCCACTGAACGATTTGTCGGTCATGCCGAGAGACTCCACGGTCTTGATCTTCACGGGTCGGAGGGAGGCTTCCTCACGGGGTGCGGTACCGCACGACGAGAGCAAAACGCCCATGCCCATGACTAAATACATAAATGATTTCATAACAAAAGTTACTTTTATAAAATTAATGATTGTTTTTTCCGTTTTAAATTGTTCTATTTCTCCTCTAAAATCAATTTCACAAAGGACTAAACAGTGCAAATATACAATTTTTCACACAAAAGTGCGAACAAAGCCGACGACTATACGAGTATTTCTGTCTAAATCCCTCTTTTCGTTGTTCATTTCGTACATATTCGACACCAAAGCAGACACTCCAAAGCCTCTTTTTCGCGAAAATCACGATTAAATCGGAGGATTTTATTGTTCTAAAACGCCTCACTCCGGCACTCCGGCACTCCACCACCCCACCGCGAGCTCCGCGCCCTCTTCCAAAGTCCCCCGCTCCGACCCCACCGCCACCACAGAATATTTGGCGGCAACCCATCGCCATATCATTTTTATTGCGTATCTTTGCAGACCTGTTTCCGAAGGAAAGCCCCACGGCCGGGAACAACCCGCCGCCGGCCGCACCTTCACACGACAGCCTACACCCACAAAACAGCAAAACAACAAAGACATGCCCGATTTCGTCCATCTCCACGTACACACCCAGTACTCGATTCTCGACGGTGCCGCCGCCATCAAACCGCTCATCAAGAGAGCCAAAGCCCTCGGCATGAAGGCTCTGGCCATCACCGACCACGGCAACATGTACGGCGTGAAGAACTTTCACGACACGGCCACCGACAACGACATCAAACCCATTCTGGGCTGTGAGGTATATGTGGTGAAAAACCGCTTCGAAAAAGACAAGAACGAGAAAGCCGGTGACCACCTTATCCTGCTGGCCAAAAACCTCACCGGTTATCACAACCTCTGCAAGATGGTCTCCTACTCCTTCACCGAGGGTTTCTACTACAAACCCCGTGTCGACAAGCAGCTGCTCCACGACTACCACGAGGGCATCATCTGCTGTTCGGCCTGTCTGGGCGGCGAGCTGCCGCAGGCCATCATGCGCAACGACCTGCAGGAGGCCGAGGAGGTGGTGAAGTGGTTCAAGGGGGTGTTCGGCGACGACTACTACCTCGAGATGCAGCTCCACCCCTCGGGCGACCCCCAGAAGGACGCCGATGTGTATGAGAACCAGCTCAAGGTCAACAAGGTGATTCTCGAACTGGCCGCCAAATACAATGTCAAGTACATCTGTTCGAACGACGTGCATTTCATTCTGGCGGAAGACGCCGTGGCTCACGACCACCTCATCTGCCTCAACACGGGAAAGGATTTGGACGACCCCACCCGTATGCGCTACACCTTCCAGGAGTACCTCAAGTCACCCGACGAGATGCTGGCCCTCTTCCCTGACCACCCCGAGGCACTGGCCACCACACTCGAAATCGCCGACAAGTGTGAGACCTACAAACTCACCCATGCGCCGCTGATGCCCAACTTCCCGCCGCCGGAGGACTTCCCCATACAGCTCGACGAGCTGAAGGAGTCGTTCGTCAAGAAGCTGGAGGACGAGGAGCTGCTGCGCAAAATCAACGCCACGCAATCGGTCGAGGAGCTGGAGCATCTGGTCATCAACGACAAGGCGCTCTCCGACAAGCTGATGGTGGCCAAGCAATACTGCTACCTCAAGGACCTGACCTACAAGGGTGCGCATCGCCGCTACGGCGAGGTACTCGGCGAGAAGGTCGAGGAGCGTATCAAATATGAGCTGAAGACCATCGAGTGGATGGGATTCCCCGGCTACTTCCTCATCGTGTGGGACTACATACGCGCCGCACGCGAGATGGGTGTGTCGGTGGGTCCGGGACGTGGTTCGGCCGCCGGTTCGGTGGTGGCCTACTGTCTGAAAATCACCAACATCGACCCGCTGAAATACGACCTGCTGTTCGAGCGATTCCTCAACCCCGAGCGTATCTCGCTGCCCGATGTCGACGTCGACTTCGATGAGGACGGTCGCGCCGACGTGCTGCGCTACTGCGTGGAGAAATACGGTCAGAAACGTGTGGCACAGATTGTCACATTCGGCACCATGGCCCCCAAGATGGCCATCAAGGACGTGGCGCGTGTCGAGAAACTGCCGCTCGCGGAGAGCGACCGTCTCTCGAAACTCGTCCCCGACAAGGTGACCCCCGACAAGAAGCACGGCGAAACACCCTTCGACTTTGTATATAAGGAGTCGCCCGAGCTGGCCGCCGAGCGTGAATCGAGCAACCCTCTTATCCGCAACACGCTCAAATATGCCGAGAAACTGGAGGGTTCGATTCGTCAGACCGGTGTGCATGCCTGCGGTGTCATCATCGGTCAGGACGACCTCGAGAAGTTCGCCCCGATGGCCATCGCCAAGGACGCCGATCTGAATGTGGTGGAATTCGAGGGCAAGGAGGTGGAGAGCGTGGGACTCATCAAGATGGACTTCCTGGGTCTGAGAACCCTCTCCATCATCAAGGACGCCGTCAACAATGTGAAGGCCGTGCGCAACGAGGACGTCGACATCAACGAAATCCCGCTGGACGATGCCCCCACCTACGGTGTATTCGCACGCGGCGAGACCACCGGACTGTTCCAGTTCGAGTCGCCCGGCATGAAAAAGCACCTCAAGAACCTGAAACCCAACCGTTTCGAAGACCTCATCGCCATGAACGCCCTCTACCGTCCGGGGCCCATGGAGTATATTCCCAACTTCATTGCCCGAAAGCAGGGAACCGAGGAGGTGACCTACCCCATTGCCGACATGGAGGAGTATCTGAGCGACACCTACGGCATCACGGTCTATCAGGAGCAGGTGATGTTGCTCTCGCAGAAGCTGGCCGGATTCACGGGCGGCGAGGCCGACACCCTGCGTAAGGCCATGGGTAAGAAGAAGCGCGACGTGCTGGACAAGATGAAGCCCAAGTTCCTCGACGGCTGCAAGCAGCGCGGTCACGATGTATCCGTGTGTGAGAAAATCTGGGGCGACTGGGAAGCATTCGCCTCCTATGCCTTCAACAAGTCGCACTCGACCTGCTACGCCTATGTGGCCTATCAGACCGGCTACCTCAAGGCCCACTACCCCTCGGAGTTCATGGCCGCCCTGCTGAGCCGAAACCTGGCCGATATCAAGCAGCTCACGGTCTACATGCAGGAGTGCAAGCGTATGGGCATACAGGTGTTGGGTCCCGACATCAACGAGTCGATGAAGACCTTCTCGGCCAACCTGGCCGGCGACGTGCGCTTCGGCATGGCCGCCATCAAGGGTGTGGGCGAAGGCGCCGTGGAGAGCATCATCGAAGACCGAAAACAGAACGGACGCTTCAAGGACATCTACGACTTCATGGAGAGGGTCAACTTCAGCGTCGTGAACCGCAAGTGTCTCGAGAATCTGGCCTACGCCGGAGCCTTTGACGAGATTTCGGGCTTCCACCGCAGCAAGTTCTTCGAGAGCGATGCCCACGACTCGTCGGGACTGACCTTCATGGAGCTGCTCGTGCGCTACGGACAGCGTTTCCAGGCCGAGAAGGACAATGCACAGCAGAGTCTCTTCGGCGGCGGCAGCATGGTCGACATACAGAAACCGCTGATTCCCGTCTGTCAGGACTGGAACCAGATACAGACTCTGGCCAAGGAGAAGGAGATGATCGGTCTCTACCTCTCGTCGCACCCCCTCGACCAGTACAAGGTCATCATCGACAACATGTGCAAGACGCGTCTCACCGATTTGGACAACCTCGAACCCCTGCGCAATCAGGAATTCGCCGTGGCAGGCATGGTGGTCGATGTGAAGAACCTCTACAACAAGGCCGGAAAGCCCTACGGACGTTTCACGCTGGAGGACTACAACGGCTCCCACGAGTTCATACTCACGGGCAAGGACTACGAGAAGTATCGCCAGTACCTCTACCCCGACTATTTCCTCTTTGTGAGGGGAAAGGTGCAGCCGACCTACTACGACGAGCAGAAGCTGCGCATCAGTATCCTCAGCATGAAACAGTTGGACGAGGTACTCCAGACGGTAAACAGCATCTCGGTGCAGCTGCCCGTCGACACCATTTCGGCGGAGGTAATTAAAGAATTGACCGAAAAGTTGGAAAAGTCAGCGGGAGACACTATATTTAAGGTGTTGTTATTCGACCCTGCCACCGGAGTGTCCATCAAGATGTTCTCCAAGAAATACAAGGTGTCGCTCTCGCAGGATCTGATGAATTACCTGAAAGACAACGAATTCATGTACCTTTTGGCACAAGAATAACATAGACAAACAATAAGAATAAACCTAAAAAACGTAAAATTATGGCATTGGCAATTAACAAAGACAACTTCCAGGAGATTATCTCACAGGACAAACCCGTCATCATTGATTTCTGGGCAGAGTGGTGCGGTCCCTGCCGCATGATGTCGCCCATCGTCGACGAACTGGCTGCCGAGTATGAGGGCAAGGCCATCATCGGCAAGTGCGATGTGGAGGACAACGACGACATCACCATGGAGTATGGCGTAAGAAACATTCCCACCATCATCTTCCTCAAGGACGGCAAGCTGGTCGACAAGCAGGTAGGTGCTTCGAGCAAGGAGGCACTGAAGGAGAAGATCGAGAAGTTGTTCTAATCCCTCCGGCAGGCGGCCGCAGCGCAGGTCGTCAGCCCCAAGCAAGACAGCCCGACGGAGTGTTCCGTCGGGCTGTCTGTATTTACGGCCGACAAGCGGACACGCAAAGCTGCTGCGTATCAGGGCGTGCGGCAATACCAAAAAAAGAGACTTTCCACCGATGGAAAGTCTCTTTTTTTGGTTGTATCCTTCACCCGCTAACGTCCGGTCACCCTCATGTAGCGTGCCAGCTTGGTATGGTAGGCCGCGCAGGCCGATGTAAGGTTGTTGCTGCTCTGCGAGTAGAGGGTCTCGGCGTCCAGCAGATCGGTCAGCGTGGAGGTGCCGGCCTCGTAGAACTGGCGGTGCTGGCGGAGGTTCTCCGTCGCCGAAGTCACGGTGCGCTGCATGAGCAGAATCTGAGAATAAGCCTCCTGAAGGTCGCACCACGTCTTTTCAATCTCCACGGAGAGCATCTCGCGTGCCTCCTCACGGTCGTTCTCGGCCTGCATCTCCTTCAGACGTGCCTTCTTCAAGGCATGAGAACCACCCCACCAGCCGGAGATGGGTACGCTCACCGAAGCGAAGACCACACCGTTGGAGACGTTCTTCTCCGTGGCATTATAATATAGGTATCCGGCACCCACACCCACCGTGGGCAGATGCTTGCCGCGCTCCATGCGTTTCTGATACTTGTGTGCCTCGACATTTTTCTCGGCCAGTTGCAACTCGGCTCTGCGGTCCAATGCCTCATCGAGGGTCACATACCACTTGTCGGGCGTTTCGGGCAGCGACTCGAAGCCTTCGGTACGGATATCGAAATCGTGGAGGTCGGCCCCCACATACTGTGCCAGCAGCATCTTCGACACACGCAGTCCGTTCTCGGCCCTCAGACGGTTGGAAGCCACCTCCTGACGGCGCATCTCCACACGCAGCAGGTCGTTGGAGGTCACCAGTCCGGCTTCGACGGCCAGCTTCACATAGTTGTATATCTCGTCAATCTGACGCTCGACGGCTTCGATGGTCTTCAAGGTCTCCTTCACCGAGACAATCTGCCAGAAGTAGGCATCGGTCTTTTCGCGCACCTCGGCCTCGCTCTTGCGTATCTGCAACTCACCCACCTCCTGCGACAGACGCGCCAGTTTGTTGCCGTTAACAATCTTCAGACCGGCAAACACGGGCTGAACGGCCGTGATACCCGTCATGAAACCGCGACGCATGAGCGACATCGGCACGGGGAGCGAACCGATATGAGGCAGCGTGACATTCATGTCGGCCTGCAGGAGTCCCTGCTGCGCCTGGAACACGCTACCCATGGCGGCCACCTGGGGGAAATACTTGGTGAGTGCTTCGCGACGGGTCTGGGTAGCCTCCTCCAAATCGAGACGCGAATTTTTGAGTGTACGGTTATGTTCCAATGCCGCCGCATGGCACTCCTCCAGCGAGAGCGTCACGGTCTGTGCCGTCACGCCGCCGCACAACGACAGCAGGAAAAGGGATATGAGGATTCGTTTCATTACTTGTAGATTTTAGAATAAAGAACCGGCAGAATCGTGACAACCAATATCAGCGAGCCGATACCTCCGGCAAAGATGGTCACACCCACAGGCGCCCAGAAGGTACTTCCGCTGAACATCATCGGTATCACACCCACAGCCGTAGTGGCCGTAGTGAGGAAAATCGGCACCATACGGCGACGTCCGGCATCGTAGGCCGCCTCGGCACCCGTCATGTGGTCGTTGATGCGTTTGTCCTCGGCATGCTGATACATCAAGATGACATTGCGCACAATCATACCCAGCAGGGTGATGAAGCCCAGCACCGATGTCAGACCGATGGTCACACCCGAAATCCACAGTCCGACCATCGCGCCGAAGAGACTCAACAGCATGGAGGCCATCACCACGGTGGTAATGCCGAACTTGCGGAAATTAATCAGAATGAAGAAGAAGATAATCACCAGCGAGATGGTCAGACTGGTCGCAATGGGCGGTATATCCTCCGTGTTCAGCTCGTACTCGCCGCCCAGCTCGAAGCTCACGCCGCGCGGAAGCGTCATCTTCTTCTCCACCACATCGCGAATGGCCGAAGTCATCTGCATGGCGTTGGCGCCGCGTTTCAGCTCGGCCAGCACCGTGATGCAGCGGATACCGTTGCGGTGGACAATCTTGGTCTCGGTCCACTGGGGGTCGACCGTAGCCACCTGACGCAGCGGCACACTCACACTCGGTGCCAGCGACGAAACATAGGTGTCGGCCACATCGGACAACGCACGTTCGCCATTGCGGTCATCGTTCTTCAGCATCACGGGGATACGGTAGTCACCCTCCCAGACCGTCGACACGGGAACATCTCCCGAAGCGATGGCCAGATTGGCGGCGGCCGCCGTGCGCGTGATACCCAGTTGCGACGCTGTCACGGGGTCGAGCGACACGTTGAGAATCGAACGCGGCTCCTCATAGTCGGTATGCACCCACAACAACTCGGGCATCTGGCGCATGTAGGACATCAGCGTGTTGGCCGTGTGGCGCAACGAGTCGATGTCGTCGCCATAGAAGCGAAACTCCAGCGAGGGAACATTCTGATAGTCGAGCTGCTTGAATTTGACGTATGCGTCGGGGAAGCGGTCGGCCATCGGTTCGAGATAGTCGTCCAGAATATCCTCGGTCGCCTGCACGGAGGCGGTATTGACAATGAACTGTGCGTAGTTCTTGCCGGCCACATGCGGCGCGTAGCTCATCTGGAAACGGGGCGAGGAGCAACCGATGAACGAGGTGACGGACTTCACACGTTCGTCGCCCTTCAGTACACGGTAGACACTGTCGGCCACCTTCTCCGTACGCTCCAGCGGCGCATCGGGCTGCAGATAAATCTCCACGGCGAACTGGTCGCGGTCGGCATAGGGAAGCATGCGGAACTTGAGGTGGGAGGCAATCATGAACGACACCACAATCGACAGCACACCCAGCGAGATGGTCAGCCAGCCGTGGCGGAATGTCCACTGCAGCACCTTCTCATAGAACATGTGGACCCGCTCGGTGAAGGTGGGTTTGCCGCCTTCGCGGTTCTCGACACGGGGTATGATGACCAGCTCGAGGAACGGAATCACCACCACGGCCAGCAGCAGCGACACCATGAGATTGATGGAGATGGTCCACGGGAAATAGGTGATGAAGTCACCCAGCATGCCCTTGATGGTGAAGAGCAGCGGATAGAAAATCATGCAGATGCACACCGTGGCCAGAAACAGCGACGGGAGGAAGCCCCGCGCACTCTCCACGGCAGAATACCATTTCGAGTAGCCGCGTGTGCGGAAATCGAGGTAGCCGTCGATGACCACAATCGAGTTGTCGACAATCATACCCAGCACCACGATGAGGGCGGCGAGGGTCACCGTATTGAGCGGAATGCCGCACATATACATGATGCCCACCGAGATGAAGGTCGACAGGGGAATGGTGATGGCGGCCACGATGGCCGAACGAATGGGGAAGAGCAGCATCATCACCACGATGATGATGGCCATGGAGATGAACAAATCACGCAGGAACGAATGCACCGAATCGCCCACGACCTTTGCCTGGTCGGCGATGCGCTCCACGCTCACATCTTCGGGCAGCACCTCCTCGATATACTGATGCAGCACGCGGTCGACCTCTTCACCGTACTCCACGATGTTGAAGCCCTTGCGCATCTCCATCGACAGCATCACGCAGCGGTGACCGTTGTTGAGCACATAGCTGTCGGGATCGTCGTACTCTCTGACCACACGCGCCACGTCCTTCACCCGAAGTACCTGTCCCGAAGGCGAACTCCAGATAATCTGGTCGGCCACCTCCTGCTCGCCGGTCAGCGACTGTGCGATGTGAATGGGTGTCTCGGTCGACTCGTTGCTGATGACACCGCCCAGCGAGGTGAGTCCCTGCGAGGCGATGGCCGACGAGAGGGTCTTCTCGCCGATGCCGTAGGCCGCCAGACGCTCGCGGTCGAGGTAGATGGATATCTGCTCGCCGTTGACGCCGTAGGGACGCACGTTCGACACCGACTCGATGCGACGCAGGCGATCACTCAGACCGTCCATATACTCCTTCAGCTCACGGTAGGAACGCGTGTCGGACTCCAGCGTGATGAGCAGGGCCGACGTATCGCCGAAATCATCGTTGGTGATGACGGCCAGCACACCCGGCGGCAGCTGGGTCTTGAAGGCCGCAATGCCGTGCTTGATTTTCGACCACACCTCGTCCTTGTCGTTGACCTCCTCGTTGAGTTCCACCATCACGAAACACATGCCGTTGGTCGATGTCGAGGTGGTCTTGGCGCGGCGCACCTCCTTGTAGGTCATCAGGAACTTCTCCAGCGGTTCGGCCAGCTGTTCCTCGACCTCCTCGCTCGTGGCACCGGGATAGACACCCACAACCACACCCTGACGAATGGTGTATTCGGGAAACTCCTGTTTCGGGATATGGACCAGTCCATAGATGCCGAACACAAAGAGACATCCGATAATGAGCAGCGTAATCTGCGAATTACGCAATGCCCACGATATGAAATTACTGTTTCTCTTCATTACCAGATTACTTTACTGCCCTGACCAATCTTCTGCATGCCGTCGATGACAATACGGTCGCCCTCCTCGAGGCCTCCGGCAATCGCCACACCGTTGTTCACCAGACGGTCGGTCTCCACCTCGCAGCGCACCACCGTGTCGCCCTGCACCTTCCACACGAAGCTGCGGCCGCTGCCACTCTTCTGCAAGGCACGCAACGGAACGGCAATCTCCTCAACGGCATCGGCCGGCGACACCACCACATTGCAGACCATACCGGGGAGCAGTTCGCTCTCGCCGTTCTGCATCGTGGCACGCACATCGTAGGTGTGGGTGGCCGAATTGGCCACGGCACCCTTCTCAATCTTCGAAGCCTCGAACCTGCGGTCGTTGAGAGCGGCCACCCTCACCTCCACACGGCTGTCGGTCGACAGTGTGGCAATCTCGCGCTCGGGAACCGAGAAGCGCACCTTCACCTTGTCGATGTCGAGCAGGGTAACCACCGGAACACCCGGCACGGCATTCTCTCCGGCCGACTGACGACGTTTGCCGATGACTCCCGAGAAGGGGGCCACGAGTCGGGTATCGTCGAGGTTCTTGCGCGCAATCTGATAGGCCGAACGCGCCTGGCTCAGACGGGTCTGTGCCTCCACCCACTTGATTTCGGGCAGGCTCTTTCCGTCGTAGAGAATCTTCAGACGCCGGCATGCGTCTTCGGCCTGCTCCAGCGTAGCCTTGGCCGCCTCATAGGACTGGCGCACCGACGTGGGGTCCAACTCGGCCAACAGACGGCCCTTCGTCACCCGTTCGCCCTCATCGACATACATACGACTGATGGTTCCCGGCACCGCAAAACTCAACGCCGCCGAGGCTTTCTCCTCGATGGTACCGACATAGGTGCGTGCATCGACATCGCACGACGGTTCGATGACCAAGGTATTGACCCTCATGGGGTTCAGCTGATAGGTTTTTTGATTGGACGAGCACCCCGCACACAGGAGTGCGAATCCTATTATTGCAATTTGTTTCATCTGTTGGACATTTACTTGATTGATGATGCAAAGTTGATGCAATAATGGCAGTAAATAAAGACCATAGGGTCGGTGTTATTCGTCGATTGGTTCGATATTAAACGATTAGTAAAATTATATCAATAAATATTCTTAATATTGCATACAAAACCAACGAAAAATGAACGAAAAGAACATTCAGAGTTTCTCACTCAAGACGCTGCTCGACATCAACGGCTACCGACCCGAGGATTTCTACCGCGAGGGCTGTCTCATCGCCTCGCGGGTGAACATGGCCCGTGAGGTGAAGTTCGACCTGTTCCGTTATCCTGCTCGTTTACAGGCCTATGCGGCAGTATTCTGCAAGAAGGGTTCGATTACCTTCACCGCAGGACTCACCCGACACACCATCTCCGAAAATAATTTTTTCGTCTACATGCCGGGTTCCATCATTCAGATAGAATCGCAGACCGACGAAACTTCGGTATATTTTTTCATCTGCGAAGAGGAGTTCATAAAAAAAATCAATATCGACATCAAACTGCTCTCGGCCCTCTTCCTCGAAGTGGACAAAAATCCGTGCATGCGCCTCGACGACAAGGAGTGGCAGAGCTTCGAGCGGTCGTTCTACGACATAAAGATGGAGGCCGAACTCAAAGGCGACGATGCCTACTCGACCGAGATAATGCGTTCGCTCATACACACTTTGACCTACAAAATCTGCCGCGTGACCGACCGTTTCATCTCGCAGCGCAAGACGTTGCAATGTTCGCCAAATAGTCGGAACGAGGAGTATTTCGGCACCTTCATGAAAATCCTGTCGAAACACTACATGCAGCACCGCTCGGTGGGCTTCTATGCCGAGAAGATGCACCTCACTCCAAAATACCTCACCACCATCATACGCCAGACCAGCGGACGCACCGCCATACAGTGGATTGACGACTATGTGGTGCTGGAGGCCAAGAACCTGCTGAAATACTCCTCGATGAGTATTCAGGAAATCGCCTACTTCCTCAACTTCGCCAACCAGTCGTTCTTCGGCAAGTACTTCAAGAACCACACGGGAATGACCCCCACCGAGTACCGGCTCGGCAAATAGACGGAAAATCATCGGATTCAAGATACGGCCCATCACTTGTGTGATGGGCCTTTTTCGTTGTCGCACCACACGTCGTCTTTGGTATGGATATTGCGCAGGAGAAGCCGACACTCCAATTACAACATATATCCCCCAACACGCCCGACGACTCCCACGACAACATTCATTCTTAAACACAATAAAATGATTAAACATCTCTTCGTTGTGCTGCTCTGCAGCCTGCCGCCGCTATGTGTGGCACAAAACCCCAAGGCCGACTCCGCAACCCGTGCGCAGACCCATCTCATCGACCATGTCGTCATCACGGGTGCGCGACAGAAGACCGATGTCCGTCTCCTGCCGATGACCGTGTCGGTTGTTCCGCGAGAGAAGCTCGAGCAGAATTTCGAGCAGTCGGTTCTGCCGGCCCTCTCCCGACAGGTGCCGGGTCTGTTCGTCACCCAGCGCGGCATTGCCGGCTACGGTGTGGCATCGGGTGCAGCCGGCAACCTCTCGATGCGCGGCATCGGAGGTGCGCCCACCACAGGTATGCTGGTGCTCATCGACGGACACCCCCAGTACATGGGTCTGATGGGACACCCTTTGGCCGATGCCTATCAGAACATGATGGCCGAACGGGTCGAAGTGGTCAGAGGCCCCGCCTCGGTACTCTACGGCTCGAATGCCATGGGCGGCGTCATCAACATCGTCACACGTCGCAAGGAGCACGACGGCGTCGACACCCATCTGCGCAGCGGCTACGGCTCCTACAACACCTTCCAGGCAGAGGCCACCAACACGGTGCGCAAGGGCGGTTTTTCGAGTGTTGTGTCGGGTTCCTACAACCGCACCGACGGTCACCGCAAAGACATGGGCTACGACCAGTATGGAGGCTATGCCAAGCTGGGCTACCGCTTCTCGCCACACTGGAAACTGTGGGGCGATGTCAACCTCACCCACTTCAATGCCGAGAATCCCGGTTCGCTCTCCTCGCCTCTTGTCGGCAACATCGCCCACATCACACGAGGCATGACCTCCGTGGCCGTGGAGAACGACTACGGCAAGAGTTCGGGTACACTGGGTTTCTTCTACAACTGGGGACACCACAAAATCAACGACGGACACGCCCCCGGAGCCTCACCCAAGGACTTCTACTTCGCGTCGCGCGACAAGATGCTGGGGGTGTCGTGATACCAGACCTTCTCGCTCTTCAAGGGCAACCGTCTGACCGCAGGCATCGACTACCAGCACTTCGGCGGCCGCGCACGCAATGTCTTCACCGATGACCGCCCCGTGAAGGTGACCGCCGACAAGAGCATGCACGAGGTGGCCGGCTACGTCGACTTCCGACAGCAGCTGTGTCGCTGGCTTGTCGTCGATGCCGGACTGCGCTACGACCACCACTCCCATTCGGGCAACGAGTGGGTACCGCAGGGCGGTGTGGCGGTGCTGCTGCTCCACGACGCCCAGCTCAAGGCCATGGTCAGCAAGGGATTCCGCTTTCCGACCATTCGCGAGATGTTCATGTTTCCGCCGCAGAACCCCGACCTGAAGGCCGAGAAACTGATGAATTACGAGCTCTCGTTCAAACAGAGTGTGGCCGGAGGACGACTCGCCTACGGCGTCAACGTCTTCTTCATCAAGGGTGACAACATGATACAGGTCGTTCCCGTGGAGGGACGTCCCACCAACATCAACACCGGGGAGGTGGAGAATGCGGGTGTCGAGGCCGAAATCTCGTGGGCCATCAACCCCTCGTGGAGCGTGGAGGCCAATTACAGCTACCTCCATCTGCGCTACCCCATAGCGGCTGCCCCCGAACACAAGCTCTACACCGGGGTCAGTTTCCACAAAGGCCGCTGGAACGCCTCCACCGATGTGATGTACGTCGAAGGACTCATCACACGCGTCAAGCCCATGCAGGAGGACAACTTCGTGTTGTGGAACGCACGCTTCTCGTTCCGCGTCACACGATGGCTGACGTTCTTTGCCAAAGGCGAGAACCTTCTGGCACAAAGCTACCAGATCAATGCCGGTTTCCCGATGCCCAAGGCCACGGCCATGGGCGGTTTGGACATCAATTTCTAAAACGACATGAAACATCTGTTCCCCAAATTCATCATCATGGCAGGGCTTGCCGTCCTGCTCACGGCCATTGCCCCCCAGCGGCTCCAGGCCCATTCGGGCAAGGCTCGTCTCCACCTGATTGTCGACACCGACGGAGCGGCCGACGACCTGCGCACACTGCTCATGCTGCTGGCCAACCGCGAAGCCGAGGTACTGGCCATCGTCACATCGGAAGGCGCACTGTCGCCCTCGACCACCGCACTGAAGGCCGACGCCCTCTGTGCCGACCTCTACCACGAGGGCATTCCCGTGGGGGTGGGACACAGCGTCCCCGGCACCGCACCCCACTGGCGCACCCACTCCGAGCAAATCATTTGGGGCGAACGCGCCTCCTCCTCTTCTGCGCTGCCCACCGCCGCCGAGCTGCTGGCCACCACCCTCTCCGCCGAGACCTCTCCCACGACCTATGTGGCACTGGGTGCGCTGACCAACCTCCGCGATCTGTTGCTGCAACAGCCCGAACTGAAGAGCCGGCTGGAGCGCATCGTGTGGTACAACACTTCGGTCGACCCGCTGTCGGGAGCCAACTACGATGCCGACCCACAGTCGGCCCAGTGGGTGTTGAAGTGCGGTGTGCCGGTAGAGGTGGTGGCCGCCCACCATGAGCGTCCGCTGACCGTCACTCACTCGCTGATTGACTCCATCGCCGCCGTGGGTAACCCCTACGCCCGGAAGATAGCGGCCACACACCGCACACCGCCCCTCAAGCGGCTCATCGACCGCCATCACATCGAGGCATGGGACGATCTGGTGGCCGTCTATCTCTACGCACCGCAGTTGTTCGACGTGCGCCGCATATCACCGACCGTGAGCTACTGCACCCCCCGCGCCGACGCACTGCCCGATGCACGCCGCCAAATCATACGTATCCTCAAAGGCCGTCCCGATGCCGAGACAAGGGTCTTCTACGGGTTCCCCACCCGTGAGGAACTTTACTCCAAGGAGGTGCGTCCCATCATATCGGTCGCCCTCTCGAAATACGGCGAGAGCGAATGGAGGGCCGGCGTGCTGACCAACGAGCTGCACGGTCATCTGGGCATCTATGCCACCGTGGGCTTCAAGATGGGCATACGCGCCAGAGAGTACTTCAACATCGGGGTCGACGACATATCGGTTACCTCGTATGCCGGCACCCGTCCGCCCGTGAGCTGCATGAACGACGGACTGCAGGTAGCCGCAGGTTCGACCATCGGCCACGGACTCCTCCACGCCGCCCCCACCGACCGTCCGCGGCCGTCGGCCGACTTCACCTTCAGGGGCAAGACCCTGCGGCTCACCCTCAAACAGGAATATGCCGAAAGGATTGCCCACGATGTGCAGACCGGCATCGACCGATACGGATTCGGCACGGAAGAATATTGGCACTATGTGAGGAAACTGGCCATTGGCTACTGGCTGGATTTCGACCGCCACAACATCTTCGACATGGAAGTGGTCAAATAACAAAAAAAGACGAGGTCTTTCCCCCGAAAAGGAAAGGCCCCGTCTTTTTTGTGACGGTTGCTCCCGACATCAGTTGTCTCTGTCGAGGAAGAACATGGGAATGTTGGCCATGAACACATCGCGGCCCGAAAGGCGGTCACGCTTGGCGAGCAGCTCCGAGAGGCTGACATCGCCGATGAGGTAGTTGCTCTCCTCGCTGAAATACTGCTCGTGAATCTTCGTGAAGGAGAGTATTCCGCGCACATCGGTCTCACGGTAGCGGATATAGACCCTGAGGGTGATGTCGGTCGTGTATTCGGGTTTGTCGACATAGCTCTGCTTCTTGTACTCGTAGCGGTAGTCATGCTTGCGCGCCATGATATCGCTCAAGATGGAAGAGGCCGTAGGAAGACTGCCCGCACCCTTGCCGAACATGAACTGGCGGTCGTAGCATTCGCCGCGAATCACCACACCGTTGTACTCGTCGTCGACACTGTAGATGTACTTCGACGGAGAGACAAATTCGGGCATCACGAACATGGTAAAATGCTCGTCGCAGACCTTGACCACCTGCGCCACCAGCTTGATTTTCACACCCTTCTCACGCGCATAGCGGATATCGGAGTCATGAATGGTCGAGATGCCGTAGGTGAAGATGTCGTCGGGGGCGACATAGGTTCCCAGCGCGTGCACGGTGATAATCACCAGTTTGAAGAGCGAGTCGTAACCCTCGATGTCGAACGACGGGTCGCTCTCAGCAAAGCCCAGTTCCTGTGCCTGACGCAAGGCATGGTCATAGTCCTCGCCATGGTCGAACACCCGCGAAAGGATATAGTTCGACGAACCGTTGAGAATACCCTTTACCTCGAGCAGCAGGTCGTTGTCGTAGTACTCCTCCAAATTGCGGATTACGGGAATCGAGCCGCACGACGAAGCGTCGTAGAGCAGTGCCACATGGTGGGTCTTCTGTATCTCGATGAGTTCGGGAAGGTGGCGCGCCAGCATGGTCTTGCTGCCCGACACCACGGCGATACCCTTCAGCAGAGCGCTACGGACAATGTTATATGCCGCATCGGCATCGTTGATGACCTCCACGATGAGGTTGATGTCGGGATTGGAGAGAATCTCCTCGGCATCGGTGGTAAAGAGCGAGGCGTCGGCCTCCACCTTGCGCGGACGATTGGGGTTGCGCACACAGATCTTCACAATTTCGGCATTGGCATTCTTCGCCTTCTTGACGACTTCGAAAATTCCCTGTCCGACAACGCCGAAGCCGAACAGACCTATTTTTATCTTGCTCATGGTGAATTGGTTTTAATCGTTGACAAACGGGTAGAGGATTTCGTTCAGCAGGTCATGCTCCACCAGGAAGCCGTCGTGACCAAAGGGCGAATCCATCTCAAAGTAGCGGCTGTGGGGAATCATGCGGTGCAGCTCGCGCATCTCTCCGGGCAGGAAGATGATGTCGGTGGTGATGCCCACAATCACCGTAGGCGCCGTGATGCGTTGCAGGGCGGCCTCCACTCCTCCACGTCCGCGTCCCACGTCGTGGGTGTCGAAGGCATTGAGAATCACATAGTAGGAGTAGGCATTATAGCGACGGCAGAGTTTCTCGCCCTGATACTGCTGGTAGGAGCAGGCCCTGTGCACTTCGGGCAGCGGCTCGCGGTCCTGCTGCGTGAGGTTGTAGCCGTCGGCCCCACGATAGGTCAGCAGTCCGATGGCACGCGCGGTGGCGAGTCCCTTCCTGCCGCCGTCCTCACGACGCTGGAAGAAAGTTGCATCGGCTTCGATGGCCATGCGCTGCGTCTCGTCGACGGCAATGCTCCACGGCGAAGCCGTGGCCGCCGTGGCAATGAGTGCCAGCCGTCCGATGCGCTCCGGCTCCTCCACGGCCCACTCCACGGCCTGGAAACCTCCAACCGAGCTGCCCACCAGCGTGTGGATACGGCCGATGCCCAGATGATCGGCCAGCAGGCGGTGGGCATGCACCATGTCGCGAATGGTGAACGGCGGAAAATCGAGATACCACGGCTCACCCGTCTGCGGATTGATGTGGAGGGGTGCGGTGGTACCATAGGGCGAACCCAGGATATTGGCACAGATGATGAAATGGCGCGCAGGATCGAGAAAACGCCCCTCCTCCACAGTGTGCGGCCACCAGTCGGCCACATCGGAGTTGGCCGTGAGCGCGTGGCAGACCCACACCACATTGTCCTTCGCCGGCGAGAGTGTACCATAGGTATGGTAGGCGATTCTCAACTCGGGGAGTTCACCGCCCAGCTCCAGAGAGAAGGGTTCCTTGCTGTCGAAATAGTGTATCATTCCTCCACGCATGAAAAAGCCTGTTCGAAATCCGCTATCAAATCCTCCACGTTCTCCAGTCCCAGCGAGATGCGCAGCAGTGTGGGAGTGACACCTGCCGCCTTGAGGTCGGCCTCGCCCAGCTGCTTGTGGGTGGTCGACGCAGGGTGGGTCACCACCGTAATCGAATCACCGATCATGGTCATGTTGGCCGCCAGACGGAGCGACTCCACAAAACGCACGGTGCTCTCCAGCGTACCCTTCAGCTCGATGGTGAAGACCGCCGACGAACCGTAGCGGTAATATTTACGGGCGTTCTCATAGCCGGGGTGCGACTCGAAGCCCACGAAGCTGACATTCTTGACCTTGGGGTGGTTGCGGCAATACTCCGCCAGGCGCCAGGTCGACTCCACCTCGTGCTTCACACGCAGCGAGAGGGTCTCCAGACCGATGAGCATCAGGTAGGAATCGAACGGCGAGGGGCAGCAGCCCAAATCACGCAGGCCGTCGACACGGCACTTGACGATGAAGGCCGCATTGCCGAACGTCTCGTAGAGGTTCAGACCGTGGTATCCCTCCGAAGGGCCGTCAATCTGGGGGAACTTGCCGTTGGCCCAGTTGTAGTTGCCGCCGTCGACAATAATGCCGCCCATCGCCGTGCCGTGGCCGTTGATCCACTTGGTGGCCGAATCCACCACGATGTTTGCCCCCCAGTCGAAGGGATTGCACAGGAAACCTGCCGCACCGAAGGTGTTGTCGACCACAAAGGGAACGTCCTTCTCGGCAGCCAGACGGCCCAGTGCCTCCAGGTCGGGAACATCACAGGTGGGATTGCCCATGCTCTCGACATAGATGGCGCGCGTACGCTCGTCGACCAATGGCGCAAAGTCGTCGGCCGAGGGGGTCGGTGCAATGCGGCAGTCGATGCCCAGCTTGCGCAAGGTGGTGCGGAAGAGATTGTAGGTACCGCCATAGAGATAGGGCGAGGCCACGATGTTGTCGCCCTGCTGCGCCAGTGAGAGTATAGCCACCAGCACAGACGACATGCCCGACGCCACGGCCAACGCACCCACACCGCCATAGAGTGCGGCGATGCGCTCCTCATAGGCCGCCGTGGTGGGATTCTGCAGTCGGGTGTAGATGTTGCCCGGCTCGCTCAACTCGAAAAGACGCGCCGCGTGGTCGCAGCTTCGGAAGCGGTAGGCGGCTGTCGGGGTGATGGCGATGCCGCGCGCACCGCTCGGTGTGTCCTTGTCGAGACCGGCATGAATCTGCAGGGTCTCGAAACGGTAGTTTCTCTTTTTCATATCGGATTCTGTTTTAAATTTGTCGTATTACAAAAAAGTCCGGCTCTTGAGAAGCCGGACAAGTCTTACACATACACGAAAGAACTACACCCGGCTTCGTCGGCTGCACATGACCATCATCATACCCATCATCTGACGGCTATCCATATCCTGATATGTCATTGCTACGTTCATCGTCTGTGGCAGTATCTTTCTCTGATTTTAATAAAGTGAGGTTCCACCCCCGAGGGAGGAGCTTTCACATGCAAATATAATAAAATATTTTTATAACACACACCCTTCCGCAACTTTTTTTGGCCGGCCAGGTATATTTTCCGTTCTCTGACCGAGCTTATCCCCCCACTACCCTACTTCGCAACACGTTTCCGCATCGTCGCCGACGCACAAAAAAATATCCGCCAATCCCTGCGGATTGACGGATATAAAAAACAGGTAATGTGGTCTAACTGTCGAGCAGGCGGAGTCCCTTGTCGGTCGCCGCACCGCGAAGCAGAGTCTTCATCAGCAGCATATCGTCCTCGAAGGAGGTGATGCGGTGGAGGCGCAACTCGAAGAAGGTGGCCAGCATCTGACACGACAACACCTCGGGGTCGATTCTCTCCAGCAGATACTCCTCGCGAAGGCACTGCTTCAGCGCACGGGCCAGCTCCTGCTGCCACAGGCGCCGGCACTCCTCGAAATGGTCGTTGAGTATCGGCATTCGGCTGATGTCCTCCAGGAAAGGAATATCGACATGATAAAGCCCCGTGACATACTCCGTGGCCAGCAGCACCAGATACGACAGCGCATTGCCGGCCGACGCCTCACGATGGCAACGGATTTTCTCCTGCTGACGACGGCTCATCTGCTCGAAGCAGGCACTCATCAACGTGCCCTTGCAGTCGAACATCTGATAGAGGGTGCGTTTGGACATGCCCAACGACTCGGCAATCTGATCGACACCGATGGCCCGAATGCCCCGTTGTGCAATCAGACAGCGTGTGGCCGCTATCACATCTTCCTTTGTCGCCACCCGTTTCATCACTTGCCTTCGTACTCGATTTCACGTCCGCCACCAAGTGCCGTGTAGAGGTTGACCACACCCTGAATCTCGTCGAAACGAGTGGCAATGTGGTTCAGACGCGCGGCCAGAAGCGACTGCTCGGCAGTCAACACCTCGAGGTAGGTCGTGGGACCGTAGTTCATCAACAGTTTGGTACTCTCCACGGCACGCTCCAAAGCCTCCACCTGGCGGCTGTGAATCATCGTGCGCTCGTGGGCCGACTGGTACTGGGCCATCGAGTTGTTGACCTCAGCACCGGCATTGAGCAACGCCTGCTGGAACGACAGGAGTGCCTGCTCCTGCTGCGCCTTCATAATCTTCACACGCGCACGGTTGGCTCCTGCATTGAAGATGGGCATCAGCACCGAACCCACGGCCGAAAGCAGCATCTTGCCGGGATTGACAATGGCACCGCCGCCGCTGTTGGTCCAGCCCAGCGTACCGCTGAGGTTAATCGACGGATAGAGCGACGAACGCGCCTCGGCAGTGGCGTAGTAGGCCTGCATGAGCGAGAACTCGGCAGCACGCACATCGGGACGGTTCGACAACAGTTGCAGGGGGACACCCACCGTGATGTTCGCGGGCATCACCTGCTCGTCGAGTGTGCCGCGCTCAATCTCCTGCGGAGTCTGGGCCAGAAGGGTGCAGAGTGCATTGCGCACCTGCAGACGCTTGTCCTCAATCTCGTTGGTCGATGCCAGAATCGAGTAGTAGGTACCCTCATACTGTGCCACGGCAGCCTCGTTGGCCATACCGGCCTCCTTCATGGCTTTCATGGCCTCGACACTCTCCTTCCACTTGTCGGCCGTCTCCTTCGACACCTCATACTGGGCATCGACCATCAACAGCGTGTAGTAGAGGTTGGCCACACCGGTAATCACCTGCGAACGTACGGCCTGACGATACTCCTTGCTGGCCTCGTAGACCGCCTTCGACTTGCGCTTGGCGTTGGTCAGCTTGTTGAAGATGTCGACCTGCCAGTTGGCGGTGAGTGCCACATTGTAAACCTTGGTGGTGTAGCGGTTGTCGAAGCTGGTTATCGAACCCTGAGGGCCGAGGTTGAACGACGGCAGATAGGAAAGACGTGCCGACTTGAGAGCCGCCTCCGAAGCCTTGACATTGAGCTGTGCCGACTTCAAATCGGTGTTCTGCTCCAGTGCCTTTTCGATGAGCGACTGCAAATGGGGATCGGTGAAAATCTCCTTCCAGTTCACATCGCCCAGCGACAGGGTGTCGGCGGTCTGCGCCTCACCGTAAAGGCCGTCGGTCTGCACCTCGGGACGCGAATATTTCTTGTAAATGCCGCAGCTGCTGCAAAGAGCAGCTGCAAGGCACAATATAACTAATTTTTTCATCTGATTATTTCTCCTTTAACTCGTTGTTAATCTCCTCCATCTCGGCGCGTACCGACCATTGGGGGTCGGGGTTAATCTCCACGGGCTTGATTTTCTCCTGAATGGTCTGGAAGACGATGAACAGGGTGGGAACCAGGAACAGCAGTGCCAGAGTTCCGACAATCATACCGCCGACGACACCCGAACCCAGTGTGGAGTTACCGTTGGCACCCACACCGTGGGCAAACACCAGCGGGAGCATACCGAACACACAGGTCAGCACCGTCATGAGGATAGGACGCAGACGGGCCTTGGCAGCCGACACGGCAGCCTGCGTAAGGCTCATGCCGGCAGCACGACGATCGGCCGCGTACTCCGTAATCAGAATGGCGGTCTTCGACAACAGACCGATGAGCATGATGATACCGGTCTGCAGGTAGATGTTGTTCTCCATACCCATCAGCTTGGCGAAGAGGAACGAACCCATCAGACCGCAGGGTACCGAGATGATGACCGCGAACGGAATCACGAAGCTCTCGTAGAGCGCACTCAGAATGAGGTAAATCAGCAGGATACAGATACCGAAGATGATGGCCGTGTTGCTGGTGGTCTCACTCTCCTCACGGGTGATACCGCCGAACTCATAGCCGTAGCCCTTGGGCAGCACCTGGGCAGCCACCTCGCGAATGGCGTTGATGGCATCACCCGACGAATAACCGTCGTTGGCCATACCGTTGACACCGATACAGTTATACATGTTGAATCGGTTCAACACCTCGGGGCCGTAGACCTTGGTCAGCTTCACGAACTGGCTCACGGGAGCCATCTCACCGCTGTGCATGCGCACATAGACATTGTTGAGCGACTCGGTATCGAGACGATACTGGGGGTCGGCCTGCAACATCACACGGTACACCTTCGAGAATCGGTTGATGTTCGACACATACTGACCGCCGTAGTAGCCCGACAGGGTCGACAGAATCTCGGTGGGGGTAATGCCTGCACGCTTGGCCTTCGCCGCATCGATATCCACCACATACTGGGGGAAGTTGACGTTGAAGGTCGAGTAGGCACGCGCAATCTCGGGGCGCTGGTTGAGCGCGGCGATGAACTTCAGGTAGACATTATAGAAATCGTTGATGCTGCCACCCGCCTGGTCCTGCAGATACATCTCGAAACCGGTCGAGGTACCGTAACCCGAAATCATGGGAGGTGCAACGGCGAAAATCTGTGCATTCTTGATGTCGGCGGTGCGCGCATAGAGCTGTCCGATGACGGCCTTCACCGCGTCGGCATCTTCGGTACGCTCCTCCCAGTTCTTGAGCTTGATGACGAACATACCGTACGACGAACCCTGACCGGCCATCATACCGTAACCCGACACCTGCATGTAGTCACGCAGCTGGGGAATCTGCTCGATACGGGCGGCCACCTTCGAGGCAATCTCGTGGGTCTCCTGCAAGGAGCTGCCCGGTGCGGTGGTGACATTGACCATGATGGTACCCTGGTCCTCGTCGGGAACAAGACCCGTCTTGGTGTTCTGCATCAGGAAGAGCAGACCCGCCAGAGCCAGTATGAGGGTCGACCACATCAGCCAGCGGTGCTTGATGAAGAGCAGCACGCCATACTTATATTTATTAATCATCGTCGAGAAAGCGGTGTTGAATGCCTTGCGGAAACGTGCCGCGAAGTTGTTCTTCATCTCGCCGTTCTCATCGAGATAGGGCTTGAGCAACAGGGCGCAAAGTGCGGGCGAGAGGGTCAGCGCGTTCACCGCCGAAAGACCCACGGCCACAGCCATCGTCACACCAAACTGGGTGTAGAACGTACCCGACGTACCACCCATCATCGCAACGGGGATAAACACCGCCATGAAGACCAGTGTAGAGGTGATGATGGCCGAAGTGATACCCGACATGGCATCGATGGTGGCCATGTAGGAGGACTTGTAACCCACGTCGAAGCGCGACTGCACGGCTTCGACGACAATGATGGCATCATCGACCACCGTACCGATGGCCAACACCAGCGCGAAGAGGGTCAGCAGGTTGATGGAGAAGCCTGCCACCAGCAGGAAGGCAAATGTACCAATCAGCGACACGATGATTGACACCGTGGGGACGATGGTCGAGCGGATATCCTGCAGGAAGACATACACCACCAGCACAACGAGGATAATGGCCTCGATGAGGGTCTTCAACACCTCGTTCATCGAAGCATAGAGGTAGTCGTTGACACTCTGCAACTCGGCGATGGCCATACCGCGGGGCATCTCGGTACGCAACTCCTCAATCAGAGCGTCGATGTGGTCAACCACCTCGGTGGCGTTGGAGCCTGCGGTCTGGTAGACGATACAACCCACACCGGGGTGACCGTTGGTCAGACCCTTGAAGCCGTAGGTATCGCTACCCAGCTCGATGCGCGCGATGTCCTTCATACGCAGCAGCTCGCCGTCGGGAAGGGCGCGGACAACAATCTCGCCGAACTCCTCGGGGGTCATCAGACGACCGCGGTACTTCATGGTGTACTGGAACGTATTGTTCGAATTCTCACCCAGCGCACCGACCGCCGACTCGATATTCTGCTCGGCCAGCGAAGCGGTCACATCTTGGGGAATGAGCTTGTACTGCGCCATGACATCGGGCTTGAGCCATATACGCATCGAATACTCCGAACCCAGCACCAGAAAGTCACCCACACCCTGAGTACGGAGGATACGGGGCTGCACGTTGATTTTGATGTAGTTGGAGATGAACGACTCGTCGTAGGTGTCATCGGGGCTGTAGACCGAAAAAATCTTCAGCATGGAGGTCTGACGCTTCATGGTCGTCACACCGATACGCGTCACCTCGGCAGGCAGCGAACCTGTGGTAGTGGCCACACGGTTCTGCACGTTGACGGCCGCCATATCGGGGTTGGTACCCTGACGGAAATAGACCGTCACCGAAGCGGCACCCGTGTTCGAGGCGTCGGATTTGAGGTACATCATATCCTCAACACCGTTGATGGCCTCCTCCAGGGGGACAATCACGGATTTCTGAATGGTCTCGGCACTCGCACCCGGATAGGTGGCACGCACCATCACGGTCGGAGGTGCAATGTCGGGATACTGCTCGACAGGCAGCGACGCAAGTCCCACAAGACCGGCGATGACGATGACAATGGAGATGACCGACGCCAATACGGGTCTCTCGATAAACTGTTTCAGTGTCATAGATTATTCCTCCTTTCCGGTTTCTTTTTCGGCGGCCGCGTCCTGTGCGGCAGCTTTCTCCTCCACGACAGGCTTTGAGCCGGCTGCGGCTTTGGCCTTCACGGGTGTACCCTCGCGAATCAGACCGGCACCTTCGGCGATGATGACATCACCCTCCTGCAGACCCGACTTGACGATGAACTCGCGGCCGTTGGAAATCTTCTCCACCTCAATCATGGCCGACACGGCCTTTCCGTCCTGCACCTTGTAGACGAACACCTTGTCCTGCAACTCGAAAGTGGCAGCCTGGGGAACAACGATGCAGTCCTTGTGGACATTGGGGATAATCAGGCTGCCCGAACCGCCGCTGTGGAGCAGACCGCCCTCGTTGTCGAAGGCCGCACGCAGCGACACGCTACCTGTCGAGGCGTCAATCACACCGCTGATGGACTCGATGCGTCCGGTCGAGGTGTAGAGCGAGCCGTCGCTCAGACGCAGCTGCACGTCGGGCATGTTCTTCAGTGTGGCGGCAATCGAACCGAACTGACGGGTCATGCCCAGCAGCTGGTTCTCCGACATCGAGAAGTAGACATAGACCTCCGAATTGTCGGACACGGTGGTCAGCGGCACTCTGATCGAGGGGCTGACCAACGCACCCACACGGTAGGGAAGTGTACCCACGATACCGGCTGCGGGAGCCTTCACCACGGTGTAGGAGAGGTTGTTGGCCGCGTTGACACGCTGCGCCTCGGCCTGTGCCAGCTGGGCTTTGGCCGTGAGCAGGCGGTTCTCGGTGGTCAGCAGATCGAACTTCGACACCACGTTCTTGTTATAGAGTTCCTTCTTGCTGTCGTAGGTCAGCTGTGCGGTGGCCACACCGGCCTTGGCGGCCTCGACATTGGCAGTGGCGGTCTGGAGTGCCGCCTTGAAAGGCACCTGGTCAATAATGAAAAGGGTCTGCCCCTTGGCCACTACCTCACCTTCATTCACACACAGGTTGGAGATGGTACCCGACACCTGGGGATAAATGTCGATATCCTGACGACCGCGAATGGACGCAGAATAGTTGGTAGGGAGTACGCGCTCGGCACGGGTGATGTTCAACACCGAATATTCACTCGGTCCCTGAGCATGAGGAGCTTCCTTACAACCCACCGCCGTCATACAACATGCGGCCAGAGTTGCCATTAAGATTTTTTGATTCATAATTTTCAATCTATTTATACTAAAAAACTTTCTCAAGTGCAAAAGTATTCCAAATTATCGGGAATCACACGTCATTTCCAAGAATTGTTTGTTCAATTTGCGAACAAACTTTTTGCGCATGTCTGAAACCACCTTCACGGTCCCAAAAAACCGGCCATCATACCTATTTATTAATATAGCCGAATACAGACGAGAAAACGGTGCGACAGGCAGAAAAAAGCCGTCGGAATCCGAATTTTTGAACACCACATCGCACTTTACGGTACACACCGCACAATTTCGGCCGGCGGCTCCGCAATACCCGATATGGTCATAACGCATCAAATCCGATTTTATTATCCGCAACGACAGAACGGCTTCATTTTTCTGCCGCGAATCACTATTTGTCGGCAATCTTCCACTCCCGACAACAACCGCCCTGCTTTTTTTTGTACTTTTGCAGTCAACATTCACCATTACGCAATGCTACGAAAAATCAGAACATATACGGCACTGACCGTCATCGTGCTGCTCACCCTGCTCTTCCTCGACTTCACGGGGAGTCTCCATGCCTGGCTGGGCTGGCTGGCCCGAATACAACTGCTGCCGGCACTCATGGCCGTGAATCTGGGCGTCCTTCTCCTCCTCGCCCTGCTCACGCTGGTGGGCGGAAGAATCTACTGCTCGGTGATTTGTCCGCTGGGTATCTTTCAGGACATCATCTCCCACATGGGCGGCCGCCGTCACAGGAACCGGTTTGTCTACTCGGCGGAGCATCGGCTGCTCCGCTACGGATTCCTCGCACTCTTCTGCGCGGCACTCCTTCTGGGGGTCGGCTCCGTGGTGCAGCTGCTCGCTCCTTACAGTGCCTACGGCCGCATCGCCTCGCAACTGTTTGCACCCCTCTACCGTTGGGGCAACAACCTGCTGGCACTCATCGCCGAAAGGTGGGACAGCTATGCCTTCTACACGGTGGAGGTGTGGACCAAAAATGCGGCGGCACTCGCCGTGGCCCTGCTCACCCTTCTCGTGGTCGGCACACTGGCCTGGAAGCACGGCCGCCGCTACTGCAACACGGTGTGTCCCGTGGGAACACTGCTCGGACTGCTCTCGCGCCACTCGCTTTTCCGCATGGAGATTGACACGGCGAAATGTGTCAACTGCACGCTCTGCTCACGCAACTGCAAGTCGGAGTGCATCGACGTAAAGCACCACACGATAGATTACAGCCGCTGTGTGGTGTGCATGGACTGCATCGGCAAGTGCCACAGCAAGGCCATCTCCTATCGTCTGCGCCGTCGTTCCTCAACTTCGACATCAACCCCTCGGCCGACCACCGTCGAGCAGCCCGACCGCCGCAAGTTTCTGGGCATGACCGGCCTGCTGGCGGCCTCCGCCCTCGCGGCACAGGGTCGCAGTCTGGAACGCGGACTGGCCGTCATCGAACAGAAGAAAGCCCCCCGACGACTCACCCCCGTCACCCCTCCGGGTTCGTGGGGCATCGAGGAGATGAAGGAGCGCTGCACGGGGTGTCAGCTCTGTATGGCGGCGTGTCCGAACCATGTCCTGCGTCCGTCGGGCGGCGTAATGACCCTCCTGCAACCCGTATCGTCATTCGAGAACGGCTACTGCCGTCCGGAGTGTACCCGTTGTTCGGAGGTGTGTCCCGCCGGAGCCATACGTCCCGTCACGAGGGAGGAGAAGTCGTCGATACAGACCGGACATGCGGTCCTCATCGCACAGAACTGTCTGTCGTTCAACGACGGAGTGAGATGTACGGTCTGCTCGCGCAACTGTCCCGCGGGGGCAATCCGCCTCGTGAAGTCGGACCCCGACAATCCCCACTCGCCGCGTATCCCCTCCATCGACGAGGCGCGTTGCATCGGTTGCGGCGCGTGCGAATACCTCTGTCCGTCGCGTCCCTTCCCGGCCATCTATGTCGAAGGACACGAACACCACAGCACCCTCTAACGACCCTCAGCCATGAACAACAAGCCAATCAGCAGACGCAATTTTCTGAAACTTCTGGGCGGCGGTATCGCCGTCACCGCCTCGTCGCTCTACGGGTGCGACACCCTGACGCGACCCCTCACCGACGATCCCTCCACCGAAGAGGCACCCACCGACAAGATGGAATACCGCACCTCGCCCGACGGACGCACGCGCGTATCGCTGCTGGGATTCGGGGCGATGCGTCTGCCCCGTTTCGGCGACGACGAGCAGGCGCCCGTCAACCGCCAGCGCTTCGACCGTCTGGTCGACTATGCCCTGCAACACGGTGTCAACTACTTCGACACCGCCCCCGAATACTCCCGAGGCGAGTCGGAGCGCATTGTGGGCGAGTCGCTCCACCGCCATGAGCGTCACCGTTACCTGCTGGCCACCAAGCTGTCGAACTTCGACGACCACAGCCGCGAATATGCGCTGGCCATGTACCGCCAATCACTGGCCAACCTGCAAACCGACCACATCGACTTCTACGCCCTGCAGGAGGTGAAAGACCGCAAGTCGGCCAAGTCGCGTTTCGTCGACAACGGCATGCTCGACTTCCTCGTCGGCGAGCGCAACGAGGGACGCATCGGCCATCTGGGCTGGGTGTGCCGGGGCGATGCCGACACCTTCGACTACATGATGTCGCTGGGAGTGAAGTGGGACTTTGTGGAGCTGCCGCTCAACTACTGTGACTGGCGGCACGGCGAGCCGCTTACGGCCGAGTACCTCTACAACGAGCTGACACAAAGAGGCATACCCGTCATCGTCACCGAGACACTGCTGGGCAGCAATCTGGCACAGTTGCCCGACATGCTCGCCGCACGGCTCAAGGAGAAGTCTCCCCGACGCAGCGCGGCCTCGTGGGCGTTCCGCTTTGCAGGGTCGCTGCCCAACGTACTCACCGTGTTGAGCAACATGACCCACAAGGAGCATATCCGCGACAATGTCATCACCTACTCCCCCCTGCAGCCGTGCAGCCCCCGGGAGCTGGACTTCCTCGAGGAAATCGCCCGCACCTACGCCACCCACCCGCTCATTCCCTGCATCGCCTGCCACCGCTGCATGCCCTGCCCCTACGGCATCGACATCGTGGCAATTCTGCGCAGCTACAACAAGTGTGTCAACGAGGGCAACATCGCCTCCTCGACCCGCGACGAGAACTACCGCAAGGCACGCAAGGCCTTTCTGGTCAACTACGCCCGAAAGGTGGCCCCCCGACAGCAGGCCGACCACTGTCTGCTGTGCGGCGAGTGTGTACCCAAATGTCCGCGAAGGATAAAGATTCCGGCCATGATGGTCCGCATCGGCAAGTATGTCGAGGCCTTGAAACAGGACACCCTCTGACGCAGCGGCAAACTGCTGTACCACAACGGCATAGTTCTGTTCCGCGAGGACACACCGGGCAACAAATCGAAAATAATCGGTCCAACGACAGCCAAAAAAGGTTACCTTTGCACCCGAAATCCAAATACAGTGTAAATGGAAACGACACACAAAATCAATAAGGTGGAGGTGAGAAACCTCCAAATCGAAGATTACACCCAGCTGTCACAATCCTTCAAGAGAGTATATGCCGACAAGGACGTCTTTTGGACCCACAAGCAGATTGAGACCCTGATTCGTATCTTCCCCGAAGGTCAGGTGGTCACCGTGGTCGACGACAAAATCGTCGGTTGCGCCCTCTCGATTATCGTCAACTACAACATGGTCAAGGGCGACCACACCTATGCACAGGTGACCGGCAACGAGACCTTCTCGACCCACAACCCCGACGGAAACATTCTCTACGGCATCGAGGTGTTCATACACCCCGAATACCGCGGCCTGCGTCTGGCTCGCCGCATGTATGACTACCGCAAAGAGCTGTGCGAGACCCTCAACCTCAAGGCCATCATGTTCGGCGGCCGCATACCCAACTACTACAAGTATGCCGAATCGATGCGCCCCAAGGAGTATATCGACAAGGTGCGCTCGCGCGACATCTACGACCCGGTGCTGACCTTCCAGCTCTCCAACGACTTCCACGTGCGACGCGTGATGAAAAACTATCTGCCCAACGACGAGGAGTCGAAGCACTGCGCCACACTCCTCCAGTGGGACAACATCTACTACCAGCCCCCTCACGACGAATTCGTGGAGCGAAAGTCGACCGTCAGAGTGGGTCTGGTGCAGTGGCAGATGCGCCCCTACAAGACGCTGGACGACGTGTTCGAGCAGGTGGAGTTCTTCGTCGACGCCGTGTCGGACTACAAGAGCGACTTCGTGCTGTTCCCCGAATACTTCAACGCACCGCTCATGGCCAAGTACAACCATCTGGGCGAGGCACAGAGCATTCGCGGACTGGCCGAATATACCGAGGAGGTCAGAGACCGTTTCATCTCGCTGGCCATCAGCTACAACATCAACATCATCACCGGCAGCATGCCCTACCGCAAGGAGAACGGCAAACTCTACAATGTGGGTTTCCTGATTCGCCGCGACGGTTCGTATGAGATGTATGAGAAGATCCACGTCACCCCCGACGAAATCAAGAGCTGGGGTCTCACGGGCGGAAACATGGTGCAGACCTTCGACACCGACTGCGCCAAAATCGGTATCCTGATCTGCTACGACGTGGAGTTCCCCGAGTTGTCGCGCATCATGGCCGACCAGGGCATGCAGATTCTCTTCGTCCCCTTCCTCACCGACACCCAGAACGGCTATTCGCGTGTGAGGGTGTGCGCACAGGCCCGCGCCATCGAGAACGAGTGTTTCGTGGCCATCGCCGGAAGTGTGGGCAACCTGCCGAGAGTCCACAACATGGACATTCAGTATGCCCAGTCGGGTGTATTCACCCCCTGCGACTTCGCCTTCCCCACCGACGGCAAACGCGCGGAGGCCACCCCCAACACCGAGATGATTCTGGTGTCGGACGTCGACCTCGACCTGCTGAACGAGCTGCACACCTACGGCAGCGTCCGCAACCTCAAGGACCGTCGTCACGACATCTACGAGCTGAAACTCAAATAGAGGGACTCCCCTCTCGCAATATGGGAAAAGCCTGCACTTCGTGAAAAGTGCAGGCTTTTTTTGCGGCAATGCCCCCATGATGTGAACTTCACCGATAAAAAACAGGAGACCCTCCTGTGTGGAAGGCCTCCTGTGGAAATATGTCGAAAATCTTTTCTACAATTTGCAGAACAGCGTCACCATGAAAGGCACACTCATGTCGATGACCACACCGTGAATCAGTGCAATCGGCACGATACTCTTTCCGGCAAAGCGCGTGATGGCCGGCATGCAGATGTCCATCGAGGCACAGCCGGCGGCCGACACCGGTGCAAACTTGCCGAAGACGCGTCCCAGCAGCGGCGCCGCCACCAGCGCAATCAGCTCACGGAAGATATTGGCCAGCAAGGCGATGGCTCCCAACTGGGTGGCCATGTCGACACCCAGTGTCGGTTCCTTGAGCTGCGTGATGAGAATCGACGAGAGCGAATAGTACGAAAAACCGCTGCCGAGCGCCATACACTCCCAGAAACTCCACGAGGTGAGCAGCAGACTCGACAGGGCGGCAAACACCCACGAACCGGCAATGGTGAATATGGGCAGGGTGACGGTCGTCACACTGAGGTTGCGAATCAATCCGCCCAGCTCACCGCTCGCGCTGATATTGAGTCCCACCTGGAAGATGAGGGCATAGAGCAGCAGTGTGGGCAGGAATTTGATATGTTCGATGAAGGCATCGCCGAAGAACACGCCTATCATGATGCCGGCAAAGAAGCTGGCCACGACAATGACATTATTTTTCAATGCGACCTCCTCTCTTCAAAAACAATTTGTAAGCGAAATACGAAGCGATGGCACTGCCCGTGATGGTCATGACGGCGACCACCAAAGCCTGAAGTCCGAAACTGCCGATATCTTCCAACAATCCCTTGTTGGCACCGATGGTGATGCCGAAGATAAAGAGCATGACATAAACCGTGTAGGAGATGGATTTATCCAATCTTCTGAACACCCGGGCATTACGGAACGGATACCCGACTGCCATTCCCAGACACAACAAACCGATAACAGTAAACATACCTAAAATAAAATTTCAAAGAGAAGGTCCTGCCGGACACACACCTCAATGTCTCAATGATTAACTAATCTTTTTCGGGGTGCAAAAATACCGCTTTTTTGCAAATTATCAAAAAAAGCACCCCACGCCAAACAACAAATAATGAGCTAATCATCAGATTATTTATTATTTTTGTAGCAAAATTACCTCCAAATGAAAAAAATTGTAACCCAACTGGTCTTTTTGACCGTCACACTCGCACTGTGGAGTTGCGAGAATTATCACCCCCGGCATCTCGAGTTGTGGTACGCCCAACCGGCGCGCCTGTGGGAAGAGACCCTGCCGCTGGGCAACGGCCGTCTGGGCATGATGCCCGACGGTGGCATACACCGCGAACACATCGTACTCAACGACATCACCATGTGGTCGGGCAGCCATGACGACACCCGCAACCCCCATGCACTCGGCCGTCTCCGTCAGATTCAACAGCTGCTCCTCGAGGGCAGGAACGATCTGGCGCAGGAGATGATGTACAGTTATTTCGCCTGCGGCGGCAAAGGCTCGAACCGCGGCGACGGTGCCGATGCCCCCTACGGTTCGTTCCAGCTCATGGGCGGTCTCGACATCGACTACTCCTATCCGCTCTACCGCGACCTGCTCGACTCGTCGGACGACCTGAAGGAGTACCGCCGCAGTCTGGAGCTGGCCAACGCCACGGCGCACTGCTCCTTCTCGCTGGGCAACACCACCTACACACGCCGCTACTACGCCTCGCAGACCGACGATGTGCTGGTCATCGAGCTGGGGGCCGACCGCAAGGCGTCAATCAGTTTCTCGGCCACCCTCTCGCGTCCCGAACGCCACTACACACGCACGGCCGACAGCACTCTCATCATGGAGGGACAACTCAACAACGGCACCGACGGCAAGGGCAACCGCTACAAGACACTGCTGAAGGTGTGTAACCTGGGCGGCGAGGTCACCTACGCCGACGGACGTGTGACGGTGAAGGAGGCCGACAAGGCCTACCTGCTGTTGTCGGCCGGCACGGAGCTGTGGAGCGACAACTTCGAGGAGCGCATCACCAAGCTCCTTGAGCGGGCAACGGCCACCGACGGCGAGACCCTCTACCGTCGCCACACCGAGAAATGGAACGAGAAATTCGGACGTGTGGTTCTCGACCTCGGCGAGCAGGACAACACCCTGCCCACCGACCGCCGTCTGACGGCCTTCCAACACAACGACGACCCCTCGTTTGCCGCCCTCTACTTCCAGTACGGCCGCTACCTGATGCTGAGCGGCACACGCGAGGACACCATGCCGCTCAACCTCCAGGGACTGTGGGCCAACACCGTGCGCACACCGTGGAACGGCGACTACCACCTCAACATCAACCTCCAGATGAACTACTGGCCGATGGAGGTCACCCATCTCGAAGAGTTGCACCAGCCGCTCCAGCATCTGATTGAAGGCATGGTGGTGTCGGGTGAGGAGACCGCACGCACGTTCTACGGTGCAAAGGGCTGGGTGGCCCACATGATGACCAATCCATGGGGATTCACCGCACCCGGCGAGCATGCCTCGTGGGGGGCCACCAACACGGGCGGCGCATGGCTCTGCCAGCATCTGTGGGAACACTACGCCTTCCGTCCCGACACCGTCTATCTGAAAGAGGTATATCCCGTGATGAAGGGTGCGGCGGAGTTCTTCCTCTCGTCGATGATTCGCGAGAAGAAGAACGGCCATCTGGTGACCGCCCCCTCCTCATCGCCCGAAAACGCCTTCTACATGCCCGGTACGAAGACGGCCGTGAATGTATGTATGGGTCCCACGATGGACATTCAGCTGGTCAGAGAGTTGTTCACCAACACCATTGCGGCTGCCGAAATACTTGATACCGACAGTGACTTCACCGCACGACTCGCCGCCGCCATCGACGAGCTGCCCCCGATGCAAATCAGCTCCAGGGGCGGATATCTGCAGGAGTGGCTCGAGGATTACGAGGAGGTAGACCTCCACCACCGCCATGTGTCGCACCTCTACGGACTCTACCCCTCGAACCTGATTTCGGTGAGCGAAACCCCCGAACTGGCCGAGGCCGCACGCAAGACTCTCGAACGCCGCGGCGACGACGGCACAGGCTGGTCGCGAGCCTGGAAAATCAACTTCTGGGCGCGACTCAAGGACGGTGACCGCGCCTACAAGCTGCTGGGCAACCTGCTCCACCCCGTTGCCGAGGAGGGCAAAATCGTCTCCAACGACGGCGGCACCTATCCCAATCTGTTCTGTGCGCACCCGCCTTTCCAGATTGACGGCAACTTCGGCGGTTGTGCCGGAATCGCCGAGATGCTCATACAGAGTCAGAACGGCTATGCCGAGATACTGCCGGCATTGCCCTCGAGCTGGAGCAAGGGACAATTCAAGGGATTGAGAATCAGAGGCGGTGCGGTGGTCGATGCCCAATGGAGCGACGGCCGCTGGTACAAGGCCACACTCACGGCACAGACCGACAACACCTTCCGTGTGAAGCTTCCCGACACCGACCTCAAGGTGGAAGTCAACGGCAAGCCTCACACCCCCCACGACGGTATGGTCACGCTCTCCCTCCAATCGGGCGAACAGGCCGTCATCACCCTCCGATAACGAGGCGGCCTCAGAAAAAGAGAAAACGAGCGGGAGATTACCTACAAGGCATATTTATTCTGCCATGAGCATATAAATAAACATAAAAAAAATATAAAAAATATGATGAACATTGTTGCAAATTTTCACCTAAAACCTTTATTCCCTCAC
>JAHHQN010000001.1 GCA_020026375.1 Alistipes sp. | reverse complement strand
TTTGGAATAGCAAAAGATATTCAGAAAGATTTAGATTTACTATGCACTTCAAATGATATATGATTATCAGAGATTTGCGATTTTATGATATTTCTTAAATCTTTAGGTTCGAGACCCCTTCTCTCCGCAAGAAAGGGTGTAAATCATGCGATTGCGAGATTTACACCCTTTTTTATACCCGAAATCGAAAAGATTAAAAGGGTAGTTTTGTTCCGTAAGCTGCGCTTATATCATGTAAAACCTGCTGGTCATCATCGTTGACAATACGGTGTATTCCTTGTGTTTTTTGAAGATACAGCCTTGCCTTATCGGGATCGTCGATCTCTTGTTTCCTTCTGATGCTCATTTGCAGATATTCTTCTGAGAGATCTATGCCAAGATAGCGTCTGCCCAGCAAATTGGCTGCAATTCCTGTTGTACTACTTCCTGCAAAGGGATCAAGAATCCAATTTCCGGGTTGAGTGGAGGCTTGGATAATTCTAGACAGAACACCAAGTGGTTTCTGTGTCGGATGTTTTCCGCATGATTTTTCCCATTTGGCAATGGCTGGTAACATCCAAACATCTTTCATCTGTGTGCCTCCGTTTATTTTCTTCATCAATTCATAGTTGAAAAGATGAGGAACTTTTTCGTTTTTTCTTGCCCACAGAATATATTCGGCCGAATAAGTAAAATATCGGCACGAAATGTTGGGAGGAGGATTGGTCTTTACCCATGTGATACAATTCAATATCTTAAAATTTAACTCGGTCAAGCATCGGGCTATGGAAAATATATTGTGATAGGTGCCGCTTATCCAAATGGTTCCGTTCTCTTTTAATTTTTCACGGCATAGGGCAATCCATTTTTTGTCAAAGAGATAGTCTTCTTCAAATCCCCTTGATTTATCCCATGTCCCTTTGTTGACAGAAACAACTTTTCCACTTTGAACACTGATTCCGTTATTTGATAAATGATATGGCGGATCTGCAAATATCATGTCAAATTTGAAATCAAATAGAGATAGCAGGTCGATACAATCTCCTTTCAATAGTGTGAAGTTGCGATCTTCCGATTTATAGAATGGATGTATCATTTATAACTTTCAGTTACACCGTTAAGGTATCCTAGTGCGTATGCTGCGTGGGGACTTTTGTGTCTTTGTTGTTGTGCTTGACTTTCTTCCAATTCGTCTAATATTTGCGACAGATTGATTTGTTCTTTGCGGTTCAGTCCGTCTCGGAACTCTCTTTCATAAGCACAGGCTGCACATTTATGTCTGCCGACACCTCCTTGATCAACAGGTAATTGAGCCATAATATTCTGAATTGCCGAGTGATTTTTTGAGCAGGCCATGATTATTGTTGTATTGAAGTTATAAAATTATTTATAGTAGTCAGGTTGTAAATACTTGGGATAATATTGTAAGCCTCATGCAGTTTGGTCTTAGCGGAGTTCCAACCGATGCCGTCGGTTATCCATACAAACTCAAACCCCTCGACGGAATTGATTCTGGGGCCAATTTCTGAATAAGAACGTGCCGTTTCGTTTAATTTACTTCCTCCATCACTATAGAAGTTGACTTCTATAAGATATTTCTTGGTAGGAGTTTCAATGACAAAGTCAAATCGTTTGTTGTCATTTCCTAACACGTTTGCAATGTCTGCCCATTCTCTTGAGTAGACTTCTCTTCGAAAAACGATATTATGTTGAGTAAGTATTTGGGATATTTTGTTTTCCATAATATGACCGCTTCGATTCTTTCGGGCATTGCTGTCCAAACCTGTTTCTATACCGAAGACATAATCTACAAGATTCTGCACTTTACGATGGATAAAAATATCGGCAAGTCCCGTACTGTTTAAGAATTCCATGATGGAGTCAACGTCGTCAAACATTTTGTTGAGTTTGATACATTCACCCTGTGGATTCAAAACATTTTTCGCACCTCTGACGGCAATTAATATGTCCATTACAGAAAAAGCTTGTCTGTCTCTTGCCCACAAAGTTTCTACCGATGCTTTGAGATCGTGTGAGCCGATGAGACTGTTGAGCATGTTTAGACTCAATTTAATGTCATTTACGTTTTTATTGATTTTCTGAAAGTCGCAGAAAAAATCTAAAGTCTGGTTTGTGGTCTGAAGTTGATTCAGAAAGGTCTCAAAAGGTATTCTGTCTTGTGCTGGCATGGTTTTATAGGTTAGAAAAGTTATCGACGACAATTTCGGTCAATTTCCCTCTTTTGGAGGCATTGGCATTGACATTTCTCGAAGCCCAGACTCTGTTAATGGTATAATCTGAATATAAGTCATAAAAAAATCGGTCTTCACCGTTTGCATTCATGCTGTCGGAATTGCTGAGAAGAAACAGAATACCGCGTTGATGCAGTTTATCACAGAATTGCTTTAATCTAACTTGTGCGATATCGTTGAAGGCTTCTTTTGCATAGTCATTGAAACTTGACGTATTGCTCAATGGTCGATAAGGGGGATCGAAGTAGAAGAAGGTGTTTTCCTTGATCTTTAGAGCGGTGTTCTCGAAGTCCCCAGTCAATATTTCGACTTTTTGTAATATCTGACTGTCTGCCATTATGGTCTTTGCATCACAAATTGTGGGTGATGTATATCTGCCGAAAGGCACATTGAATTTTCCGGATTTGTTAACTCTGTAAAGACCGTTGAAGCATGTCCTGTTTAAAAAGAAAAACAGGGTTGTATTTTCTATTTTTTCCAGATTTTTTGTGTTGAATCGGTCTCTGCATGCCAAGAAGAATTCCTTGCGCTCCGGTTCATTTTTGAAAGCGTAATATTGGGATTGAATGTCTGACAATGATGTGATAAGTTGTTGAGGAAAATCTCTCACCACCTCATAACATGTTGTCAAATCAGGATTTATATCGTTGATAATGGCTCTTTTTATGTTGTCGTATTTTTGCAACATATGGAATAACATAGCCCCACCTCCCACAAAAGGTTCTACGTAGGTTATGTTTTGCCTTTTATCAAAGTCAGCTGGAAGCAGGGCTTCGAGTTGTTCAATGAGTTGCGTTTTACCACCTACCCATTTGACGAAAGGTTTTGCTTTATACATAATTCAAATATTTTATGCAAAGTTAATCATTTCTTTGGTTGAAGTCTTATTGTGGTTTTAAGAATACAGAAAAAAACCGTCTTCACAGATTATCTGTGAAGACGGTTTGTATTTTTTTTACGAGGCTGTATTTTCCTATTTTCGAGCCGCACCCCAGCGGCGGTCGAATGTGCGGAAGAGACGGTAGGCCGCGTAGCCCAGCAGCAGACCCACCAGCGTACCCCACACCAGATCCATCGGGAAGTGCTTGCCCAGGTAGATGCGCGAGTAGCAGATGACCAGCGTGGCGGCGATGACCAGCAGCGTGAACCAGCGGCGGCCGATGGCCTTGGCCGACAGCACGGCGAGGGTCACGATGGTGGCGGCGTGTGCCGACACGGTGCCGTACTTGCCGCTCACGGCCTCCACGGGAACATGCACCACGGGGTCGGCGAGCAGTGCGCCGCGGCGCAGCGTGCGCAGCGAGTCGAGCGACAGGTCAAGCCCCTCGAGCGAGGCGGTGAACATCGGGCGTGCACGCGGTGTGAAGTCGGGCAGCAGCGAGCCTAAAAGGCCGTTGTGCTTGAAGATGCCCGACACCATGTCCGAGAGACCGATGGCACACACCATGAGTATGATGAAGGCCAGCGTGCTGGTGATGCCGTATTTTTTCCATATCAGATAGACAATCAGTGCGTAGAGGGGCAGCCACATGGAGGTGCCCGATATGGCGAGCATGATCTGGTCGGTCAGATGGCCGCCGTCGAAGTTGAGGGCGAGGAAGAGGTTGTGGTCGAAATCGTACATTGGCGTGTTAGAATTGGAAGTATATAAAAGGTTGAATGTCACTCGATTTGGTCTGCATCACGCACCATATCATCACCGCCATGAGCAGCACCTGCACCACCAGCGGCGAGGCGATGACCCGCTTCTGTGCCCACACCTCGGCGGAGTGGGGCAGGAAGTGGAGCAGATATCCCACGGCGATGAGCGAGAAGACCACGGCATAGCCGTCAATCATCTGGGGAATCATCGGGGCATTGAAGTGCTCGAAAATCTGGTGGAGCATCAGCGACACGGTTTGCATCGACTCGGCGCGGAACATCAGCCAGCCCAGACAGACGATGTGGAACGTCACCACGATGCCCAGTACACGCATCAGGGGGTTCATCTGCCGTCCCTCGCGCCGTGCGCCGGGAAGCAGCTCCAGCCACAGCTTGTGGAGGGCGAGTGCCGCACCGTGGAGGGCGCCCCAGAGAATGAACCGCACGGCCGCACCGTGCCACAGACCGCCCAGCAGCATGGTGATCATCAGATTGGCGTAGGCGCGCAGACGACCCTTGCGGTTGCCGCCCAGCGGTATGTAGAGATAGTCGCGCAGCCAGGTGGAGAGCGATATGTGCCAGCGGTGCCAGAATTCGGTGATGGTGGCCGACTGGTAGGGCGAGTCGAAGTTGATGGGGAAGCGGAAGCCCAGCAGCAGGGCGATGCCGATGGCCATGTCGGAGTAGCCCGAGAAGTCGCAGTAGATTTGCAGGGCGTAGCCGTAGATGCCCGTCAGACACTCGAAACCGGTGTAGAGCAGCGGTTCGTCAAAGATGCGGTCGACGAAGTTGAGCGAGATGTAGTCGGAGACGATGGCCTTCTTGAAGAGTCCGGTGAGAATGAGGTAGACGCCCATTCCGAACATGCCGCGTGTGACCACCACGGGGTTGCGGCGGATTTGCGGAATGAAGTCGCGGGCGCGGACGATGGGGCCGGCCACCAGCTGGGGGAAGAACGACAGGTAGAACAGATAGTCGTACCAGTGGTCGAGGGGTCGGAGTTCGCCGCGGTAGATGTCGATGGTGTAGCTCATCGACTGGAAGACGAAGAACGAGATGCCCACCGGCAGAAAGATGTTCTGGAACTGGAGGAATCCCTCGCCGAAGAGTCCGTGGGAGAGGTCGATGAGGAAGTTGGTGTACTTGAAGTAGCCCAGCATGCCCAGATTGACGGCCACACTCAGTGCCACGAGCCATTTTCTGTGAGAGGGGTTTTGCGAGGCGTAGATGCGCCGTGCGATGAGGTAGTCGCTCGCCGCGGCGAAGACCAGCAGCAGGAAATACACGCCGCTCGACTTGTAGTAGAAGTAGAGCGAGAAGAGTATGACGTAGAGGATACGCAGCGAGACGGTGCGGTGCAGGGCGGTGTAGAAGAGCAGGAAGCCGGCGAAGAGGAACAGGAAGAGTCCGCTGCTGAAGATGAGCGGCGAGGTGGCATCGTACTGCAACAATGCCACCACCTTTTCACCGATTTCCGCTGTCGACATGCCGAAAATCATAACATCGGGTATTTGTTCGCCGTGTCATCGTGCCTGAGAATCTGGCGGTCGATTTTCGAGCGGCGAATGGAGTCGAGAATCATCTGCTGACGCTTGGCCTTCAGCTCTTGCGCCACCCTGATGCGGTGACGTTGTCGGGCGATGTGGTCGATGGCGTCGAACAGGGCCCAGGCGATGCGCTGACCGCCCAGATAGTTGATGTGGGTGTAGTCCTTGGCGGCCCAGCCGTTCTTCACGAATTCGGCCATTCCGCCCTGTCGGTGCATGGCTTCGGCCGTGGGCCAGAAGGCCGCACGGGTGTTGAGGGCGGCCTGACGCTGGTATTTGAGCATGGCCGGTATGGCGTCCATGGGTTCGAAACCCTTGTCGGTCTTCACCGAGCGGTCGCTCACACCCATCACCAGCACGGCGGCTGTGGGGAAGCACTCCCTGACGAACGATATCATCTTCTCGACCTGCTGCGAGTAGTGGTTGTAGACCGTCACGCCCGACTGCATGATGTTGAGTCCGTATTGGAGAATGACCAGGTCGTAGTCGTTCATTTGGCCGATTTGTGCGTTGACCGAGGGGTTGGTGCGGAACATGGCGTGGCCGTTGTTGCTGCGCACCGAGTAGTTGTCGACCGTCACGCCGCACCCTTCGAACTGTGCGCCGTAGCCCGTGAATCCCTCCTCGCCCGACTGCAGACGCATCTCCAGCGAGTGAATCCCGGGCGCGCAGACCTTGATTTGGCGCACCGCGGCGTCGCCGTCGATGGCAAACGTGCGGGAGAGGGTGTCGTTGAGGGTCACCACCACCTCGCAGTCGCGTGTGGCCGTGAAGAAGAGGCGGCCGTGGGTGGCGCGGTCGAGATGACGGCGGTAGGAGGTGGCCTCCCAGCGTGTCGAGGCGCCCTTCGAGGGACGGCACACCCAGCCCGAGACGAAGTAGTTGCTCTTCAGGGGTTCGGGGGTGGTCTTGTAGCGCATGATGTTGTAGGTGGTCCAGCCCTTCGACTGGGTCTTGATGGTGCGGCGGAAGGCCGTGAGGGGCGAGGCCGTGGGAGCGAAGCCCGCACCGCCGCCGCCGTAGACCTCCTGCATCATCTCGCGCAGGTCGGCCGTGAGAATGTCGCCCTCGATGAACGAGTCGCCCAGAACGGCGATTCTCACCGTGCGGCGTGCCGTGAGCAGGGTGTCGCAGAAGGCGCGCAGCGAGCGGCTGCCCAGCGTGTCGAACTCCTCGATGGGGGTCAGCTGTTCGAGCAGGGGGGCCTTGCGCGGCAGATGGCGGCCGCGTGTGAGGGTGTCGGCCGTCGTATCCCACGAATAGGTGTATTGCAGGGGCTGGCGCGGTTGGCTGACCACGGCCTCCACCTGTTCCGACACCTCTTCGATGTCGATGGCATACTCCTCCTCGTCGACGGGTTCTACGCCGAGAGCAGGGGTGTCGGTCTGTGCACCGTCGGCGGGGGTGTCCGACGGAGAGTCGAGGGTGATGATGTCGGAGAGAATGTTGGCGCGCCGCAGGTTCACGCCGCAGAGACGCTGCGGCGGAATGAAGCTCACGCCCACGAGCAGGGCGATGAGCAGTAAGATGCCCGCACTGCCCCGATGAATGACATTCTTGGGAGTCCTGTTGTCCATTACGCGGTTACTCGTCCCGACGGCCGAGGATTAGGAATACATAGTAGAGTACCGAGGCCACGGCGCTGAGGGCGGCCACCAGATAGGTGCGTGCGGCCCACGAGAGGGCTTCGTCGGCCTGAGCGAGCTGTGCGCCCTGCATCGTGCGGCTCGACTTGAGCCACTCCATGGCTCGAGCCGAGGCGTTGTACTCCACGGGGAGGGTCACCAGCGAGAAGAGGGCCGACATGCCGATCATACCCACACCTGCCCAGCAGAGCATTTCGTTGCGTGTGGTGGCCAGAATGATGAGTCCCAGAATGATGACCCATGTCGAGGCCGACGAGGCGAACTGCACCACGGGGACCAGCTGCGAGCGCATGACCAGCGGAGCGTAGCCCTGTGCGTGCTGCACGGCGTGTCCGCACTCGTGGGCGGCCACGGCGGCGGCGGCCACACTGGTCGACGAGTAGACCGAGTCGCTGAGGTTGACGGTCATGGTCTGGGGGTTGAAGTGGTCGGTCAGTTCGCCGGCCACATGGGTGACCTTCACATTGTGGATATTGTTGTCGCGGAGCATTTTTTCGGCCACTTCGGCACCGGTGAGCGCGCCGGGGAACTGCACCTGCGAGTATTTGCGGAAGACGGATTGCAGACGGGCCTGCACCACATATCCCAGAATACCGATGATGATAATCAGCAGATACATGCCCATCGAGGCGGCCGACATGCTGATGCCGGGCTGGTGTGAATAATATCCCTGAAGCAGGGCGATAAGGGGTAAAGTCATCATTTTTCTTAAAATTTTTAGGTGTTTTCCACGCCGTGGCGTTTATCGGATAAACGGGTGTTCCACATATTTATGGCGTTGTATTGGGCAAAAATACGAATTTTTGTGTTACTTTGCATAAATTTTACTCAAAAAGCATAGCAGCGTGAACCTCTCGTTTTTCATAGCGCGCCGTATGGCACGACGTTCGTCGGGCGAGAAGCCCGGTGTGATGGAGCGTATCGCCGTGGTGTCGGTGGCCTTGAGTCTGACGGTGATGATATTGTCGCTGGCGGTGATTCTGGGTTTCAAGCGCGATGTGGCGCACAACATGTCGGTCATGTCGGCCCACGTCACACTCACCGACGTGAGGAGTATCCATGCCCTCGACAGCGAGCCTGTGGTGCTCGACGCCCATCTCGACTCGCTGATTCGCTCCACCGAAGGGTTCGTGCGGCTTGCGCCCTACGCCGTGAAGGGCGGCATCGTCCGCACACGCGATGCCGTGGAGGGCGTGCTGCTCAAGGGTGTCGGTCCGTCGCTGGCCGAAGGGGAGTTTCCCCGATGGGTGGTCGAGGGGCAGATGCCGCGGGTGGCCGACTCGGTGCGCACGAAGGATATCCTCGTCTCGCGCATGCTGGCCGACCGCCTGCTGCTGAAGGTGGGCGACAAGGTGGAGATGCTCTTTGTGGAGAGTGACGCCGCCCCCCACCGCGACCGCTTCAAGGTCTCGGGCATCTACTCCTCGGGTATGGACGAGATGGACCGGGCGGTTGTTTTCACCGATATCCGCAATGTGCAGCGGCTGTCGGGCTGGACTAAGGAGCAGGTGACGGGGTGCGAAATCCATACCCGCAGCCTGTCGCAGGCCGATGCCTTTGCCCGCGAGCTGAACGACCGGCTGCTCCACGATCCCGGCGATGCGACGACCAACTGTATGGCCGTGAGCGTGGGGGAGCAGTACCCCAACATCTTCGACTGGCTCAAGGCCCACGATGTCAACGCGGCGGTCATCATCGTCATCATGCTGGTGGTGGCCTTCTTCAACATCACCACCGCGCTGCTCATTCTGGTGCTGGAGCGCACACGCATGATCGGTCTGCTGAAGAGTCTGGGCATGCCCAACGGCGATGTCCGCCGCATCTTCCTCTACCGCGCCTCGTTCATCGCCCTGCGCGGCATGATGTGGGGCAACGGAGTGGGTGTGGGTCTGTGTGTGGTGCAGTCGCTGACCGGGTGGCTGCGTCTCGACTCGGAGGGCTACCTGCTCTCGGTGGTCCCCGTGTCGCTCGATGTGCCGGTGCTGGTGCTGCTCAACGGCGGCGTGCTGCTGGCGATAGTTTTGTTGTTGACAATCCCTACATATATCATCTCGACGGTGAAACCCGACGAGACAATACGTTACGAATGATGGTAAAACCTTATAACACTGACAAGGAGAAGAAGGAAGAGGTGCGCGACATGTTCGACAACATCGCACCCAAATACGATTTTTTGAACCATACGCTGTCGTTCAGCATCGACCGCCTGTGGCGTAGGCGTGTGGTGCGGCTGGTGCGCAAGTGCCGTCCGACCCATATCCTCGATGTGGCCACCGGAACCGGAGACCTGGCCATAGAGATGGCGCGCAAGATGCGCAACACCAGCGTGCTGGGTGTCGACCTCTCGCAGGAGATGCTCAACGTGGCGCGCCGCAAGGTCGAGGCGCGAGGTCTCGACGGACGTGTGGTGCTGGAGCAGGGCGACGCCGAGCATCTGAACGTGGGCACGGCAGTGGTCGATGTGGCCACCGTGGCCTTCGGCGTGCGCAACTTCCAGGACCTCGATGCCGGACTCGGCGAGCTGGCCCGCACAATAAAACCGGGGGGCAAGGTCGTTATATTGGAGTTCTCGACCCCCCGCAACCGCCTTTTCAGGGCGTTGTACGGCTTTTACAGCCGCCATATCCTGCCCGGAGTGGGTGCGGCCGTGTCGCACGACAAGCGTGCCTACACCTACCTGCCCGAGTCGGTGGCCGAGTTCCCTTCGCCCGAGGCCTTCATGAAGCGCATGGAGCAGGCCGGATTCCACAACTGCAAGGCGCGGAGCCAGACCTTCGGCATTGCACAAATCTACATCGGAGAGCGATGAGTCGCCTCTACGCCCTCGTGCTGCTGTGCTGTGTGCTGCTGACCTCGTGCGGCCGCATGGCCGACGAACTGCGCGAGGGGGTGCGTATCGAGGGGGTGGAGAGCTTCGAGGGACATGGCTCCTCGGGGGCCGACCTGAGTCTGAGGGTGGTGAACCGCACCTCGCACCGTCTGAAAATACGGCGTGTCGAGCTGGACATCTTCCTCGAGGGGCGGCCGCTGGGGCAGATTCTCCTCCACGAGCCGGTGACGGTCGGCCGCCGCAGCTGCGGAAACGTCACCTCGCGGTGGAAATTCCGTTTTCCCGACCGTATGGGACTTTATGCACTGAAGCAGAAAATCCTCCGCGACCAGACCTCCGCAATCCGTGTCAACTACCGTGTGAAGGGGCGGTGCGGCTGGATTCATGCAAATATATCGGCCCGCGGGGTGGTATTGTCGGAATTTTTGAATACCTTTGGAGTGGATACCCAGGAATTGAAGAAATATTTGGAATAAGTGAAAAATAGATTGTTGAAAGGTCTGACACTTCTGGTGGGAGTGTTGTGTGCCGTGGAGGCGGAAGCGCAGTCCATCGATACATTCAAGAGCCGTCTGGCTCAACCCGTGGCTTCGGCTTCGAAGGGACGTATGGCGACGGTGACGGTCAAGGAGTATGGCACGGCTGCCACAGCGGTGTCGAAGGCGGCGCGTGAAGCGGTGCAGCCGGCCTATAAGGGCTACCGTGTGTGCATCTTTGTCGACAACGGGGCGCAGGCGCGCGGCGAGGCCGTGGCTGCCAAGGAACTCTTCGAGGAGAATTTCCCCGGAGTGGAGGTCTACATGGCCTATGAGAATCCCTATTTCAGGGTGACGGTGGGCAACTGTCTCACGGCCGAGGAGGCCATTATCCTCAAGGGACGTGTGGCGGCGGTCTTCCCCAAGGCCTTCCCCAAGAGCGAGACCCTCTCGCTGGCCGACTTCGTGAAGTAGAAGTAGATGCGCCGCAGGAGCGTATGAGCCCTGATGCTGATAAAAAAGAGGTCCGACCCCGAAGGTCGGACCTCTTTTTTTTGTGTCATGCCACCTGTTATCGGGCGAGCATGGCGTGGTGGTAGCCGTCAATCTTGTTCCAGTCGCCGCGTGTGAAGTCGGGAACGGCAACAGGTGCGCTGTTATGTTCGAGCGACATGGCGGTCAGGGCACCGATACACGACCACTCGGCTGCGTCGTAGACGTCCTGGTCGAGGGGCAGACCGTGGTGCAGACAGTAAATCAGACGGTAGTCCATGATGAAGTCCATACCGCCGTGACCGCCCACTTCCTTGGCCTTGTCCTCGATTTCGAGGGCGATGGGGTGCTTGTACTGCTCCATGAGCTGGAGGCGTGCGGTTTCGGGAATGAAGCTGTGGGCCGACAGGTCCTCATGGTTGGCCACGCCCGACTCGGCGAGGTTCTTGGGTTCGAAGACGAAGCCCTCGATGGGGTACTTGTTGGCAAAACCCTCGGAACCGGTCACCTGATAGAGACGGTTGTAGGGGCGCGGCGTGTAGACGTTGTGCTGCAGCTCGATGGTGCGTCCCTGCTCGGTCTTGATGAGGGTGTGGGTGTGGTCGGCATTGGCAAAGGTGTCGGCGTTCATGAGCTTCTTGGCGGTCTTCAGACCGTTGACCGACTTGGTGTCCATCGACACCAGATAGTTCATCTTGTCGCCGCGGTGAATGTCGAACAGCTGGCAGACGGGGCCCAGACCGTGGGTGGCGTAGACATCGCCGCGGTGTGCCTGGTTGAAGGCCAGACGCCAGTTGCCCTGATAAGCCTCCCAGAAGGGGTCGAGGTTGTGGATATAGGCACCCTCGGCGTGGAGCAGCTCACCGAACAGGCCGTGCTTGGCCATGTTGAGGGTGGTCAGCTCAAAGAAGTCGTAGACACAGTTCTCGAGCATCATGCAGTGGCGCTGGGTCTTCTCTGCGGTGTTGACCAATGCCCAGCACTCGTCGAGCGAGGTGGCGGCAGGAACCTCCACTGCCACATGCTTGCCGTGTTCCATGGCGTAGACCGCCATCTCCACATGCTTCTGCCACGGGGTGCAGATGTAGACCAGGTCGATGTCGTCGCGCTGGCAAAGCTCCTTCCAGCCCTCTTCGCCGCTGTAACCCGAAGCGGTGGGCAGCGAGCGGTTCTTGAGAATCTGCTGCGACTTCTCGACATTCTCGGGCAGCAGGTCACACAGGGCCTTGATTTCCACATTGTCGAGATAGGTGAAGCGGTGTACGGCACTCGGACCGCGCATGCCCAGACCGATGAAGCCTACTCTGACATTTTCGATGGGTGCCACACGCAGACCCAGTACCGACTGCTGTCCGGCCTCGCGTTGGGGGGTGTCGAAGACAATCACACCGTCGACAACGCTCCAGCCCTTGTCGTCGTGGCACGAGGCCATCAGGCAGCCGACAAGCAGTGAAAGGAGGATAAAATAGATTTTCTTCATTGCATTTTGAATTTAGGTTATCACCACAAAGGTAGTGATTTATCGCAGAAAACGGGAGATAGTGAGAATTTTTATGATTCCTTCCGCCTCATTTTTCCGGGCGACGGCCGAAGGGGCGGCCGCCACGCTCCGCCGCGTGGAATACAAGTGCCGAAATATTTTGATATTTCGGCACGATTGCGTAATTTTGCACAAATAAAATGCACTCGTATGTTTCGTAGAATCGCTGCAGTAATACTCTCTGTGGTACTGCTCTCTCCGGGCTGGCTCTCCCTGACGGGTCTGACCCTCCCGATTGCACTTGTCCCTCTGTTGTGGCTCAGCTCCTCGTACGGTGATTCGCGCCGCGACTGGTGGCGGGTCTTCGGCTGGGCGGCGCTCACGTTCGCCCTATGGAACATCTCCACCATCTGGTGGATATGGGGTGCCACCCCTGTGGGCCCCGTGGCGGCGACCCTCGCCTCGACGTTTCTCAACATGATAGCCTTCATGGTCTATCACACCATCTCCAAAAAAGCACATACCGCACTGGCCTACACCGCGCTGGTGTCGTCGTGGATTGCCACCGAGTACTGGTACACGGTGGGCGAGTTCTCGTGGCCGTGGCTCATCTTGGGCAACGGCTTCTCTCACGACGTGTGGGCGGTGCAGTGGTACGAATACACGGGTGTCTTCGGCGGTTCGCTGTGGGTGCTGGTGGCCAACCTGCTCTTCTTCGAGGTGTGGAAACACCGCCGCAACAGGGCCAAATACATTGCGGCGGGCGTGTGGCTGGCGGTGCCGATGCTCTTCTCGCTGGTGCTGTGGCACAAGTGGGGACAACCCGTTGAGGAGGAGTCGGTGACGGTGAGCGTCATGCAGCCCAATGTCGACTGCTACGACAAGTTCCACGGCGACGAGCAGCGGCAGGTGGACAATATCCTCGACCTGCTCGACGATGTGCCTGCACACACCGACCTCATCATTCTTCCCGAGACCGCCCTGCCGGGCTACTACTGGGAACCCTCGCTGTCGTACCGTGCCTTCGGCGGCCGTGCCGCGGTGTGGGATACCCTCGCCACAAGACTGGCCGCCCGTCACCCCGGTGCCATGCTGGTGACGGGTACGAACGTGGTGCGCCGCTACGAGTCCGGCACACAGACCTCCACGGCACGCAAGAACCGTCTCGACGGCTCCTACTACGATATATATAACAGTGCGGTGGGCATCGACTCGGCCGCACACTGGCAGATTCACCGCAAGGGCCGTCTGGTCATCGGTGTGGAGAAGACCCCTCTGCCGTGGCTCTTCGAGCAGCTCGAGTTCCTGGTCATCGACCTGGGCGGCACGCTCGGACAAATCGGTGTGGGCAAGAGCGGCACCACCTTCACCCATCAGGGGGTGACATTCTCGCCGGCCATCTGCTATGAGGGACTCTACGGCGACTTCTACGGCGACTTCGTGCGCCACGGTGCCGAACTGATGACCATCATCTCCAACGACGGCTGGTGGGGCGACACTCCGGGCTACCGCCACCTGTTCACCATCTCGCGGCTTCGTGCCATCGAGCATCGCCGTGCCATTGCGCGTGCGGCCAACACCGGCCGCTCGGGATTCATCTCCGCGCGCGGCGACATCGAAGGCCCCACACTGGGCTGGGAGGAGCGCGGCGTGCTGACACGCAGTGTGCCGCGTCATACCACCATGACCTTCTACACGCGCTACGGCGACTACATCGGCCGCATTGCGCAGCTGGTCATGCTGCTCTCGCTGCTCTATTATGTGGCCTACCGCGCCAAGAAGAAAAACTATCTGGTAGATTAGAACGATACAAAAACCCTCTTCATAAAATATTATGAACTACTCTCAAACACTTGATTTCTTATTCAATTCGCTCCCCTCATACGAGACCTCGGGCGATTCGGGCTACAAACCCGGACTGGAGAACGTCACCGCATTCTGCAAGCACATCGGCAATCCCCAGCGTAATTTCTTCACCATTCACGTTGCCGGCACCAACGGCAAGGGTTCGGTGTCACACATGATTGCCTCGGTGCTCAATCAGGCCGGTTACCGCACGGGTCTGTTCACCTCGCCCCACCTCAAGGACTTCAGAGAGAGAATCCTGGTCGACGGCGAGATGATTCCCAAACAGAAGGTGGTCAACTTCGTCGACAAGCACCACGACAAGATGGTGGAGATGGGACTGTCGTTCTTCGAGATGACGGCAGCCATGGCCTTCGACTACTTCGCGCAGAGCGATGTGGAGGTGGCGGTCATCGAGACCGGTCTGGGCGGCCGTCTCGACGCGACGAACATCATCGTGCCGCTGGTGAGCATCATCACCAACATCGGTCTGGAGCATACCTCGCTGCTGGGTGACACCATTCAGAAGATTGCCGCCGAGAAGGCCGGTATCATCAAGAAGAGCATTCCCGTCATCGTGGGCGAGAGCAACACGCGCTACAACGAGGTCTTCGAGCAGGCGGCCCACAACAACAAGTCGAGAGTCATCTATGCCGAGCAGGAGTTCGAGTGCCTGTCGCAGGAGAAGGAGGAGTGGGGACAGTCGTTCCTGCTCAAGCGCACACGCGACGACTACAACCTCGAAGTGTCGCTCGATCTGGCAGGCGGCTACCAGCTGCACAACGTGTTGACGGCCACCGCCGCCGTGGATTACCTCCACGAGGAGACGCCGCTCACCATTTCGCGCCGTGCGTTTGTCGAGGGTATGCGCCATGCGGCACAGAATACCGCTTTCCAGGGCCGCTGGCAGAAGCTGGGCGACAAGCCGCTGATGATTGCCGACACGGGACACAACGCCCATGGTATCAAGTATGTGGCCGAGCAGCTCAAGCAGCTCAAGTATGAGAAGCTCTACTGCGTGATGGGTTTCATGAAGGATAAGGACCTGGCACATATCCTGCCCCTGCTGCCCCGTGACGCCCACTATATCTTCACTGCGGCGGCACACTCGGAGCGCACGCTGCCTGCTGCCGAACTGGCACAGAAGGCGGCCATCTACGGCCTTCAGGGCGAGGCGGTCGACACCGTCGAGGCGGCTCTGGCCAAGGCCCGGGAACTGGCCGGTGAGGGCGATGCCATCTTCGTGGGTGGCAGCACCTATGTGGTGGCCGAGGCACTCTAACCGCATCGGTTGAACATCGCCTGCGTCCGTGAGCAGATGCCGACCCGCGGCCGCAGGGCAAAAAATATCCCTTCCGCAGATTCCGACCCTTTGGGGGCGAGGATTTGCGGAAGGGAATTTTTTTCAGACGGCAGGCCGTGCTATGCCTCGCCGATTTTGGGGCCGGCCTCCGCCGGCATGTGGAGGTCGATGTGTCCCATCGTGGTTTCGTAGCGCCGGATATTGTCCTGCAACGAACCCAACAGCCGTTTGGCATGCTCGGGAGTGAGAATGATACGACTCTTGACATGAGCCTTCTCCACATTGGGAAGCACGGTCGCGAAGTCGATGATGAACTCCGAAGGGGAGTGCGATATGATGGCCAAATTGGAATATTTGCCCTGTGCCGTCTCGTCATCGATGGCGATGTCGAGACCAAACTGGTTCATCTCTGCCATAATAGTCTTTCAGGAATTAGTGTTGCAAATGTAGTCAGAAAATTCGGTTTTGGGGCAAAGAACCTGCCAAATGGTGCAAAATGCGCCGCTTGCGACACTTTTTCCCACCTTTGGCCGGACGATAACCCCCCGTAAGAGGTGTTTTTCGACGATACGAATTTTCGGATATTGACTTTTTATTCGTACTTTTGTACGATGTATAATTAACTCTGAAGACGAGATATGACATTTGATTTACTGGAAGTTTTGTTTCGGGGCATCTGCGTCGGCATTGCGGCCTCCATCACGGTAGGTCCCGTGGCGGTGCTGTGTATCCAGCGCACACTCTCCAAAAGCCGCCGTTCGGGTATCGTTTCGGGCTTCGGTGTGGCGTGTGCCGACACCTTCATGGCCATGGCGGCGTTCTTCTTCTACTCCATGTTGCAGGCTCAGATTGACACATATAACACCTTGTTGAGGGTCATCGGCGGTATATTCGTCGTGATAGTGGGCGTCTATATCTTTGTGCAGAACCCCGTGCCGCAAATCCGCAAGAACAGAGCCGGCAAAAGCTCCATGTGGCAGGATTTTGCCTCGATTTTCGGCATCACGCTGGCCAACTTCATCATGGTGGTGCCTTATATTCTGGCGTTCTTCGCCGTGTTCAAGGTCTCGAGCGGCGACGTGCCGACCGAGGGCGTGTTCGGCTTCATACGTTCGGTGCTGGTCATCGTGGGCTTTTTCGGCGGTGCGGTGGCCTGGTGGACGCTGCTGGCCTGTGTCATCAACCTCTTCCGCCGCCGTTTCCGTCCGCGTCACATGCTCACTATCAACCATGTGGCGGGACTCATCATCGGAATCTTAGGAATCTACACCATATTATCCACATATTTTGATATTTTCCCCAATGTCGGACACTGATAAGAAAATCGTTATCGCCGTCGACGGCTTCTCGTCGTGCGGCAAGAGTACCTTCGCCAAGGCCATCGCCGCCAAATTAGGCTACATCTTCATCGACACCGGTGCCATGTACCGCGCCGTGACCCTCTATGCCCTCGAGAAGGGGGCCGTTTCGGCCGACGGGGTCGACACCGACAAGGTGTGCGCCCTGCTTGACGAAATCAGCATCTCGTTTGTGTTCAACCCCTCGCGCGGAGCCAGCGATGTCTATGTCAACGGCCGCTGTGTGGAGGACAAGATACGCACCATCGAGGTGAGCAGTCTGGTCAGCCCCGTGAGTGCCATTCCCGAGGTGCGTCGCCGTCTGGTGGCCATGCAGCAGGAGATGGGCCGCGAAAGAGGCGTGGTGATGGACGGCCGCGACATCGGCACCACGGTCTTCCCCGATGCCGAGCTGAAAATCTACATGACGGCCGACCCCCGTGTGCGCGCACAACGCCGCTACGACGAGCTGACGGCCAAGGGCCACAATGTCACCCTCGAGGAAATCGAGCGCAATGTGGTGGAGCGCGACCATGCCGACATGACGCGCGAGGTGTCGCCCCTGCGCAAGGCCGACGATGCCGTGGTGCTGGACAACAGCCACATGACCGTCGAGGAGCAGATGACCTGGTTCCTCGAGAAGTTGAACGAAGTGAAAACACGATAGCGCCTTGCAAATCGAGATTGACGACAAATCGGGCTTCTGCTTCGGGGTGGTGAGAGCCATCGGCGAGGCGGAGAAGGCGCTCGGCGGAGCGGACAGGGTCTACTCGCTGGGTGACATCGTACACAACCGTATCGAGGTGCAGCGCCTCGAGGAGCTGGGGCTGAAGACGGTGACCCACGACGAGATGGAGTCGCTGGAGGGCAGCCGCCTCTTTATCCGCGCCCACGGCGAACCCCCCTCGACCTACCGCAGGGCCGAGCGTCTGGGCATACGCATCATCGATGCCACATGTCCCGTGGTGGCCAAGTTGCAGGAGCGGGTCAAGAAGGCCTACGCCAAGATGCGGCCCGTCGGAGGACAGGTGGTGATTCTGGGCAAGAGGGGCCACGCCGAGGTGGTGGGACTCACCGGTCAGGTCGACGATGCGGTGGTGGTCATCGAGAAGGAGGAGGACATGGCGCAGATTGATTTTGCGCGTCCCATCTACTTCCTGTCGCAGACCACGCAGAGCATCGCCCTCTTCGAACATCTGGGCGAGGAGATGAAACGTCGCGCGGCCGATGCCTCGAAGGTGGAGATTGCCGACACCATCTGCCGTCAGGTGTCGGGACGCGAGCAGCATCTGGCGGAGTTCGCCGCGCGTTTCGATGCGGTGATTTTCGTCTGCGGCCGCAAGTCGTCGAACGGCAAGGTACTCTATGAGGTGTGCCGCCGCGCCAATGCCAGAACCTACAACATCGAGGAGCCTTCGGAAATCGACCCTCAATGGCTCGCAGGTGTCGAAAAGGTGGGTATCTGCGGAGCCACGTCGACGCCCAAGTGGCTGATGCAGCGTGTGGCCGACCGTCTGGTCGAGATGAAATACTGACCGCGGACGGAGGTGATGTTTTTTTTGAAGTAGGAAACCGAAAAAAATAGCTGGAATATGAATTACACGGTAAGAGTTTTGAAATATTTTGTCGCTTTCAGCGTTTTCTGTATGTTGATTGTGGCATTGAATCTGCTGATGAGCAGAACACAGATGACCCTCGAGGAGTTCGTCTATGTGACGTTCCACACGCCGCGCGGCATGATGCTGCCGGTGGTGATGGTCGTCCTCTCGCTGGTGATGCCCCGTATCGATTTCATCACCCGACGGGTGGAGGGCGATGTGGAGGAGCACCGCACACAGATCGACAACGCCATGAAGGCCTCGGGTTTCGTCTATGTGGAGACCCGCGACGAGCAGCTCATCTATCGTGCCGACGGTTGGCTCACACGGCTGACCCTGCTGTGGGACGATGAGATGAAGGTGTCACAATATGGACAATGGATTGAGGTGTCGGGAAAACGGCGCGCGGTGGCACGTATCGTCTACCGTCTGGATTCCTACCTCGGAATGTTGAAAAGAGATGAATAAGAACTGGAAAAAATATGTGATGAGTGCGGCACTTGCAACTGCGGTTGTGGGTGCATTCTCATTTGCCACCCGTGACGACTTCGGACTGGGACGTGCGATGGAGCAGGTGGTAGGCATGATGCGCGAGCTGTCGGTGGGGTATGTCGACCCCGTCGATGCCGACAAACTGTTGCAGGGCGCGGCCGAAGGCATGGTGCGCGACCTCGACCCCTATACCGAATACATCGCCGAAGATGCCATGCAGGACTTCGAACTGCTGACCACGGGCAAGTACGGCGGCATGGGTTCGCTCATTCGCAAGAAGGGCGACTGGATTTGCATCGCCCAGCCCTACAAGGGTTCGCCTTCCGACCGTGCCGGCATGAAAATCGGCGACAAGATTCTCTCCATCGACGGCAAGAGTGCCGAGAAATTCACCAACGAACAGGTCTCCTCGCGACTGAAGGGTACGCCGGGCAGTGTGGTGAGTCTGGAGCTGGAGCGTCTCGACGGCAGCCGCTACAAGGCCGATGTGGTGCGCGAGCGTATCCTCATACCGAGTGTGCCTTACTACGGCTGGCTCAACGACTCGACGGCCTACCTCTGTCACCGCGACTTCATCGACGGTTCGTATGTCGAAATCCGCAACGCCCTCGACTCGCTCAATCGCGGGGGACGACTTCGCAATCTGGTGCTCGACCTGCGTTTCAACGGCGGCGGCATCATGCAGGAGGCCGTGAAAATCCTCTCGCTCTTTGTTCCCAAAGGCACCGAGGTGCTGTCGACCAAAGGCCGCACCGAGGCCTCGAAGAAGAGCTATGCCACCTCCTCGGAGCCGGCCTATCCCGACCTGCGTCTGGCGGTGCTGATCAATAACGGTTCGGCCTCGGCCTCGGAAATCGTGTCGGGCGCCCTTCAGGATTTGGACCGCGCGGTGCTGTTGGGTCAGCGCAGCTTCGGCAAGGGTCTGGTGCAGACCACCGTGCCGCTGGGCTACAACGGCATGCTGAAACTCACCACTGCCAAGTATTACATTCCTTCGGGCCGCTGTATCCAGGCCGTTGACTACTCCCATTCGCAGGAGGGTACCGTGAAGGTGGTGCCCGACTCGCTGATTTCGGAGTTCGCCACCGCCGGCGGCCGCAAGGTCTATGACGGCGGCGGTCTGATGCCCGACATCAAGACCGAACCCGAATATGTGAGCCGTTTTGCGGCCACGCTCTTCGCCCTGGGATTCATCGCCGACTACGGCGACGAGTATATGATTGCGCACCCCGAACTCAAGGAGGTCGACAGCCGCACCTTCACCATCACCGATGCCGACTATGAGGCCTTCCGTCTGTTCATGAAGGACAAGAAGGTGCCCTACGAGTCGGAGACGCGTCAGGCGCTCAAGATGCTGAAGAAGGCCACCGACGAGGACCGTTTCAAGGAACTCGGCGAACGGATTGCCCAAATCGAGAAGGAGCTCAAGGACGACACCGCCTCGAACATCGACACCTACCGCAAGGAGATTGTCGAGTACATCAACCGCGACATCATTCAGCGTTTCAACTATCAGGAGGGCGCGATGGAGTATGGTGTGGTGCGCGACCGTGAGGTGGACAGGGCCGTGGAGCTGCTGTCCGATGTCGGGGAGTATGAACGTATCCTCCGCGAGCAGGATACCCCACGCAAATAACAGAACACCGAGATGCAGAAGATGAGAACTATTCGTGACATGTTCACTTTCCGTCACCGCGTGGTGATTATCGTGGTCGGCATACTGCTGGCCGCGCTTTCGTTGCTCTACACCAACAACATGGCGCAGCGACTCAAGGAGAAGGAACAGCACGATGTGGCATTGTGGGCCAACGCCCTGCAACGCGTCAACCGCGACGCGCTGGGGGCCGTTGTTGACGACCCGGTCGTCAAGCAGATTCTTTCGAACAACAACAATATCCCGTTCATCATCATCAACGAGAACTTCAAGGTGGTCTACTCCCACCTGATTCCCGGCGATATCATCGGCCACCCCGACCACCTGCGCCGTCAGATTGAGGAGTTCGCCGAGGAGAATCCGCCGCAGAAGGTCACCTTCTGGTGGAACAACGAACACTATCTGCTGATTTTCTACGGACAGTCGCAGCTGCTCAAGTCGTTGTATTATTTCCCCATCATACAGCTGCTGGTCATCACCGTCTTCGTGCTGATGGGCTTCATCGCCTTCCGTTCGTCGAAGCACGACGAGCAGAACCGCGTGTGGATAGGTCTGGCCAAGGAGACGGCCCACCAGCTCGGCACCCCCACCTCGTCGCTGCTGGGCTGGGTGGAGTACCTCAAATCGCAGGACATCGACCAGGAGGCCGTGGCCGAGATGGAGAAGGATTTGACCCACCTGATGAAGATTGTCGACCGCTTCTCGAAAATCGGTTCGGAGACCCCGCTGGAACCGGCCGTCATCAATGAGGTGGTGGGCGAGTCGGTGATGTATTTCCGCAAGCGCATACCGCGCAATGTGACCCTCGACTACAACGGTCTGGCCATCGCCCCCGTGCAGGCCAACATCAACGCCGCCCTCTTCGAGTGGGTGGTCGAGAACCTGATGAAGAACTCGCTCGATGCCCTTCAGGGCCACGGAGCCATCGATGTGACCATCTCCTCCGACGACAGGAACATCATGGTCGATGTGCGCGATACGGGCAAGGGTATCCCCAAAGGCAACTGGAACCGTATCTTCGAACCCGGATTCACCACCAAGACGCGCGGCTGGGGTCTGGGACTGTCGTTGTCGAAGCGCGTCATCGAGGAGTACCACCACGGCAAAATCGCAGTCATCGACTCCGAGCCGGGGAAGGGTACCACCATACGTATCACCATAAAACGACTCTTTGAGGCCTGATGACAGCGGAGAACCTATCGTATGGTCGTGTCGTGAGCGGCACGACGGGCGGCGGCTTTGTGGCCGACAGCCTTGATGTCCGCCCCCGGAAGGAGGTGACCGCACCACCCCGTCCCTCGCAGAAGGACGGAGCGGCTCATCGTGCCGATATATCACGCAACGCCTCCCCGGCAGTTGCGAAGGCGGCTCCGGTGACGAGGCGACCGTCCGCCGCGCTGCACGGCCCCGAAACAGGCGTTGCCGTGCCACCTGCGGCTGACTCCCTGGCGGTATCGGCGGCCGATTCGCTGCACGACGGTGCGGCCGATTCCTTAATATATGTCGGTAGGGACTCGCTCCCCTCGGCGGCGGCCGATTCGTTGGTCGTGCCGGCCGACACCTTGTTCCGTGAGGTGGAGGCTCCCGTGATTTTCGGCAGCCGCTCGCTTGTCGTCGAAGAGCAGCTGCCCGTGACGCTGCGCACGCCGTCACTGGTCGGTCAGCCTCTGTTTCAGGGCTTCGTGCTGATGGTGGCCTTCTCCTTTGCACTGGTCATCAACAAGTTTCTGCCCGATGTGAAGGCGCTTCTGGGCGGTATCTTCACCCATCACACCTCCGGCGAGCGGCTCTCTCCGGGGTCGAACAACAACAACCTCATGCGGCTGCTCGATGCCTCGGCATGGGTGGGCGCACTGATGACGGGTGCCGCCGTGGTGCGTTTCTTCGGCGAATGGGTGCCGCAGGAGGTGGGCGCACTGCTCGACGGCGGTGCCGCGCTGGCCGTCACCCTGGCCGTTCCGATTGTCCTGGTGGGGGTGCATCTCTTTCAGTATGTGACGCTTCGCGCCACGGGCGAGGTGCTGCTGTGCCGCGACTTCATCTCGCAGCTCTGGCAGTTGAAAAGAATCTGCTTCTCGCTCTTCGTGATTTTCTGTACCCCGCCCCTGCTGCTCTACATGTTCGTGCCTTCGGGCAGCGGCCGCTGGCTGCTTGTGGTCATGGCTTTTATGTTGTCGACGGCGCTTTTTGTCTATGTAAAAGAGACAATTAGTCTGTTTCTTTCTAAAAAAATTTCAATTTTGCATTGGTTTTTGTACCTTTGCACCGTGGAATTGTTCCCTGTCAGCCTCTTGTGGCTGCTGGCACTTAAGAAACTGTAAGACTAATACTTAATTATAAAACTTTTAAAATTGAAAATCCAGCGCGTATTGGTTTCCCAGCCGAAACCTGCCATATTTGAGAAATCCCCATTCTACGAATTATCTCAGAAGCACAACGTAGAGATTGTTTATCATCCCTTCATCCGCGTAGTTGGAGTCTCGTTAAAAGAGTTCCGTTCACAGAGAATCGAAATTCTCGATCACACCGCCGTGATTTTTACCTCGCGTACCACGGTCGACAGCTTCTTCCATATTTGTGAGGAGGCACGCATCACTGTCCCCGAGACGATGAAATACATCTGTCAGACCGAGGCAGTCGCTCTTTATTTACAGAAATATATCGTATATCGCAAACGTAAGATTTCGTTTGCCGACGGTTCGTTTACCTCGCTCATCGAGCAGATTATCAAGCACAAGGACGAGAAGTTCCTCCTCGCGCTGAGCGAACCCCACAAACCCGAGTTGCCCGACGCTCTGGCCAAGTTGAAACTGGCGGTCGATCCCGTCATTCTGGCGCGCACGGTGTCGGCCGACCTCGACGATGTGAAGCTGGCCGATTTCGGTATGGTGGCGCTCTATTCGCCCTCCGACATCAAGGCCCTCATCGAGAAGTTCGGCACCGAGAACCTGCCCCCGCTGGCGGTGTTCGGCGACGGCGCACTCAAAACGGCGCTCGATGCCGGCATCACGGTGCTGGCCAACGCACCCCGTCCGGCCGCTCCTTCGATGGTGAAGGCCATCGACATCTACCTCGACAAGATTGCCGAGGGCGAAGAGGTGTTGCCCGTGCAGCTTTCGGCCGACACCAGCAACGAAGATTTTATCCGTTCGCAGCAGCACAAGCTCGCCAAGAAGAGCCGTGCCAAGCGTACCGTAACCGAAAAATAACATTAACGCTATGTCAGACGACCGCTCTCTTCCCCGTTCGGAACGACTCCATTCGCTTGGAGCCGTAAAGCGCCTGTTTGAGAGTGGCGAAAGCGGATTTGTGTTCCCGTTCCGATATGTGTGGTATGCCGAGGTCGACAACGAGAACTCCGTCGAGGTGATGTTCTCGGTACCCAAGCGTTTCCACAAGAGAGCCAACAAGCGCAATCTCCTGAAACGCCGAACCAGGGAGGCCTACCGCCTTCAGAAGGGTATCCTGCATGACGCACAGAAGGGCATGAACCTCGATTTGGCACTCGTCTACTCCTCCAAAGAGGTGTTGCCTTATAAGAACATCGAACATGCAGTGCGAAAGATTCTCCAGCAGATTGTGGCGCGTATGTAAGCGGATAATGGCCCTGCCGTTCATTCTGCTGATTCGCTTCTATCAGCTGTGCATCTCGCCGATGACACCGCCCTCGTGTCGGTTTGTGCCGACCTGCTCGCAGTATGCGCTGGAGGCCTTCCGCAAGTACGGACCGCTGAAGGGGCTGTGGCTCACCGTGAAGCGTCTGTCGCGTTGCCACCCGTGGGGCGGCAGCGGATATGACCCGGTGCCGTAGTCGGATTGCTCTGACAGCATTGTTTTTGTCGCTTTATGACGGAATCCCGTTTCGGGGTTCCGTCTTTTTTTGTGCGCGCGGTGGGGGAGGAGTGCGCCTGTGGTTGTGAGAGGGGGACAGGTCGGCGGACGCGGCGTGCCGAGGTCTGTCGGGCGGAAGTAATGCAAAGCGGTGTGGACAGACGGTGCGAAAGGTCGATGCAAGGTGTGGGACACCGTGAGGGGGCGGTGGCGGAACAGCAGGGGAATGATGTGGGGAGGGGGTGTTCGGGCGAAGGCAAAAAAAAGAGATGTTTCATTGAAACATCTCTTGGAGCGGAAAGAGAGGGATTCGAACCCCCGGTGCAGTTACCCGCACACCGCATTTCGAGTGCGGCACGTTCGACCACTCCGTCATCTTTCCGTGTATTAGTCGTTCGTTTACGGCTGCAAATATAGACATTATTTTTTTATTGCAATACTTTTGGGCGAAAAAAAATTAATTTTTTTGAAAAAAAGTCCGAAAACCCCGTTTTTTCACCCGAAACAGAGATTTTTCCATATATTTGTATCACGGAAACGGTGCTTCGCGGCGTTGCCGACCGGGGAAAATGAAGTCGGTTTTCCGCCGTTTTTCCGGTGGAGGGTGGTGTTTTTTTCCGTTGCGCTGTGGTGACGGCACAAAAAAGGCGGCGGAGTGGCCGCCGGCAGAATACTAAAACGGACGGAATTCCGTTAATATTATAAAATGGTGAAACGCATAAACAGATGTGCATTATGAAAAGAACGGTCTATATCCTATCGCTGTTGCTCACGGCATTGCTCATGGGCAGTTGCACGTCGGCATATTACACTTCGACAGGCCAGTATGCCGGAGATGACTTATACACCACCCACAGCAAGGTCAGCATCGCCAAGCGCGAGCAGGCACGTGCCGAGGCCGAGAAAGCCGAGGCCGAAGCCCGCAAGGCGCAATGGCAGGCCCGCATCGCCGAAGCCGAGGCGGCGGCCGCCAAGAACGAATATTACAGCTACAAGTCGCGCGAGGGGTTCGACGATATGGTCGAGGACACCTACGAAGGGGCTTACGAACGCCGTCTGAGAGGCTTCAACTCGCCCTCCTACCGCATGCCGTCGAGCTACTTCAACTTCCGCTACGGCTCGTCGTTCAACTATGTGTCGGCCTATGACCCCGCATTCTACAATGTGATTGTCATGGGCGACGAGGTGTGGGTGGAACCCAAATACATCTCCTCGATGTTCGGTTCGTGGGGACGTCCCGTCTACTATGTCGACCCGTGGTATTACGGCTGGCATTATCCCTCCTACGGCTGGAACATGGGTTTCGGCAGCTGGGGCTGGGGATTCAACTTCGGCTGGCATTCGGGCTGGCACGGCTCGTGGTATGACCCCTGGTGGGGCTACGACCCCTGGTACGGCTGCCATCATCACCACCATCACCACCATGACTGGGCGCCCTATTACCACCGCTACGGTTCGCGCTATGTCCCCGGCAACTGGGGTTCGGGTAACCGCTACTATCGCGGCGGACGTGGCGGCTCGGGCTACTCCAACAGAGGTTACTACCGTTCGGGTGGCCGCGGCTACTACCACACGGGCAGCCGTTATGAGGGTCGCGAGACCTATCGCAACGGTTCGTCGGGCAGCTATCGCGGTTCGGGCGGTCGCGGCGGCTCGCGCTACAACAGCGGCTACCGCAACAACTCCTACAACAACCGTTACGACAGCAACCGCAACAACAACAGCGGCTATAACAGCAACTACAACAACCGCAACAACTCCTACAACAGCGGTTCGTCGGGCAGTTACGGCAGCGGTTCGCGCGGCGGCAGCTATGGCGGCGGTTCACGCGGCGGCAGCTACGGAGGAGGCTCGCGCGGCGGTTCGTCGTCGGGCGGCGGTCGTCACTATGGCGGCAGATAGTCATTCATGAGAAGAGATAAGAGCAAGTATATGAAACGTCTATTGTTTTTTGCGGCGGCGCTGATGATGGGTGCCGCTGCGGTCAAGGCCCAGCCGTCGCGGCCTCAGTTGGAATTCGGCGGCGTGGTACTCGGTCAGGACGTGTTGTGGTCGACCGATTTGGCCAACCTCTCGCGTACACATGCCTTCGGCACCGCCCGTGCGATGGGTATGGGTGGCGCGATGACCTCGCTGGGTGCCGATCTCACCTCGATGTCGATGAACCCGGCCGGTCTGGGTATGTATAACGGCAACGATGTGTCGGTGTCGCCCATCGTGTCGGTCACCTCGGCCTCCACACCCGGCACCCGGACCTGGCAGAAGAACGACCGCACCCGTTTTGCGGCGGCCAACTTCGGCGCGGCCATCAATGTGCTGGAGAACTCGCGGTCGAGCCTTACGAGCCTGACCCTCGGTTTCGGCCTGAACCGTATCGCCGACTTCAACACCCGCACCTCCTTCTCGTCGGAGTCGCGTTTCGACAACGCCAACCCCAAGCACTATATGCCCACCATCGCCGATATCTTCGCGCAGCAACTGGGCGAATACGGGGTGAGACAGAACGACAAGGGCGCCATCTTCATGGAGGACCATGCCCCCAACCTGTGGCCGGCTATCCTGGGTTATGACGTGATGATGGTGTCGAACCTCGGCACACAGAACGATCCGCGCTGGACCCCCGAGTTCATCGGCAGCAATGCCTCGGTGCTTCACTCGCTGGAGATGCTCAACAAGGGTTCGATCAACGAGTTCGACATCTCGATGGGTGCCAACTTCAACAATGTCATCTATGTGGGTGCCACCCTCGGCGTGCAGAGCGTGTCGCTCAAGCGCGAGGTGATATATCAGGAGGAGTACGGCTACTTCAACAACGAGGGCGGCAATGTCCCCTCTCACGACGGTGAGGGCCGTCCGCTTTCCAAGGAACTGTTATACAGCAACCTCTATCAGGGCAGTGCGCTGGAGGGCAGCGGCATCAACTTCAAGTTGGGTGTCATCGTCCGCCCCACGCAGGGACTGCGTATCGGTGTGGCCTTCCATTCGCCCACCTACTACTCGCTCGACCGCTCCTACAATGCCGACATGACCTCGGAGCTGGGTACTGTCGCAACGGGTGAGGTGACCCCCTACGGCAACTATGCGCCCGGTGTCTACGACGAGGGCGACAACAGCTGGGACTTCATCTCGCCTTCGCGCCTGCTGGTCGGTGCATCGTACACGCTGGGCAAGACGGCGATTCTGTCGGTGGACTACGAGCGCGCATGGTACAACGGTATCCGCGCCAAGAATACCCCCTACAACACCATTCCGTGTGAGAGCTACAACAACGAGTTCCGCGACCTCTATCAGGGCAACAACACCCTGCGTGCGGGTCTCGAGGTGCGTCCCCTGCCCATGCTGGCCCTCCGTGTGGGTGGCGGTTACAGCGACTCGATGCTCCGCGACGAGCAGTCGTATGTCACCAATCCCAACGCAGGCATGCCGCCTGTGACAAAGAGCTACTACTTCTCGACCGGTCTGGGTTTCTCGCTGGGTCATGCCTACTTCGACTTTGCGTATCAGAACCTCACCGAAAAATCGTCGGACTATCAGCTCTTCTTCTCGGGCAACCCCTCCACGGGTGAAATCGTGACCGAAAGCGGCCTCTACAACACCCGGTTCCGCCGCCATTTCGTGTCGCTGACGTTGGGCTTCCGATTCTAAAAGCGAGATTTTCCCATAAATATAAGGTCTGTCATTGCGACAGACCTTATATTTTTTTTGTATATTTGCATCTTCAATAAGACCGAGAAAAAATTATAAATCAAGTATATTATGGCAAAGGAACTTAAAGACCTCACCAAATCCGACGACAATTACTCGCGTTGGTACAACGAGCTGGTGGTAAAGGCCGGTTTGGCAGAGAGTTCGGCCGTGCGCGGTTGCATGGTCATCAAACCTTATGGCTACGCCATTTGGGAGAAGATGCACGATGTGTTGGACAAAATGTTCAAGGAGACAGGCCATCAGAACGCCTATTTCCCCCTGTTTATCCCCAAATCGTTCTTCTCGAAGGAGGCTCACCATGTCGAGGGCTTCGCCAAGGAGTGCGCCGTGGTGACCCACTACCGTCTGAAGAACGACCCCCACGGCAACGGTATCGTGGTTGACCCCGATGCCAAACTGGAGGAGGAGCTGATTGTGCGTCCCACTTCGGAGACCATCATCTGGAACACCTACAAGAACTGGATTCAGTCGTACCGCGACCTGCCCATCTTGTGCAACCAGTGGGCCAACGTCGTGCGCTGGGAGATGCGTACCCGTCTGTTCCTCCGCACCGCAGAGTTCCTGTGGCAGGAGGGTCACACCGCCCACGCCACCCGTGAGGAGGCTGTGGCCGAGGCCGAGAAGATGATCAACGTCTACCGCGACTTCGCCGAGAACTGGATGTCGCTGCCCGTCATCGTGGGTCACAAGTCGCCCAACGAGCGTTTCGCCGGTGCGGAGGACACCCTCACCATCGAGGCGCTGATGCAGGACGGCAAGGCACTGCAGAGCGGTACTTCGCACTTCCTGGGTCAGAACTTCGCCAAGGCATTCGACGTGCAGTTCGTCAACAAGGAGGGCAAGCGCGAATATGTGTGGGCTACCTCGTGGGGCGTTTCGACCCGTCTGATGGGTGCGCTCATCATGGCCCACTCCGACAACAACGGTCTGGTGCTGCCTCCCAAACTGGCGCCCATTCAGGTGGTCATGGTCCCCATCTACAAGACCGAGGAGCAGCTGAAGGCCATCGTCGAGCGTTTCGAGACCATCGCCGCACAGTTGAAGGAGAAGGGTATCAGCGTCAAGATCGACGACCGCGACAACGTACGTCCGGGCTTCAAGTTCTCGGAGTACGAGCTGAAGGGTGTACCCGTGCGTCTGGCTATGGGTGGCCGTGACATGGAGAACAACACCGTGGAGCTGGTGCGCCGCGACACGCTGGAGAAGGAGACCGTATCGCAGGAGGGTCTCGTGGAGCTGGTCGAGCAGCTGATGACCGATATCCAGAACAACATCTTCAAGAAGGCTTACGACTACCGCCAGTCGATGATTACCAAGGTCGACACCTGGGAGGAGTTCAAGCGCGTGCTCGACGAGAAGGGCGGCTTCATCTCCGCTCACTGGGACGGCACCGTGGAGACCGAGGTGGCCATCAAGGAGGCGACCAAGGCTACTATCCGTTGTATCCCCTTCGATGTGGAGGAGGAAGAGGGCAAGTGTATCTTCACCGGCAAGCCTTCACACCGCCGCGTATTGTTCGCCCGCAGCTACTAATGGCCGGGTGAGTGTATCGATAAAGCGTTCCGATGTCTGTCGGGACGCTTTTTTTTGCGTCGATGGGGCGCGCGACACCATTCTGGCATGAGACTTGCATGTGGAAAAAAACAGAGAAAGCAGAGCCGGAAAAGATTTTTCGGAGAAATGACGAAATTTGGATTTCTCGGAAAAAGTCGCTATATTGCAACCGTAAAGTGGTTCGTGGAAGCCGCAAATCGAGGCGCGACGATGTGAAATCGGAGGCCCCGAAGGCACAGAAAGGCACACTGGACCCTGTTTTTGGAATTTAATTTTTGATAACTTAAAATCGATTGCCTATAGATACAAATCTCTACTCTGAATAACAAATATAGGAGGAAAGAGTATGAATGTACAAGTATTAAGTGATAAGGTGTTGCTTAATCACTACCTTTCAGGTGACCGAAGTGCAATATCCCAACTCATCGACCGTCACAGTCGTCGTGTGAGGGATTACATCAACATGATGGTCAAGGACCATGATGTTGCCGAGGATATATTTCAAGAGACTTTCATTAAGGTCGTCAAGGTGATTGACGACGGACGTTATATGGACAACGGCAAATTCCTGTCGTGGGTGCTGCGTATTGCCCACAACCAGGTGATTGACCATTTCCGTACACAGAAGCAGAACAAGGCGGTCTCGGAGTCGGAATCGGGATACGATGTGCTGGGCGGTCTGCGTTTCGCGGAGAAAACCGTCGAGGACGATATCGTGAGCCGTCAGATTGAGAGCGATATCCGCCATCTGGTGGAACTGCTGCCCGACGAGCAGAAAGAGGTGGTCATGATGCGCTACTTCTCGGGACTGAGCTTCAAGGAGATTGCCGAACAGACCGATGTGAGCATCAACACCGCTCTGGGACGCATGCGCTACGCGCTGATTAATCTCAGACGTATGATAAAAGAAAAAAATATCATTCTGAGCTGATAATTGATACAATAAAATCCGAGAGCACTCCGTTTTATTGGTGAATTACATAAAACAAGAGGGCCTATGGAGGAGTTGGACAAAAGCAGCGTTTCAGATAATGACATCTCTGACGATGAAATATTGTTGATGCGGGAGGTGATTCAAGACGATGCAGACCTGTATTTTCTGAATCATTATCTTGCGGAGGTATTTCGCAACGGAGATATTTAAGGGTTAATTTTTTGATGGGAGAAGGGTGTCGGGAGACACCCTTCGTTTTTTTTATATCCCTGCAACGGAAGGCCCGACCCGAAGAACGGACTTGTGAGGTCTTGTGTTTTTCGTGTCTTTATCCCACGAATCCAAACCGGGGTTTGTGCCATTTGCAAAATGATAAGTGAAATCGGGTTGTAAATCGGTCCTGTCGATATGTTCTGGTTCCTGTGTCTGTGCGGTGGCGGCAGGGGTGGCTGTGCGGCATGATAGCGGTGCAGGGGGTGGAAAACGGCCGTGGAAACCGTGTGTGGCGGAGAGGAGATGTTCCGTAGGGGCGCGGTTGTTGGTGTGTGCCGTGTAGCGCGGTGGCGGTCGGTACGCGCGATAGACGGTGAATTGTGCGGCGTGGTGTGCGCGGAGGAGAACAAAAAAATAAGCGGCTGCACATTGTGCAACCGCTTTTGGTAGTGGATAGGGGATTCGAACCCCTATGTCATGCGTGAGAGGCATGTATCCTAGCCCTTAGATGAATCCACCATTTGGTTATTTTGATGCTGCAAAGATATATCCTTTTTTTTTATCCGCCAAATTTTTTCTTCAATTTGTTAAAATTTTTTGCTTTATCGCCCTCTCACGGTGGTCTGGCTTGGGACGGTCGTGCGGAGAAGCGACCGTGAGGCGGATAGTGTGGCCGGAAGGAGGGGCATGCTGACGGGAATCGGAGCGCGGCAGTGGCGGCGTATCGTGTGACGGGAGGGGGAAAGGAGCGCGCGGCATCGGGGGTGACGGTAGGTTGTGGGGCGGAGGAGAACGGGTGCGAGGGACGATACCGCACAGGGGTGTCGGTCGGCGGTGGAGAACGGGGTCGGTCGTGCGGAAAAGCTGCGCGGAGGGCAAAAAAATAAGCGACTGCACATCGTGCAATCGCTTTTGGTAGTGGATAGGGGATTCGAACCCCTATGTCATGCGTGAGAGGCATGTATCCTAGCCCTTAGATGAATCCACCATTTCGTTTTTTGACGCTGCAAATGTATGGACTTTTTTTTTACCTGCCAAATTTTCGAGAATAAAATTTTGAAAAAAATGCAATTTTGCTCCTCCATAGGCGTTGTTTCCGTTTTTTGGAGTATATTTAACCTCGTAAAAACCTTTTGAACGATGAGAAAAATCATACGCGCGACCTTCCTTTTGGCCGCCCTTGCAGGAGCATTTTCGTGCAGCCACCACAAACTGCCCCAATTTCAGACACTCGCCTTCGATACCGTGGTCGGTACTCCGGCGGTGGGCTGCGATGTGAAATACCGTTTCACCTCCATTGCCAATGCCGACAAGTCGGAGGTGCTGACCGGCATCGAGCGTTCCAACCTCGAGTATTTCTACGGATTCGAGAGCTACGACGGCCCCTCGACGGAGGCGGCGCGCGAGTCGTTGGGCTGGATTCGCAACGAGCTGGCCGAGCAGGAACGCATCTACCGCGAGATGAAGCTCCAGCCCACGGCCGGAGAGCGTACCGTGCATGTCGAGAGCGAGGTCAATGTGGCCGACTCGCTGCTCAACTACGCCATCTACCGCGCCACCTATCTGGGTGGGGCGCACGGCATGGAGGTGTCGGAATACCACACCTACTCGCTGACCGACGGCTTCGAGCTGGGCTACAAGGAGCTGTTCAGCGCGGAGAAACTCGAGGAGCTGCAGATTGCCCTCCGCAAGAAAATCAGCGAGAAATACGAGTCCGAAGGGGGCAGTCTCTCGGAGGCCGGCTTCTTCAGCGAACCGATTCCGCTGACCGACAATTTCAAGCTCACCGCCCGGGGAGTGACCTTCCACTACAACCCCTACGAAATTGGCTGCTATGCGTTGGGCAGTGTGGCCGTGGAGTTCAGTTGGGAGGAGTTGGCTCCGTATAGAAAATAGACGGCTCTCCGTGAGACCGTCCGCTGACCGTCTGTCCTGTGGGGCGGACGGTTTTTTTTGTGTGGTGGAAGAGCGTGCGGCGGATGGTGTCGGGAAAAGACGTTGTCGGGCGATTGTGCGGCATCGGAGGGAGGCGGAGGGTGACAGACACTTCGAATGTTTGGAGACGGTCAGAGGGCGCGAAATGCACGCCGGGAGAGGAGTGTTCGGTGGGGGATAAAAACAAAAAAGGTCCGAATCTTGCGATTCAGACCTTTTTTTCGTCAGGGCACCACCCCTTCCGAAAAATAGAGGGTTAATCGGAGGTATTCGACTCTTCGGACGAGCACCGCCCTAAAGTCTTAGTAACCGCGAATTCGGTTACAACCTACCGACTTCCTCAACCAACCTAAAACTACTAACCTAAATGAACCTTAAAACTTCGAGTGCAAAGATAAGGCGAAAATATTTACTGTGCAAATGTTTTATTAAATATTTTCAAGAATTTTGACGTTTTTTTTAATAACCGCACCGCCAAAATCATCGGATTGGACTTGTATCTGATTGTATGTCAGTGTGTTGTGACCACACCTCGCTGCTCTGTTAAAAATGTATGTGCGACTGCCAGAATCGCCACATTTTTTTCTTGTTCCAGCTGTGACACCCCATCGGCAGGGTGTTGTCTGTCAGACGGAAGCAGTAGGAGGGGTTGGTGTCGAAGGCGAATTTCAGCGCTTCGGCCGTGGTCGGATAGCGGAAACTGCCGGGGACGGTCGCCCAAAATACATCTTCGTTGTAGAGGTGGTGGCGTGCGGCGATGTAGCGGTCGATGGTGGCCTGCTCCTCGCGGCATACGCGCAGGAACGAGCTGACCTTGCGCAGCGACAGGCCGCCGTTGCCGATGCGGTCGTAGAGCCGCTGACGTGTGGCGATGCCCTTGCGCTCGGCCCACGCACGGCGGAGCGACATGTATTGTCGCACGACGGGCAGGTCATACACCGCGCGTCTGACCCACGGTGCGGCCACACAGTCGTAGCCGGCAACGCACCACTTCTCCAGCTCGTCGCGGAAAATCCACGCGTCGGTGTGGCACACCAGCACATAGTCCCACGCCTCGAACAGGCGGTAGAACTCCTCGGAGAGCATCATGCGGTTGTAGCCCTGTATGCCGTTCCTGCTGCCCAGCCATTCGTCGCTGACCCTCACCACCGCAGCCGTGGGAACGAGCCGTGAGACGGCGCTGATGTCGAGTCCCTCGGGACAGAGCAGGGTGATGTCCCATTGCGAGAGACGACGGGTGTTGTTGAGCAGGGCCTGTGCCTCGTTTTCGGGCAGTCGGGGGCGGTATATCGGTATGATGACGTTGAGTTTCATTGCTGGAAATTAGGTGTCGCGGCAGGTGTGCCGGACTTCAAATCAGTCCAAAGATACAATTTTATTTCCATTTTGAAGAAAAACACACAATTTTGCAGGGGCTGGTGGCGTTTTATAAAACAAATATTAGCGACGTAAAATTTTGAAAATGTCGAAAAAAGTGTTATTTTTATGAAATAATTGCTTCAATATGACAGTATCGCTAATTATATCGACTTACAACTGGCCCGATGCCCTGCGCCTTTGTCTGGGCAGTGTGATGCACCAGTGTCAACTCCCCGACGAGATTATCATAGCCGACGACGGTTCGGGCGAACCCACGCGTCGGGTGGTGGAGGAGTTCGGATGTCTTTCGCACGTGCCGCTCCACCATGTGTGGCACGAGGACAAGGGTTTCCGTCTGGCCGAAATCCGCAACAAGGCCTTTGCTGCGGCCAAAGGCGACTACATCATACAAATCGACGGCGATTTGATTCTCCACGACCATTTCGTCGCCGACCACAAGGCGATGGCCGAGCGCGGCTGCTTCGTGTCGGGAACGCGCGGCATGGTCAGCGAGGCGTGTACCCTCAAGCTGCTGGGAAAATCGTTCTCGCCGCTGCACTGGTACAGCAGTGGTGTGTGTCACCGTCTGAACGCCATTCGCCAGCCCTTCTGTGCATCGGTCTACCACCGTCTGTCGAAATATTGGTATGTCAAGGGGTGTAACATGGCCTTCTGGCGCGACGACCTGTTGAAGGTCAACGGCTACGACCAGGATTTTGTGGGCTGGGGCAGCGAGGACAACGAGATGGCCAACCGTCTGCGCAATGCAGGGGTTACCCAAAAACGTGTGAAGTTCCGTTGTGTGGCCTTCCACCTCTTCCACGGTCACGGCCGCGACGAGTCGGGACTCGAGGCCAACAACACCATCTACCGGCAGAGCATCGCCCAGAAGCGCGTGCGCTGTCAGAACGGCATCGACAAACATCTGAAGTAGAACCCTCTGTTCGGAGGTCTCCCATAATACCACAGCGTGGAGCAGTTATTTCATACTGCTCCACGCTGTCGGTTTTTTACACTGCTCCTTGTAGTATTGCTCCTCCTCGGTGGGGTGGGCCGAATCCTCATACCACGGCAGATGGACAATCTGATAGGGGGCGGCCATGCGGTAGGCCTCCAGCGAGGGACGGCGGCTCAACCCCACCCGCGGACGGTAGAGCGCAAAGGTGGTGTCGATGGGTGCGCGGTAGAGCAAAATTTCCCCCCCCCATATTTTTTTCAGGAAGAAGCGGCTCTCCCACTCGATAACCTTCTCTTTATGAGCGTAATGGTCGGGCAGGTTGTCGATGCGTATCGAGGGGCCTATCTTGAAGGCATGGGGGCGTTCGTACTTCAAGATGCGGTGCATGCGGCCGATGATGTCGTCGGGACACGCTTCGTCGAGCACCACATCGGCATCGGTGTAGATGTAGTAGTCGCCGCAGAACCTCTTGCGCGTGGGCGCGTGCTTCCACAGTGCCTTGAAGCCGATGTTGTCGGGCAGGTGAATCACCTCGTGGCGACAGCTCTTGTACCACTCCAGCAGGGGCGGATAGGTACTGCGGTTGTCGAGGATATAGATGTTGGTGTAGCCGCGCCGCTCCAGCGAGTCGATGAGAAGGCGGAGGGTGGTCAGACGGTTGAAATTGTTGATGATGATGGGTATCTTGTGGACATCGTCACCCAATTTCGAAGGCGAAAGACGCTCCCGAAACCTGTAATAGCGTGCGCGGAGATAATCTTTGGTGTGGCCGAAAAGTTCCATGTCGAGAGTTTTTTTGTCGGTTATTTGATGTAGTTGGCGACCGCTGAAGCGATGTTCTCGCCGTCGAGTGCCGCCGAGATGATGCCGCCGGCATAGCCTGCACCCTCGCCTGCCGGAAAGAGTCCCTGTGTCTCGGGGTGCATGAGGGTGTCGGCGTCGCGGGGGATACGCACGGGGGTGGAGGTGCGCGACTCCACACCTGCGATGATGGCCTCGTTGGTCACAAAGCCGCGCAGACGGCGTCCGAAGTGGTCGAGACCCATGCGGAGGTTGGTGGCGATGAAGTCGGGCATCCACTTGTCGAGTCGCGAGGGGGTGATGCCCGGAATGTAGGAGGTCTTGGGCAGCGAGGTGCTGGCGCGTCCGGCCACGAAGTCGGCCACACGCTGGGCAGGGGCAATCTGGTGGTCGCCGCCGTTGAGGCGTGCCGCCTCCTCGAACTGCTGCTGGAACTTCAGACCGGCCAGCTCGCCCCACTCCTCGCGCAGATGCTCGAAGTCGGAGAGACGCACCTCGGTCACCAGACCCGAATTGGCATAGGGCGAGGTGCGGCCGCTGGGCGACATGCCGTTGACCACCGACTGTCGGCCGTCGGTCATGGCCGGCACGATGAATCCTCCGGGACACATGCAGAAGGAGTAGACACCGCGTCCGTTCTGCTGGCAGACGAGCGAATAGCTGGCCGCCGGGAGATACTCGCCGCGCTCGCGGCAGTGGTACTGTATGGAGTCGATGAGTGTCTGCGGATGCTCGATTCTCACACCCATGGCGAAGGGTTTGGCCTCGAGACGTATGCCCCGACGGTGGAGCAGCTCGTAGATGTCGCGTGCCGAGTGGCCGGTGGCCAGCACCACGGCCGCACCCTCAATCAGCTCGTCGCCGCACCAGACGCCCTTGATGCGCGAGCCGTCGAGCTGGAGGTCGGTCACCCTCCGCTCGAAGAGGAACTCGCCGCCGCAGTCGAGAATCGTGCGGCGGATATTGGTCATGATGCGCGGCAGCTTGTCGGTGCCGATGTGGGGGTGTGCCTCGTAGAGGATTTCGGGGGTGGCGCCGTGGAAGACCAGGGTCTGGAGCGCCTTGTTGTAGTCACCGCGTTTCTTGCTTCGGGTGAAGAGCTTGCCGTCGGAGAAGGTTCCTGCACCGCCCTCGCCGAACGAGTAGTTGGAGTCGGGGTTGACCTCGCCGTTGCGGTTGATCTGCGCGATATCGTACTTGCGCGCAAGCACGTCCTTGCCGCGTTCGAGAATCACGGGCTTGAGACCCAGCTCGATGAGACGGAGGGCGGCGAAGAGTCCCGCGGGGCCCGAACCCACGACCACCACCTCGGTCTTGCCGTCCACCGACGGGTAGTCGAAGTGGAGGGGTTCGGGACGGGGTTCGTTGTCGACATAGATTTCGAGCGTGAGGTTGACCTTGGGCAGTCGCTGGCGTGCGTCTATGGAGCGTTTGATGACCCTCACGAGGGCAATCTGTCGTTCGTCGACCCCCATCTTGCGAGCGGCGGTCGAGGTGTAGAAACGGCTGTCGGCCGCCTGCTTGGGAGTCAGTGAAAGGGTGATATTCTTCGGCATGTGAAATATAAAAATCGTGTTAATCCTGACAAAGATACTAATTTTTCGAGCATCGTGCCTTCCGAAGGCGGTTTTCGTGGGACGGCGGCGGCGAAAAGTCGTGAAAAATCAATATTTTGGAGGGCAGGATTGGGAGTTAGGAAATTTTTGCTACCTTTGTGACAGCATTCTGCGGATATGGTGTAATTGGTAGCCACGTCAGACTTAGGATCTGATGCCGCGAGGCGTGGGGGTTCGAGTCCCTTTATCCGCACAGAGGAGATGACCGTCGGGTCGTCTCCTTTTTTTTGCGTTCCGCGCAGGGCGCACACCCCTCAAAAAAGAACGACGGCCGGAAGGATTCTCCCTTCCGGCCGTCGCCGTGTGATTCCGTCTCGGGGGCTACTTCTTCAGCTGCTCCTCGATAGGGTCGTGGTATTGCTGTTGCAGTCGGTGCAGCTCCTCCTTCAACTGTGCGGTCACCTCCTCGTAGCCCTTGCGGCCGTAGAGGTTGTGCATCTCGTGGGGGTCCTCCTGCAGGTCGTACAGCTCCCACACGTCGATATCCCTGTAGAAATGAATGAGCTTGTAGCGGTCGGTTCTCACACCGTAGTGACGCTTGACCATGTGCTCGGCCGGATGTTCGTAGAAGTGGTAGTAGAGCGACTGTCGCCACGAGTCGGGGTGTTCGCCCTTGAGCAGGGGCATGAGCGAGACACCCTGTATGTCGTCGGGTACGGGTGCGCCGGCCAGCTCGAGGAAGGTGGGCGCGTAGTCGATGTTCTGCACCATCTCGGTGATGTCGCCGCGACGGTCGAAGCCCTTGGGCAGACGCATCACCAGCGGTGTGCGCATCGACTCCTCATACATGAAACGCTTGTCGAACCAGCCGTGTTCGCCCATGTAGAAACCCTGGTCGGAGGTGTAGACCACCAGTGTGTTGTCGAGCATGCCCTTCTCGTCGAGATAGTCCAGCACGCGTCCCACATTGTCGTCGAGCGACTTGAGCACCTTGGCATAGTCGCGCATGTAACGCTGGTATTTCCACTCGTCGAGTGCCTTGCCGGTGAGTTTCTTGGAATAGAACTCCTCGATGATGGGGTCGTAGACCTTGTCGTAGGCGGCACGCTCCTCGGGGTCCATGCGGCCGATGAATCGTTCGTAGGTGGTCTTCAGGGGGGTGTTCACCTCCTTGTTATACATCTTGGTGTCGTAGATGATGTCCATGTGTTTGCCAATCTGCATCTCCTGTGCCGCGGCCGCCTCGCGACCCTCATAATCGTCGTAGAAGTTGTCGGGCAGGGGGAAGGTCTTGTCCTCGTAGAGACTCAGATACTTGGTCTCGGGCAGCCAGTTGCGGTGGCATGCCTTGTGGTGGATAAACAGACAGAACGGCTTTTGGGTGTCGCGCTCCTCCTCCAGCCAGTGAATGGCCTTGTCGGTGATGATGTTGGTCAGGTAGCCGCGGTTGACGGTGGTGTCGCACTGCTGGTCGATGAAACGCGGATTGTAGTAGTCGCCCTGTCCGGGGACAATCTCCCAGTGGTCGAAGCCTGTGGGAATGCTCTCCAGATGCCACTTGCCGATGATGGCCGTCTGATAGCCGGCCTTTTGCAGAAGTTTGGGCATGGTTTGCTGCGAGCCGTCGAACACCGCGTTGACATTGTGGGTGAATCCGTTGGCGTGGCTGTGCTTGCCGGTGAGCATGCAGGCGCGGCTGGGGCCGCTAAGCGAGTTGGCCACAAAACTGTTGGTGAAGCGCACGCCGTCGGCGGCGATGCGGTCGAGGTTGGGGGTTTCGACAAAGCGTTTGTCGTAGCAGCTCATCATTTGCGCCGTGTGGTCGTCGGTCATGATGTAGACGATGTTGCAGGGGCGCGGAGTCTCTGCCTTCGAGGGGGTGCAGGCGGCAGGTACGAGTGCCGATGCTCCGGTCGCCGAGCAGAGTACCAGGCGGGGAAGGTTTTTCATCATAATGGGTGTTAATGACGTTTTTTGAGGGGAGCTTGTCTCCCCGATTTTTGTTTTTAGTCGGTTGAGGTAAGAGGCGTTGTCGTGAAGGTACGTCCCCTTTCCTTGTTTTGCGGTTTCAAAGATACGCATAAATCGGCAGTATGGCTATCCGCGGGACTCGGAAACGAGGGTTGTGTACTTTTTTCGACATCATTTGATGATTTTCAGAAATCTTGACCCCTCTGTCGGTGGTTGTCAGACTCGGAGTCGTTGCCAGCGTCCCGTGCGCAGGTAGACATAGGAGAGCATCAGCACCAGATAGTAGACATGGTCGGAGGTCCAGGCCACGATGACATCGGCGTGGAGACGCTCCACCATCACATAGATGTATATCATGTAGACCACAATGGAACTCAACGCCAGCAGCATGGCCGCGCGGGTGTCGCCCGTACCCGACACGCTGAACTCGTAGATGACGCCCGGAGTGGAGAGCAGGAACGACGAGAGCATGACCCACAGCACGGCCACACCCTGTGTGATGTGAACGGGATTGTTGGTGTAGACGGCCAGTGCCTGCTGCGGGAAGAGGGCGAGCAGCAGGACGAGCGGTGTGATGAACAGGAAGCACAGCCCCACGATGCGGTTGCTCAACGGCACCACTTCGTGTTGTTTGCCCAGACCGATGAGGTTGCTGATCAGCGACGAGGCCGTTGAGGCGAAGGCGCTGAGGAACATGAACAGGAAGGTGGCGAGGCTTCTGACGATGTTGGTGATGGCCAGCGGAGTCTCGCCCAGATGTTCGATTTCCACAAAGAAGTAGAACCAGCTCAGGTAGGCCAGTCCCTGCTGCAGCATGATCCACACGGCCACACCCAGAATGCTGCGCAGGAGCTTGAGGTCGATGGTGTTGAAGCGGAACAGGTCGTAGGCCTTGTAGTCGGTCTTGAGCTTGGTGTAGACGATGAAGAAGATCAGCGACACGGCTTCCGAGATGGAGGAGGCCATGGCCGCACCGGCGATGCCCAGGGCGGGGAATCCCAGTTTGCCGAAAATCAGCACATAGTTGAGCACCACGTTGGTCAGCACCATCACCACCGAGTTGCTGATGAGGATACGGGTGTTGGTGGTAGCCACGTAGAAGGCGCGGAACATGGCGGCCGTGAAGGCGAAGAAGTAGCCGTAGATGCGCCAGTTGAGGTAGCTCAGCGAGGCGTTGTAGACCTTCTCCGACTCGATGATGTGTCCCAGCAGACGGGGGGCGAATGTCGAGGTGGCAAGGAAGAAGAACGCCGCCATGAGGAACAGGAAGATGTTGCCCTGTGTGAATACGGGGCCGATGTCCTTGTAGCGGTGTTCGCCGTTGCGGCGTGCCATGATGACCTGTGCGCCGATGCTGAATCCGAATCCGAGCATGAAGATGACCAGGTAGAAGACGCCGGCGATGGCCGACGCGCCGAGTTCGGCCTCGCCCACACGTCCCAGATAGGCGGTGTCGGTGATACCGATGAGCTGTTCCATGATGAGGCTCAGCAGTACGGGCAGGGTGATTTTGATGATCTCGCGGTTCGAGAAATGGAGCGATTGGGTTTTTTGTGTCACGATGGTTTGGTTTTTTTGATGTATATGGATCCGATAACGGGGGTGCAAAGATAGCTCTTTGGCGGGGAATGCGCAAAAAAAATCACGGCCGCCGGAGGGGCGACCGTGTGATAAGGTAAAAGTATAAATGATTGAGAGTTGCCGGTTACTTGTCGGCCTTACCCTTGAATTTGTCTATCTGGTGTTTGAGAGCATCGATGGACTCGTCGACCGACTCCTCGAAACTCTTTGACTGGTGGGAGGCCACCAGGTCTTCACCGGGCATGTGGAGGGTGATGGTAGCGATTTTGTTGCCTTTTTCGTGGTCTTTATCGAGTTTGAGAATCACCTCAGCACCTGTCGAGCGCTCTGCAAAACGATCTAACTTAGCCATTTTAGCCTCTACAAATTCGAGCAATCTCTTGTCGGCGTCGAATTTTACGGATTGAATCTGAACGTTCATAACTCACAGTTTTAAAGTTAATTACTCCCCACCTCTTTCTCTGGGGTGGGCTTTGCTGTAAATCTCCTTCAGTCGGGCTATACTGTTGTGGGTATAGACCTCGGTGGCCTTCAGCGACGCGTGACCCAGGAGTTCCTGTATCTCGCGCATGTCGGCGCCTCCGTTGAGCAGATGGGTGGCAAACGTGTGTCGCAACACATGGGGGCTTTTCTTGCCCTGCACCCCTCCGCGGGTCAGTTCCTGACGAACGATGCGGTAGACCGTGCTTCGGGAGATTCGTTTTCCTTTACGTGTTAAAATTAACGCTTTTTCGTCTGAATTGCAAATTTTTTGCCGTTCAATTAGCGTCAGGTAATCCATTATTTTGCGGCGTGTGGTCTCCACTATCGGCACCACGCGTTCCTTGTCGCCCTTGCCTCGAACCTTGAGCAGGCGGCAGTCGTCGCTCAGGTCGTCGCGGTCGATGCCTGTCAGCTCGGCCAGACGTATGCCCAGGGTGTAGAGCATCAGCACGATGAGCGAGTTGCGATGCTCCTCAAATTCACGGTCGCTGCCCTCCGAGGCCTTGTCTTCCTCGCGTTCGTCGGCCAGAATCTGCTCCATGCGGCTCTCCGGCACGAAGGCCGGCAGGCGTTTGGAGGTGCGCAGCGAGGGTATGGCCTTCATGATGTCGCACCGTGTGCGGCCGGTGGCCAGCAGCCAGCGGAAGAGGGTGCGCAGGGTCGATACCTCGCGGTTCATCGATGCCGAGGTGATATGTCCGGTTTCGGTGCGCCATACAATCCACCGGCGCACGGTGTCGCGCGTGATGTGGTCGGGACGGAAGTCGTCCCAACTGCTGCCGGCCCACTCGGTGAAGCGTTCGATGTCCTTGCGGTAGTTGCGGACGGTGAGGGGCGAGAAGCGTTTTTCGCGTTCTATGTATCTTATAAATTCGTCGAGCATATCACAAATATATGAAAAAGTTTCTACCTTTGTCACATGGTCGGGCATTTGGCTTTCTCGCGATATTTGTTGTCAGAAGAACGCAGAAAAAGGTGTCCGTGGTATGTGAAATGTTGCCAAAATTTTCCCCCGTCGGGGAAGATGGCTTAAAATCAGAATTATAGGAAATGAAGGAGTCGTGGAAACCCGGCACGGTGATTTACCCTCTGCCGGCGGTGTTGGTCAGTTGCGGTGAAAACGAGGAGGAGTACAACCTGCTCACGGTGGCATGGACGGGTACCGTGTGTACCAATCCGCCGATGTGCTACATCTCGGTGCGTCGCGAGCGCCACTCCTATGATATCATACGCCGCACGGGCGAATTTGTCATCAATCTCACCACCGAGGAGCTGGCGCGTGCCACCGACTGGTGTGGTGTGCGCTCGGGACGCGACCACGACAAGTTCCGCGAGATGGGACTCACGGCGCGAAAGGGCAGTGTGGTGTCGGCACCCATTGTCGAGGAGTCGCCCGTGAACATTGAGTGCCGTGTGAAGCAGATTGTGCCGCTGGGCTCCCACGACATGTTCCTGGCCGAGGTGGTGGGGGTGCAGGTCGACGACCGCTACATCGACCCCGATACGGGACGTTTTGCGCTGGAGAAGGCCCACCCGATTGTCTACTCCCACGGCGAATACTTCTCGCTGGGCAAGGTCATCGGCCATTTCGGCTGGTCGGTGCGCAAGAAGAAGAAAAAGCGCGCCGCGGCCAAAAAGCAGTAGGGGTGCGGTGTCACTCCCCGCGGCATAAGGGGCGGAAAAACAAAAAAGCGACAACCTTTGCGGATTGTCGCTTTTTTCGTGAGCCGAAACCGGGACTTGAACCCGGGACCTTTTCATTACGAGTGAAACGCTCTACCAACTGAGCTATTTCGGCATGCCCGAGACTATCGTAGTCTTTCGGAGTGCAAATATCACTAAAAAAATTTCCTTCTGCAAGATTTTTCTTAAAAATTTCACATTTTGTTGCTATCTTCGCATACTAAAATACAGAATCATGATTACCTTTTTAGTCTGCTTGGCTCTTCTTGTGGCGGCGTATTTCACCTACGGCCGCTTTCTGGAGCGAGAGGTCAGGGCCGACTCCGCCGCCGCTACACCCTGCAAAAGGCTGTATGACGGTGTCGACTATGTTCCCCTTCCGCGTTGGAGGGTGTTCCTTATCCAGCTGCTCAACATTGCCGGTACGGGACCCATCTTCGGTGCTGTTCTGGGTGCGTGTTTCGGTCCGGTGGCCTTCCTGTGGATTACCCTCGGCGGCATCTTCATGGGTGCGATGCACGACTTTCTGTCGGGCATGATGCTGGTGCGTAACGACGGACTGAGCATTCCCGAAGTGGTGGGCCGCTATCTGGGCGACAACATGCGCCGCTTCATGAGGGTATTCTCCATTCTGCTGCTGGTGCTGGTGGGGGCGGTCTTCCTGCTCAGCCCCGCCGAACTGCTGGGCAAGATGACACCGGGCATCTCCACTCAGACCTGGGTGTGGGTGATTCTGGCCTACTACTTTCTGGCCACACTGCTCCCCATCGACAAGATTGTGGGCAGGGTCTACCCGCTGTTCGGCATCGCGCTGGTGGTGATGGCCCTCGGACTGATGGGGGCGCTCCTTGTGGGCGACTACACCATTCCCGAACTCGATACCTTCCGCAATTTCCATGCCTCGGCCCGTTCGCTGCCGATATTCCCCACCCTCTGCATCACCATCGCCTGCGGAGCCATCTCGGGTTTCCACGCCACACAGTCGCCCCTCATGGCGCGTTGCGTTGAGAACGAGAAGGAGTGCCGCGCGGTGTTCTACGGTGCCATGATTTCCGAATCGGTCATCGCGCTGATATGGGCGGCGGTGGCCATGGCCTTCTTCCACGGGGCCGACGGCCTCTCGGCACAGATGGCTGCCCACGGCAACAATGCCGCATGGGCGGTGAGCGAGATTTCCAACGGCATGCTGGGCATGGTGGGCGGCATTCTGGCGGTGTTGGGTGTGGTGGCTGCCCCCGTCACCTCGGGTGACACGGCCTTCCGCTCGGCGCGTCTGATTATCGCCGACATGCTCCACCTCGAACAGAAAAGCCGCATGAAGCGACTCTATATCTGCATTCCGCTCTTCGTGGCGGGATATGTCATCACACAGGTCGATTTCGACGTGGTGTGGCGTTACTTCGCGTGGACCAACCAGACGTTGGCCACCATCGTGCTGTGGTCGATAGTGGTCTACCTGACCCTGAACCGTGCGCACCGCATCATTGCCCTGGTGCCGGCGGTCTTCATGACCTATGTCTGCGCGTCGTTCCTCTTCGTGTCGAAACAGTTCCTCGGCATGGAAAACCGTCCGGCGGCCTATGCGCTGGGTGCGCTGGTGACCCTCTTTGTTGTTTTACTTATATATTTAAAGTTGAGAAAAAATGCAAAAAGCGTATCTTAATCCGACTCCCGACCAGACCTTCGAAGTAGTGGGGCATGGCGAATACGATTTTGTGAAAACCCTTGCCGACTCGCGCCGCCTGCAGAGCGAAGGGGACGTGGCCGCTGCCTGCGAGATGCGTTTCCAGGCATTCCAGCTGCTGGCTGAGATTCTGCCCGATGACGAAGATGTCATTCTGGAGTGGAACCACGCCAACTCGCGTGCCGCCATGGAGGTGCTGCACGCCTCGGCCATCGACCATTTCCTGATCAATGATTTCGAGATGTCGGCCGCCCTGCTCGAGATGCTGCTGGAGTGCGACCCCGAAGACCATCTGCTGGCCAGCGAACTCCTGGCCTTCGACTATATGGCCCTCGACGAGACGGAACTCTTCGACGAGGTGATTAACGATGTGTCGGACAAATATGCCAGCCGTATACTGTTGCTGCTGTGGGCCGGATTCAAACGCGACGGCAAACTGCCCGAGGGTGAGCTGCGTCGTTTCGAACGCCGCTATCCCGCCTATTTCGAGGAGTTCACGCGCGACGACCACCCGGCCGACGAGGCCTATGTGCGCAGCATCGAGAGCGAACACCCCTCCGACGAGGCGCAGGCGCGCGAGCTGTGGTTGCAGACCGAGAATCTGTGGCTGTTGTGGCCGGGGTTCATCGACGCGCTCAAGGCCGCGAAGTAGAGAGTGGCGAACGGACAGACCCGAAAAAGGCCGACTCCCGGTGTGGGGGTCGGCCTCTTTGTGTCTGAAGACGGGGAGGAGCCTGTTATTGGCGCTCCTTCATCAGTTCGTGGAAGCAGTGGCGGCAGATGGGTTCGTAGGTGTCCTGCGCACCGAGCATCACCTGCTTGTCGTCGCTGGTCAGACGGTGGGAGTGGTGGGCGATGTTGCCGCAGCGCACACAGATGGCGTGTACCTTGGTCACATATTCGGCGGTGGCCATCAGTGCAGGCATGGGGCCGAAGGGTTTGCCCGTGTAGTCCATGTCGAGACCGGCCACGATGACCCTCACACCGCTGTCGGCCAGCTCGCGGCACACCTCGACGATGCTCTCGTCGAAGAACTGTGCCTCGTCGATACCCACCACATCGACCTCCGACGAGAGGAGCAGGATATTTTGGGGGGAGTCGACCGGGGTCGAACGTATGGCGTTGGCATCGTGCGAGACCACCTCCTTCTCGGAGTAGCGCACATCGATGCGCGGTTTGAAAATCTCGACTTTCAGGTGGGCGAACTGCGCCCGCTTCATTCGGCGTATCAACTCCTCGGTCTTGCCCGAGAACATCGAACCGCAGATTACTTCTATCCAACCCTTACGGCTGGCATTTTCCAAAAACATATTTCTTTTCTTCTATAATTTTTCAGGTCGTGGGGACTATTTGCAGTCGTCCTCCACACGGGTGATGTGGGCACCCAGTGCGTTGAGACGCTGGTCGATGAACTTGTAGCCGCGGTCAATCTGGTCGATGTTCTGTATGGTCGACACTCCTTCGGCCGACATGGCGGCGATGAGCAGAGCCACACCGGCGCGTATGTCGGGCGACGACATGCGTGTGGCGCGCAGACGTATGCGGTGGTCGTGGCCGATGACCGTGGCGCGGTGGGGGTCACAGAGGATAATCTGTGCGCCCATGTCGATGAGTTTGTCGACGAAGAACAGACGGCTCTCGAACATCTTCTGGTGAATCAGCACGGCACCTTTGGCCTGGGTGGCCACCACCAGGAAGATGGACAACAGGTCGGGGGTGAGTCCCGGCCACGGTGCGTCGGCGATGGTCATGATCGAGCCGTCGAGGAAGGTGTCGATGCTGTAATGGTCCTGCTGGGGGATATAGATGTCGTCGCCGCGCTGCTCGAAGCGGATACCCATGCGGGCGAACTGTGCCGGTATGATGCCCAGATTCTCGAACGACACATTCTTGATGGTCAGCTCCGACTGGTTCATGGCGGCCATGCCGATGAAACTGCCCACCTCGATCATGTCGGGCAGCAGGGTGTGGCTGGTGCCTCCGAGCGATTCCACACCGTCGATGGTGAGCAGGTTGGAGGCGATGCCCGAGATGCGTGCGCCCATGCGGTTGAGCATCTTGCACAGCTGCTGGAGATAGGGTTCGCAGGCGGCATTATATATGGTGGTGCGGCCTTTGGCCATCACGGCGGCCATCACGATGTTGGCCGTGCCGGTCACCGAGGCTTCGTCGAGGAGCATGTAGGTGCCTTTGAGGGGCTTGCCCTCGACCATGAAGAACGAGTCGGCGATGTCGAAATTGAACTTGGCACCGAGCTTCTGGAATCCGAGGAAGTGGGTGTCGAGACGGCGGCGGCCGATTTTGTCACCGCCGGGCTTGGGGATATAGCCCACGCCGAAACGCGCCAGCATGGGGCCGATGAGCATTACCGAGCCGCGCAGACGGGTGCAGCGCTGGCGGTAGTCCTCGCTCCGTATGTAGTCGAAATCGATGTCGCGTGCCTCGAACGAATAGCTGTCGTCGTCGAGCCGCTCGACCTTCACGCCCATCTTTCTCAACAGCTCGATGAGCTGCATGACATCGAGAATCTGCGGTATGTTGTGAATGACCACACGTTCCGGAGTGAGCAGTGTGGCACATATAATCTGCAGGGCTTCGTTCTTGGCACCCTGCGGAGTGATGCTTCCACTGAGGCGGTGTCCGCCTTCGACTCTAAATACTGCCATAGTTGTAAGATTTTGGGGTGGTATGTTTTTCTGGAGGGGTGGAGACGCAAAAACAGTGCTGTTCGGCCCCCGAAAACCCTCTCTTTCTCTACAAAGATAAAAATAATCGTGCTTTTTACCTGTTAATTTGAAATATTTTAGCGAAAAATTTTTTTGGATAACTTTTTTGTTGTACTTTTGCAATCCGTAAAAATGTACGAAACAACAAAAAATTAGATAGCTATGGCAATGAAGAGAACTTATCAGCCCTCGCGTCGCAAGAGAATCAACAAGCATGGTTTCCGTGCTCGTATGGCTACTGTTAATGGTCGCAAGGTGCTGGCTGCACGCCGTGCAAAGGGTCGTAAGAAACTTACAGTTTCGGATGAGTCAACTTTCAAGTACGCTTAATTTAGAGTACTTCATCATCCACGAATGAAATAAGGTCGTCAATCGTCTTGACGGCCTTTTTTCATTCTCCCTCTGCGGAGGGCTTATTTATGGGGAGGGTGAGGTAATGGTCCACCCGACAATCCCCGATGTGTGTGAAAGCCGGAGTTCGTCAGAACTCCGGCTTTTTCGTGTGCGCCCGTATCGGGCCTTCTGTGGCGTTTGTCGTCGGGTCGGGGTGGAAGTCCCGTAGCAGGGAAAACGGCCGCCAGAGAGGCTGTAAATGCAAAAAAAACGGGCGGACTGCCTCATGCAGCCCACCCGCTTCCTCAGTATTTAGTTTTCTATTTTGTGGTTTTGCTCTCTTTCAGGGCCTTGCTCTTGCCTACCTTCAGATGGTCGAAGCCCTCGCCGAAGACACCGATGACGGCACTCTGCGATACAAAGGCGTTGGGGTCGATGTCGTTGATGATGCGGAAGATGGTGTTTGATTGGCGGCTCTTGGCCAACACGAACATGATTTTCTGCTCGTTGCCCGTGTAGAGACCCGTGGCGTCGATGATGGTGACACCGCGGTGGAGGGCATTGATTTCGCGGCCGATTTCCTCATACTTCTTCGAGATGATGAAGAACTGCACCGACTGGCGCGAGCTGTTGACAATCTGGTCGATGACAAAGCTGCACACATAGAGTGTCACATAGCCGTAGACCACCTGTCCCCAGTCCTTCAGCACGAAGTAGCTGCAGGTGACGATGGTCATGTTGATGAACATGATGATGCGTCCCAGCGAGATGTCCCTGTATTTGTTGATGATGGCCGCCACGATGTCGGTACCGCCCGAGCTGCCGTTGACCGAGAAGGCGATGCCGATACCGCCGCCGCAGAGCGTGGCACCCAGGATACACGACATGAAGGGCTCGTTCTTGATGATGGTCACTCCGTCGAGAAGCTGCTGTATGAAGACCAGGAAGAAGCTGAGGGTGAAGACCGCAAAGATGGTTTTTACGCTGAATTTCCAGCCCAGAATTTTGACTGACAGTATCAGCAGAATGGTGTTCACCGAGGTGTAGACATACTGCACGGGAATGCCTGTACCCCAGTAGACGATGGAGGCGATGCCCGGAAGTCCGCCGACCGTAATCTCGTTGGGCAGCAGGAATACTGTCCAGCCGATACCGTAAAGAACCATGCCGATGGCAATGAGGAGGTAATCCTTCAACTCGCGCACGGCCTGTTTTGATGAACTGACCAATCGTGTTGTCATTATTATACTTTTTTAAAAACGGGTGCAAATGTAATGCTTTTTCGCTTCGGTTGTTATCTCAACTCCGATTTTCGGGCGAAAAAAGAGAAACAAAAGACAGCCGCCCCTTTTCCGGGGCGGCTGTCGCAGGTGTAATTGTCGGCGAGGGTTACTCGTCGTCGGCTTTTTTGAACAGGTCGATTTCGCCGCGTTCGACCTTGCCGTGGAGGGCCGCCAGCTCGCCGATGACCGGCGAGATGAGGGCGATGGTGTCGCCGACGGCGTGGTTTTCGCCCTGACCCTTGATGCGGTAGAGCATGGTGGCGTAGAGGGCGCGGAAACACAGCTCCGTGTCGCTCATGCCGGGGTTGCCCAACACCGAGCGCAGACGCGGCAACTCGGGTTCGAGCTGTGCCACGGTCTTGCGGTAGTGTTCGCCCACGGGCAGGTTCATCAGCTGGAGGTGGAGGTCGTGGAGGTCCTGAATCAGGTGGAGGGTATGCTCCAGATGACCCTTCTCCTCCTTGCCTTCCTCGCGCAGGAGGTTGGCGATGTCCATATACCACATCAGGAAGACGGGTTTCTGTGCCTCTTCAATATCTTTTCGTGGGGCGATGAGTTGGGAGTAGACAGCTTCGGGACTGAACTGCAGTGCACGAAGCAAATCCTCTATCTGCCATAGATAGAGGATGTATTCGGCGATGTTTTCACGTCGCTTTGCTTTTGCTATATCCATTTATTTATTTGATGTGAACTGAATATTCGCTTTTGTTGTTGAGGTAATACTGCTGTGACTTGAGCAGGTTTCGCGACTGCAGCACCATGTTCTTGGTCTCGTTGAGAATGGTGATGTAGAGCATCGAAGCCTTGGTGCCGCTCTGCGAGGTGTTGATGCGGTTCAACTCCTGCTTCATGGCCTCCGAAATCGACATGAAGAGGTTGTCGCGGCGCGAGAGTACCATCTCCAGATCGCTGAAGTTGTCGTTGCGGAGCATGAAGTAAATCTGCCGGTAGATGGACTCCACCTCGTCGTTGATGGCCATCAGGTCGCGTGTCTGCTCGACGCTCAGACCCTCGTGGTTGTTGTCGATGTGGTCGAATGCCGGACGGGTGATGTGGAGCAGTGCCTTGGTCATCTCATTGAGGTAGTCGACCACCTGCACATAGTAGTGTGCCGTGTTGACGTCCGAAGCCTGCAGCTTCTTGAGGGTGTGCAGCAGCGAGTATTTGCGTTCGCGTGAGCGGTAGAACAGGTCGTTGGCGTCCTTGACCATCTCGCGGAGGACTTTGCGGTTCTCCTTGAAGACGGCAATCAGTGTGCGGTCGTAAATCTTGGTGGCCGACAGCATGGTGGAGCATACCTCCTCCTTGAGCGAGACGATAATCTCGTCGCTGCTCTGTGCCTCGGCCTTTGCGGTGTCGGCCGATGTCTTGTGCTTCTTGAGGAAGTTGCTGTGGATAAGCATGTAGATGCAGAGTACCGAGATGATACCGAATGCCCACATGCCGCCGTAAATCAGCAGAAGACCCACCAGGAAGGCGATGATGAAGCCGCCCAATGCGGTGATGAACCAGCCGGCCACTACGGTGATGACACCCGAGATGCGGTAGACGGCACTCTCACGACCCCATGCCTTGTCGGCCAGCGACGAACCCATGGCTACCATGAAGCAGACGTAGGTGGTCGAGAGGGGCAGTTTGAGCGAGGTGGCCACCGAGATGAGCAGTGCCGAGGTGGTGAGGTTCACCGTTGCGCGAATCATGTCGTAGGGTGCGCCGGTCTGCTCCACGTCGACGAACTCGAAGCGGCGGGCGATACCCTCGCGGATACGCTTGGGAACGATACGCTCGATGGCGGTGTTCATGTTGATGGCCGCGCGGACGATGGTTCTCGAGAGCATCGACGAGCCGTAACGCTCCTCACCCTCGTCACCCTGCGCTGCGAGGCTGATTTCGGTCTCGGTCACGTGCATGGCCTTCTTCGAGGTCCACAGTGTGATGATCATGACCACACCCGCACCGATGAGGAAGAGGAAGTTGGCCGGAACATCGTTGGCCAGAGCGTCCATCGTCATCGAGGGGTCGCCGGTGTGACGGGCGATGTTGAAAGCATCGAGTGCCGCCACGGGAACACCGATGAAGTTCACCAGGTCGTTACCTGCAAAGGCCAGAGCCAGTGCCATGGTACCCGAGAGAATGGTGATACGGAGGATATTGATTTTGAATCGCTGGAGGAAGAACAGAATCAGCGACGCAACGATCAGACAGATCAGGAGCGAGAGCAACAGGTTGTTCTCGATGGTGTGAATCACCTCGTTGTGGGCAGCCACCGACTTCAGACCCTTGAAGATGGCGAAGTAGATGATGGCGGTGAACGAGATACCGCACCACAGCGCACCGAACTTGCGGAAGATGCCCAAATAGCGGAACGAGAAGAGGATACGCGAGATGTACATGGTCACGGTACCGAAAGTGAAGGCGATGATGACCGAGAGCAGAATGGCCGACACGATACCCAGAGCGCGCGAGGTGTTGATCAGCTCGCCCAGATGCTCGATGCCGAGGGTGGGGCTTGCGCTGATTTTCTGCACCGAGATGGCCAGGGCCGAACCCAACAGACAGAAAATCAGTGATACGGTAGTCGATGTCGGGAGTCCCCACGAGTTGTAGAGGTCGAGGAGAATGACATTGGCGAACATTACGCCCAAATAGAGCATCATCACCTCATGGAAGGAGAACAGCCCCGGATTGAACATACCGCTTCGGGCTACCTCCATCATGCCGCTTGAGGTCACGACACCTATTATAATACCTACTGATGCTACGGCAAGAATCGTTTTGAGAGGTGCCGCTTTGGAACCGATGGCAGAGTTCAGGAAGTTCACTGCATCGTTGGTGACTCCGACGAAGAGTCCCGAGATGGCAAGAATGCCAAGAATACCGATGATGACGGTGTAGATTTCGCTCATTTTGAGTTTGAATTCTTTGATTTCTTGAACAAATTTAGCCCTTTTTTTGCCAATTCGGAAGCCTTTGTACGAAGTTAACGATTTATTAAGAGACCGGTAACCTTTTCATAAGTTTGCGCTTGCAGAACTTCCCTTTTGTTACAAACTTGTTACCGGCTGTCCATGCTTTCCGGCGAGGGATTGGTGGCGACGACCTCCTGCGTGGCGGCATCGCGCGACTGTCGTGAAGTGGGGGTGGTGCCGGGTTGTGCGGCGGGGCGGACGGGCAGGTCGGCGGCGGTGAGCAGCGAGGCGGTGCGTGAGGTGTCGGCGGCGGGACGATGGGTGCGGCAGCGGCCGCGGTGACACAGGGGTCGGGAGGATTTCGAAGTTTTCATAAGGCTTGTTGTATTTGTGGTTTCATCTTCCGAGGCGGCAAATGCCGTGCCGAACCCGGCCGCGGGCGGTGAAAGGAGGGCGGAGTGCAAAAAAAAAGGACGGCCGAACAATCGGCCGTCCCGTCCAAATATCTATAAAACTATCCCAACTTTTCCATGTTACTCTTCGTCGGTGTCGGTGTAAGCCTTCAGGAGCTTGGCCTGAACATCGGCCGGAACCTGCTCGTAGGAAGAGAACTTCATGGAGTAGGTGGCCGAACCCGAAGTCAGCGACGAGAGGGTGGTCGAGTAGCGGTACAACTCGGCCAGAGGCACCGTGGCGTTCAGGCGGTCGAAGCCCTTGTCGGACTCCATGCCCAGAATCATGGCGCGGCGGTTCTGCAGGTCGCTCATCACGGCACCCATGTAGGCGCTCGGCACGAGTACCTCCACATTGTAGATCGGCTCCATAATCTTGGGGCCGGCATTACGGAAGGCCTCCTTGAAGGCGTTGCGTGCCGCCAGTTTGAACGAGATTTCGTTGGAGTCAACCGGGTGCATCTTGCCGTCGTAGATAATCACACGGATATCGCGTGCATACGAACCGGTGAGCGGACCCTCGTCCATCTTCTCCATGATACCCTTGAGAATGGCCGGCATGAAGCGTGCGTCGATGGCACCGCCGACAATGGCCGAGTAGAACTGCAGCTTGCCGCCCCATGCCAGATTGTACTCCTCCTTGTTCTTGATGTTGACCGTCAGCTCGCCCTTGCCGGGAACCTTGTAGGTTTTGGGTTCGGGCATGCCTTCGTAGTAGGGTTCGATAATCATGTGTACCTCGCCGAACTGACCCGCACCGCCCGACTGCTTCTTGTGGCGGTAGTCGGCCTGTGCCACCTTGGTGATGGTCTCGCGGTAGGGAATCTTGGGGGCCATGTATTCGAACTGGAGTTTGTTCTCCGTCTGAATCTTGTTGCGCAGAATGTTGAGGTGGTGTTCGCCCTGACCCTGAATGATGGTCTGCTTCAGCTCCTTGGAGTAGTCGACCAGAATGGTGGGGTCTTCGAACTTCACGTCGTTGAGCAGCTTGCCCAGCTTCTCCTCATCGGCCTGGTCCTTGCACTTGATGGCGGCACGGTAGCGCGGTTCGGGGAAGACGATGGGGTCGACAGCCACCACGGCCGCGGCGGCCGCCAGCGAGTCGTTGGTGCGTGCGCCCTTCAGCTTCACGGTGCAGCCGATGTCGCCGGCCGAGAGTTCGGTCACCTTGATGCGGTTCTTGCCGGCCACGGCGAAGAGCTGCGAGATTTTCTCCTTGTTGCCCGTGCGCGAGTTGACCAGCTCCATGCCTTCGGTCAGTTTGCCGCGGATAACACGGAAGTAGGTGATTTCGCCGATGTGCTGTTCGAGCTGGGTCTTGAAGATGAAGGCCAGTGCCGGAGCGTCGATGTCGGCCGGCAGCTCCTCACCTTCGGTCGAGAGGAACGAGGGGGCCTTCAGCGGACCGGGAGCCACGTTGATGATGAACTCCATGAGTCGCTTGGTGCCGATGTCGTTCTTGCCCGATGCGCAGAACATGGGCATCACCTCGCGGCGTGCCACACCGATTTTCAGACCCTGACGGATATCGTCCTGTGTGAGGTTGCCCTTCTCGAAGTAGAGTTCCATGAGCTCCTCGTCGTGTTCGGCGGCAATCTCCACCAGCTCCTTGTGCAGACGCTGGGCCTTCTCCATCTCCTCCTCGGGGATTTCGAGTTCCTCGCGGTGTCCGTCGTTATCTTTGAAGCGGTACATCTTCATCAGCAGCACGTCGATGAAGGCGTTGAATCCTGCTCCCTGATTTACGGGATATTGTACTAAGACGGGTTTCACGCGTGAAGAGGCACAGATGGCATCGTAGGCCGCCTCGAACGAAGCCTTGTCGGCGTCGAGCTGGTTGATGACACCGATGACGGGTTTCTTGAGCAGACGGGCGTAGCGCGCCTGTATTTCGCTGCCTACCTCCCAGCCGCCGTTCTGGGCATTGAAAACAAACAAGCCCACATCGCCGACCTTGAATGCCGAGAAGAGGCTTCCGCAGAAGTCGTCCGAGCCCGGGCAGTCGATGATATTGAGCTTGCGATCCATGAATTCGGTGAAGAGAATGGTGGAGAATATCGAGCGTTTGTATTCGTGTTCGATATCGGTATTGTCCGAAAGCGTGTTGTTCGCTTCGATACTACCCCTGCGGTCAATGACCTTACCCTCATAAGCCATTGCTTCGGCAAGGGTAGTTTTCCCCGTGCCGGGAGCTCCAATGAGAACAATGTTTTTGATCTCTCTTGCTACATAGTTTTTCATATCCCGTATAGTTTTAAGGTTGTTTTTAAATTATTTTACTTTCCGAAATTCCCTCACCTTTGATTTTGGCGGTCGCGGTTCGGGTTTTTCGTTTTTTAGGTTTTGGTGAGTATAAATATACGAAATATTTTCTATAAAAAAGAAAAATCACCCAAAAATCAGGTGATTTGATGTGGATATATCCATTTGAGAAGAATCAGCGGCGGCTGTCCGCCACTGTGAGCGACCTGTGGCTGTGGCATTTGGAGGGGGCAGGAGGGTGTTTTGCGGTGCGGTCGGCCGCCACGGGTGCCGCCGTACGGACGTATCGCCCCCGCCCCTTGGCATTGGGTGGGGGGCTACTTTGGGGAGTTGTCCTTCTCCTTGTCGCTGCGGAAACGGACATAGCGTCCGGTGACCCAGCCCAGGAGGAAGATGGCGGCCACCTTCATCAGGGTGAGCATCGTGCCTTCAATCCATGCCAGAATCTCATCGGAGAAGATGATGCAGAGGACAATCGACACTACGATGGCGATAATGGCCGTGTAGGTGATGATTTTTCGTTTTTTGGTTTCGTCCATCATAATCAGTCGGGTGTTAATGGTTTGTTGTGAAAGGGGGAATTATCGACAGTTGTGAACAGTTTTCGACATGTCAACAATGATTGTTGAAAACCATTGTCGACCAAAAATGGTCTAAGTGGCTCATTTCCGTCGTTTTGTAAAATAATTTAGTAATATATTCCGTTCCGTGGAGACCGTTCGTAGTGTTGAATACTCCGTGCGGTGGGGGTTGCGGCCGTGGTCGGGGGAAAATCTCCTCTGTTGTGCGTCGGGAGAGGAGGTTCTCGGAGTGCCTTTGCGGCGGGGCTTCACCGTCGGCCGACGGTGGTATAGTAAAGAGTGGCTAAAATACATTAGCCACTCTTATTTATATAAGGTCGGAACTTCCGGTACTGTGAGAATCCCTATCGGCCTACGACCTCTTCCAGTTCTGCCACCGTTACAGGTATGGTTTTGTCGCCCATCATGTAGCAGCCGTCGGCAGTCACCACCAGGTCGTCCTCGATGCGGATACCGCCGAAGTCACGATACTCGGCGTTGAGCAGGTCGTAGTTGACAATACCCTTGTATCGTCCCTCGGCCTGACACTTGTCGATGAGCTGGGGTATGAAGTAGAGTCCCGGCTCGTCGGTCATCACGGTGCCTTCCTTCACTCTCCAGGCCTTGCGGTAGATGCAGGTGGCCGACTGTGCGGCGCGCTCGGCCAGCTGCGAGAAGTCGAACGAACGCTCGCCGAAGGCCTCGCAGTCGTGGACGTCCATACCCAGACCGTGACCCAGTCCGTGGGGCATGAACATCTCCATGGCACCTGCCGCCACAGCGTCCTCGGCCGTTCCGTGGAGCAGACCTGCCGCCACGAGACCCTCCGCCAGCTTGAGGTAGGATTCGTTGTGAATGTCGGTGAACATCATTCCGGCCTTGACATAGTGGGCCACATGGTCGTGTGCCGCGAGAACGATTTCGTACATCTCCTTCTGCTTGGGGGTGAACTTGCCGTTGACGGGATAGGTACGGGTGTGGTCGGAGCAGTAGTTGTTGACCGTTTCGCCGCCCGCGTCGCACAACAACAGTCGGCCCGACTCCAGCACACCGTCACAGTTGAGGTTGTGGAGGGTCTCGCCGTGCTGCGATACGATGGAGGGGAACGACACTCCCGAGCCGTAGGACTTCGATATGCCCTCGATGGCGCCGGCAATCTCGCGCTCGACGATGCCCGGACGACACATCTTCATGGCCAGCGTGTGCATCTTGTAGCCGATTTGGAAGGCGCGCTGCATCTCCTCAATCTCCTCGGCGCTCTTGATTTCGCGCATCTCCGATACGGCGAACATCAGTTCCACTGACTTGTAGTCGTGGAGCAGTTCGGGTTTGATGCCCAGCAGCGACGAGAGTTGCAGTTTCGTCTCACCACGGTAGGGGGGCAGGTAGTGAATCTGTCGGCCCAGGGCGATGGCCTTGCGCAGATAACGCTCCAGCTCGGCGGTGGGGTGGGTGTGTTGTACACCGACCTTGGCGGCCATGTCGTGGAGAGTGGGTTGGGGTCCTGTCCATATAATGTCCTCGACGGTGAAGTCGTCGCCGAAAAGATGCTCCTCGCCCGACTCGGTGTCGATGATGCCCACCAGCGAGGGGACATTGAGACCGAAGTAGTAGAGGAACGACGAATCCTGTCGGAAATAATAAGCGTTATTGGGATAGTTGTTGGGTGCTAAAGTGTTACCCGGAAGGATAATTACTCCCTTTCCGATTTTTGCACGCAGCGTTGCGCGGCGTGCGACATAGGTCTGTTCAGAAAACATAATTATCAGTTTTTTTGGTTTCTACAAAAATAGAAATAATTTGTCGATTTCGAAATACCTGAAAGTGATAAAAAAAGGGGCGGAACTCCATTTCGGAATTCCGCCCCCGTGTATTCAAGAGGTCTTTTCAGACGTCGGTTTACTTGATTTCGATGGGTGCATCGAGATCCTCGGGGTAGAGACCGTAACGAGATTCACCGTTCATGTGGCCCGAAGCATCGGTGATGACCATGCCGTTTACGCTCTCCTTGTTGAGCTTGTAGTAGAACTCAAGGCCTTCCGACTTGGGATCTACCGACAGCATGTTCTTCTGCAACTGGTTCTCCGAGCGGGCTACGTTCCACAGACGAACCTCGGCCATCTTACCGTAGATAGGACGCTCGCCCCACATGAAGCCGGCAACCTTACCGATGAAGAAGCCGTTACCCTTGACACCGTCGCCTCCGAGCATGATGTCGGTTGTTCCGGCGTTGCCTTCATTGACCTTCTGACCGTTGACATACATACCTGCAAAACCGGTCTCGGCGTTGCGGACGAATGCCACGTGATACCACTTCTTCGACTCCAACTTGTTAGGGTTCTGGAATTCTACCTTACCTGCAATCTGGAGAATGTTTCGGGGAAGACCACCACCTTCATCACCGATACGGAAGATAAGAGTACCCTCCTTACCCATGACGGTGTTGTTGTCACCGAAGTAGTCGATGTAGATAAGAGCCTCGTATGTAACCGACTTGAAGGCCTTGTCACCCGGAATGGGCACGTAGATAGCACCATTGTTGAAACGAACGGCAGACATGATACGTACTGGCTTGCTGATTACATAATATGTAATGTTGCCGCCGCTGATGACGGGGGCCGACGAGCTGGCGATGCGGACGGGAAGAACGTATGTCTTGCCCTCCTCCACGGTGTCCAATCCTGTCAGACTGAGGTTGACCTTCTCGGCATAGATTTTCTTGGCGTTGATGACCGACTCGGTAGCCTCGAGTGTTGCATGCTCGGCCTCGAACAACAGATACTCGGTACCGTTCTTGGCGTTGTAGGCATCGACATCGGCCTGATTGCCCAACTCGTAGGTCAGATTCACGTTTGAAGTCATCGGTGTCGAGATACGCGCACCGAGTTCGACAGCCATCTCGTTACCTTTTATTTCCACGAGGTACTCGCTGCTCTCGAAATATACTTTGGCCTCCAGCAGGTCGCCCTGTGAGTCGTTGCAAGCATACAACGACATCGAAGCGGCTGCGAATGCCATATATTTTAATATTTTATTCATTGTTTTTGTAGTTTATTGGTGACAAATTACATGGTCGGCTGAGGATTCTGGCTCTCCTTCCAGTCGTTGAATACCTTCTGGTTGATTTGGATAGCCTGACGCATCCACTTGTAGTCGGGGGTGTTGTTGTAGTCGTTATCGAAACGATAAGCACCTACACCACCCTTGTAACCACCGCGAGAAGCATGGGGCATCCACTTTGCCTGGTCGAGCAATACACCGCCGCTGGCGAAGTTCGACTCGAAGTTCTCGGTAACAATCAACTTCTTGTCGTTGCCACCGGGTGCAAGATACGAAGGAGCGGGTCTGCCGTAAGCCTGGGTAATCCAGTAGTCGACGTACTGCTCCATATCGGGACCGAAGTAGTTAATCAGACCGTCGATAACCAGGAGCTTGTGGCCCTTGCCTTCGGGATCGCTGGCAGGACCCATGTATTTACCCATCTCCTTAACCAGAATCTTGATGGTTGTGCCGTCCAAAGAACCGTCAGCATCGTTGAAGCCCATACCCGGCTCCCAGTCGATGTCAAAGCCGTCCCAACCGCCGGTTACGAGCGAGTCGTAAATGGCTTTGGCGAACTTGCCGAATGCGGCCTCGTAGGACGAAGCGTCACCATGTCTGTAACCCCAGTAATCCCAGCGAGCCTGCTTCTTGGCTTCGTGAACCTGTGCGTCGCTCCAACCCTCGGCCTCGGCCTGCTTGTTGATTTCGTCATAGATAGATTCGGGAGTACGGCCCTTACCGATGTGAGAAAGCAGACTTACTTCCAGAAGCTTCATACCCTTTACCTTCTGGACGAACTCCTTGTCGGCCTTCTGCTCGGGGGTGATTTGCGATGCGCTGGGTGCGCCGCTCCACATCGACACGATATCCATCGAGTCGGGCATGGAGGTCAGGTAACCTCTACGCATGGTACCCGAGGGCGACCAGTTGGAGAACCAGCCGAAGGCTACGGGACGACCATAGTTGTTGGCTGTGGCGCGGTACTCGCGCAACTTTGCATAATATGCCTCACTGCCGGAAGTGCCGGTGTTGTTTCCGCCGATATGCTCGACCTGTATGTTCTCGACATCGGTGCAACCGGTGAGAATCATACCTGCGAGGGGCAGAGTGTATAATAATTTCTTAAGTATGTTCATAATTCTATTGTTTTCTGTTTCAGGTTAAGACTCGTTTATTTTGCCCACCACAGGTCGGTTGCGCCGGTGTCCACACCGCCCAGCTTCTGCAGGGCATCTTTGTAGATCTCCTGACCTTCTGCTGTCTGATAGAAGCTCTCGGGGTACTTCATACGGCGAACACCGCGCTCGTTGGTGATACCGTCGGCACGGCCGTTGTTGACTACTACGGGGTTCATCTTGGGGAAACCGGTTCTTCTGAAGTCGCACCATGCCTCGTGACCGTTGGGGAACATGGCGATGTACTTCTGAATCATGATTTTCTCCAGCTTCTGGTTGTTGTCGCCCTCAAACTTGGCAGTAGCCTGTGTGGGAGCGTTGAAACTGCAACTGCCATTGCCCGACAACTTGTGAGCCATAGGCTGCTTGTTGGAAGTCATGTAGCTGTCAGCACCCGATACACCGTTCTCGGCGAACGACATCTCGATACCGTCCTTGTAGTGCTGTGCTGCATCGCCGAATTCAGCGCCCCATTTCAGAGCAGCCTCGGCCTTGAGGAACAATACCTCCGAAGTACGCAGCCAGTAGGTGGGGGAGGTTGCGGTGACGTTGGGAATCGAGCAATCCTTGTACTCCTGGATAGCTTCGCTGATGTGGCCGGAGGGAATGGCCATGTACTTCTTGCCGTCGAATGCCTGAACAGCGTTTGCGTTGACGGAAGGCAGGAAGTATTTGCCCAGACGGGGGTCGGCATAACCCATCAGGTAGGAGTAGATGGTCGAGCCCATACGTGTCTCACCGTAGTTGTTGGCCAGCCAGTTGATGTTGTTGACAAACACCATGTCTGCACCGTCGGCCATCTTGGCTTCGTCGTCCTTGTCGGTCATCACACCGCCGTCGATGGCCTTCTTGGCATACTCCTTGGCCAGTGCTTCGTCAGCTTTGCTGATACGCATGGCCAGACGCAGCATGAGCGAGTTGGCATACTTCACCCATTTTGCCGCGTTGCCCTTGTATACGGCATCGTAGTCGGGCATGACGGGAACACCGTTGTCGGCAAACTCCTTCAAATCCTTGACGGCCTGCTCCAGGTCGGCGAGCATCTGGGTGTAGACCTCTTTCTCCGAGTCGAAGAAAATCTTCATGGTGTTGTCGGCAGCGTGAGAGTAGGGAATGGGACCGAACGAATCAACCGCACGGTGCCATGCCGAAATCTTCAGAATCTGGGCCAGAGCATACACCTCGGGGGTCTTGTTCTGCTCCGAGAGGGCCTTCAGACGCTTCCAGGGGTCGAGCGACTTGGTGTAAGCGTAGTTGTAGGTCACGGCAATCCAGCTGTCCTTGAGGAAGTAGCTGGGGTTGCAGTAACCGCTCTCCCAGGTGTGGGTCTGGCTGAAGTAGCCTGACCATACGTCCGATGAGAGGTGGTAGGCCACCTGGTAGTCATTGATGACGTGGGTATCGTCAGCCTGTGTACCTACGGGGATTACATTCTGTTGCATGGCGAGGAAGCGGCCACCCACGGCGATATTGTCGCGAATGCTCTCCTCGTCGGTCACCTCAAAGGGGTTGGTGTTGATGTCCTCATAGTCGCAGGCGGTGAGCATCGATGCCGCGCAGACACCTGCCATGAGTATATATCTGTTGATGTTTTTCATAGTTTTCGAGTGCTACAATTTAAACTTAATAGAGAAACCATAGCTACGTACACTGGGCTGCATGAAGTAGTCGTTACCCTGGCCGTAAGTAGCAGTTGAAGGAGTAAGTTCGGGATCGAAGGGAGCCTCACAGAAAATCATCCAGGGGTTGTTGGCGATGAACGAGATGGTGAAGTCCTTCACGACGTTGCGGAACCACTTGTTGGGCAGTGTGTAGCTCAGGGTCAGCTCCTGCAGACGTACGTTGGTTGCGCTGTAAGTGTAGTAGCCCGAAGTCTGGTAGTTACCTGTACCGATCATCTGGTAGTAGGTCTTGGCGTCGACGCGACCCTGGCCGGGAAGCAGTGCACCGCCTGCCAGACGAGCCTCACCCGAACGCTTCGACACACCGAACTTGTCGAGCAGTGCCTCGGTCGACGAGGTTACGACACCACCCACGCGTGCGGTGAACAGGAAGCCCAGGCTTACGCCCTTGTAAGAGATGGCGTTGTTCCAACCCATGTTGTACTTGGGAGCGGTCGAACCCAGATATACGGGCTCGCCTGCCTCGAGGGCGTAGCTACCGTCGCTCTTGATCTCCACGAAGCCCTGGCTGTCCTTCTTGAAGAAGGTGTTGGCGTAGATATCGTGAATGCTGCCGCCCTCCTTGAGGATTACGCGGCCCTTGTCCTTCAGTACCTGGGGAATGTTGATGGGATCGTCCATCAGGTCGGTCTTGTAGTTGCGGACCATCTCCTTGATCTCGTTGACGTTGCGCGAGTAGGTGAGGGTCGACGAAAGTGCCAGACCCGACTTGAACTGGTTGTTGTAGTTGACCATTACCTCCCAACCGCGGTTCTCCACGTCACCGGCCTGCAGGTAAATCTTCTTGTAACCGGTGAACTCGGGGAGGTCACCCAGGAAGGTCTGGTTCTTGGTGTTCGAGTGGTAGTAGGTCACCTCGGCGTTGAAGCGGTTCCACAGACGCAGGCTCAAACCGAACTCGTAGGAGTTGGTACGCTCGGCCTTGAAGTCGGTGAAGGGATAGATGTCGGTGGGCTTGAGGTTACCGCCGACGATGGGGGTGGTGACAGTACCGGGGGTCAGACCCGAACGCGATACGGGGGCACCCACCTGGGTGAACGAACCTCTGAGCTTGAGGAGCGAAATCCATTCGGGCATGTTGACCATCTCCGAAACCAGGGCCGACAGACCCACCGAAGGATAGAAGAACGACTCCTCCTTGGTGTTGACCAGACGCGAGTTCCAGTCGTTACGGCCGGTGAGGGTCAGGTAGAGCATGTTCTTCCAACCCACCTCGAGGTTGGCGAAGATGGCGTGGTTACGTACGCGCGAAGCACCGAGGTCCTCGTCGGGACGACCGTTGGAGGGGTCGATGTTGGTGAGCGTGAACTTGTTGGCTACACCCAGCAGACGGCCCTTGTAGCCTCTCTCGAGTGCCCAGAAGTTGGAGTAGTTCCAACCCACGTTGGCCGAAATCGACCAGTTGTCCCACATCTTGTTGATGTTGAGCATGGCGTCGGCATACTCCTGACGGTCGTTGTAGCTCTCATAGCCGAAGAAACCCTTGTCGCTACCCTCGGTGAACACGTGGAAGGACGATGCGTAGAGTTTGCGCTCCGAGATGATCTTGCTGTCGTCCATACGGTAGCGTGCCGAGATGTTCAACCAGTCGGTAATCTTGTAGGTCAGACCCACGTTGAACATGTAACGGCTCTTCTCGTGGGTGTATACGTTACGGTAAGCGGTCCAGTAGGGGTTCTGGTTGGCGTAAACGTCGTCGGATACGGGCCAGTACATTACGGGAAGGTTACGTGTTGCGTCGTAGCGCTCGAAGGTCTTGATGGCCTCAAAGTTCTCGCCGCGGGGGAAGAGGTAAGCCGCCATCACGGGGTTCCAGTACTGACCCTGTGAAATCATGTTGGTATCCTCCTGCTTGATGTACGATGCACCGAGGTCGAGCTTGAGCTTGTCCTTGGCGAAGGTCGATGTGTTGCGAATGGTGAGGTTCAGACGGTCGTAGGAGTTGTTGGGGACGATACCGTCGGAATTGGTCGACGAGAACGATGCGAAGGTCTGGTTCTTGTCGTTACCGGTAGTGAGGGTAATCGAGTTGATGAAGTTCATACCGGTGTTGAAGAAGTCGTTCTTGGGGTCGTAGCTTGTGGGAGCGGCCATTTTCTCGCCCCAGCTCTCGTATGCACCGGCCTTGTTGCCGTAGATGGTCTGGAACTCGGGGGTCATGTAGGCCTTCGAGAACTCCGAAGACGACGAGAACGATACCTGGAGCTTGCCCTCACGACCCTTCTTGGTGGTGATGAGGATAACACCGTTTGCTGCGCTACTACCGTAAAGTGCGGCTGCCGAAGGACCACTCAGTACCGAGATGGACTCGATATCCTCGGGGTTGAAGTCGGCGATACCCTCCGAACCGACCTTACCTTCACCCATGACACCACTGTCGGTACCGATTGAGGTGTTGAACAGGGGAATACCGTCGATTACATAGAGTGCGTTGTTGTCGCCCTCGATAGACTTGGCACCACGCATGACGACGCGGGTCGAACCACCCACACCGCTGGCGCTCTTGTTGATGCTCACACCGGCAATCTTACCGTTGAGCGAGTTGACGAAGTTGGCGTCCTTCACGGTGGTCAGCTCCTCGGCCTTCACCTGCTGTACGTTGTACGACAGCGCTTTTTCCGAACGCTTGATACCCAACGCCGTAACGACTACCGCGTCGAGGGTCTCGCTGTCCTCTGCGAGCTGGATATCGACGATGGTCTGGCCGCCGAGAGTGATTTCCTGGGTTTTGTAACCGATGTAGGAGAATACGAGGACATCGCCCTGCTGGGCGTTGATGGTGTAGTGACCATCGACATCGGTGGCAGTACCGATTGTTGTACCCTTGATGGATACGTTTACACCGATAAGAGGTTGATTGGCATTGTCAACAACTGTACCGGTCACACTGGCATTGTTATCTTGTATCTGGTTATCGACACGAGAGGTGGCAGCGTAAGTATTTCCCCCCCCCATAACAAGTAACAATACGCTGAACATCAGGCATAAGCCTTTTAGAGTCAGATTGTTTTTCATTCGTTAATTGGTTTGTGATTAATAATTTGGTTTTGATGCGGCTGTCGATGGTGGTGAGTCGCATCGGTGGTTGTTTTTTTTGTTGTTTTTCTATATATTCATAGGCAGTTTTTGTGTTCTGACTTTAAATTTTTTGCAAAAGCGTCCCAAAAGTAAAAAAAATAAATCAACAAAGGAAATTTTTTCGAGATAATTTGGCAGTGCTTTGTTGAAAGTCAGATATAAAAATAAATTATAAAATTGTTTGATTTATCAACAAATCCATCGTCAGTTTTCGGAGGCGGGTTAATGTGTTGTAAATCATTCTCATGTGCCGGAGGTGGTGGGCGGAAGGGGAAAATAATAATTTATAAAATATTTAAAAATATAGGAGGGTAACCCGCAAGGGTTACCCTCCTATATATAAATATATGTATTGAAAATATTTATTTTGTTTATTTCCCGGTCTCCACGAATTTGTAGAGCTGGTCGCCGCGGCGGATAGGGGTGGGGGTGTGAATGGCGCACTTTACGCCCTGCTCCACCTCCTGACGTACCTCGCCGTCGGGGCCGTGCAGCTCCTCGAGGGTCTGCTCCGCCACACCCGTGGTGGCACCCATGAAGAAAATCTCCTCGCCGACCTTCAGCGGTGCAGCCTCGACCAGCACCTCGGCGACCGACAGTTTCTTGAAGAAGTTGGTCACCTTGCCCACATAGACCTTGCGGCGTGTGGCTGCCGAGCCGTAGTTCTGACTGTGTTCGGCCACAGGACGGCCGGCATAGTAGCCCTCCCAGAAGCCGCGGTTGAAGACCGTCATCAGACGCTCCTTGAGTCCTGCGGCAAATTCACGGGTGTAGGTGCCGGCTTCGATGGCGCGCAACGCCTCGTCGTAGCACTCCACCACGCGTTTGACATATTCGGCACCGCGTGCGCGTCCCTCGATTTTCAGCACCTTGACGCCTGCGCCGATGAACTTGTCGAGGAAATCTACCGTGCAGAGGTCCTTGGGCGAGAGGACATAGCGTCCGTCGATGTCGAGTTCCTCGCCCGTGTCCTTGTCCCTGATGGTGTATTTGCGGCGGCACAACTGGCGGCAGGCGCCGCGGTTGGCCGAGCAGTTGGTCTCGTGGAGCGAGAGGTAGCACTTGCCCGATATCGACATGCAGAGCGCGCCGTGGGCGAACATCTCGATTTCGACCAGCTCGCCGCGCGGACCGCGGATATCGTTGGCCACAATCTCGTCGTGAATCCTGCTGATTTGTTCGAGCGACAGCTCGCGAGCCAGCACCACGGTGTCGGCCCACTGCGAGAAGAACTTCACGGCCTCGGAGTTGGAGATGTTGCTCTGGGTTGAGATATGCACCTCGACACCGATTTGGCGGGCATAGAGTATGGCTGCGAAGTCGGTCGAGATGATGGCGTCGATGCCCTCCTTTTTGGCGCGGTCGATGACCTGGTGTACCGTGTCGATTTCGTCCTCATAGACCACGGTATTGACCGTCAGATAGGTCTTGACGCCGTTCCGATGGGCAATCTCCACGATTTTGGCCAGGTCGTCGAGGTCGAAATTGGCGGCCGATGCCGAGCGCATGTTCAGCTTGCCGACACCGAAGTACACCGAGTCGGCGCCTGCCGCTATGGCGGCCGCGAGTGATTCGTAGGACCCCACAGGGGCCATTATTTCTATATCTTTACGCTTCATGTTCTAAAAGTTGCGTCCCATCAGGCTGCGGGCGTATTCCTTGAGTTGACGGGTGCGTTCGGCATCGGCCGACAGGGTGTCGAGCTGCGAGAGGGCTCTCTCGAATCGGATTCCGATTTGCTGTTCGGTGATGTGGGGAATGTCGAGGGCATCGTAAATCGCCTTCACGGCCTGAATCTTCTGCTGGCGGTCCATCTCCTTGTCGGCGAGCAGGGCGCGGAGTTTCTCGCGGGTGGGTTCGTCGGCGCGGCTCATGGCCGTAATCATCAGGAAGGTCATCTTGCCTTCGATGATGTCCTCGCCGATGGGTTTGCCCAGACGCTCGTCGCCGTAGCTGTCGAGCAGGTCGTCCTGCATCTGGAAGGCCAGTCCCAGCTCGATGCCGAAGCGGTGGAGCTTGCGGCAGTCGTCGTCGGAGGCTCCGGCCAGCATGGCGCCGATGACCGTTGCTCCGGCCAGCAGCACGGAGGTCTTCAGCTCAATCATGTGCATGTATTCGACCACCGACACCTTCTGTTTGGTTTCGAAGTCCATATCATACTGCTGACCCTCACACACTTCGAGTGCCATGGTCGAGAAGGTGGAGAGGATACGGGGCAGTTGTTCGGCAGGCACACCGGCGAGCAGCTTGTAGGCCGTAATCATCATGGCGTCGCCCGAGAGAATGGCCACATTCTGCCCCCACTTGGCATAGACCGAGGGTTTTCCGCGACGCACGGCCGAGTTGTCCATGATATCGTCGTGGAGGAGGGTGAAGTTGTGGAATACCTCGATGGCGGCAGCGGCCGGCATGGCGTTCTGGATATCGTCCTTGAAGATGCCGTAGGCTAGTGTCAGCAGCATGGGGCGCAGTCGTTTGCCGCCGCCCGACAGCGAATAGCCGATGGGGGCATATAACAGTTCCGGCTCCGATGTCGAGACATCGGTCTGGGCCAGATAGCTCTCGAATTGAGAAAGAATTTGCTCGTTGGTCTGCATGGATATGAATTTTTTGTACGAAACAGTTTCAAAATTACTAAAAAAGCGCGACATACTAAAATAAAAAAGACAAAATGATGCACCACTTCTTGAAAATGAGTGCCTTGTACCTCCGGGACGGAAGGGGGTGCGTGACCGAGCCGGTGTGTCGGGCGGAGGAATCCCCGGCTTCTTCGGTGCGCCTGACGGGGTGGCGGAATTGTCCGACGGGGAGTCGGGTTTTGGTGAAAAAATTGAAAAAAACTTTGGAGAGCGCGATTTTTCTCTTAACTTTACATTGTAAAATGTTGAACTAACGCGACTTTGCGATAAAATCAATAACAATAAACCTACATAATATCATGAAGAAACTTGCTATCGGTATCGACATCGGAGGTATCAACACCGCATTTGGTCTGGTTGACGAAAACGGCGATTTGTATGCCGAGTCGGTGATTTCCACCAAGAAATATCCCTATGAGGACGACTATAAGGAGTACATCGACGAGTTGTGCGATGCCCTGCTGGCCCTCTCGCAGAGCCTTTCGTTCGAGTATGAACTGACTGGTATCGGTATCGGCGCGCCCAATGCCAACTACCACAAGGGTACCATCGAGAGTCCTGCCAACCTGTGGAAGTATCGTCCCGAAGATGCCGACAAGGAGTGCGAGCCCCGTATCTTCCACATTGCCGACGACATTTCGAAGCACTTCGGCGGTGTGAAGACCCTGGTGACCAACGACGCCAATGCCGCCACCATCGGCGAGATGATTTACGGCAATGCCAAGGGCATGAAGGATTTTGTGATGATTACCCTCGGTACGGGTCTGGGTTCGGGTTTCGTGTCGAACGGCGAGATGATTTACGGCCACGACGGTTTTGCCGGCGAGTTCGGCCACATCATCGTGGAGCGCAACGGCCGTCAGTGCGGTTGCGGTCGTCGCGGCTGTCTCGAGACTTATGTGTCGGCTACGGGTATCAAGCGTACGGCTTTCGAGCTGATGGCCACCATGAACGTGCCGAGCCGTCTGCGCAGCATCGCCTATGACGATTTCGATGCCTCGATGATTTCGGCTGCCGCCGAGCAGGGCGACCCCATCGCGCTGGAGGCCTTCCGTGTTACGGGCGAGATGCTCGGTCGTGCGCTGGCCGACGTGGTGACAGTCACCTCTCCCGAGGCCATCTTCCTCTTCGGCGGTCTGTCGAAGGCCGGCAAGTTCATCTTCGAACCCACACAGTGGTACATGGAGGAGAACATGCTCTTCGTCTTCAAGAACAAGGTGAAACTGCTGCCCAGCGGTATCCAGAGCAAGAACGCCGCCATTCTCGGTGCTTCGGCCCTGATTTGGCAGGAGTGCTAACCCGTCTCCCGGGAATAGAACCAAAAGCCCCGAAAACCATCGGTTTTCGGGGCTTTTCTGTTGACGGCGGCCGCTGTTCCAGAGGGGAGGGGACGCGTATCTTTATGGGGTATGAAAGAAAACCGCGACGCCGAATTTCGGCGTCGCGGTTTTCTTGGTGTTGCGGCCTTGAGGGGCTATCGCTTGGCGGTCTTGGTCGAACCGATCATTCTGCCGTCGCAATACAGCTCGATGAGGTAGGTGCCGGCGGTGAAGCCCGTCGAGTTGAAGTAGATGGCCACATCGAGGTCCTTGTTCTGGTAGTCGACCTCACGCATGGCCGAGTAGCTGATGTTCTCGCCCTCGAACTCGAAGGTGGGCATCGACTCGGTGGTCAGCACATAGCCGTCGGGCGAGGTGATACGCATGTAGATGGCCTTCTCGCCGGGCGAGGCCAGTTCGTTGGCCGAGAGGGTGAAGTCCACACGCAGACGCGCGGCGCTCTTGATTCTCGACACGGGTTTGCTGTTGTGGTTGAGGGTCGACATGGTGATGTCGCGTGCGCGAATCACCGAACCCACTCTGACCTTGTTGTCCAGCTCCTGAGCCTTCTCCTCGGCCATGTCGGCGCGGAGTTTGGCCGACGATATCTCCTTGCGGTATGATACGTTTTCGCTGATGAGCTTCTTGTTGAGGGTATTGAGCGAGTCGATCTGCTTGATGTAGCTGCGCATGACCGAGCGCAGGGTGCCGACCTCCTTCTCATACTGCTTGATTTTGGCGTAGCTCCACGAGCGCTCCTTCTTGAGTCGTGCCATGAGCGAGTCGGCGCGGTTGCGCTCCATGCTCAGGTTGGCCGATATGGTGTCGTTCGACACGCGCAGGTTGTCGTAGTCGGTCATCAGCTTGCCCAGGTCGTTCTGAATCGAGTCCTTCTCGCCCTGCAACAGTGCGTTGTCGAGCATCTGCTGACGGTGGACGCTGAAGTAGAGTGCCGACAGTGCCACCAGAATGACCGACAGAATGATGATGACGATACGGTAGCCGCGTATCGACTTGTCCTGTTCGGGTTGCTGCAAATAATCGTCCTCTTCGAACTCCGAAGGGTCGTATCCTTGTTTCATCTCTTCCATGGTAGGTTAATTGTTTATTGATTGCAAATATACACTTTTTTTTATTTTATATGGCTTTCGAGGGGGTATTTGAGACCTTTGTAGCCCGAAATATAGCCCGATATGCTGCCGACTTTGACCGGTGATTCGATGTAGAGGGGGATTTTGTTCTCGTCGTCGGATATCCAGATGGTGAACACCGTGCCGTCGGTGAACGAGAAACCCTCCGAGGTGCCGAGCTGGCACTCGAATTTCAGCGTGCGGAACTTGCCCATATTTCGGATTTTCTTGTATTCGCGTCCCAGATAGCGGTAGTTGATGGTGCGTATGGTGTCCTGCAGCACCATGTGGAGCTGTGCGGCCTTGCCCTCGACGAAGGCGTTGCGGTCGGCGGCCCTCATCTTGAAGAAGAGCGAGATGGGGTCCATGCTCTGCTCGTCGATGGCCATCTGCTTCTCCTTGAAGGGGCGTTTGCGGCTGCTCCAGCGGGTCTTGACGAGGCCTTCGTCCCACAGGTAGCGGTATTCGCTCTCGAAGAAGTAGTCGCCCTCGCGGATATCGCTCGTGAATTTCAGGGGGCGCAGCTCCCGGGGGTCGACCGTGATGCGGTAGGTGTCGTCAATCTTGAAGAACAGGCGGTAGCGGGGCATGGTGCGTCCCTTGCCTTCGACGATGTAGTATTCCTGTCCGTTTTCGGTGACGGAGGTGGTGGTGATGTCCACGGCACCCACTTCGGTGTTGGGGAACATCTTGGCGCGGTAGCCGATGCGGTAGTTGAGAACCTCGCCCGGGTGGTAGAGCTGGGCGAGGAGAGAGGTGCAACTGAAGAGCAGCAGAAGGGCCAGAATCAGTCGTTTCATGGTATCTCGGTTTTAATGGTCAAACGCTTGTGTTTTCGGGTTTATTATGAAATCCGTGAAAAATCTATCTCGTCGCGGGCCGAAAACCGCTCCCTGAGGGCTTTCAGACCGAGGTTCGAGGGCAGTGAGAGGGTGGGGTCGCCGTTGAGAATTTCCTCGGCGGCCTCGCGTGCCTGCGTGAGAATCTGCACGTCGGCCGTGGGGTTGGCAATCTTCAGGTCAAAGGCCATGCCGCTCTGCTGGGTGCCGTTCACATCGCCCGCGCCGCGCAGCTTGAGGTCGAGTTCGGCCAGCTGGAAACCGTCGTTGGTCTCGCACATGGCGTTCAGACGGGCGCGTGCCTCCTTCGAGAGCTTTTCGCCCGACATGAGGATACAGTACGACTGTTCGCCGCCGCGACCCACACGTCCGCGCAGCTGGTGCAGCTGCGAGAGTCCGAACCGTTCGGCCGACTCGATGACCATCACCGTGGCGTTGGGTACGTCGACCCCCACCTCGATGACCGATGTGGCCACCAGTATGTCGGCCTCATGCTCCTTGAACTGGCGCATCGACTCCTCCTTGTCTTCGGGTTTCATCTTTCCGTGGCAGATGGAGGTGACGTATTCGGGCAGCGGAAAGTCGCGCGAGATGGACTCGTAGCCGTCGTTCAAATCCTTGTAGTCCATGGCCTCCGACTCCTTGATGAGGGGGTAGACCACATAGACCTGTCGTCCCTTTTTGATTTCCTGACGCATGAAGCCGAACAGGCGCAGGCGTGCCGCGTCGGTGTAGTGGAAGGTCTTGATGGGCTGGCGGCCGGGGGGCAGCTCGTCGATGACCGACACGTCGAGGTCGCCGTAGAGGGTCATGGCCAGCGTGCGTGGTATGGGGGTGGCCGTCATCACCAGAATGTGGGGCGGACGGTGGTTCTTGGTCCACATCTTGGCGCGCTGCTCCACACCGAAGCGGTGCTGCTCGTCGATGACCACGAAACCCAGGTTGAGGAACTGCACCCGGTCCTCGATGAGCGAGTGGGTGCCGATGAGTATGTCGACCTCACCCGAGGCGATGCCTTCGAGTGCCTCGCGGCGTTCGCGACTCTTCGAGGCGCCGGTGAGTATGGCCACCTTCACCTCCAGCCCCTCGGTCATGCGGCTGATGGTGGCGAAGTGCTGGCGGGCGAGAATCTCGGTGGGGGCCATCATGCAGGCCTGGAAGCCGTTGTCGACGGCCAGCAGCATCGAGATGAGGGCCACGAGGGTCTTGCCGCTGCCCACATCGCCCTGCAGCAGGCGGTTCATCTGGTAGCCCGATATGGTGTCCTTGCGGATTTCCTTAATCACGCGTTTCTGCGCCCCCGTGAGCGGGAAGGGGAGTTTCTCGTTGTAGAATTGTGTGAAGACACCGCCCACCTTCGGGAAGAGGAAGCCGTTGTCCTTCGACAGACGGCCGCAGCGGCGGGTCTGCACGTTGAGCTGCACGCCCAGCAGCTCCTCGAACTTCAGGCGGTATTGTGCCTGCCGCAGCCGCTCCTGCGACTCGGGGAAGTGGATATTTTGCAACGCCTCGCGCCGCGAGAGGAGTCCGTAGCGGGTGATGAGCGGTTCGGGCAGGGTCTCTGCAATATGGTTTCGGGCCTGCTCCCAGGCGTTGGCCATGATGCGGAACATGCCTTTGGTACCCAGTGAGTTGGTGATTTTCTCGGTCGAGGGGTAGATGCCCTGCATGGTGCAGGTGACCCCCTTCGAGAGGGCCTGTTCCATGGTCTCCAGCTCGGGGTGAACCATCTGCAGTTCGTTCTTGTAGAACGACGGCCGGCCGAAGATGAGGTACTCGCGTCCCACCTCCACACGTTTCTCTATCCACTTCACGCCCTTGAACCACACCAGCTCGGCCGAGCCTGTGGGGTCCTGCACATAGACATGGAAGCGGCGGTTGCGCTCCGCACCGGCATAGTTGATGCCCGTCACGCGCGCACGGAACTGCACATAGGTGGCCGTGTCCTCGTGGATTTCGTCGATGCGGTAGACCTTCGTGCGGTCGATGTAGCGGTGGGGGTAGTGTTCCAGAAGCTGGCCCACACAGGTGATGCCCAACTCCTTGTCGAGAAGTCGCGCCCTCATTTCGCCCACACCGGCGATGTATTTCACATCGGTCTGCAAAAACTTATCCATACTACAAATATAATAAAAAAGAGATAATCACGAAGCGATATGCCTTTATTCCTCGATTTCTTCCTATCTTTGTGTGAAATAATCAATATTTTTTCAACAGATGAATCTTTCGGAGTTTCAACGCCGTCCGACCAACGAAGTGCGTATCGGACGCATCGTGATAGGCGGCAACCGTCCCGTTGCCGTGCAGTCGATGACCAACACCGACACCAATGATACAGAAGGCTCTGTGGAGCAGATACTCAGAATCGAGCGCGCCGGCGGCCATATCGTGCGTCTGACGGCGCAGGGTCGTCGTGAGGCCGAGAATCTGGCCAACATCATGCGCCGTGTGCGTGAGGAGGGGTCGGAGGCGGCTCTGGTGGCCGATATCCACTTCGTGCCGGAGGTGGCGGCCGTGGCGGCCAACTATGTCGACAAGGTGAGAATCAACCCCGGCAACTACCGTACCGAACACGGCGAGCTGGAGGCCCTCATCGCGCAGTGCCGCGAGCGGGGTGTGGCCCTGCGCATCGGCGTGAACCACGGTTCGCTGGGCAAGCGCATCTTCGACAAGTTCGGCGACACGCCCGAGGGCATGACGGCCGCAGCCATGGAGTTTCTCCGTGTGTGTCAGGCGCATGACTTCGATCAGGTGGTGGTGTCGATGAAGTCGTCGAACACCCGTGTGATGGTGGCGGCCTACCGCATGCTTGTCGAGGCGATGGAGGCCGAAGGTATGCACTATCCTCTCCATCTGGGAGTTACGGAAGCCGGCAACGGCATCGAGGGGCGCATCAAGAGTGCCGTGGGTATCGGTGCGCTGATGGCCGACGGCATCGGTGACACCATTCGCGTGTCGCTGACCGAAGCCCCCGAGAACGAGGTGCCTGTGGCGCAGATGCTGGTCGACCACTTCGCCTCGCGAAAGGGCCGTTTCGAGGTGCTGCACCCCGAGAACTATTCGCCGCTGCACTTCGTGCGCCGCAGCGAGGTGCAGATTCCCGTGACGCACGACGAGCCGCATGACGGGTTCCGTGTGCTGGAGTCGGTGTCGGAGAACCCCACCGCCGAGTTGAGGGCCATGATTCTCAATCTCGACAGCCGCGAGCCGGTGATGGTGCGCCGCCGCTACGACGAGGAGTCGGAGGAGCTGCTGGCCGTAAGGGCGGCTGCCGATTTGGGTCCGCTGTTCCTCGACGGTCTGGCCGACGGCATCTGGATTGATGCCCCGCAGCACGACGCTGCGCGTATCCGCGAAATCGAGCTGATGATTCTCCAGTCGGCACGCGTGCGCTTCTCGAAGACCGAATACATCGCCTGTCCCAGCTGCGGACGCACGCTCTACAACATCGAGCAGACGCTGGGCGACATCAAGGCGCGCACGTCGCATCTGAAGAACCTGCGCATCGGCGTGATGGGCTGCATCGTCAACGGCCCGGGCGAGATGGCCGACGCCGACTACGGCTATGTGGGAGCGGCTCCCGGACAGATTACCCTCTACAAGGGACGCACCATCATGGAGCGCAATATTCCGCAGGAGGAGGCACTGGACCACCTCGTGGCACTCATCAAGCAGAACGGAGACTGGATCGAGCCATGATAATCTTACCTTCGGCCTATCTCCCCTCGGTGGAGTATTTCGCCCACTTGTTGCAGGGGGACTGTGTGATTGACCTGGGCGAACATTACATCAAGCGTTCGGAGCGTAACCGTGCCGCCATACTGGCCACCGACGGCCGTATGGAACTCTCGGCACAGGTGGCCCATGCCAACCGTCCGCGTCAGAAGATGAAGGACATGCGCCTCGACTACTCCAAACGCTGGCAGCACCAGCATTGGGGGGCGCTGGTGGCCTCCTACAAGTCGTCGCCCTATTTCGACTTCTATGCGCCCTATTTCGAACCGTTCTACACCCGTGAGTACACCTCGCTGACGGACTACAACATGCAGCTGCTGGAGATGATGTGCCGCCTGACACACATCGCCATGCCGCGTGTGAGCGAGGAGTACATCACCGCCGCGGAGGGCGACACCGACCTCCGCCCCAAAAAGAAAGAGGGTTCGGCCTTTGTAGCCGAACCCTATATCCAGGTCTTTTCCGACCGTTTCGAGTTTGAACCCAACCTCTCGTTTATAGACCTATTGTTTTGCGAAGGTCCTGAATGCGTCGGGGTTTTAGAGCGTTGCCTACGAAGATAGTCACGCTGTCGCGCTGGTCGCCGCACCACGCCTTGATGTGGACCCTGCCTTGCAGCTCCACCGAGTCGGTGCGGTACTGGCAGCGGGAGTATTCGGTCATCTCGAGCGAGTCGCTGCCGATGACGATGGTCGGCACTCCGTGGGAGGAGTAGACACTGAAGGCCTGACGCGGATTGTCGCGCAGCGTGCGGTGTTTGTCTACAATATGCAATGTGGGGTCGTTCTGATTCCACATTGCTTTGTATAGGTAGTAGGCGTCCTTCTTGTCGCGGCGGTTCTGGGTGATGAGTCCCTGAGCGTTGAGACCGTAGGGACGGCGTGCCGAACCGTAGTCGAACATGTTGTCAATCCACACGCCCCAGAACAGCGAGTCGTTCTGGAGATTTCGGGCATACTCCTCGTGGAAACGGGTCTGACGCTCCTCGGGCTTCCAGTTCGAACGCGGCTCGGCCTGTGCCGTGTAGCTCTTGTGGCCGATGAATCCCTCGCCGCCGTACTCTATGGCGTTGTGGAGGTGGCTCCAGCTCTTCTGCAGCTGTGCGCGCCAGATGCCCAAATCGTCGGGCGAACCCTTTGCCCAGCCCACGTCCTGACGCCATACGATGAGGTTGGTGATGAAGTTGAGGCTGCCGTTCTGGTCGCTGCTGGCCACCGTCGGACGTGAGGGGTCGAGCAGATGGGCCTCGTCGTTGAGCCGGCGGATATAGGTCGACACGTCGTCGCCCCTGAGCCACTGGCGCGAGAAGATGCCCCACATGATGACCGACGGGTGGTTGATATTCTGCGCCACAATTTCGCGCAGCTGCTGCAGACCGTTCTCCTCGAACATCGGGGTGGCGAAGTAGCCCACATCGCTCAGGAACTCGACCTTGTGGAACGGAATGTCGATCCACACCAGCATGCCGTGTTCGTCGCAACGGTCGTAGAGATACTGGGCGTGGGGCATGACGGCCGAACGCAGGGCATTGGCACCCAGTCCGAATATCTCGTTGAGGTCGTGGTCGTAGTCGGCATTGGAGAGCGTGCCGCCCGAGAGTGCCGAGTCGTGGTAGAGGGTCACGCCGCGCAGGTCGACGTCCTCATGGTTGATTTTCACTTTGGTGGGGTCTTCGGTGTCGATATGGCGCAGGCCGGTGCGCACCACCACCGAGTCGGTCATGCCGTTCTCGTCACCCACGGCCACCTTCACCGTGTAGAGGAAGGGGCTGCCCACACCCCACAGCATGGGTTCCTCGATGGAGTAGGGGATACGCAGCCCCTTGTTGTCGATTTTCACCTTCTGCTGCTTCGACATCACAATCTGGTCGTCGGGTGCCGTCACCTCCACATGGAGCTGGCAGCTGTTGCTTCCGCGTGACGAGAGGTGTATCTCGATTTCGCCCTCGGCCTTCTCCTCGTCGGCCCACTGCTGGTGGACGAGTACGCCCTCCGTACCCAGATAGAGCGGCGAGACGATGGTACGCTCGGTGAGTATGAGTTCCGCCTCGCGGTAGATGCCGCCGTAGAGGTTGATGTCGGTGGAGGTGGGCAGCACGTCGTCGCGCTGGGAGTTGCTCACCACCATCAGCAGGGCATTGTCGGCACCGAAGTGTACCTTGTCGGTGATTTCGAAGGTGAAGGCCGTCGCACCGCCGTGGTGGGTGCCTACATGCGAACCGTTGATGAAGAGGTTGGCCACCGACTGCACACCGTGGAAGCGCACGAACAGACGCTTGTCGGCCCAGTCGCCGGGGATATACATGTTGTTGAGGTAGTTGCCCGTGGTTTCGAGCAGGTAACCCGATGCCGAGGAGTCGGTGTTCCAACTGTGGGGCAGGGTGACGTGTCGTGCGTTATCGCTGTTGGGTTCCGATTTGAAGTAGAATCGCCAGCCCTCGTTGAGCGGAAATACCTCGCGTGCCGAGGTCGAGAGGGTGACTCCCAAAAGCAACAGTGTCATTATCAGTCTTATCATTTCTTTTCGTTTTTGGTCAGGCAAATTTACAAAAAAATCGCGCACTGCCATTCCACTTTTTTCAAAAAAAGGAGACGATGCTATCCTATAAACGTACAACGAGCGGTCGATATTGTGGGAGAGGGTTTTGCGGCTGTCGCCAAAAATTCGTATCTTTACACACTTTTATAACCGTGTTTTATTTCTTGGAATGAATATTATTGATGTAGTCGTTGCCGTGGTCTTTGTCTATGCCGCGTGGAAGGGCTGGCGAAGGGGGCTTATCCTCCAGTTGTTTTCGCTCGTTGCGCTCTTCATCGGTATATGGCTGGCTGCCCAATATGGTCAGACGGTGGGCGAACTGATGCAGGTCGAGGAGCGATTTACCTTTGTGGCCGGATTTTTGGTCGTTATGCTGGCGGCATTGCTGCTGGTGGCGGTCGCCGGACGTATGGTGCGCCGCCTGTTCCACTTTGTGGGGTTCGGCACGCCCGACTCGATGATGGGGGCAGTGGTGGCCGTGGCAAAATATATGTTGCTGCTCAGTGTGGCGTTCTCGATGTTCGATACGCTGAATGTCGATTACTCGCTTCTGGATAAACCCACCGTGGAGTCCTCGCGGAGCTATCGCCCCGTGATGGGTCTCTCGGACAAGATTTTCCCCTCGATAGAGTGGATGAAGCAACAGTTTGAGGAGTATAAAAAAGAATTTAATTTTAACTCGATAGAAAAGAATGGAGAGAGTGTTTTCGGGCGTGGTGACTCAAGCCACGGGGAGTTGGTATGAGGTGCTGTCCGAGGGTGAGACCCTGCGTTGCCGCATTCGCGGACGACTGAGATTGAAGGGTGTGCGTTCGACCAACCCCGTGGTGGTGGGCGACGAAGTGGAGTGTGTCGAGGACGAACACGGCGACCACCTCATCACAGGTATCCGACCGCGCCGCAACTATGTCATACGTCGTGCGTCGAACCTGTCGAAGGAGTCGCACATCATCGCCGCCAATGTCGATCAGGCATTGCTGATGGTCACCCTGCGTCAGCCCGAGACGGCGTGGGAGTTCGTAGACCGTTTCTTAGTGACCTGCGAGGCGTATAAAGTACCCGTGAAAATCATTCTCTCGAAGCTGGATTTGCAACAGGCGGAGGAGGTCGAAGCCTTCCGCGAGGTGTACGAGAAAATCGGTTACGAGGTCATCGGTGTGTCGGTGACCACGGGCGAGGGCGTGGAGCGTGTCAGAGAGTTGCTGTCGGGACGCACCACGCTGCTGTCGGGCAATTCGGGCGTGGGCAAGTCGACCCTCGTGGGTGAGATTTTCCCCTCGCTGGAGATTCGCACGGGCGAGATTTCGGAGAGCTTCCACAAGGGTAAGCACACCACCACCTTCTCGACGATGTATCCGCTGGAGGGCGGCGGTGCGGTGATCGACACCCCGGGCATCAAGGGTTTCGGACTCATCGACATCGACGATGCCGAGCTGTGGCACTACTTCCCCGAGATGATGGAGACGGCGTGTGACTGCCGCTTCTACAACTGCACCCACACCCACGAGCCGGGGTGTGCCGTGGTCGAAGCGGTGAAGAATGGTGAGATAGCCTACGAACGCTACGAAAGCTACCTTAAAATTTTGGATGAAGATGACAAATACAGAAAATAACAAGGCGTGGTACGACGAGCGTATCGCCTGCCTCAGGGAATTCATGACCGCGGAGCGTTTCTCGCTCTTCGAGAAGGTGCTCGCCGACCGCACGCGCTATGTGACCGTGCTGGCCGAGAACATGTATCATTCGCAGAATGCCGCCGCGCTGGTGCGCCACTGCGATGCCTTCGGCGTGCAGACGCTCAACACCGTGGAGGAGTTGTGCGACTTCTGCCCCAATTCGGCCATCTCGCGCGGCAGTGACCGCTGGATAGACGTGTGCCAATACTCCTCGACGGGGGCGGCACTCGATGCCCTGAAGGCGGAGGGCTACCGTATCGTGGCCACCTCGCCCCACTGCAACGACACAACCCCCGAAACCTTCGATGTCGAGAAGGGTAAATTCGTGCTGGTGTTCGGCACCGAGAAGGAGGGCATCTCCGACGAGGTGATGTCGCGCGCCGACGAGTTCCTCCGCATACCGATGTGCGGCATGGTCGAGAGTCTCAACGTGTCGGCCTCGGCCGCCATTCTGCTCTACGGCCTTTCGTCGCGTGTGCGCTCGCAGGTCGACGGCTGGCAGCTTTCCGAGGAGGAGCGCAGCCGCGTGCTGTATAAGTGGTGCCGTTTCTCGGTGAACGACGCACCGCAGATTCTCAATCGCAAATTTGGCGACCCCTTGTAGTGGGGCGCATAAAATGATAGGAAAATGAGTATTTTACGTCAACAGTTTCTTCAGCATGTGGCCCAGACTTCGCCGTCGCCCATGATGGTCGAGGTGGCCCGTGCCGAAGGTTCGTTTTTCTACACTCCGGAGGGCAAACGCTACTACGATCTGGTGGCCGGAGTGTCGGTGAGCAATGTGGGTCACCACAACCCTGCGGTGGTGAAGGCCGTGCAGGAGCAGGCCGACCGCTACATGCACGTGATGGTCTACGGCGAGATGGTCGAGACCCCGCAGGTCGACTATGCGCGTAAGATTGCCTCGCTGCTGCCCGACCCGTTGGAGAGTGTCTACTTCGTCAATTCGGGTGCCGAGGCCGTGGAGGGGGCCTTGAAACTGGCCAAGCGTTACACGCGCCGCACCGAGATGTTGTCGATGCGCCGCGCCTACCACGGCTCGACCCACGGGGCGATGAGCATGATGGGTGCGCCCGAGGGCGAGGAGTGGAAGAATGCCTTTCGTCCGCTGCTGCCCGATGTGGGGGCCATCGAGTTCAACAATTTCGACGACCTGAAGCGCATCACCTGCCGCACGGCGTGTGTGCTGACCGAACCCGTGCAGGGCGAGGGCGGTGTGAGAGTGCCTGCCGAGGGGTATCTGGAGGCCCTGCGCCGCCGTTGCGACGAGACGGGTGCCCTCCTTATCTTCGACGAGATACAGACCGGCATGGGCCGTACGGGCGAGATGTTCGCCATGACCAAATACGGCGTGACACCCGACATCGTGTGTCTGGCCAAGGCCTTCGGTGGCGGCATGCCCCTCGGTGCCTTCGTGTCGAGCCACGAGATTATGGACACCCTTCAGACACGTCCCGTGCTGGGCCACATCACCACCTTCGGCGGCCACCCCGTGTGCTGCGCGGCAGGTCTGGCCGCACTGGACTACCTCATCGACCACAAGGTGGTGGAAGAGGTCGAAGCCAAGGGTGCGTTGTATGAGCGGCTCATGGCGGCCCACCCGCTGGTGAAGGAGGTGCGCCGTTCGGGACTGCTCCTTGCCGTGGAGCTGGGCGACGCGGAGCTGATGTACCGCATGATGGAGCTGTTCAAGGAGGCCGGCATCATGAGCGACTGGTTCCTGTTCTGCGACACGGCCTTCCGCATCTCGCCGCCGCTGACCATCTCCGAGGAGGAGGTTAGGGAGAGTTCGGCCCTCATTCTGTCGTGTCTCGACAAGTTGTAGGCCGGTTGCGAGAGGTCAACCAAAAAAAGAGCGTCATTCCATTGTGGAATGACGCTCTTTTTTTGGCGAATCTACACCTCTCTTTCGGGCTGTCTATTGCTCCTCGGCAAAGGCCTTGAGCAGGGCGATTTCCTCGGCCCAGCGCTCCTCGTCGGGGGTTTCGAGAATGAGGGGTATATTGTCGAAACGGCGGTCACGGGCGATGTAGCGGAAGCACGCCATGCCGATTTGACCCTCGCCCAGCGGCGAATGGCGGTCCACACGGCTGCCCAGGGGTTTCATGGCGTCGTTGAGGTGCATGCCGCGCAGGTAGGCGAAGCCCACCACCTGGTCGAAGTGGCGGAAGGTCTGCTCGCAGGCCTCGGCCGTGGAGAGGTCGTAGCCGGCGGCAAAGGCGTGGCAGGTGTCGATGCAGACGCCCACCCTCGACTTGTCGTCCACTTGGTCGATGATGGCGGCCAGCTGCTCGAAACTGTATCCCAGATTGGAACCCTGTCCGGCGGTGTTCTCGATGACGGCCGTCACGGTGTGGGTGCGGTCGAGGGCCATGTTGATCGACTCGGCGATGAGCGACAGGGAGGCCTCCTCGCTGATTTTCTTGAGGTGGCTGCCCGGGTGGAAGTTCAGACGGTCGAGACCCAGCTGCTCGCAGCGGTGCATCTCGTCGAAGAACGCCTCGCGCGACTTGGCGAGTGACGCGCTGTCGGGGTGACCCAGATTGATGAGGTAGGAGTCGTGGGGCAGTATCTGCGAGGGAGTGTAGCCGTTGTCGTCACACGCACGGCGGAAGGCGTCGATTTCCTGCGGCGTGAGGGGCTTCGACACCCACTGACGCTGGTTCTTGGTGAAAAGTGCGAAGCCTGAAGCTCCTATTCTGCGGGCGTTGAGCGGCGAGTTGGCCACCCCTCCCGATGCACTGACGTGCGCTCCAAAATATTTCATGTTCTATGCGTTTAACCGCCGCAAAGTTAAGTTTTCTCTAAATAATTTCATAAATTTGCATTTCAATCAGTGTTAAAATTATTTTTTGAGCGTATGAAGTTCGTGTTCTATATGGCGTTGATGACCCTGCTGCTCGGTGTGGCGCAGCCCGCATCGGCGCAGTTCACCATCGACGAAGTGGACTCCAAGAAGGAGTCGGTGGTCTTCAAAGACAAGTTGAAATCCATCTCGCTGGAGGATAACTTTTTCAACCGTGCGCGTTACCGTGCCGAGCGTCAGCGTATCCGCCGCGAAAGGAACTTCCTGGAGATGGGCGGCGGACTTACCGGCTCGCTCAACTCCTACAACGACCCCTGGATTGCGGTCTCGGGCGGTGATAACTCCATCACCCTGCTGGCGGTCTTCTCGCTGCACCACATCTTCAAGAAAAATCTCTTCTCGATAGAGACCAAGTTCGATGCCAAGATGGGCTACAACCGCATGAAGGTGGAGTCCACCAACGCCGACGGCGTGACCTCGAGCAACGGTGTGTGGTTCAAGAACCAGGACGAATTCCAGATATGGATCAATCCGGCCTTCATGATGTCGAAGAACTGGTCGTATGGTGCCACCATACAGTTTCGCAGCCAGTTCGCCAACGGCTACCTCTCGCGTACGGAACAGGACCGCACCGACCTGAAGAGCAAGTTCATGACTCCGGCCTACCTCGACATCTCGGGAGGTATCACCTACAAAAGCCCCAGCGAGAGATTCCCCATCGCCGTCAACATCTCGCCTCTGGCGTTGAGTGCCACCTATGCTACCAGCTCGTGGATACGCCGCCAGCAGTTGGATTCCGAGGGCAACGAAATCAAGCCGGCCTTCTCCTACGGTATCGAAGACCCCGACAAGTCGTCGAAGTATGAGGGCGGCTCGTCCATCGAAATCAACTTCGACCGCACGTTCGGCAAGTCGGGCTACCTGCGCTACCGCACCACGCTCTACTCCTTCTACGGTTGGATTACCGACATCGGTCAGGAGAACAAGATTTCCGACTACAAGGCCTACCGCAAGGCCTATGTGGCCTGGGAGAACGGCGACAAGAACATCAAGGACAAACCGCGTCTGCCGATTCACCCCACCGTGCGATGGGTCAACACCATCGACATCAAGGCCACGAAGTATCTGACCACCACAATCGGTTTCCAGATGTACTACAACCGCTCGCAGAACATCTGCATTCAGACCCAGACCCAGCTGATGGTGGGTCTGACCTACACCTTTATGAACAAGCCCAAACCCTGACGGGGGATAAAGGGCGTGCATACCCTTGTTTGCAATGTATAAAAATTCCAAGTTTTCGATTCTCCTGCCGCTGCTGCTCTCCGTGGCGCTGGCGGTGGGCATGCTGTTGGGCCTCTACTTCGGCCGCAGCGGTTCGGAGACCATGCTGCGCGGCATGCTCCGCCAGATGGCCGTACCCGACAACAAACTCACACGCACCATCTCGCTCATCGAGAACCGATATGTCGACTCCCTGTCGATGGACACCCTGGCGGAGCATCTCCTCCCCCGGCTGATGAAGGAGCTCGACCCCCATTCGGTCTACCTTCCGGCCTCGACCATGTCGAGGGTCAACGAACCGCTGGAGGGCGAGTTCGACGGTATAGGCGTGATTTTCAACATGGCCACCGACACGGTGGTTGTCCTCAATGTCATTCCCCACGGCCCGAGTGCCGAGGTGGGGGTGAGACCCGGTGACCGCATCATGAAAATCAACGACACGCTGGTGGCCGGTCAGAAAATCGACCAGGAACGCATCGTCAGCCGCCTGAGAGGCCGTCGCGGCACGAAGGTGAAGCTCTCGTTGCTGCGCCGCGACATCAGCGGACTGGTCGATGTGGAGGTCACACGCGGTGTGATTCCCATCAAGAGTGTGGAGGCGGCCTACTGCATAAGTCCCGACCTGGGCTACGTCAAGCTGGGACAGTTTGCGCGCACCTCCTTTGTGGAGTTCCACACGGCGGTGGCCCGCCTCAAGGCGCAGGGGGTCAATAAACTCATCTTCGACCTGCGCGGCAACACGGGCGGCTTCCTCGATCAGGCCATACTCATCGCCAACGAGTTCCTCCACAAGGGGCAGCTCATCGTCTACACCGAGGACCGCAACCACCAGCAGATGCGCGAATTTGCCAACGGCGAGGGGCTGTTGCAGGAGATGGACGTGGTGGTGCTTATCGACGAGAACAGTGCGTCGTCGAGCGAGATTCTGGCCGGCGCGCTTCAGGACAACGACCGCGGCACCATCATCGGCCGCCGTTCGTTCGGCAAGGGTCTGGTGCAGACCCAGGTGGAGTTCGGCGACGGCTCGGCACTGCGTCTGACCACGGCGCGCTACTTCACCCCCACGGGTCGCTGCATACAGAAACCCTACACCATGGGTGACGAGGAGGGCTACGAGATGGAGATGGTCGACCGTATCCGCAACAACGAACTCTACTCGATAGACAGCGTTCACTTCGCCGATTCGCTCAAGAAAGTCACCCCCAAGGGCAAGGTGGTCTATGGCGGTGGCGGCATCATGCCCGATGTGTTCATTCCCATCGACACCACTGACGTTACGCGCTACTTCATCGAGGTGGTCGGCCGCAATATCCTCTACCGCTACACGATGGACTATGCCGACCGTCACCGTGCGCAGCTCGACTCGGTGAAGACCCTCGGCGGACTGGATTCTCTGTTTGCCGCCGACAAGGGCATGTTCGACGATTTCGTGCGCTATGCCGCCCGCAAGGGTGTGGCACCGCGTCGTCGCGACATCGAGCGTTCGAAACCGCTCATGGAGGCGCAGCTGAAGGCCTTTATCGGCCGCAACACCATTTTGGAGGACAATGCCTTCTTTGCCAATATCCGTCCGGTGGACAATGTGGTGATGCGTGCCGTCGAAATTTTGAATACGGAGAAGAAAGATGATAAAGAAAATTCTTAATATACTGCTGATTGTCGGTGTGATGTACGTCGTGGTATCGGCATGTGTGCATCACGACCGCTACCACTCGCTGGTGTTCCACTTCCACAAGGCCGCCACGGTTGAAGCTCCTGCACCGTCTCGTGTGGTGGAGAAGCCGGCCGCCGTGGAGCTGCGCGACTCGTCGGCCGTGGCAACGGAGGGGGCTTCAGACTCTCTCTCGCGGCAGAACGCCCTTCGTGGAACCGTGGCCCCTGCTTCGGCGGCCGATACGGTCAGAACGCCCCGAACGGCTGCCGACACGGTGCGATAGTTCCGTCGCCGTCTATTCGGAGGTCGGAACGGACACCGTCCGCTCCCTGCCGTAAAACGCAAAACAAAAACCCGACTGCCACTGTGGCAGTCGGGTTTTTTGTATCGGGTGGTGAACCGTCAATGTTCGAAGTCCTCCTTGAAGAGTCCGTACTTGCGGATCAGCTGTGAGATTTCGGGGTCGAGATTGCCTCGGAACTTGAGCGATTCCTTCAGCTCCACGGCTCTGAGGAAACTGGTCACGGCCAACTCCTCTTCGCCCACGCGTGCCGCCACAATGGCGAGCATATACTGCACATCGGCGATGTTGTGGCCGTCGGGCAGCTGGCTCAGGATACGCAGTGCCGCGTAGTCGTAGCCCAGCGAGAGGTAGGCCAGCGCGGTGTTGCGGTCCTCGTAGGGGCGCAGAATCTTGATGGCCTCGTCGTAGTTGCGCTTCTTGAGCAGGTCGACAGCGTGCATATACTGCGAGTCGACCTCCGTGGTGTAGACCGTGTCCTTCTTCATGCCGCGGCGGTGGAGGTTGAAGCGGAAATCCACGGCACGCATCTCGGGATAGAGCGTCTTGCGGATATGCTGGTAGTCCTTGGTGTAGAGCGTGCGGATACGGTATTCGCGTACGTCGGGATTCTTAATCTCGTCGATCAGGGCCAGAATCTTCTCCTTGTTCTCAATCTCCGGGTCGGCCGAAATCAGCTCGCGCATCTTGTTCCAGTCCTCGGCCAGATGGGTCGAACGCAGGAGTCGGGGCAGGTCGGGGAGGTTGTTCTCGGCCTGAGTGGTCACCTGTCGTCCCTGCTCGTCGAGGGTCACCGAGGCGGAGAGCTTCAGCGAGTCGTAGAGGACCTTGAACTCCGAGTCGAGAATCTCCTTCAGCGAGGCCGCACGGCGCGAGGCCAGACGGTTGTTGACCGGCCACGAACCCTCGGGTGAGGAGGTGGCGCGGAGCGTGATGCTGTCGATGATGAACACGGGGTCGGTCATCAGCTTGCGGGTCAAATCCTTCACCGCGCCAATCTGACGGGTGTTCTCCTCCAGCGACTTGTCGAGGACATACTTGCCCAGCGGGAAGGTGAAGTAGAAACGCGCGTTGGCTTCGGCATCGCGGTAGATGATGCGCTGCATGTAGCGGGTCTGCTCGTCGACGAACGAGGCCATCGATGCCACATTGTAGTGCAGCGTGTCGGAGTGGGTGAGTGCGTAGTGGTTGCCGTTGGTATCGTCGACGCCGCCACGCAGGAACAGGTTGATTTTCGAGGTGTTCTCGTCAGCCTTTATCTGCTCGTTGTAGACATACGATACCGAACCGTTGGGGTTGTGGATAATGGTGTCGAGACGTGCCGGACGAATGTAGGGGTGGGCCACCGTGCGTGCGAAGACCTCGTCCTTGTTGTCGGCTCGGGCCTCGTTGCGTGCCACTTTGCGCAGGTCGATGGCATCGCGTTTGGCCTGCTCGGTGTCGGCCTTGGCCAGACGCTCGGAGAGTCCCTCGTAGTAGGCCACGCGTGCCGCGTAGTTCATCATCAGCGCACTGTCCGAGGCCTCGCGTGCCACGCCCTGCGCCACGGGTGCGGCGTAGTGGGTGCGGCGGTAACGCTCCTCGACATGCTGTGCCAGCTGACGCTCGTCGGCATTGCGCAGTTGACGGCGGAAGGCCTTGTGAGAGTCGCGGTCGTCGAGCGAGCGGTAGTACTCCTCGCGCTCGGCATCGATGTCGGAGTGGAAGCGGCCGTCGATACGGGTGTAGTATTGGCCGCCGGGCTGCTCCACATCGTTGTGGACGTAGCGCGGTGTGAGGTAGTCGTTCAGATGGTCATACTCGTCCGAAGAGTCGGGGGTGTAGACCACATGGCGAGCCACCTTGCGGTCGGTGGCGTTGATGTAGCGGCGCATGATGTCCTTCATGCGGCGGTGTTCCTTGTCGTCGGACCAGCCCACACGAGCGTCGGTGGCCGCCTGTCGGGGCTGCAGCGAGCGCAGGTAGTCCAAATCGGAGGCATTGGCCTTGCGGTCGGTGTAGAGTCGCGAGAGGTAGGCGTTGTAGCTCTCCTTATCGCCGAAGGCCTCGAAATAGTCGGCACTGTCGACTATGGTGCCGAGGTATTTGCCGTAACGCTCGTAGTCGCGCAGCTGCTGGCGGCTGAACTTGCCGCCGCGGTAGACCAGCGGCGAGAAGGTGAGCGTGTCGCCACCCTTGGTGAGGGTGGGGTCGAGGGCCAGCTGCCACTTGGAGTGGAGCAGCGAGGGAGGAACGGTGACCACGAAGTCGATGTTGATTTTACCGTTGCGCTCCACCAGATTGCGGCGGTTGCGCGCCGAGATGATGACTTCGTCGATGGCCAGCGACATGATTTTCTCGCCCGTATCCTCGTCGGTTTCCGCGGGGGTGAGCGTCAACTCGGTGCCGTCGTCCTTCTTGAAGGTGATGATTTTCGGAGTCTCGTGTCGGGGAGCTTCCTCCACGGCAGGTGTGGGATTGTAGGGGAGATGAAGCGCTGCATAGGGGTCGCTCTTCTCCAGCTTGTGCATGCGGCTGCAACCTGCCAGTGTCATCAGAAGTATTGTCGAAAGAAATAATTTTCCTTTTGTCATAGGCATTGTGGGGATTCCCAACTTCTTGATGTGGATAAAATGCTACTCGACATCAACGGCACCGTTGACATCGACGGTGAAGACGCGGTTCTCCTTGCCGGGGCTGGTCTGAATCTGGCGCAGCACCAGCGATGCGTCCTTCATCCACTCCTCGTAGGGGACATTGATTTTGTAGGTGATGTCCTGTGCGGTCTTCTTCTCGGCGACGATGACCATGTAGGGCTTGCGCTCGGCCCAGTAGCGGCCGAAGAGCTTGCGGCGGCGTTCCATCATGTGCTGCTGGTACTTGCCGTTGATGAGAATGTGGGGAAAGAGTTTCACCGAGCGGCGGTCGGCGGTGCTCAGTTCGGGAATGATGGTCCAGCTCTGCGAACGGGTGACGGCGTTCTTGCCCACATGGACATCGAGCTGGAGGGTGAGCTGTCCGTCGCGGGCAGCCAGGACTTTACGGGTGACGCTCACGTCGCCGACAATCTGTGCGCGGAGCGAGAAGGCTGCCAGAAGCAGCAGTATGGTAAGTGTAAGTTTTTTCATGACAAACAAAGGGATTATCTACGCGAGTTAAACAGATAGACGAACGACACGCCGATTTCGGTGGGAACGGGCAGCACCTTGTGGGTGTTCTTGTAGTGGGGCTGCACCTTGCCGTTGACCGGTTCGGTGTGGTAGCTCAGGCGGGCCAGACCGATACCCACCGAGGTCTCGATGTTGAAGTGGGGGCTGATGTAGAAGTTGTAGCCGATGGAGATACCTGCTCCGAAGGCGTTACCCTTGTAGTAGTTGTCCTGGAGTCGTTTGAAGAGGCCGAAGGGGAGTTTGAAGCCGCCGACCTCGAAGGTGCCACCGAAGAGGTGGGCGCCCACATAGAGACGGGTGAACTTCTCCGAGAACCAGTAGCGGTATTCGGGTTTGCAGAGGAAGTGCTGGATTTTGTTGTCGGCACCGATGGTGAAGGGGTTGTACTGCAGGGTGAGGTTGAGGGTCGAGTGGTCACTCAACGCCACTTCGGCACCGAGGTTGGGGGTGGCCGCCGCCCAGTAGAGAGCATTTGTCTTGAGGGCAAATCTCTGGGCCGATGCTGTGGTGGCGAAGCAGCAGGCTATCAATGCGAGCAGCACGTAGAACTTTTTACTCATAATCGAATCGGTTAATAATGGATAAAATTAGTTTTTTTAGAGTTTTTAATAAGTGTTCCTCCCCGAGTCGCGATAACCTTGTATGCCACAGTGGATTATGAACAGTCGAATGTTGTCGTGACTTCGTCGAAAAACTGCGGCAAGTTAGAAAAAAAATACAAAACAATCCAAAGATTATATCATAAAAAATCGGGTGAAATGTTAAATATACGAATTATCTTACAGACATAAAACGGTGAAGGAGGGGTTTTATTGTCTGAAATGGGGAAGAATAATGTTGTTTTGTTGGATTTTGAGGTCATAATGACGAAATAAATGTTCATGTAGTCAGAAAAATCGGAGATTTGCGGCATGGGGACTGTGCGGAAAACCGGCCGTAAAAAAGATGGTTTTCGCCCCTCGGCGAGCGGTCGTAAAAGGGGTCGGCAGGTGAGAAAACGGGAGGGGGTGGTGTCGTATATATATAGGTGTTGTTCGGAGAGGGGAGAGCGTGCCGGAGGGGCGGCAGGTGGCGACGCGATGCAGGGCGGAGTTTGTGGCAGGGGAGGCGGTCAGGGGTGGTGCGCGGAACAGATGGTCGGCGGAGAGAGGTGTGGAGATGAGGTGGGTCGGTCCGTGGGTGTGATGGCGACGTGAGTGGGGGTGGTGTGTCGGCGGAGAGAAGGGGGTGAGAGGTACCGTCCCGTGGGTTGGTAGGGGAATGCGGGCGGCGGTGTGTCGGAGTAGTCGGCGGAGTGGGTGGTGAAAAGCGGCGGCCGCAACGAGGAAAGTGTGTGGGGTGTTGGGAAAAACGGTGGGGAAAGATGCGCTGCGGTGGGGTAGGGTTTTGAAACAGGCGCAAAGATATTCAAAGATAAAACATTTTTCTGACATTTCCAAATGTGGATTTCCGCTCCGTTTGTTGATAATTTGTCGCCGCAAATCCTGCTCCGTCAGAGTTATTTACGCAAAAAAATGCTATCTTTAACAAATGCTGCGAATTGTTGCGGCGCAGTTCCTCTGTAATAGGGGGGGCATGTCGCGTAAAATCATCGCCATGAGCTGCCTGTGGTGTTCTGCAAGGCCTTGAATTACAGTCTGCTGGCTCTTTGAGGTGGGGTGCCAGGGCGCGTGGAGGTATTTTCCCGACGATGTCTTTGTCCGAAGTCACTATGCCGTGGTGCCGAATTTACCGTTTTTTGACTGTTGATAACTATTGTTCGGAAAGTTGGTTAAATGGCTGATTAAGAGAAATGTTTACTTGTTAAAAACCCCTTATATTATGAAAAAATTGTTGAAAACTTTTGTTCTTTTTTTTGTTGCCTGCACCCTGTTGTCGTGCGGCAGTGAGCGGAAATTGAAATTCCTCCAGCTCAACATCTGGCAGGAAGGTACGGTGGTGGAGCAGGGCTATGAGGCGCTGGTCGACGAACTGGTGCGTGTCGATGCCGATTTTGTGATGTTGAGCGAGGTGCGCAACTACAACGGCACCAACTTCGCGCGCCGCATCACCGAGTCGCTGCGCGAGCGCGGAAAGACCTACTACTCGTTTTACAGCTACGATTCGGGACTTCTGAGCCGCTACCCCATCATCGACTCCGCGGCCGTGTTCCCCGAGCGCAATGACCATGGCAGCATGTATAAACTGGTGGCCGACGTCGACGGTCGCCGCTATGCGGTCTACACTGCCCACCTCGACTATCTCAGCTGCGCCTACTACGATGTGCGCGGCTACGACGGCAACAACTGGAACGAATTGCCGCAACCGCTGACCGACATCGACAGTATTCTGCAGAAGAATGTGGCCTCGAAGCGTGATGATGTCATTCGCTGCTTCCTTGCCGATGCCGCCGGGGAGCGCGCACGCGGCAGCCGCATCTTCCTGGGTGGTGACTTCAATGAGCCGTCGCACCTCGACTGGTGTGCGTCGACGGCACAGACGGCCGACCATCAGGGACTGGTCATTCCGTGGACGGTGACTACGCTGCTCGAGGAGAGCGGCTACTCCGATACCTATCGCGAGATATTTCCTGACCCACTGACCCACCCCGGCTACACCTATCCGGCCGATACCCCGGGTGCCGAAGTCAAGCTGCTTACATGGGCTCCCAAGGCCGATGAGCGTGAGCGTATCGACTACATCTTCTATATGCCCGACGAGGGGCTGACACTGCGTGATGTGAAGATTCTGGGGCCTCGCGGCTGTATCATCCGCGGCGAGCGTCACGAGGAGAAAAGCTCCGATCCTGTGGTTGAGCCGCTCGGTGTGTGGCCGACCGACCACAAGGGTTTGATTGCCGAGTTTGAGGTGGAGTAACGCGCCTCGAAAATCAAATAGCGGATATCCCCGTCGGGGATATCCGCTATTTGTGTATTATGGGAGTCAGTGACCGCCGTTAGTAGTATTTCACTTCCTTGCCCTCGATGGCCGACAGCAGGTTGTTGGCAGCCGACGACGCTCCGATACGGAACAGGTCGGTGGTCAGCCACTCCTTGCCCAGAATCTCCTCCACGATGGTGTAGTAGAGAGCGGCATCTTCGGGGGTGCGGACACCACCTGCGGCTTTGAAACCTACCTTGCGACCGGTGTGGTTGAAGTAGTCCTTGATGGCGTGGCACATCACCACAGCCGCTTCGGGAGTGGCTGCTACGCTGATTTTGCCGGTCGAGGTCTTCACAAAGTCAGCACCTGCCAGCATCGACAGCAGCGAAGCCTTGCGAATCAGCTCGGGAGTCTGCAATGCCCCCGACTCGATAATCACCTTCAGAATGATGTCCTTGTCCATCTCCGAGCGGATTACCTCCACCTCGTTGGCCGCCTCGTCGTACTCGCCCGAGAGCATGTGGCCCACGTTCATGACGATGTCAACCTCATCGGCACCGTTCTCTACGGCCATGGCCACTTCCAGTGCCTTGACCTCGAGGAAGGTCTGCGAGGCCGGGAAACCGCCTGCCACCGATGTGATGCGCATGGGGGTGCCGTCGATGGCCAGACCTACGGTCTCGACGAAGGCAGGGTAGACACAAATCGAGGCCACATTGGGAATGTGGGGATATCGGGTATAGAATTCTGCGGTCTTGCGTGCAAACTCGGTCACCGACTTGATCGAGTCGTTGCACGACAGGGTGGTGATATCAATCGCCGAATAGCAGAACTTGTAGACATCATTATTATGATTGCGTTTAGCAATTTCACGAATGCGGACGACTTCGTTGTCGACCTCCGATGCACTCATGGCCGGTGCATACTCATTCAAATGGTTGGCGTACTCCATAATCTTAAGATAAACTATTTGTACAAAAATAACAAAAATTTCGATACCCTACACCATCATGTGTCTATTTCGTGGGGAGACGGCACAAAAAAAGAGTCCGAATCGAAATTCGGACTCTTTCTTTATCGGAATGCGACTGAAATTACTTCAGAGCCTTCAGGTTGATGTCGTTGGCAGCCTTCTCCTTCAGCTCGGGCTTCTTCGAGATAGCGCTGTTCAACTGTGCGCGAGCGGCGTTGAGGTTACCCTCCTTCACTGCGATAACTGCGCGCATGTAGTCAGCCTCGGCCGAGTTCTCGGTAGCCAGGCACTTCTTGGCACCAGCCAGGTCGTTGTTCATGTAAGCTACGACTGCACCGTTGAAGCCCTTGAGGTTCTTGGCAGCAGCGTTGTACTCACCCTGAGCGGCAGCCAGAGCAGCCTTGGTCTCCTCGTCGGCAGCAGCAGCGTACTTCTTGGCAGCGTCGGTGTTACCGTTTGCGAGGTTGATGAGGATGAGGTTCTTGGTGGTCTCCGACGAAGCACCGCGCTGGTCGGCCTTCTCGAACCATCTCTGAGCGATCTCCTTCTCGCCCAACTTGGCAACTACGATACCGAGGTTGTTGTAGACGCGAGCGTCGTTGTACTCCTTGGCAGCGGCAGCCAGAATCTTGTGCTGGAGCTTGAGGTCACCGTTGGTGAGGTTCTCGGCAGCATAGAGGTACTCCTCTACGGTCAGCTTCTCGCCGTTGTTGAATGCAGCCATCAGCTCCTCGTCGGTCTTGCCCTGAATGTCGGTGCTGTTGACAACCTGTGCACGACGCAGCTCGGGAAGAACTTCCTCCTTCAGCTCCTCGAATACCGAAGACATGTTCTTGATCTCGCTCTCGCGCTCTGCGGGAGAGTTGTAGAGGCTCAGTACCTGGAGAATGAGGTTCTTGTCCTTGATGTCAGAGTTCTCAACCAGCTCCTTGAAACCGTCCCAGTCCTCACCGTAAGCAGCAGCGTCAACATCGAGACCCGAATCCTTGAGCAGCTTGGCAACAACCTTCTTACCCGACTCCGAACGAGCCTTCGAGAGCTTGTCGTTGAACTTCACCTCACCATCGGGCGATGCATAACCCTTCACGCTGATGTGCTGGGTAGCGCGGTCGTTCTGAGCCTTGGCGTCGATATCCTCCTTGAATGCGCCGAAGTTGGCCTTCTCCTGGTTCTTCTTGGTTACAGTCGAAGAGTTGATGGCGTAGAGCAGGTCAGTCTTGTTGACAACAGTGGTTACCTTCTTGTAGTTGTTGTCTCTAACCTCCATCATGTCGGCGTAGTTGAGATCCTTCTGGAGAGTGTTCAGACCGTAAGCGATGGTCAGACCGAACTCCTTGGCCAGAGCAGCCTTTGCAGCCTCATCGTTGCCGTTGAGAATAGCCTGCTGCTCCTTGTTGGGCATTGCGCCGTTGTTGAGGTTCACCAGAGTGAACTCCTTGCACTTGCCACCGGGGCACTTGATCTCGGCACGAACCTGCAGCTCGCACTGATCCATACGGGGATCGTAGGGGAACTCTACGTGGTGGGTATAGTTACCGCCGTTGTTCTTGTCAACAACCTCGTAGTTCTCGTCAACCTTCGAACCCTGGAGGTACTTTGCGGTAGCGGCAACCTCACCGCCCTCGAATACGATAACGGGAGTAACCTTAACGACAGCCTTTGCGTTGAAGTACTTTACGGGAATCTTCACGTTGATGTCAGCTGCGACCTTGCCGTTGTTGAGTGTAAGAATCTCGGGAGTTACGTTTACCGAAACCTCGTCACGATTCTTAGCCATCTTTTTGAAGCAGTTACAGCTCGAGAATGCCAGGGCGGCAGCTACGAGCACAACGCTCAATTTCATTAAGTTTTTCATGATAGATTAATTTAATGTGTTGATAAATTTCTTTTTACGCTTGCTTCGGGTGGCTATCCCGAATCTTACTTATATAATATGTAGTATCGCTACGATATTATCCACAGGTGAGGTTCTGAATATTGCCCTTTAAGCTATGCAAATATAGAAAAGTATGCCAAATTGTGCAATACTTTCGGCTCATTTTTTCGAGGAATGAGCCGGAAATACCGCATCATGGAATTTGATTATTCGTTCTTGTGGTCGGGACGGGGTCTGCGCTCGCCTCTGTCGTGACGCTCACCGCGTTCCGCACGTTCGGGACGGGGTCTGCGCTCACGCTCCACATAACCTTCGGGTTTGGGGAGCAGGGCCTTGCGCGAGAGCTTCAGCTTGCCGGTCTTGGCATCGATGCCGATGAGCTTCACATCGATTTCGTCACCCTCCTTCAGGCCGGTCTCCTCCATGGTCTCGAAACGCTTGTAGTCGATTTCCGAGATGTGGAGCAGGGCGTCCTTGCCGGGCATGATTTCCACGAAGGCACCGAAGGCCACAATCGAGCGAATCTTGCCGTGGTAGGTCTCGCCCACCTCGGGAACAGCCACGATGGCCTTGATGCGTGCCAGTGCGCCGTCGAGGGCCTCCTTGTCGCTGCCGAAGATGTCGACGATACCCTTCTGGTCCTCCTCGGTGATGGTGATGGTGGTGCCGGTGGTCTTCTGGATATCCTGGATAACCTTACCGCCGGGGCCGATTACGGCACCAATCATGTCCTGAGGAATGGTAATCTGCTTGATACGGGGTACGAACGGACGGTAGTCCTCACGGGGCTCCGCGATGCACTCGGTAATCTTGTCGAGAATGTGCATACGACCCTTGCGAGCCTGCTCCAGAGCGGTGGCCAGCACCTCATACGACAGACCGTCGACCTTGATATCCATCTGGGTGGCGGTGATACCGTCGCGGGTACCGGTGACCTTGAAGTCCATGTCGCCCAGGTGGTCCTCATCGCCCAGGATATCCGACAGCACGGCCCACTTGCCGCTGGCCGAGTCGGTAATCAGACCCATTGCGATACCCGATACGGGCTTCTTGAGCTTCACACCTGCGTCCATGAGTGCCAGAGTACCTGCGCAGACGGTGGCCATCGACGACGAGCCGTTCGACTCCAGAATGTCGGATACCACGCGTACGGCGTAGGGGTTCTCCTCGCCTACGGGAACCATGGGCTTGAGGGCGCGCCATGCCAGGTGGCCGTGACCGATTTCACGACGGCTCAAACCGCGTGCGGCCTTGGCCTCGCCGGTCGAGAAGGGGGGGAAGTTGTAGTGCAGCACGAACTGCTCCGAACCCTGAACCAGCACCTCGTCCTTGACCTTCTCGTCGAGCTTGGTACCCAGTGTCACAGTGGTGAGCGACTGGGTCTCGCCGCGGGTGAAGATGGCCGAACCGTGGGCGGCGGGCAGGTAGCCTACCTCGCACCAGATGGGGCGGATTTCGTCGGTCTTACGGCCGTCGAGACGCTTGCCCTCGTCGAGAATCATGTTGCGCATGGCCTTCTTCTGCACATCGTCGTGGAAGTATTTGTGAATCAGGGGAGCCTTCTCCTCGAGCTCCTCCTCGGTGTAGCGCGATGCGAACTCCTCCTCCAGGGCGTTGAACATGTCCTCGCGCTCGTGCTTCATGGTGCCGCTGGTGGCAATCTCATAAGCGCGGTCGTAGAGTTCGGTGATGATGGTCTGACGCAGCTCCTCGTCGTTGACCTCGTGGCAGTAGGTACGCTTCACGTCCTTGCCCAGCTCCTTCGAGAGCTCCATCTGAACGGCGCAGTGCTTCTTGATTTCCTCGTGGGCGAACTTGATGGCGCCGAGCATTACCTCCTCGGATACCTCCTTCATCTCACCCTCGACCATCAGAATGTTGTCGATGGTACCTGCGACCATGATGTCGAGGTCGACGTCGTTCATCTGCGAGAACGAGGGGTTGATCATGTATTCGCCGTTGATGCGGGCCACGCGCACCTCCGAGATGGGGCCGCCGAACGGAATGTCAGAAACTGCGAGGGCCGACGATGCTGCCAGACCTGCCAGAGCGTCGGGCTGGATATCCTTGTCGGCCGAGATGAGGTTTACGGTAACGTAGACTTCGGCGTGATAGTCTGCGGGGAAGAGGGGGCGGAGCGCGCGGTCGATGAGGCGGGCTACCAGAATCTCGCTATCGTTGGCTTTTCCTTCTCTCTTCATAAAACCACCGGGGAAGCGGCCGCAAGAGGCATACTTCTCTTTGTATTCCACCTGCAGGGGCATGAAATCGGTGTCGGGTTTTGCGTCTTTGGCGGCAACCACTGTGGCGAGCAACATGGTGTCGCCCATCTTTACCACAACAGAGCCGTCGGCCTGCTTGGCCAGTTTGCCCGTTTCAATCTCAATCTGGCGACCGTCGCTCAGAGTAATGACTTTACGGACAGCATTGTACAGCTTCTTCTCTTCCATAGAATTTTTTACCTATAATGTGTTTCGATATATGACGTTTGTTAATGAAAAATGAAGGCAATCCCCGTGGGGGGTTGCCCTCATTTCTTCCTCAGGATTACTTGCGGAGGTTCAGAGTCTTGATGATAGCGCGGTAACGCTCGATGTCAACCTCTTTCAGGTACTCCAACAACTGGCGACGCTTACCTACCAGACGCAGCAGCGAACGCTGTGTGCCGAAGTCGTGCTTGTTGTTCTTGAGGTGGTTCGTAAGGTGGTTGATACGGTACGAAAACAATGCGATTTGGCTCTCGGGAGAACCAGTGTCAGTGTTAGACTTGCCGTACTGACCGAAAAGCTCCTGCTTTTTCTCAGCTGTTAAATAAGCCATTGTGATATAAGTTTATTTAGTTCCACTCTACGACGCATTCCCCTTACCGTGAATAGCGCCAGAGCGTTGGGCAAAGGTATAAAATAATTGAGAATTAACCGCCGAAAAATGAAAAATATTCCTATTTTATAACATAAATTTCATGTTGTGGCTTGAAAATAGTATTTTTGCCTGCAAAAGAGAACCATTTTATGCGAAAATTCGGACTGTTAAACGGGGTTGTGCTGGGTGTCGCCGCACTGCTGGCGGCCTGCTCGCCCCGTCATGATTTCATCAGTGTGAGCCGCGAGATGCTCGGTACAACCATGCACCTGACGGCCGATGTGGAGGGGGTAACCCAGCAGGAGGTGTTCCGTCTGGCCGGCGAGGTCGACGCCGAGGCCAAGGCTTCGATGTCGATTTTCGATGCCAACTCGCTGCTGAGCCGGCTCAACCGCAACCTCACCGACTCGGTGGACGCCCACATCGCCTTCAATCTCCGTCTGGCCGACTCCGTTTCGCGCCTTTGTGGTGGACGTTACGATGTGACGGTCAAGCCGCTGGTCGAGGCGTGGGGATTTGCCGGCCGCGAACATGACGCGCGTCCCAATGTCGACTCGCTGTTGCAGTTCGTGGGCTACGACAAGGTGAAGGTCGTGGAGGGTCGTCTGGTGAAGGCCGACGAGCGCATGCAGCTCGATTTCAACTCGATAGCCAAGGGCTACACGGTCGACCTGCTGGCGCGGCGTCTCGAGTCGCTCGGTGCGCGCAACTACATGGTGGAGATTGGCGGCGAGGTGGTCTGCAAAGGCTCTAGCCCCAAGAACCGCGAGTGGCGCATCGGTGTGGAGACCCCCTTCGACGGCAACATGACCGAGGGTGACTACCTGACGCGTGTGGTGAAAATCAACGAGGGCGCGCTGGCCACTTCGGGCAACTACCGCCGCTTCTACCTCGATGCCGAGGGCCGCAAGGTGGCCCACACCATCGACCCCCGTACGGGGTGCAGTGCCGTTTCGCGTCTGCTGTCGGCCACGGTGGTGGCTCCCACCTGTGCCGAGGCCGATGCCTTCGGCACGATGTTCATGGCGCTGGGGGCCGACGATGCCATGGCCTTTGTCGACAGGCACCCCCACATGAAGGTCCTCTTCATCTTTGCCGGCGAGGGCGACGATGACTACAAGGTCTACATCTCTCCGGCCATGCAACCCCTGATTTTGGAATAGATATTTTTTTGAGATATGAAGAAAGCAGTTTTTCTCTACAATACCCGTTCGGGTAAGGGTAGAATCGAAAAGTGTGCGACAGAAATATGTGACATTTTCCGCCAGAACGGCTGGGAGATCGAGCCGCAGCTCATCTCCTTCGACCGCAATCCCTTCGACGGCCACGAGGACATCGACCTGATGGTGGTGGCCGGAGGCGACGGAACGGTGAATTTCGTACTCAACGCCATGAAGAAAAAGGGACTCGACATTCCCGTGGGCGTGATTCCGGCCGGCACGGCCAACGATTTCGCCGGAGCGGTGGGCATGTCGAAAAATCCGCTCGAGGCGGCACATCAGATTGCCACGGGTGTGGAGGACAGGGTCGACTGCGGAAAGGTCAATGACATCTATTTTGTCAACATCTTCTCGTTCGGCATCTTCACCACCACCTCGCAGCGCACCTCCGACGAGGTGAAGCACCGCATCGGCAAGCTGGCCTACATCATCGAGGGCTTCAAGGAGTTCCGCGCCATGCACGCTGTGCCGTTGGAAGTGGTGGCCGACGGCCGCTCGTTCGACCTCAGTTCGCTGATGGTGCTGGTCTTCAATGGCGAGACCGCCGGCGGTTTCCACCTGGCGCGCCGCTCGTCCATCAAGGACGGCAAATTCGACTGTCTGATGCTCGAGAAAAAGAATTTCCTGCGCTCGACGCTGGCCATGGGACGCTATCTCATGGGCGGAAATCCCAATATCGTCCACCATTTGCAGGTGCGTGAGCTGGATATCCGCTCGACCATCAACGAGCCGACCGATGTCGACGGACAGAAGGGCGCCGAGTTTCCGCTTCATATAGAGTGCATTGCGGGCGGACTGCGTGTGATGGCTCCCCGAGAGTAAATTTTTTTGAAAACTTTAGCGGGCGAATGCTTGTAATTTCATCGACATTTTGTTAAATTTGTCGGAAAAATTGTGCTATTATGGCTGAAAGTCCTAAAACAGGAAGAGAAAATCTGCGCAAAGTATCCATTTCGCGTATCAAAAAGGAGATGAGCGATGTCTTCTATCTTTCTGACGATTTGATAATTACGACACTCGATACCCAACGCAACACCACTGCGGAATATCCCATTTCCATCGACGGTTTCTCGGCAATCATCATGATGTCGGGCGAGGCCACCGTGTCCATCGACATGGTGAATTATCAGGTGAAGCCCAACACGATAGTATTCTTCAATCCCGATACCATTATCCGCACGGTGAAGTGTTCGTCCAACGCGGCGGCCTATGTGCTGGCCTTCTCCAAATCGTTCGTCAACGAGATTCAGATTGACCTCTCCACCTCGCTGCCCGTCTACATGCGCTTCGGCAAGGCCCCCGTGCTTCAGGTCACGCAGCAGGACGTCGACGAGATACGCCAGCTCTTCCAGCTCATCAAGACCATGCTCAAGAGCGACAAGGAGCGTTACCGCCATGAGATTATCCGCACACTCTTCACCACTGCCTTCTACATCATCACAGAAATCAACCAGCGCGAACTGCCCGGCGAGCAGAAGCAGGGACGCTGCGAGGTCATTTTCAACCGCTTTGTGGAACTGTTGCAGAAATACAACACGCAGGAGCGCAACGTCAGCTTCTATGCCAAGCAGCTGGACATCACCCCCAAGTACCTGTCATCGGTGGTCAAGGAGGTGAGCGGCAAGACCGCGGCGCGGTGGATTGACGAGTCGGTTATCCTGGAGGCCAAGGCCCTGCTGAAATATTCGGGACTGAGCATTCAGGAAATCGCCTACAAACTCAACTTCTCCACACAGTCGTTCTTCGGCAAGTACTTCAAGCAGCACACCGGAACCTCCCCCTCGCGTTACAAGCGCAAGGGTTGAGATATCACCACGGCCTGTCCCTCGCGGACGGGCTTTTTTTTTGCGCGTCGGCTGGGGGATACCTATTAGATATTGGATATCATGCGCAGCCGTGCGTGGGGTGTCGGTCGCAGGTGTCGGCGAGGGGCTGACGAAAAGATGTTGACAACCCGTGTCCTTCGGGTGGACATTTCCGACAAATCCGTCCTATATTTGTAAAATAATTCATCTAAATTTTCCTGAAACAATGAAACAACTCAAGGAACGCATCATGCATGACGGCCGATGTTTCGAGGGTGGCATTCTCAAGGTCGACAGTTTCATCAACCATCAGATGGACCCCCGACTGATGATGGCCATGGCCGAGGAACTGGTACGCCGTTTTTCGGGCAGCGGCATCAATAAGATTCTGACCATCGAGGCCAGCGGTATTGCTCCGGCCATCATGGCCGGCTATCTGCTGGAGGTACCGGTGGTCTTCGTCAAGAAGAAGGTGCCCAGCACGATGGAGAACATGCTCACCACCGAGGTCTACTCCTTCACCAAAAACCGCAGCTACACGGTGTGTGTGAGCGGCGATTACCTCCACCGTGGCGACAAGGTGCTGTTCATTGACGATTTCCTGGCCAACGGTAACGCCGCCAAGGGCATCATCGACTTGGTGCAACAGGCCGGTGCCGAGTTGTCGGGCATGGGTTTCCTCATCGAGAAGGGTTTTCAGCAGGGCGGCGATCTGTTGCGCGGTGAGGGCATTCATGTGGAGTCGCTGGCCATCATCGAGAGTCTCGACAACTGTCAAATCAAGTTGAAGGAATAAATCCGTCGAAGCCGCTTTCCTTCAGAGAGGAAGATGTAGCGCAGCCGGATTGAAAATATCAGCCCCATGTGACACGGTTTTGCCGCGTCGCATGGGGCTGTCTGGTGTGAAGACGGAGGGGGAGAGGGGTTACCTCTCCTTTGCTTTGTTGTTGTCGGCTTGTTCGTTTCGGGTGCGCAGGTTATCGAGGGTGATGCCCTTATAGGTGAAATATTTGGCACCTTGATAGGCTCCCGATGTGTTGCGATGCTCCTCGGGCATGAAAGTGCCGACGAAGGGACTTAGCTTGTAGATGCGCCCCTCATACTCGATCGAGTCGTCGGTGGCTACTTTCACCTCCACTTGTGTAGGGGTGAAAATTACTGTTTCGCCGATGCGGATACCGGCCATGCTGAACTTGAAGCGGCCGCGTCGTACCTCGCGGTGATGTTTCGGGGCGGTCGGGATATCGGTAGGGTGGAGTATCGGCTTGTTGTCAATGTAGGTGACGATTTGTGCGTCGTCGATGGCGGTGGCAATGTCCTTGAAGATATCGAGTGCCATCTGTGGTGATACATTGAAGAACTCGCGGCTCTGGCGGATACGGAGGTCGGTCAGACGGTCGATGGTCTTGTGGACGAGTTTCTCCACCTCGTTGTATTTGGCGGTTTTCATCGTGGCGTATATCTCGAAGGGTAGCGGCACGGCTGTATTGTCCAGCTCCTTGGAGCGGATATCGACAGGACGCGAACTCTTGCCGATTTTGACCCAATCCTCCCTGAAACTCGGATTGGTGAGTATGTAAACATATCCCGGAGTGTGGTCTTTCATCGTTTTGTGGTTATATATCTATTAAAGATAGCGATTAAATCACAATCTGCCAACACATTTCCTCATATTTCCGCACTTTGGCGGCCGAATGAGCGGCTTGGGGTGCCGATGGCAGTCTGCGCCCCGCATGAAAAAAACGGCAACCTCACCGATGAAAGAGAGAGGTTGCCGTTCCTTGTTGACTTATCTCTGAAAACTTATGCTTCAGTCTTCTTGGTGGTCTTGCGGGTTGTGGTCTTGCGCGTCGTGGTGGTCTTGCGAGGGGCGGCCGCCTTTTTGGCAGGCTTGGCCTCGAGTGCCAAATCCAACTCGTTGATGAAGTCCGACAACACGTTCATGTAGTTGATGAACGCCTCGTATGCCGAATCATAGGGGTTGAAGTAGGAGTGAACGTCGCCGTCCGACAGCCACTTGGTGGCCATGTAGTAGAAGTGGTCCGAAGTCTGGAGGAAGCTCCATACATAGTCGAAGTCGGGGTTCTTGAGTGCCTCGACCTTCTCCTTCTGGGCGTAGAGCTTCGCGAAGGCCTCGTTCTGCAACTCGTTGCCGAGCCATGCGGTGATGTCACGCTCCTCGTCGGCCCACGACATCACGTGGGGGCAGTGGAGCACCGACACGGGCTGATACTTCTTCGAAGCCTCGCTCACGGTGGCGAACTCCAGCTGTTTGCTGTCGAGGGCGGCCTGCGGCAGTGCCTTCATGAAGTCGAAGATGCCGGTGTCGGCCTTCTGATGCTCGCCGAAGGTCTCGTAGTCCATGAAGAGGTTGATGACCTCGCCGGGAGTCTCCTCGGAGTTGAGCCAGTCGACATACTTCGAAGCGGTGAGGGGATACTGGTCCCAGCCCTGGTTCGAGAAGCGGAAGGCGATATCGTCGGAGAGTTTGTAGTTACGCAGCAGGAGACGCAACTTCTGGTCGATGGCGTTGGCGTAGACGTAGTTCGATGATTTCCATCCGAGAATGTGCTTGGCTCCTTCGGCCAGCATGGTGCGGAAGCCCATGGCGGCAACCATCTCGCCGATGGTGTCGGAGTAAATCAGCTCGGTGTTGCGGAAGGCGGTGGGTTTGACACCGAACTCCTTCTTCAGCACGGCGGTGTGCATCTTCACCTGCTCCTGGAAATCTTCGGGCGAGGCCATCGAAGCCAGCGAGTGGGAGTAGGTCTCGGCGAGGAACTCCACGCAGCCGGTGGCGGCCAGCTCCTTGAACGACTCCAGCACTTCGGGAGCATAAGCGCGGAACTGCTCGATAGCGGTGCCGGTGATCGAGAACGAGCAGCGGAACTGTCCCTTGTGTTCTCTGATGAGGTTGAGCAGCAGGGCGTTCATGGGCAGATAGCACTGACGGGCAACCTTCTGGAGAATCGAGCGGTTCTGCATGTCGTCCAGATAGTTGTGATCGGTGCCCATGTTGAAGAAGCGGTATTTTTTCAAACGCCAGGGCTGATGCACTTGAAAATATAAACAGATGGTTTTCATAATTTAGGTTTCGTTAGTGTTGTTGGTTCTTGTTTTCTTCAATGGCCGACTCATACACGGCCTTGATTTTGGCGGCGGCATCGTTCCACTTGAGGTTGGTGACCTCCTCCAGACCCTTCGATGCAAACATCTTCGAAAGGGCGGGATATGAAACGAGGGCGTGAATGGCATCGGCCAGTGCATCGACGTCCCAATAGTCGACTTTGATGGCGTAGTCCAGTACTTCGGCCACACCGCTCTGCTTGGAGATGATGACCGGCACGTTGGAACGCATGGCCTCGAGGGGCGAGATGCCGAAAGGCTCCGACACCGAAGGCATGACATAGACGTCCGACAACTGGAACATCTTTTGGACGTCCTCACCGCGCAGGAAGCCGGTGAAGTGGAAGCGGTCGGCAATGCCCAGACGTGCCACGCGGCGAATGACGTGGTTCATCATATCGCCCGAACCGGCCATGACGAAGCGTACGTTGGGGTCTTTCTTCAGCACCTTGGCGGCGGCCTCCACGAAGTAGTCGGGGCCCTTCTGGTAGGTGATACGGCCCAGGAAGGTGACAATCTTGTCCTTGACGCCGCGGACGGGGGCCTCGCCACCCTTTTCGGCGAAACGTACGGCGTTGTGTACCGTCACCACCTTGTCGGGGTCGATGCCGTATTTGTTGATGACGATGTTGCGGGTGAGGTTCGACACGGCCATCACTCTGTCGGCGGCCATCATGCCGGCGCGCTCGATGGCATAGACCTGGGTGTTGACGTTCTCGCCGCTGCGGTCATATTCCGTGGCGTGCATGTGTACCACGAGCGGTTTGCCCGATACGCGTTTGGCGGCGATACCGGCATAGTAGGTGAGCCAGTCGTGGGCGTGAATGATGTCGAACTGACCCTCGAGGTTTTTGGCCACCTGTGCGGCCACCACGGCGTAGCGTGCCACCTCTTCCATGAGGTTGGCGCCGTACTTGCCCGAGAAGGTGTAGCGTTGCTTCCATGCGTCGGTGGTCGACCATACCTTTTCGCCGGTCTTGACATATTTCTCGTGGTAGGTCTCATACTCCTCGGGAGAGATGTAGGGGACCATGTTGGAGTCGATGTGGATAAACGACATCTTCTCGAGAATGTCGTCGGCACCGCTGCCTGTCGAACCGTAAAGTGCGTCTACTTCGCTGGCGTTCAGTACGTGGGTGAAACGCTGGTCCTCATCACCATAGGCGTGGGGTACTACGAAGGTCACATCTACGCCGTTGCGTGCCAAACCACGGGTCATGCCGTAGCATGCTGTACCCAAACCTCCTGCAATGTGGGGCGGAAACTCCCAGCCGAACATTAAAACTCTCATAATGTTTATCTCTTTGTTTTTTTTATTGTTTTTTCTTGCATCCGACTCCCTGCTTTTTCATCTTGGAGGCAGGGGGTCAATCTTTTGTGGGTGGGGACATCGGGTGATGCCCCCGATATGGAGTCTCTTCTTTTCGGGAGGTCCTATTCGGCAGAGACTTTCTTCGTCGTGCGGCGGGTTGTAGTCTTCCGTGTGGCGGAGGACTTGGCGGCGCACTTGCGGGTAGTGGTCTTCTTTTCGGCTTTCTCGTCGCACGGTTTGGCGGCGCACTTGCGCGTGCCGCATTTGCGTGTTGCGGTCTTCTTCACGGTCTTGGGGCTGCGTTCCTCAATCATGCGAATGATGTCGGACACCGCGCCCACGCTCCATGCCTGCGAGATGGCACCCTTGGGGGCATACGGGGGGTCGGCGTCGTAGAGCTCGTTGACGGAACCGATGCCGTAGGTCTGGATATCCTCCTCGAAGCCGGCCAGAATCTCCTGTGCCTGGGGCAGGAAGGCGTCGCCGTCGATGTCGAAGCAGGCCTGCACGTAGAACTCCAGCGGCCATACCCATACCGAACCGTTCTTTGCGGCGTAATCGCGTTCCTCGGGGCTTCCCTCCTGTGAACCCTTGTAGAGGGGGTTGCGGGGGGAGAGCGAACGCAGGCCGCGCGGAGTGAGCAGGTGCTGGCGAATGGTGCGGATAACGTCAATCTGGGTGTCGATGTCAATCATCTTGTAGGGCAGACCGCAGGCCACAATCATGTTGGGGCGTATGTCGCGGTTGGCACCGCCCTCGCCCACATAGTCGGCCAGATGGCCCTCCGGCAGGCGGAAGATGGCGTTGAAGCTCTCGGCGGTCTTGGCCGGAAGCTGCTCCCAGTCGGTCACAAAGGCGGTGTCGCCGTGCTGTCGGGCCAGCGAGAGGGTGTAGCAGACGGCGTTGTACCACAGGGCATTGACCTCCACCTGATAGCCGTTGCGCGGGGTGAGCAGATGGCCGTTGACCTTGGTGTCCATCCAGGTGAGCGCCTTGTCGTAGGACGAAGCCCAGATGAGTCCGTTGTCGTTGAGGATAATGCCGCCATTGATACCTTTGCGGTAGGCCTCCAGCAACTGTTTCATCACCTGTCCGTAACGCTTCCAGATTTCGTCGCTGCCAGTCTCCTTCTCCAGCTTCTGGAGTGTCCAGAAGAACCACAGCGGAGCGTCGACAGCCTCCGAAGCGGCTGCCGTGCCGGTGAACATGCCGTCCTTCATGGCGTTGACATAGGTGTCGAGGGCGTCGATGCAGTCCTCCTTGTGGTTCTGGGCGATGGAGATGCCCGGCAGTGCCACGAAGGCCTGACGGCCCTTGATGCCGTGCCAGGGGTAGCCGGCCACAATCTCGGTGCGGTTGCCCGGACGGCGGATAATGAACTGACGGGCCGAATGCTCGAGACAGCTCTTGAAGTCAATCTTGTGGGTACGGCGTGCGATGGAGGCTTCGAACATCTCCTCGATGGTCTTGATGGAGCCCATCTCGTCGAGCGAGGCCGAGAAGATGACGCTCTCGCCCTTCTTGAGACCCACCTCGAAATAGCCTGTGGTGAGCAGGTCCTCGTGACCCTCATAGCCGCGGGCGATGTCCTGCTGGTACTCGAAGTTGTAGTACCAGTCGGGAGCCGGAACGAACTCCGTGTCGGCCTTGCTGGTCTGGAGGTAGAGCCAGGGGAACGAGTTGTAGAGACGGCACTTCACACCGTTGACTGCCGGATAGGAGTGGCCGTCGGCTTCCATGTTGGCATGGGTGAGGGCGTGCTTGTCGCGGAAGGCGAGGAACGGACGCAGACGCAGACGGGTGTCGGAGTGGGCGTCGACCAGTGTGTAGCGAATCATGAGCTGTGTGCGTTTGTGAATCCACAGCATCTCTTTTTTCAGTATCACGCCACCCACACGGTAGGTGATGGTGGGGGTGGGGGTGTAGGCGAAGTCGGTGATGTATTTGTGACCTCGCGGTTCATACGTTCCATTGAAGCGGTGCAACGCCAGGTTGAAGGTCTGGTCGTGCTGAACAATGGTTTCGTCGAGCGACGACAGCAGCAGATAGGTGCGGTCGCTGTCATCGATGGGGGCAACGATGAGTCCGTGGTAGCGGCGCGTATTGCAGCAGACGATGGTGGTGCTCATGTAGCCGCCGATTCGGTCGGTGGCCAGCATCTCGCGCTGCAGCGAATACTCCAGATTGCCCAATTCCTGTTTGTCGAAGGTTAGTGCTGACATATAGATATATAAATGCGGTTCTTATGTGTTAAAGATAACAATAATATAACGGAATCGGAAAGATTTTCATTGAAAAATCTCTCCGATTCCATTATTCGACAACTATTAAGCCCATTTTACCAGCGCGAAGTCCATTCTGTGTGCAAGCATCTCATTCTGAGGGAATACTCTGAGTGCGACATCGAATGTACCGCTCTTGTCGGGGGTGTAGTCCAGTGAGTAGGTTACCTTGTTGTTTTCCACCTTCACACGGTCGAGTGCCATTGTCTTTTCGACATTGATGCTCTGGCCGCCGATGATCTGCTTGGCCACTACCATCTCCACACCCAAATCCTCGGGACGGAGGTTGGCGATGTCGAGCGTCACCTCGAAGTGGTATTGTTCGCCCACATACACGGCGCTCTTGCAGAGTTTCACGCGCTGCACGTCGAGAACCTTCACATTGTCCCACGCCGCCGATACCTTGCGTTTCCAGGCGGCCAGTTCGCGGGCCATGCGGTAGCTGTCGGCCATGATCTTGTGCTTGCGCTCGGTCAGCTGGTTGTAGAAGCGCTCCTCATAGTCGATGAGCATGCGGTTCATGGTGAAGTTCGACGCGATGTCGGCGATACAGCTCTTCACCGACGATACCCAGTCGTGGGGGATATTGTCCTCGCCGCGCTTGTAGTAGAGCGGCGCAATCTTGTTCTCGATGGTGTTGTAAATCATCTCGGCGTCCAGCTCGTCCTGATAGTGCTGGTCGGTGAAGGTGCGCTCCATGGGCAGCATCCAGCCGGCACCCTCCTTGTAGCCCTCGACCCACCAGCCGTCGAGTACCGAGAACTGCATTACACCGTTCATCACACACTTCTCGCCCGAAGTACCCGAAGCCTCCAGCGGACGGGTGGGGGTGTTCAGCCATACGTCGACACCCTGCACCATGCGGCGGGCCAGCTCCATGTCGTAGTTCTGCAGGAAGAGAATCTTGCCCACGAACTGCGGCATCTTCGACACCTCGACGATGCGCTTGATGAGGTCCTGACCCGGACGGTCGTTGGGGTGGGCCTTACCCGCGAAGATGAACTGCACGGGGCGCTCGGGGTTGTTGACAATGGCCGACAGACGGTCGAGGTTGGTGAACAGCAGGTAGGCGCGCTTGTAGGTGGCGAAGCGGCGGGCGAAACCGATGGTCAGCACCTCGGGCTTCACCGACTCCGAAATCTGAATCATCTGACGCGGAGAGTCGAGACGCACCTGTGAGGGGTCGCTGAAGCGGCGGCGGATATGCTTGATGAGACGCTCCTTGAGGTGGATACGCTCCTTCCACAGCTCCTCGTCGGGAATGTTGTGAACCTTCTGCCACTCGGGAATGTTATATATGTGGTGGTTGAAGCCCTCGGGGAAGTAACGCTCGTAGAGACGGCGCAGCGACGATGCAATCCAGGTGGGAAAGTGAACGCCGTTGGTCACATAGCCGATGTGCAGCTCGTTCTTGAAGTAGCCCGGCCACATGTTGCCCAGAATCTCCTTCGACACCTCGCCGTGGAGCCACGACACACCGTTGACCTCCTGCGAGAGGTTGCAGGCCAGCACCGACATCGAGAATTTCTCGTTGGGGTCGTTGGGGTTGGTCTTTCCGAGGTTGATGTACTGCTCCCAGGTGATGCCCAGCACGTCGGGATAGTGCGACATGTACTGACGAATCATCGACTCGGGGAAGGCATCGTGACCTGCCGGCACAGGGGTGTGGGTGGTGAAGAGGGCCGACGAACGAACCACCTCCAGCGCCTCCGAGAAGGAGAGTTTCTTGTGGTTGACCAGGTCGCGGATACGCTCGATGCCGATGAATGCGGCATGACCCTCGTTGCAGTGGTACACGTCGTGCTTGATGCCCAGCTTTCTCAGGGCGCGGATACCGCCGATACCGAGCAGCATCTCCTGCTTGAGACGGTTCTCCCAGTCGCCGCCATAGAGGTAGTGGGTAATCTGACGATCCTCCTCGAGGTTGTCCTCGTAGTCGGCGTCGAGCAGATAGAGGTCGGTACGGCCCACCTGACACAGCCATACGCGTGCCGAGAGGGTACGTCCGGGGAAGGCCACCGACACGGTCACCCAGTTGCCGTTCTCGTCACGCACGGGCGAGATGGGCAGCTTGAAGAAGTTCTGTGCCTCGTAGGTGGCTTCCTGTGCGCCCTGCGCCGACAGACGCTGGGTGAAGTAGCCGTAGCGGTAGAGCAGACCCACGGCCGCCATCGGCACGTTCTTGTCCGATGCCTCCTTGAGGTAGTCACCGGCCAGAATGCCCAGACCGCCCGAGTAAATCTTCAGCGAAGAGTGGAGACCGTACTCCATCGAGAAGTAGGAGATGGTCGTGGCCTTGGGGTCGGGCTTCTCGTTCATATAGTTGCGGAAGTTGGTGTAGACGGTGTCCAGCTGCTGGAGGAACTCGTTGTCCTGCTCCAACTCCTTGATGCGTTCGATGCTCAGCTTGTCGAGGAAGGCGATGGGGTTGCGGTCGCACTCGGTCCACAGCTGGGGGTCGATGTTCTCGAAGATGTCGCGTGCGCCGGGATTCCAGCACCACCACAGGTTGCGCGACAACTCCTCCAGGGCGTGGAGGCTCTGGGGCAGACGCTTGTCGACCATCATGCGGTGCCAGTTGGGCTGCTCGACGAAGAGCTGCTGGCGCACGAAGTTGATCTGTTCGGTGCGCGAACCGCCGTTGTCCAGCAGCGCGCGGTTGGTGCGCACGGTGGAATTTTCCACCGCCTCGGAGTAGGCCTGCTCGTAAGCCGAGTAGAGGCGGCTCCAGAGGGCGTCCTCCGACAGGTCGAGAGCCGACTTGCGCACGATGTTGACCTCCTCCTGGCTCAAGTGGCTGAACTCGGTGATGGCGTTGGCGATTTCGCTCTCGATTTCGATATCGTTGTAGTCGTCGCGGCGGAAGACCTTGACGCCCTTTGTGTCTCTATGCTCCTCGACCCACTTGCCGAATCCGGCCAGCGAGGTGGTGATGGTCGGCACCGAGAAGGCGATGCTCTCCAGCGGAGTGTAGCCCCACGGCTCGTAGTAGGAGGGGAATACGGTGAGGTCCATGCCCACGAGCAGCTCGTAGTAGTCCTTGTCGAAGATGCCGTCGTTGCGGTTGAGGTAGGTCGGCACGAAGATGACCTTCACCTTCGACTCGCCGCTCTCCAGCACCGAACCCTTGATGGTGTTGACGATGGGGTCGTGGGCCACGTTCTCGAGGTAGTGGGTCGAGAAACGGTACTGGTTGGCGTCGATGGGGGCGTTGGCATCGGCCATGTGGGCCTGAATGTCGACACGCGGACCACGGTTGCCGGCCGGCACGGTGATGTAGACCAGCAGCTCGCGCTCGAGACGGCTCGATGTGGCCAGTTTCTTCAGCGAACCGAGGAATACGTCGAGACCCTTGTTGCGGAACTCGTAGCGGCCGCTGGTGCCGATGATGATGGGGTCGGTGGTGAACTTCTCGCCCAGGCAGGCTTCGGCCACCTCAATCATCGACTTGCGGGCCTCCGCACGCTTGGCGGCCAGCTCCTCGCCCGTCCATACGAAGTCGTTTTCGAAACCGTTGGGGGTGATGCAGTCGGGCTCGCGGTTGAGCAGATACTTACACTCGTTGGAGGTGATTTCGCTCACGGTGGCGAACACGTCGCAGTTGGCTGCCGACATCTTCTCGATGGAGTGCTTGGCCGTCACGTTGAACTGGCGTGCCAGGTCGTCGGCACAGAACTTGGTGAGGTCGTTGTAGAGGTGGAGATTGTTGCCTGCGATGCAGCGGCCCATGACGGTGGCGTGGGTGGTGAACACGGTGGCCACATAGGGGGCCTGCTTGCGCAGATAGAGTGAACCTGCTGCGGTCATCCACTCGTGGAAGTGGGCGGCCACCTTTTGGGTGGAGTCGCAGAAGGTGTTGACGTAGGAGTTGATGACCATGCCCGAAGCATAGCCGAAGAGCACGGGCTCGATGTAGTCCCACTGACCCGAAATCGAATCTACATGGTAGTCTTTCCACAGCTCCTCGAGGATTTCGTCCTTGCGGGGAATGAGCGAGGTGAAGTCCACCAGAATGGCGATGGGTTCACCCTTGATTTTCCAGCGTCCGATGCGGATACGGAGTCCCTGTTTGTAGACTTCCTGACGCCAGCTCTTGAGGAGGTTGGTGTCCTCTTCAAATTCGCTGTTGGCACCTTCGTGTGCCAGGTCGGGACCGATTAAAAGATATTTATCCCCGAACTTACGGGTGGCAGTTTTTGCTTTGGTCGAAACTACGGTGTGGATACCTCCGACCTTGTTGCATACTTCCCAGCTCACCTCAAAAAGGTAGTCAGGGGTATGTTTTGCGTTGTTCATATTAATAAGGTTATTTTGTGATATTGTTATATCGTTGTTTTAAATAGGTCGCAAATGTAATACATATATTTATATTAAGCAACAAAATTCCGCGCTTAATAAAATTATTTAAAAAATTTTATGCTTTTCTCTATCAGTAAATTGCCCCTTCCGTCCGCTCATTCGAACAATTCCGCGATGACGGCATCGGAAAGCAGGAATTTTTCGGGTGGAATAAACAGTTTGTGTTCATTTTGTCGCATAATTCCCGCGGCCGTAAACCGTGCCGCATTTTTCAGCGTCATGCGGGCATGCTCCTCGCCGAAGAGGGCGGCCATCTGGTGGAGGTCGATGCCCTCGCAGGTGCGCAGCCGTGTCATGACATATTCGTTGAACTTGTCGTGGGGGGTGAGCTGCTCGGCTTCGGGGGCCGCCCCTGCGATGTAGTCCTTCACCGAGCTGACATTCCAGTGGCGTTCGTTGCCGTCGTAGGAGTGGGCGCCGGCACCTATGCCGAGGTACTTGCGTCCGTGCCAGTAGGCGGCATTGTGACGGGCGCGGAAGCCCGGCAGGGCGAAGTTCGAAATCTCGTAATGCTCGAAGCTGGCACGGGTGAGGGTGTGGTGTACCTTGAGGTACTCCTCCTCGCTGACCTCCTCGCTCACGGGGGCGAAGTTGCCGCGTGCCATGCGGCGGCCGAAGGCGGTGTCGGGTTCGATGGTCAGGTGGTAGGCCGAAATGTGCTGCACACCCAGTGCCACGGCGCGCTCGAGCGACTCCTCGAGACGGCTGCCCTGAAATCCTGGCACGCCGTAGATGAGGTCGATGGTCAGATTGTCGAATCCGGCCTGCTGTGCCTCGGTCACCACACGCTCCGCTTCGGCGGCCGTGTGACGGCGGTTCATCAGCTTCAGGCACTCGTCGTCGAACGACTGTATGCCTATCGAAAGACGGTTGACGCCCGCCTGACGCAGTTCGGCCAGATAACGGGGGGTGAGGTCGTCGGGGTTGGCCTCGAGGGTGACCTCCTCCACCCGGCTGCAATCCATGCACTCGCGTGTGTGGGCGAGCAGTCCGGCAATCTGACGGGTCGAAAGCAGCGAGGGGGTGCCGCCGCCGAAATAGAGGGTCTCGATTTTTTCATTCGAAAGATAATCTTTCCTTTCTTCCAGCTCGGCGTGCATTCTTTCGAGGGCTGCATCGGTATATTTGAGCTCTGCGCTCTTGTAGAAATCGCAGTAGGCGCATATCCGTTTGCAGAAGGGTATGTGGTAATATATTCCTGCCATATCTCAAATTTAACAAAAAATTTGCAAACAAAAAAACATCGCCTGCCAATATTTTGCAATCCCTCGGCCGTCGCGCAGGCATCTGTCTGATACTGTCGGTGTAGTCGTGGTGGCGCAGGCGGCATTTTGGGAGCAAAAGAGGGCATAAATCGGGCTGATGGGACTATTGGAAAAAATAATTGAAAAAAAATGAATTTTCATTGTTAATCTTTTCACAAGTCTAAAACATTTCCTATCTTTGTGGCGTCGGAGTTGTAAAAGTCGAAAGGTTTTGTTATATTGACACCTGCGAGACGAACAGTTTCGAAATGAAAAGCAAAAGATGTTTTTTAATTTAAAATAAATTATTATGAACAAATTGGATTTGCAGAAGTACGGTATTACCGGCGCAACTGAGGTCATCTACAACCCCTCTTACGATGAGTTGTTCCGCGAGGAGACTAAGGAAGGTCTGACCGGTTTTGACAAGGGTCAGCTCACCGACACCGGTGCCGTTAACGTAATGACTGGCGTTTATACCGGCCGTTCACCCAAGGATAAGTTCTGGGTAAAGGACGATGTTACCAAGGATACCATCTGGTGGACATCTGACGAGTATAAGAACGACAACAAGCCCGTCAGCGTTGAGGCATGGAACGAGCTGAAGAAGCTCGCTGGTACCGAGCTGTCGAACAAGAAGCTCTATGTTGTCGATACTTTCTGCGGTGCCAACGAGAGCACTCGTCTGAAGATTCGTTTCATCATGGAGGTGGCTTGGCAGGCTCACTTCGTTAAGAATATGTTTATCCGCCCCACCGACGCTGAGTTGGAGGAGTACGGTGAGCCCGATTTCGTAGTATTGAACGCTTCGAAGGCCAAGGTTGAGAACTACAAGGAGTTGGGTCTGAACTCTGAGACCGCCGTTGTATTCAACCTCACCGAGAAGATGCAGGTAATCATCAATACCTGGTACGGTGGTGAGATGAAGAAGGGTATGTTCTCTTACATGAACTACCTCCTCCCCCTGAAGGGCATCGCTGCCATGCACTGCTCGGCCAACACCAACGAGAAGGGCGAGACCGCTATCTTCTTCGGTCTGTCGGGTACTGGTAAGACCACTCTGTCGACCGACCCCAAGCGTCAGCTGATCGGTGACGACGAGCACGGTTGGGACGACGACGGTGTGTTCAACTTCGAGGGCGGTTGCTACGCCAAGGTTATCAACCTCTCGCAGGAGAACGAGCCCGATATCTGGAACGCTATCCGCCGCAACGCGCTGCTCGAGAACGTAACTGTTGACGAGAACGGCCACTGCGACTACGCTGACAAGTCGGTTACCGAGAACACTCGTGTTTCGTATCCTATCTTCCACATCAACAACATCGTGAAGCCCGTATCGAAGGCTCCCGCCGCTAAGAAGGTAATCTTCCTGTCGGCTGACGCATTCGGTGTACTGCCTCCCGTTTCGATTCTGACTCCCGAGCAGACCAAGTACTACTTCCTGTCGGGTTTCACCGCCAAGTTGGCTGGTACCGAGCGTGGTATCACCGAGCCCACTCCTACCTTCTCGGCTTGCTTCGGTGCTGCGTTCCTGTCGCTGCACCCCACCAAGTACGGTGAGGAGCTGGTTAAGCGCATGCAGCAGTCGGGCGCTACCGCATACCTCGTGAACACCGGTTGGAACGGTACCGGCAAGCGTATCTCGATCCGCGATACTCGTGGTATCATCGACGCTATCCTCGACGGTTCGATCGACAAGGCTCCTACCAAGATGATCCCCACATTCGACTTCAAGGTTCCCACCGAGTTGCCGGGTGTTGACGCTCACATCCTCGATCCTCGTGACACTTACACCGAGGCCGGCGAGTGGGAGAAGCGTGCTGAGGATTTGGCAGGTCGCTTCGTGAAGAACTTCGCTAAGTTCACCGGTAACGAGGAGGGTAAGTCTCTCGTTGCTGCTGGTCCCAAGTTGAAGTAATTCTCACAACGGATTTTGAGAGGGTAACACCTCAATAAATAGTGGCTCCGAACGGTTATCCGTTCGGAGCCTTTTTTTGTACCTATATTTATATGCTTCCGTAAATGTCTGTCGGCAGGCGGTTTCCCCGATAGGCGGCGAACGGACACGGCGGCGGTTGCCCGCAGACGATGCCGTGGCGGAGAGAAGGTTGCCCGAAAACGGACGTTGCGGCGGCGGAGGGGGGGCAGCCCGAAGAGGACGCGGCGGAGGTCGGCGAAGTTGTCGCGGAGGTCGGCGGCAGAGGTAAAGAGTGGGGCGAATGTTTGGCGGATTGGCGCAAAATGTCTACCTTGCAAGAGTGGATTGCCGCCTTTTCGGGGTGGCAGAATGTCTGAAATCATGAAAAGAATCTTGTGGCTGATGTGCCTGCTGCTGCCCGTGTGGGGCATGGCGCAGGAGATGAAGGGGAAATGGTCGGGAACACTCGATGTCGGGGGACACACTCTCAGAGTGGTGTTCCGCTTCTCGCCTGCCGATGAGGGGTGGAAGGTGACGATGGACTCGCCCGACCAGGGGGCTTTCGGTATTCCCGTTGACTCGGTGAAGGTCGGTGGGGGAGCGGTGACGCTGCAACTGCCCCGTCTGGGAATACGCTATGAGGGAACGGTGATGACTCCGTCGATGGTGATGGGTACGTTTACGCAGAACGGTGTCGACTACATGATGCCGCTGGCCAAGCAGACGCTCCGACGTCCGCAGACCCCGCGTCCGCCATTTCCCTACCGTTCGGAAAATGTCACCTTCGAGAGCCGCGATGAGGGGGTGGAGTTGCACGGCACGCTGACCCGTCCTGCTTCGGAAGAGGTCAAGGCCGTGGTGGTGCTGGTGACAGGCAGCGGATTGCAGAACCGCGACGAGGAGATTTTCGAACATCGTCCCTTTGCGGTGCTGGCCGACCGCCTGACCCGTGAGGGCTATGCCGTGCTGCGCTACGACGACCGCGGCTATGGAGCATCGCCGGAGGTGCAGGCGTGTTATGCCGCCGCCACGACCGCCAATTTCAGAGAGGACGCCCTCGGGGCGGTCGATTTCGTGAAGCGCGACCCGCAGCTGGCTCAAGTGCCGTGCGGCATCATGGGACACAGCGAGGGCGGCACCATTGCTTTCATGGCGGCGGCCGCGGAGCGCAAGGTCGATTTCATCGTCTCGTTGGCCGGCTCGATGTTGTCGGGCGACAAGGTGCTGGAGATGCAGGCGCAACATGCCCTGCGACATCTGCCCGATGAGCTCCGCGGGCAGATGATGACGGAGAGGAAGCGTATCGTCGAGGTGGCGCGTGCGTATCCGTTCGAGGAACTGGCGGCACGGCACGACGAGTTGCGCCGCGAACTGGAGGCTTTACCCGAGTTGCGCCGACTGCCCCGTGAGGTGGGCGATGTGTTGTCGTTCTTCGATGCGCTGGCCGCTTCGGCATGGTTGCACGCCTTTGTGTGCTATGACCCTGCGGAGGCGATTGCGGCCTGCGACCACCTGCCCGTATTGGCTCTGAACGGCGACAAGGATACTCAGGTCGATGCCGCGGCACATCTGGGTCGCCTGCGCGAGTTGCTCAAGGGCAACGGCCGTCTCGTGGCGAAGGTTGTTCCCGATTGTAACCACCTTTTCCAGCCTTGTGTGACGGGCGAAGTCGCGGAGTACGAGGAGCTGGAGACCACCATGGCGGAGGTGGTGCTGGAGGCCGTGGTGGAGTGGCTCGACTGCAATGCGGTGAAGTAGCCTTTTCCGCAGGAACACAAAAAAAAGTCTGTTTTCCTTTCGGGGAAAACAGACTTTTTTGTCGGAAACCGACGACCGCATCAGACGGTCATGATTTCCTTCTCTTTCTTCGACATCACCTCGTCGAGCTGCTTGCTGTACTTCTCCAGCAGCTTCTGCGACTGGGTCTCGCCGTCCTTGGCCTCGTCTTCGGGCATACCCTCCTTCTGGGCCTTCTTGAAGGCGTCGACAGCCTCGCGGCGTGCGTTACGCAGACCGATGCGTGCCTGCTCGCCGTAGCCGTGAACCTGCTTTACGAGCTCCTTACGACGGTCCTCGGTCAAGGGAGGAATCGACAGACGAATCTGCTCGCCGTTGTTCGAGGGTGCCAGACCGATGTTGGAGTCGATGATGGCCTTCTCGATGGGGCGCAACATGTTTTTGTCCCACGGCTGGATAAGAATGGTTTTGGCATCGGGTACGGTAACGCTCGCTGCTCCCGACACGGGAACCTGCGAACCGAAGTAGTCGACCATGACACCGTTCAGTACGTTGGGTGTGGCTTTGCCTGCTCTGACATTGGAGAGTTCCTCCTCGAGGTGAGCAACGCTCTTCATCATCTTTGAACCGGCTGCTTCAAGAATTGTTTTTGTATCCATAATATTATATTCGGTTTATTGTTCTTTCTGTGTTTGTGTTGCGCCGTCGATGGTCTGCGTCAGGTGAGCGAACTCTGCGGCATCGAAGCCCACGGTGGTGAGCATCACCTTTCCGTCGCTGCCGATGAGGAAGTTGCGCGGCACATAGTTCGAGGCGAAGAGGTCATAGACCTTGCGTTGGGGGTCGATGCCCACGGGGAAGGTGTAGCCCTTCTCGGCGATGAACTTCTCGACCACGGCCTTCTCCTCGCCTCTCGAGACGGGCAGGAACACGAAGTCGCGGCCGGCGAAGCGGTCGACAATCTCCTTCTGCACATGGGTCAACTCCTCGCGGCAGGGGGGGCACCAGGTGGCCCAGAAGGTCACCAGCACCACCTTGCCCTTCAGTTCGGAGAGGGTGATGCGCTCGCCCGAGAGCATCTCGACCGTGAAGTCGGGAGCCGTGTCACCGACCTTGACCAGAGTGGTCTCCTCGGTGGTCTGACGCTTGTTCTGCGCGTTGTCGGGAGCCATGGTGGGCATGAAGAGAATGATTCCTCCGATAAGCACGATGAGTGCCAGAAGGATAAACAGGAGTCTGTTGTTTTTCTTTGCTGCCATAACATCAGGGTTTTACGAGTGTGCCGATGGGCTGGCCGGCCAACACCTTTTCGAGATTGCCCTCGGTATCCATGTCGAAGACGATGATGCCGAGCTTGTTCTCCTGACAGAGGGTGAAGGCTGTGAGGTCCATGATTTTGAGGTGGCGTGCATATACTTCGTCGAAGGTGATTTCATCGAATTTCACGGCTGTGGGGTCTTTTTCGGGGTCGGCCGTGTAGACACCGTCGACACGTGTACCCTTGAGCAATACGTCGGCCTCGATTTCTATACCACGCAAAGCTGATGCCGAATCGGTGGTGAAGAACGGATTTGACGTGCCGCCGCCGATGATGACCACATAACCGGCTTCGAGATACTCGATGGCGCGCGCCTTCGAATAATACTCTCCGATGGGTTCCATGCGGATTGAGGTCAGCACCTTGGCCTTCACACCGTTGTCCTCGAGTGCCGACTGCAGTGCCAGGGAGTTGATGATGGTGGCCAGCATACCCATCTGGTCGCCCTTCACACGGTCAAAACCCTTCTTGGCGCCGGTCATGCCGCGGAAAATGTTGCCGCCGCCGATGACAATACCGATTTGTACGCCGGTCTGTGCCACAGCCTTGATTTGCTCGGCATAGGATTGGAGTTTGTCGGGTGCGAGGCCGTATTTCTGGCTGCCCTGGAGCGATTCGCCACTCAATTTGAGGAGTATTCGATTGTATTTCATAATGAAAATGGATTTGTCGTTACGCGAAGATAGGAATTTTCTTTGAAAAAAAATCTATTTCTGTTATCTTTGTACGACATGCAAGCCGATAAATACATATTGCTGAACAAAATTGACTCGCCGGAGGATTTGAAACGACTCTCCGAGGACGAGTTGCGTACCTATTGCGACGAGTTGCGACGGTACATCATCGAGGAGTGCTCCGTCAATCCGGGACACCTGGCATCGAGTCTGGGTGCCGTGGAACTGTCGTCGGCACTGCACTATGTGTTCGACACGCCCCACGACAAAATCGTGTGGGACGTGGGTCATCAGACCTACCCCCACAAAATCATCACGGGGCGGCGCGAGGCCTTCCACCACAAGCGTCAGCTGGGCGGCATCAGCGGCTTCCCGCGTATGGAGGAGAGTCGTTACGATGCCTTCGGCGGCGGTCATGCGTCGGTCTCCATCTCGGCGGCTTTCGGCATGGCCAAGGCGGCCGAACTGCGTGGCGAGCATCACAGCGTGGTGGCCGTCATCGGTGACGGTTCGATGACCGGAGGTCTGGCCTTCGAGGGTCTGAACAACGCCGGTGCCTGCCGCGACACCAATCTGCTGGTGATTCTCAACGACAACAACATGGCCATCGACCAGGCGACGGGCGCACTGAAGAACTATCTGCTGAAGATATCGACCTCGGTACACTACAACCGCTTCAAGCAGCGGCTGTGGGGTATCCTTTCCCATACACCGCGTCTGCTGCGTCTCTGCCAGAAGACGGGCAATGCCGTGAAACAGGGGCTGCTCAACAAGAGCAATCTGTTCGAGAGCCTCAATTTCCGCTATTTCGGACCCGTCGACGGCCACAATATCGAAGAACTGGTGCGCACGCTGCGTGCCTTGAAGGATATTCCCGGCCCCAAACTGTTGCATGTGCTGACGGTCAAGGGCAAGGGCTACAATCCGGCCGAGCAGGACAAATGTACCTGGCATGCCCCCGGACGCTTCAACCCCCAGACCGGCGAGCGTATCGCCTCGAAGGGCGGTGCCGACCGCTATCAGGACGTGTTCGGCATCACATTGCTGGAGCTGGCCCGGACCGACGAGCGTGTGGTGGGTGTCACGCCTGCCATGCCCACGGGCTGCTCGATGAACATCATGATGCGCGAGATGCCCGACCGTTGTTTCGATGTGGGCATCGCCGAGGGACATGCCGTGACCTTCTCGGCAGGTCTCGCCGCTGCGGGCATGGTGCCGTTCTGCAACATCTACTCCACCTTCATGCAGCGCGCCTACGACAATGTCATTCACGATGTGGCGATTCAGAAGCTCCCCGTGGTGATGTGTCTCGACCGCGGCGGACTGGTGGGCGAGGACGGTGTCACCCACCACGGTCTTTTCGACATGGTGGCCTTTGCGGCACTGCCCGACATGATTATCGCCGCCCCGATGAACGAGCGCGAACTGCGTAACATGATGTACACGGCACTCCATGCCGGCTGTCCCTACATGATACGTTATCCGCGCGGCAACGGCGAGGGCGTGGAGTGGCGCGGCCGTGAGTTCGAGGAGATTGTCACCGGTGTGGGACGTTGTGTCCGCGAGGGGGACGATGTGGCGGTGCTGACCGTCGGCACGATGGGTAACTTCGCCCTGCGTGCGGCTGACCGTGCCCTGAAGGAGGGCATCGGTGTGGCGTGCTACGACCTCAGATTCGTGAAGCCCCTCGACGAGGAGTTGCTCGACGAGGTGGGACGCCGCTTCCGACGTGTGGTGACCGTGGAGGACGGTGCCGTAAGAGGCGGTGTCGGCGAAGCGGTGTCGGCATGGTTTGCGCGTCACGGCTACCGGCCCGAAATCCGCAACCTCGGTGTGGGCGACGAGTGGATACACCACGGCACACCCGGGGAGCTGTATGCCCTGTGCGGCTACGACGAGGAGGGTATCCTCGAGACCGTTCGCTCGCTGATGAAGAAATAAGACGGGCAACACGCCTGTTTCCCATATAACCAACAAGCCGTACATCGCAAGATGTACGGCTTGTTGTGTTTTGTCGTGAGGCTGCACTCAGGCTACCGAGCACTCGATGCCCAGGGCACGGACGCGGAGGGCTATCCGCTCCAACTCCTCTCTGGAGACCTTCTCGAGGGTCTGACACGGGGTGTCGCGGTCGAGCGAGTAGACCATCACCTGTCGGGGGCGGGTCTCCTCCACCAGACGAAGCCATGCCTCCACCTCCTCCTCAGTGGTGTTGTCAATCGGCTGACCCTCGTATTCGCCGCGCAGGAACATGGTCTGCATGATGAAACGGCCGTCGAACCGCTTCATCAGCTCCACGATGCCGCGCACCGAGTAGGAGGCACTCTGCGGATTGTCGACAATCCGCACCGTCGAGTCGAAGGCCGAGTCGAGTTTGAGAATGTTGTTGTCGACACGCAGCAGGGCGCGGCGCACGTCGTCGCGGTGAATCTGTGTGGAGTTCGACAACACCGACACCTTGGCCTTGGGACACAGACGGTCGCGCAGTGCGAGAGTGTCGTCGATGATGGCCTCGAAATCGGGGTGGAGGGTCGGCTCTCCGTTGCCGGCAAAGGTGATGACATCGGGCGGTGTGCCGCCGTCGACCATCTCGCGGAGGGTCTTTTCGAGGAGCGTGCGCACATCGTCGCGTGCGTTGAACCGCTTTTTGCCGGGGTGTTCGCCATTCCAGCCACACTCACAGTAGATACAGTCAAAGGAACAGAGCTTCGACTCGGTGGGCAGAAGGTTGACGCCGAGCGAGAGTCCCAGTCGGCGCGAATGTATCGGGCCGAAGATGATATCGTGGTAAAGTGATGTCATGATACCTGAGGTTTATAAGGTTTTCCGAAGCCGCGGCTTCGGGTGTTTTTACAGTTTGTCATCGTTGGCACCGTGCTCGTCGAGTACGTCCATCTGCTGGCGGACCGACTCCTCGTGTATGGCCTGCATGAGCGTGCGCATGAACTCGCCCTCCATGCCCAGACGTTCGGCTTCGGCGGTGCGGCGTGCCAGCAGCTCCTCGTAGCGGTCGCGCTGGAGTACGGGCATGTTGTGGCGGCGTTTGTAGCGGCCAATCATGCGCGCCACCTTCATGCGGTGGGCCAGCAGCTCCACCAGCTCGTCGTCGGTCTTGTCAATCTGCGAGCGCAACTCGTTGAGGTCCTCGGCGCGGCAGCACTTGTCGCGTATGACCGTGCGGCAGATGATTTCCGACAGACGTTCGGGGGTAATCTGCTGTGCGGCGTCGCTCCATGCGGTGTCGGGGGTGCAGTGCGACTCAATCATCAGCCCCTCGAAGCCCAAATCCATTGCCTGTTGCGAGATGGGGGCTATCAGTTCGCGTTTGCCGCCGATGTGGCTGGGGTCGCAGAAGATTTCGATTTGGGGAAGGCGTCGTTTGAGTTCGATGGGGATTCCCCACATCGGACGGTTGCGGTAGATGCTCTTGTCGAGCGACGAGAAGCCGCGGTGGACGGCCGCCATGCGTCGTATGCCGGCATTGTAGAGGCGTTCCAGCGCGCCAATCCACAACTCGAGGTCGGGGCTGACGGGGTTCTTGACCAGCACGGGGAGGTCGACCCCCTCCAGTGCATCGGCAATCTCCTGCATGGCGAAGGGGTTGGCCGTGGTGCGTGCGCCAATCCACACCATGTCGATGCCGCCGCGCAGCACCTCCTCCACATGGCGGGGGGTGGCCACCTCGGTCGACACCTTCATTCCGGTTTCGTCCTTCACTCTTTTGAGCCATGCGATGCCCTGTGCGCCCACGCCTTCGAACCCTCCGGGTTTGGTGCGCGGTTTCCACAATCCGGCGCGGAACATGCGGATACCGCATGCGGACAGCCGGCGGGCGCTCTCCATCACCTGCTCCTCGCTTTCGGCACTGCACGGCCCGGCGATAATCTTGGGGTGGGGGAGGGTGAGCTGCTCAAATGTGATGTGGCGGATATCGTTCATGGTGTTGCCGATGTTTCGATGGTGTGAATTTACGGAATATATGGGGTAATTGTTCACAAAAGTAGAAAAAAGACCCGTGTAAACAAAAAAAAAGGATAATCGTGAGATTATCCTTTCGTGAGCTGTTTACGAGACTTGAACTCGTGACCTCTTCCTTACCAAGGAAGTGCTCTACCACTGAGCTAAAACAGCAGTTGTTTTGTTTTAACGGGTGCAAAGATAAGCACAATATTCTTTCCCTCCAAATAATTTTGTAAAAAAATGCAAAAAAAAATCGCGCAACGTCTCTCCTTCCTTTCGCCGCTGGTCGTCGGGGTGGTGCCAAACGGCTGATTCTAACTCGTTTCGGGTGTTGTTGATAGATAGTGTAAATAAAAACGGGCGAAAGAGGATAATTAATTAAATAAATCGTTATCTTTACTTCAAAATTATAACCTATCTGTTATGAAGAAAATTCTTATAGTCGGTGCCGGTGGTCAGATCGGTTCCGAACTTACAGTTTACCTGCGCGGTATCTATGGTGCAGGTAATGTAGTGGCCACCGATATGCGTGACTGCACTGCTACTTTGGGTCAGGACGGACCTTTCGAAGTATTGGACGCATTGAATGCCGAAGCTCTGGCTTCGATTGTGAGCCGTTATCAGATTGATGCCATCTTCAATCTGGTGGCTCTGCTGTCGGCTACCGGCGAGAAGAATCCCCAGCTGGCATGGAAAATCAACATGGGTGCCTTGAACAACTCGTTGGAGGTGGCCCGCCAGTACAACTGCGCACTCTTCACCCCTTCGTCGATTGGTGCTTTCGGCCCCACATCGCCCAAGGACAAGACCCCCCAGGATACCGTCATGCAGCCCACCACCATCTACGGTGTCTGCAAATACACGGGCGAGATGCTGGGCAACTACTACCACCAGCGTTTCGGTGTCGATACCCGTTCGGTGCGCTTCCCCGGCATCATCTCCAATGTGACCCTCCCCGGCGGCGGTACTACCGACTACGCTGTGGAGATTTACTATGAGGCCGTGAAGCAGGGCCGTTTCACCTGCCCCGTGCCTGCCGACGTGTATATGGATATGATTTATATGCCCGATGCGCTGCGCGCGTGCGTGGAGCTGATGGAGGCCGACCCTGCAAAGCTGATTCACCGCAACAGCTTCAACATCGCCTCGATGAGCTTCACCCCCGAAATCATCTGCGCCGAGTTGAAGAAGCGCATGCCCGACTTCACGATGGACTACGATGTCGACCCCGTGAAGAAGGCCATCGCCGAGAGCTGGCCCAACTCGCTGGACGACACCTGCGCCCGTGAGGAGTGGGGTTGGAAGCCCGAATGGGATCTTTCGCGCATGACCGACGATATGCTGGAGCATATCCGCCGCAAGATGAACAAGTAATATCCCGAAAGGGAATCGGATAATTTCAGCGACAACGCTTGTCGGAGGGCCGTTTCTTTGGTGACGGTATTTCCGATTGGCGTTGTCGTTGTTTGTCGAGGAGTGGAACAACAAAGAGTGATTATGAAAAAATATGTCAAGATTCTGATGTGGACGGCTGTGGTCGTCGTTGTCGGGGTGACGGCGGCGGCTTTCTACCTGCTGTCGTTCTCGCTGCGTCCGACCCTGGGCGAGGCCGACGGAGTGGAAGGCTCATATAGATATATGTATGCCACCTATCCGCAGCTACGTCCGTGGGCCGACTCCCTGCGCCGCACGGGGGCGTTGCGCGATACGGTGATTACGGCTCCCGACGGTGCGCGTCTCCACGCCATCTATGCCGCGGCCGCGGTGCCGACCGACAAGACGGCGGTCATCGTCCACGGCTACACCGACAACTCGGTGCGCATGCTGATGATCGGTTATCTCTACCACCACGATTTGGGCTTCAATATTCTGCTGCCCGACCTGCGCTACCACGGTGCGAGCGAGGGCGAGGCCATTCGTATGGGGTGGCTCGACCGTCTCGATGTCCTGCGCTGGACGGAGGTGGCCAATGAGCGTTTCGGCGGAAATACGCAGATGGTCGTCCACGGCATCTCGATGGGGGCGGCCACCACGATGATGGTCTCGGGCGAAGAGCAGCAGCCCTGTGTGAAGTGTTTTGTGGAGGATTGCGGCTACACGAGCGTGTGGGACCAGTTCTCCAAGGAGCTGTCGGAGCAGTTTTCGCTGCCGACGTTCCCGCTGCTGAATGTGGCGAGCGTGTTGTGTGACTGGAAATACGGCTGGAACTTCCGCGAGGCCTCCGCCCTGCGGCAGGTGGCCCGCTGCCGTCTGCCGATGATGTTTATCCACGGCGATGCCGACACCTATGTCCCCACACGCATGGTCTATCCGCTCTATGAGGCCAAGACCGGTGAAAAGGAGTTGTGGGTCGTACCCGGTGCCGCACACGCCGTGTCGTACCGCGACTGTCCGCAGGAGTACACCCGTCGGGTGGCGGAGTTTGTCGGCCGCTACATACGATAATCGTCAGATACGGTCGATGACCGCAAAGCCGAGCCTTCCTTCCATCACCTGCACCTTCAGGGGGCGGTTGACGGGAATCCGGGGGTATCGGCCTTTTTGTACCTGTATCTTGAATGTGCGTCCCGTGTCGTCGCGCACCACGATGTGGTGGGTGGTGTAGCGGTGGGTCGAGGTGGAGTGGTGGCGGCGCGTGCGGTGCTGCTGTGCGTATTTGTTGACTACCATCAGCTCCTTCTCCACCGCCGTCGAGGTGTCGAGTCCCGCGCCGTTAATCATCAGCAACAGGAAGTAGAAGACGCCCGTGGCGTAGAGGGTGTAGACAATGCGGTCGAACCACTTGCTCAGCGCCTTCAGACGGCAGGCAAAGGGCAGGGTGGTGAGGGCGAGCAGCACGGCTACCTCTATGGGCAGCCACCAGCTCACCAGCGTGTCGTTGTGGTAGAGCGAGCCGATGCCCACCATGGTGATGAAGAGGACGATGGCCGCTATGCTGCGGATTTTCGATCCGATGCTCTCTTTGGGTGCCGGAGGTGTTGGGGTGTTGTTCATGGGTGTTGAAAAGTCATAAGGTTTGCGAGAGTAAAAATAGGCTTTTTTTTGAAAAAAAGCACGGTTGAGGTGTCGGAAATGGTAAATTTTTTCCTATTTTTATCCTTCGAATGAAAACTTTATAACTACTGTTAACAACCCGATTACCAATGAAAAACACAGGAATTTTAAAAATCGTGCTGCTACTGCTGGCCGCGATGTGCTGTCTGCCTGCCTCGGCACAGTTCAACTTGAAGAAGGCACTCGGCGGTGCGGTGAAGGCCACGCAGGCAGCCACCCTCTCCGACGAGCAGGTCAGAGGCTATGTCAAGGAGTACATCGACTGGATGGACAAGCACAACCCCGTGCTGCCCGAGGACAACCCCTACACGCAGCGTCTGCGCAGACTCACCGACGGCATCACTGAGGTGGAGGGTGTGCCTCTGAATTTCAAGGTCTACCACGTGGTCGACGTCAATGCCTTTGCGTGTGCCGACGGCAGTATCCGTGTCTTCTCGTCGCTCATGGACATCATGTCGGACGAGGAGCTGCTGGGTGTCATCGGTCACGAAATCGGCCACATTGCCCACAAGGACTCCAAGAAGGCTTTCCGCATGGCACTCCTCTCGTCGGCACTCAAGGACGGCATTGCTTCGAGCAGTGACAAGGCCGCCCGTCTGACCGACTCGCAAATCGGCGATTTGGGCAGCGCCCTCATGTCGGCCACCTATTCCAAGAGTCAGGAGCGTGACGCCGACGACTACGGCTATCAGTTCCTCAAGGCTGCCGGACGTAACCCCTGGTCGATGGCCCTCTCGTTCCGCCGTCTGAAGCAGATGCAGGAGGAGGCCGGTGCGCAGAAGAACAGCAAGCTCAACCAGCTCTTCTCGACCCACCCCGACCTTGACGCGCGCATCGAGCGCATGGAGCAGCGTGCTGCGGCCGACGGTTTCGAGAAACCCGAGCCGGCAGCCCCTGCAACCTCTGCAGCCCCTGCGGCCGAATAGTGTGCAGCAACGCCGGATAAAAACGAAAACCGCCTTGCCCTTTCAGGGGGAGGCGGTTTTCTTATGCCCCGTGGCGGTGCCGAGGGGCAAAAAATAAGGACAACCTTTGCGGGTTGTCCTTATTGTCAGTATGGAGTAATTCCTTACTCTGCCTTGCCAGCAGAACCCAGAACGTTCTCGCACTTGTGCATGTAGAGCTTCTTCAGCTCGTCACGAGCGGGACCGAGGTACTTGCGGGGGTCGAACTCGGCAGGATTCTCAACGAAGATCTTGCGAACGGCAGCAGTCATGGCCAGACGACCGTCAGAGTCGATGTTGATCTTGCAAACAGCGCTCTTTGCAGCCTCACGCAGCTGCTCCTCGGGAATACCTACTGCATCCTTCAAAGCACCACCGTGGGTGTTGATGATCTTGACATACTCCTGGGGAACCGACGAAGAACCGTGGAGTACGATGGGGAATCCGGGGATACGCTCCTCGATCTCCTTCAGGATATCGAAACGCAAGGGGGGCGGTACGAGGATACCCTCGGCGTTGCGGGTGCACTGTTCGGGCTTGAACTTGTTGGCACCGTGCGAAGTACCGATCGAGATAGCCAGCGAGTCAACACCGGTCTTCTTTACGAAGTCCTCTACGTCAGCGGGGTCAGTGTAGTGCGAGTGCTCCGAAGCAACCTCGTCCTCAACACCTGCCAATACGCCGAGCTCACCCTCAACGGTTACGTCGAACTGGTGTGCGTAGTCAACAACCTGCTTGGTCAGGGCTACGTTCTCCTCGTAGGGGAGCGACGAACCGTCGATCATTACCGACGAGAAGCCCATGTCGATACAGCTCTTGCACAGCTCGAACGAGTTACCGTGGTCGAGGTGAAGAACGATAGGAATATTCTTACCCAGCTCCTTTGCGTACTCAACGGCACCCTGTGCCATGTAACGGAGGAGAGTCTGGTTAGCGTACTTGCGCGCACCCGACGAAACCTGGAGAATCACAGGCGACGAAGTCTCTACGCAGGCAGAGATGATAGCCTGCATCTGCTCCATGTTGTTGAAGTTGAAAGCGGGAATGGCATAACCACCCTTGATTGCCTTTGCAAACATCTCACGAGTGTTTACAAGACCCAAATCTTTGTAAGATACCATATTGTTAATTTTATATAGTGAATTGTTGCGTTCTAAAAATCGCACAAATTTAATTAAATTTATTTCAAAAGCAGTACATTTTGGCAAAAAATAAACGCTTGGCGAAAAATGTTGTGCAATAAGGATAGTTTTTTGTATTTTTGCCAAGATTAATATCGTGTAAAAAACACAAGTATAACATTCTAACATACCAAACATCATGGCAGAATTTATCTATCAGGAGCCGCTCCCGCTGGGTGAGGACAAAACCACTTATCGTCTTTTGACCAAAGACTATGTAAAGGTCGTGGAGTGCGACGGTCGCAAAATCTTGAAGGTAGACCCCAAAGGTCTCGAACTGTTGGCCAAGACGGCCTACAACGAGGTGTCGTTCTACCTGCGTCCGGCCCACCTCCAGAAACTGAACAACATTCTCAACGACCCCGAAGCCACCGACAACGACAAGTTCGTGGCCTACACCATGTTGCTGAACCAGGCTGTGGCTGCCGAGGGTAACCTGCCTACCTGTCAGGATACCGGTACGGCCATCTGCGTGGCTCACAAGGGCGAGGACGTCTACACCGGCGCCGACGATGCCGAGTGCATCACCCGCGGTGTCTACGACACCTACAAGGAGCGCAACCTGCGCTACTCTCAGGTGGTTCCCTTCTCGATGATCGAGGAGAAGAACTCGGCCACCAACCTCCCCGCACAGATCGACATCTACGGCGGCAAGCCCGGCATGGAGTACGAATTCCTGTTCGTGACCAAGGGCGGCGGTTCGGCCAACAAGACTTTCCTTTACCAGGAGACCAAGGCGCTCTTGAACGAGGAGTCGCTCACCAAGTTCATTCAGCAGCACATCAAGGACCTCGGTACCTCGGCGTGTCCTCCCTATCACTTGGCACTGGTCATCGGCGGTACTTCGGCCGAGATGTGTCTGGCTACCGTGAAGAAGGCCTCGACAGGCTATCTCGATGAGCTGCCCACCTCGGGTAACGAGGGTGGCCGCTGCTTCCGCGATCTGGAGTGGGAGGAGAAGGTGCTGAAGATCTGCCGCGAGAGCGGTATCGGCGCACAGTTCGGCGGCAAGTACTTCGTTCACGACGTACGCGTTATCCGCTGCCCCCGTCACGCCGCATCTTGCCCCGTGGGTCTGGGCGTGAGCTGCTCGGCCGACCGTAACATCAAGGCCAAGATTATTCCCGAGGGTATCTTCATCGAGGAGCTGGAGCACAACCCCGCACGCTTCCTGCCCAAGGAGGCTCCTGCCATGACTCCTGCCGTCGACATCGACCTCGACGAGGGTATGGACAAGGTACGCGAGACGCTGACCAAGTACCCCATCAAGACCCGTCTGAATCTGAAGGGTACGCTTATTGTAGCCCGTGACATTGCACACGCACGCATCAAGCAGATGCTCGACGAAGGCAAGCCCATGCCCGAGTACTTCAAGAAGCACCCCATCTACTACGCAGGTCCCGCCAAGACTCCCGAGGGCTACGCTTCGGGTTCGTTCGGTCCCACCACCGCAGGTCGTATGGACCCCTACGTCGACCTGTTCCAGGCCAACGGCGGTTCGCTGGTGATGGTGGCCAAGGGTAACCGTTCGCAGGCCGTGACCGACGCTTGCAAGAAGCACGGCGGTTTCTACCTGGGTTCTATCGGCGGTCCCGCTGCCGTGCTGGCCAAGAACTCCATCAAGAAGGTCGAGGTGGTTGACTTCCCCGAGCTGGGCATGGAGGCCGTGCGTAAGATTTATGTGGAGAATTTCCCTGCTTTCATCATCGTCGATGACAAGAGCAACGACTTCTTCGCCGATTTCAAACACTAAAAAATTAATTGTGAAGGGCATGCAATATTGCCCGGTGAACCACGTTGTATAGGCAATGAAAGGTTTTATTAGAAAAATAGCGCTTACAACCCTCATGGTTTTCGCCTTTATCAGTGCGATGGCCGACGGCAAGGTGACCTTCGAGGTCTCCACGCCGCTGACCGTGGCATTGGGCGAGGCCTTCCGTGTGGAGTTTTCTCTGAATGCAATGCCCGACGACAATACGTTCAAAGCCCCCTCTTTCGAGGGCTTTGACGTGTTGGCCGGTCCTGCCACTTCCAAAGGGCAGTCGATCAGTGTCATTAACGGTTCGATGACACGGAGTGTCAACTACACCATCACCTATGTGCTGATGCCGCAGGGGGCGGGCAACGCCACCATCGGTCAGGCCGAAATTGCGGTCGACGGTTCGACCTACCACACCACGCCCCAGCCCGTCGATATTGTCGACGAGGCGAAGTCGTCGGGCGGTGGTTCGTCGTCGCAGGACGTGGGTGAACCTCGTGAGGAGACCGACCGCAGCGGACAGATGCAGAACCAGATTGACAAGGACGACATTCTGTTGCGTGCCGTGGCCTCGCGCACGACGGTTTTCAAGGGAGAACCGCTGCGTGTGACCTTCAAACTCTACCAGAGAGTCAACATCGTGGGCTACGAGGACGTGAAGTTCCCGTCGTTCAACGGTTTTTGGGCGCAGGAACTCGATGCCGACAATGTGCGCCGTAAGCGCGAAACCTTCAACGGAAAAGTCTATGAAACCCTCGTGGCGCGTGAATTCCTGCTCTATCCCCAGCAGACCGGCACGCTGACCATCGACCCGGCGGAGATTACCGCCGTGGCACAGGTGGTGGTGCAGAGCCGCCGCAATATCGACCCCTTCTTCGGAGGCGGACCCGATATATATAATGTACCGCGCAAGGTGAGCAGCTCGAAGATTACCGTCAACGTCAAACCCCTGCCGGCCGGAGCTCCCGAGAGCTTCAGCGGTGCGGTGGGACGTTTCGAGATGACGGCCAAACTTCCGCCCGAACGTCTGGCAGCCAACTCGGCGGCCACCTATTCGGTGAAGATTTCGGGTACGGGTAACCTGTCGTTCGTGCAGGCACCCAAACTCACGCTGCCCACCTCGTTCGAACAGTACAACGTCAAGACCACGGAATCCATCAACACCTCGGCGGCCGGAATTACGGGTTATCGCAATTTCGAGTATCCGTTCATCGCGCGCGCCGACGGAACGTATGATATCCTGCCGCTGGAGTTCACCTACTTCGACCCCCAGCGCATGTCGTATGTCACGCTTGGCTCCAAGCCGCTGACCCTCGAAATCACCCCCGACAGCAGTGCAGGCGGTGAGCCTGTGATGATGCAGGGACGCGGTGTGTCGAAGGAGGAGGTCAAGCTGCTGGGCGAGGATATCCGCTTCATCTCGCTGGGTAACCTGCGTCTCCACGAGAAACGCAATCCGTTCCTCTTCAGCGGTCTCTACTGGGGACTGCTGGCCGCCATCTTCGGACTCTTTGCACTGGTCTATGTCCGTCTGCGCCGTCGTATCCGCGACTCGCACAATGTGGCACTGGTCAGAGGCCGCCGCGCCAACAAGGTGGCCGTGCAGCGTTTCCGCATGGCTCGCAAATACATGGAGGCACAGGACCGTCATCTGTTCTATGAGGAGATGTTGAGGGCCTTGTGGGGATATATGGGCGACAAGTTCAATATCCCGGTGGCCAACCTCACGAAGGAAAACGTCCGTGAGGAGCTGCACAAGCGCGGTGTCTCGGAAGAGGAGTCGGCGCGTTTCACCACCATCGTCACCCTGTGTGACGAGGCACAGTATTCACCTTTGGCTTCGGCTCAGATGAGCGAGGTCTACACCGAGGGTGTGGATTTCATCTCGCGCATCGAGTCTGTCATTAAACGATAAGCGCATGAAACGATTGATTATAGCATTGTTTTTCACATTTGTGAGCCTGTGTGCGGTGAGTGCGCAGGAGCATGCCGACTCGCTGGACAAGGCCGGAGAGAAGCAGCCCGTGGAGGAGTCGCTCTCGTGGGACAAGATGTGGGACATGGCCAACACGGCCTATATCAACGGCAACTACAAGTCGGCCATTCACCTCTATGAGGATATCCTCTCGAGCGGAAAGGCCTCGGTGAAGTTGTACTACAATCTGGGCAACGCCTGTTTCAAGGACAAGGAGCTGGCACGGGCCATTCTCAACTACCATCGGGCCTTGCGTCTTGCCCCCGGCAACGAGGATATCCGCTACAACCTCAAGGTGGCGGAGGCGCGCACGAAGGACACCATCGAGGATATCCCCGAGTTCTTCATGGCCACATGGATTCGTTCGCTGCACCACATCATGCGGTCGGCGGCCTGGACGGTACTTTCGCTGGTGTTCCTTGTGGTGGCACTCTCGCTTTTTATGGTCTACCTGCTGGCCCAGCGTATGAGCCTGCGAAAGACGGGCTTCTACGGCACACTGGCGGCTGCGCTGCTTTTCGTGCTGACCACATGGTTTGCCGTGGCGGAGCGCGCCGAGATTATGGACCAGAGCCGTGCGGTGGTGATGCCCTCGACAGTGGCGGTCAAGAGTTCGCCCGATGCGTCGTCCATCGACCTGTTCCTGTTGCATGAGGGTACGGTGGTGGAGATTACCAACCGTCTCGACAAGTGGGCGGAGATTGTCATCCGCGACGGCAAGAAGGGGTGGATTGAATCCGATAAAATCGAGGTGATCTGATGTCGAAACTCCTGCAAGATGTAGTGGGGGAGTTGACCAAACTCCCCGGTGTGGGCCGTCGCACGGCGTTGCGTCTGGCAATCCACATCTTGAAGATGGAACCCGAATCGGTGAAGGACATGACGCGCAGCATCGACCGCTTCAAGTCGGAGGTGCGCCACTGCGCCAAGTGCAACAACCTCTCCGACGAGGAGATCTGTCCGATATGTCAGGATAAGGAGCGCGACCACTCGACCATCTGTGTCGTGGAGCAGATTGCCGATGTCCTCTCGATTGAGAACACCCGTCAGTACAAGGGACTCTACCATGTGTTGGGCGGAGTGATTTCGCCGATGCAGGGCATTGCGCCTTCGGATTTGAAAATCGACCTGCTCTGTGACCGTATTGCGCAGGGCGGTGTGAAGGAGGTGATTGTGGCCATCTCGACCTCGGTGGAGGGCGAGACCACTCTCTTCTACCTGATGAACCGTCTGCGTCAGTTCCCCGGACTGAAGATTACTTCGATAGCCAGGGGTATCGGCTTCGGCGACGAGCTGGAGTATGTCGACGAACTGACCATTACCCATGCGCTGATGAACCGAAGGGTCATCGAGTAGCGTGTTGTATGATAAACAGGTAATCAGCCTGCCGGTTGTCCGGCAGGCTGATTCTTTTTTTGGGGGGCGTTGGCCCGCACGGCGAAACGGACGACGGCAGGCCGCCCCGTAAGGGGTGACCTGCCGTCGTGAGGTGGGGTGTCGCAGATGGGAGTGGGAGGGCTATCGTGAGGTCTCCTCCCCGGGCAGCGACTGGAAGAGGGCGAGCAGCTCGCCGTGGGAGAGAATCATCAGCATGGGGCCGTCCATCTCGTAGTGGGTGGCGTTCTCGAGAGCCTTGATCAGGAGTGCTTCCTTGTCGCCGTCGCGCAGACAGAGCTTCTGGGTCGAGGCCAGACGCTCGATTTTCAGACCGCGTTTCTCGGTGGTGGAGTACTCGCCCGAGATGGAGTTGCAGGCGGCCATGCCCGACACGCGCCCCTGCTGTTGGTCGAACCGCAGGGTGAAACGTCCGCTGTCGGGGTGGAAGTTCTGCCCGTAAATCTGTATGAGCTGCCACGATGTGCCGGCCAGCGGACGCTGGCTGCGCTGGTAGATGCGGCACGGACGGCAGCAACCTGTCAAAAGCCCTGCCAGAAGGGCTATAACCGTTGTTTTGATGAAAAATCGCATGATATTGTCAATTTTATCGCAAAGATAACCCAAAGATGGCGGAGTGTCAAATGAAAAATATGTCAATTAATTTTTGATAACCTTTGTCGGATATTTCTCTACTTTGACAGAAATAAATACTATCTTTGTAGACCTTTTTAAACTAAACACATTGAAGATGAAAAATATCATTGCTTCGCCCCATGCACCCAAGGCTGTGGGCCCCTATTCGCAGGCTGTTGAAGTGGACGGTACCCTCTACATTTCGGGTCAGCTGCCCGTCGACGGTGCTACATCGACCATGCCCGAAGGTATAGAGGCACAGACCCGTCAGTCGCTCAAGAATCTGGAGTATATCCTCACGGAGGCCGGCATGGGTTTCAAGAACGTTGTGAAGACCACCGTTCTGTTGCAGCACATCTCCGATTTCGCGAAGATGAATGCCGTCTACGCCGAGCATTTCTCGGAGCAGATGCCCGCACGAATCTGTTTCGAGGTGGCAGCGTTGCCTATGGGTGCGCTGGTCGAGATTGACGCCGTAGCGGTGAAGTAGCGGTCGCGAGTCATAACACAGAGAAGGGTGTTCGATGAGTGGATACCCTTTTTTTTGCCCCATGAAGAATTGGGGTGTGTGTCGTGTGCCTGTTGGACAAGTTCATTATTCATTCAAAAAAATAAACAAGAGATACAATATGTCACAAGTTACAAACCAGGAGCAGCTGCCCAAAGTCGACTACAACGAGGCGGTGGCTGCGTCGAAGGAGTATTTCGGGGGTGACGACCTGGCCGCTACGGTGTGGGTGTCGAAGTATGCCCTGAAGGACTCGTTCGGCAACATCTACGAGAAGACGCCTGTGGAGATGCACCGGCGTCTGGCGCGTGAGTTGGCGCGTATCGAAAACCGCTATCCCAATCCCCTCTCGGAGGAGGAGCTGTTCCAGTTGCTGGACCACTTCCGCTATATTATCCCCCAGGGCGGTCCCATGACGGGTATCGGCAACAATTTCCAGGTGGCTTCGCTGTCGAACTGCTTTGTCATCGGCCACCGTCACACGGCCGACTCCTACGGCGGTATCTTCCGCATGGACGAGGAGCAGGTGCAGCTCATGAAGCGTCGCGGTGGCGTGGGCCACGATTTGTCGGGCATTCGCCCCTCGGGCAGCCCCGTGATGAACTCGGCACTCACCTCCACGGGTGTGGTTCCCTTCATGGAGCGTTACTCCAACTCCACCCGCGAGGTGGCACAGGACGGCCGCCGCGGTGCGCTCATGCTCTCGCTCTCGATCAAGCACCCCAATGCCGAGGGCTTCATCGACGCCAAGGTGGATACGGGCAAGGTGACCGGCGCCAACGTGTCGATTAAAATCGACGACGAATTCATGCGCGCGGCCATCGAGGGCAAACCCTACCGCCAGCAGTTCCCCATTAATTCCGACGATCCGGTAAGCGTGCAGGACATTGATGCCCGCCGTCTGTGGAACAAGATTATCCACAACGCCTGGAAATCGGCCGAGCCGGGTGTGCTGTTCTGGGACACCATCATTCGCGAGAGTATTCCCGACTGCTATGCCGACGAGGGTTTTGTGACCGTGTCGACCAATCCCTGCGGCGAGATTCCGCTTTGTCCCTACGATTCGTGCCGTCTGCTGGCGATCAATCTGCTGGGCTATGTCGACCGTCCGTTCACGGCGGAGGCTTCGTTCGATTTCGAGAAGTTCAAGGCGCATGTGGCCAAGGCCATGCGCATGATGGACGACATCATCGACCTGGAGCTGGAGAAGGTCGACCTGATTATCGAGAAGGTGCAGGGTGACCCCGAGGACGCCGATGTGCGTCAGGTGGAGCTGAACCTCTGGAAGAAAATCCGCACGATGGCACTCAAGGGCCGCCGCACGGGTCTGGGCATCACGGCCGAGGGCGACATGCTGGCCGCGCTGGGTCTGCGCTACGGCACGGAGGAGGCGCTGGAGTTTGCCGTGAAGGTGCAGAAGACACTGGCTCTGGCCGCCTACCGTTCGTCGGTGAACATGGCGCGCGAGCGCGGTGCCTTCGAGGTCTACAACTCCGAGAAGGAGAAGAACAACCCCATGATCGGTCGTATCCGCGAGGCCGATCCCGAACTCTACGAGGAGATGCTGCGCTGGGGCCGTCGCAATATTGCGTTGCTGACCATCGCCCCCACAGGCACCACTTCGCTCATGTCGCAGACCACTTCGGGTATCGAACCCGTGTTCCGCACGGTCTACAAGCGTCGCCGCAAGGTGAATCCTTCCGACGTGGACACCCATGTGGACTATATCGACGAGACCGGCGAGAAGTTCCAGGAATACAACGTCTACCACCACAACTTCGTGAAGTGGCTGGCCGCCAACGGCTATGACATTTCGCGCCTTTCCGACATCTCTGATGCGGAACTCAACGAGTGGGTGGCCGCTTCGCCCTATGCAGGTGCCACGGCCAACGACATCGACTGGGTGGCCAAGGTGAAGATGCAGGGTGCGATTCAGAAATGGGTCGACCACTCGATTTCGGTGACGGTCAACCTCCCCAACTCGGTGTCGGAGGAGCTGGTGGCCGATGTCTACCGCACGGCGTGGGAGTGTGGCTGCAAGGGTGTGACGGTCTATCGTGACGGCTGCCGCGACGGTGTGCTGCTCGACAAGAACACCAAGTCGAAGAGCGCGGAGGCTCCCGTCCCCCACAAGCGTCCCAAGTCGATTCCGGCCGACATTGTCCGTTTCAAGAACGGCAAGGAGAACTGGATTGCCTTTGTGGGTCTGCAGGAGGGTCGTCCCTATGAGATTTTCACAGGGAAGATTGAGGAGGACGCAATGTATATTCCGCCCAAAATTGCTCATGGCAATATCATCAAGGTACGCGAGGCCGACGGCACGAAGCGTTACGACTTCCAGTATATCGACCGCTACGGCTACACCAACACCGTGGGAGGGATTTCGAGACTCTTCAACGAGGAGTTCTGGAACTACGCCAAACTCATTTCGGGTGTCCTGCGTCACGGCATGCCCATCGAGAAGACCGTGTCGCTCATCGAGTCGCTGCATCTCGACAGCGAGTCCATCAACACCTGGAAGACCGGTGTGTGCCGTGCCTTGAAACAGTATATCGTCGACGGCACCAAGTCGAAGGGCAAATGCCCCAGCTGCGGTCAGGAGAACATGGCCTACCAGAACGGCTGTCTGACCTGCATGTCGTGCGGTTACTCGAAGTGCGGTTGATGCCGCCGGGAGTCGGGTGACCGGCTCCGTGAATATCCTGTTGCCGCCCGAAGGGAATCCTCCCTTCGGGCGGCTTTGTTTTCGGGGAAGCAAAGCTTATAATTTTTAGTTATAATAGACAACCTTTTTAGATGAACAACCTGTGAATCAATTTGCTATATTTGCAGTGGAAAAGAAAAAGACAACTGTACGATTCACAAAAAAAACGAGATTGGTTATGGAATTTTTGAGTAACGGAAAGCTGACGATTGTAGGAGCAGCCGGAATGATTGGTTCGAACATGGCACAGACCGCCATGATGATGCGTCTTACGCCCAACATCTGCCTCTATGACCCCTATGCGCCTGCGCTGGAGGGTGTGGCCGAGGAGTTGTACCACTGCGCCTTCGAGGGGGTGAATCTCACGTTTACCTCCGACATCGGGGAGGCGTTGACAGGAGCCTCCTATGTGGTGTCGTCGGGTGGTGCCGCACGCAAGGCCGGCATGACGCGCGAGGATTTGCTGAAGGGCAATGCCGAGATTGCGGCGGCGTTCGGTAAGGATATCCGCCGTTACTGCCCCGAGGTGAAACATGTGGTGGTGGTCTTCAATCCGGCCGACATCACGGGTCTCATCACGCTGATTTATTCGGGACTCCGTCCCTCGCAAATCTCCACACTAGCCGCATTGGACAGCACCCGTCTGCAAAGCGAGCTGGTCAAATACTTCAAGGTGCCGGCCGCCGAAATCCGCAACTGCCGCACCTATGGCGGCCACGGCGAGCAGATGGCCGTCTATGCCTCGACCACCACGGTCGGCGGCCGCACGCTGACCGACCTTATCGGCACCGAAGCGCTGCCCGTGGAGGAGTGGGAGGCCATTCGCCAGCGTGTGGTGCAGGGTGGCAAGCACATCATCGACCTGCGCGGACGCTCGTCGTTCCAGAGTCCTGCCTACCTTTCCATCTGCATGATTGCGGCGGCCATGGGTGGCGAACCCTTCCGCTGGCCGGTGGGTGCCTATGTGTCGAACGGCCGTTTCGACCACATACTGATGGCGATGGAGACCACCGTCACCCGTGAGGGCGTGACATACACCGACGTGGAGGGTACGCCCGACGAGCAGGCCGAGCTGGAGCGCAGTTACCACCACCTGTGCAACCTGCGCGACGAGGTGATTGCCATGGGGGTAATTCCTCCCGTAGCCTCGTGGGGCGAATACAATGTCCACCTGAAATAGGCGGCGGACATCGGGTAAGAAAAACGACACCCGCACAAGGTTTCGGCCTTGTGCGGGTGTCGTTTCTTTGTTGTCGGTGCGAGGGTCACTTGATGATTACGGCGTTGACGATGCGTATGCCCGAGCGGCGGTTGATTTCGTCGCGCAGGGCCTCGCGCTGGTAGAAGAGTTCCTGCTTCAGCACACTCGACGTGATTCTCGCGTAGAGGATATGGTTGTCGAGCCTCAGTTCGGCAGTGTAGGCGGCTGCACGCTCGCCCACAATCATGCGCCAGGTGTCGGGCAGCTTGCCTTCGGCTACCCTGGCGGCTACATAGGGGCGTTTGAAAAATTCGTCGAGCAGTTCGCCCATCATCAGGGTTTTGGTTCGTCTCATGGTCATTGGTCGGTTTGTCCGGCGCGGTCGTTGGTCGGTGTCACCTCGCCGTCGCTGACGGTGAAGAGGGCGTAGTCGGCCTTCGAGCGGTCGAGAATGGATTGCAGTCGGGTGGGGTTGCAGTCGGTGATGAGTATCTGTCCGAAGTCGTCGGACGACACCAGATGAATCAGTTGCTCGACACGTCGTGCGTCGAGCTTGTCGAACAGGTCGTCGAGCAGCAGTATGGGTTTCTCTTCGCGCTGGCGCGAGGCGATGACATACTGTGCGAGCTTGAGGGCCAGAAGAAACGACTTCTGCTGCCCCTGCGAGCCGTATTTGCGCAGGGGGTAGCCGCCAATGCGGAGCTGGAGGTCGTCGCGGTGGACTCCCGTGGTGGTGAATCCGTTGACGATGTCGCGCTGGCGCGAGGCGAGGAGCAGCTGGCCGAAGTCGGCCTCGTTGAGGTCGGACTTGTAGCTCAGCTCCACCTGCTCCCTGTCGTCGGAAAGCAGACGGTAGAACTCCCCGACGACGGGTTGCAGCCGTTCGGTCTCGCGGCGGCGTGCCTCGTGAATGGCGCAGCCGTGGGTCACCAGCTGGCGGTCGTAGATCTGGAGCATCGTCTCGTCGGACGACATCTTGAGCAGCTTGTTGCGTTCGAGCAGCACGGTGTTGTAGCGCATCATGGCGTTGAGGTAGGTGCGGTCGAGCTGCGAGATGTAGGCGTTGAGGTGGCGGCGGCGCTCCTCGGCCGCACCGCTGATGAGTGCCGAGTCGGCCGGCGAGACCATCACCACGGGGAAGAGTCCCACATGGTCGGCCAGACGTTCGTACTCCTTGCCGTTGCGCTTGATGATTTTGCCGCCCTTGCGGGTGTAGGAGCAGCACACCTGTTCGTTCTTGCCCGAGTCGGCGGAGTAGCTGCCGTCGAGCAGAAACGACTCCTCGCCGTGGCGGATACTCTGGGTGTCGGTGAGCGGGAACGACGACTTGCACATCGAGAGGTAATAGACTGCATCAATGATGTTTGTCTTGCCGGCGCCGTTGTTGCCGACAAACGAATTGATGCCCCGACAGAGCGAAATTTCCTGTCGGGCGATATTTTTAAAATTCAGGAGTGATAATTTCTTCAGTTGCATGGGGGTAAAGTTACAAAAAATACGGATATGAAGTTGTACATTCTGAATAGTTTTGTATCTTTGCAAATGCTTCATGAATTTTAAACTATAAACATTATACATCAGATGGCAAAGCATCAAGTAGCCGAGCAGGAATCACTCGGCGAAGCAATGAACAAAACAGAGCTTTTCTTGGAGAACAACGGCCGTAAACTGTCGTACATTTTCCTCGGTCTGCTCATTCTCGGAGGTCTTATCTACGGTTATCGTGCTTTGGTGGTTTCTCCCCGTTGTGAGAAGGCTGCCGAGATGATTTATCAGGCACAGTCCCGTTTCGACGCACAGAATCCCGACTATGAACTGGCACTCACGGGCGACGCCAACGGCGTAGGCTTCCTCGAGATTGCCGAGCAGTATGGCTCGACCCCCTCGGGCAACCTGGCCAAGCACTATGCAGGTGCCTGCTACCTCCACATGGGCGACCTGGAGAAGGCTGCCGAGTTCCTTTCCGACTATTCGGCCGTTGACGGTCTTCCCGGTGCGGTAATCAACGCACAGAACCTGGGCCTTCAGGGCGATGTGGCTGTCCAGCAGGACAACTTCGCCAAGGCTGTGAAGTTCTACAAGGAGGCTGTCGAGGCTGCCGACAACAACATGACCGCACCCCTCTACCTGCGCAAGGCCGCTCTGGCTGCCAAGGCTGCCGGTGATGTGGAGCAGGCCCGTTCGTTCCTCGACCGTATCCTCACCGCATATCCCGCTTCCAACGAGGCGCGCGACGCAGAGAAAATGTTGGGTGGTTTAAACTAATCTGAAGATGGCTACCCGTAATCATAATCTTTCGCAGTTCGATTCACCCGTACCCTCGGCTCAGGAGATGAGTTTCGGTATCGTGGTTGCCGAGTGGAACTGTGAGGTGACCGAGGCATTGCTGGAAGGTGCGGTGCGCACACTCCGTCAGGCCGGTTGTCCCGAAGCCAATATCCATGTGAAGCATGTCCCCGGCACCTTCGAGTTGTCGCTCGGCGCGCAGTTCTTCGCCGAATATACCGATGTCGATGCAGTCATTGCATTGGGTTGCGTCATTCAGGGCGACACCCGTCACTTCGACTTCATCTGTGACGGCGTGACACAGGGTCTCACCCAGTTGCAGTTGCAGTGGAACATGCCCATCGCCTTCGGTGTGCTGACCGTCAACGACAAGCAGCAGGCACTCGACCGTTGTGGCGGTGCGCTGGGCAACAAGGGCGACGAGGCTGCGGCTACCGCCATCAAGATGGTGAAGTTGCAGATTGAAATGGAGGCCGATTCGCCCAACCATGAACCTGCCGACCGCAGAAGCATCAACTAGGAAATTTAATTCTCTTTATACCGAAAATCCTGAAAGTCTCTTGGCTTTCGGGATTTTTTTTTGTGCCGTGGCGCGAGGTGGGGGGAGTGTGGTCGTGCGCCGTGAAATCCTTGCGGAGAGGAACGGCGATCGGAACGTAAGACTGATGGAAACGGAGCGTATGACGGTAGAAGAGCGGCAGGGGAGGTCGGCCGTAGAGTCGGTGGTAGCAGGTGTGGAGTGTCGGGGAAGTTCTGCTTCAGGAGTGGAGCTTCGGGTGCGAATGTGGGTGAAGATGCCGTGACGGAAGGTTGTGAACGGAGGGCTGTCTGTTGTTGTTGGCCGTGCGGGAGGGCGGAGACGGTGATGTGAAGCAGGCTGCACGGCCGCCCGAGACGGAAGGAGTATTGGCGGAAGGGGACAAAAAAAGAGCGGTGCTTCAACCGTGAAGCACCGCTCTGTGTGGGTGATATTCGTGATTATTTCTCGTCGGAACCTACCAGCTTCCAGACCAGTGTCGAAAGCACTGCTCCGCAGAAGGGGGCCACGATGAAAATCCACAACTGCTGGAGTGCCGCGCCGCCCTCGAAGAGTGCAGGGGCAATCGAGCGTGCAGGGTTCACCGATGTACCTGTGAGAGGAATGCAGACGATGTGTACCAGCACCAGTGTCAGACCGATGGCCAGACCAGCCAGCGAGCCAGCGCCCTTCTTCGAGTCGGTGGCACCGAGTACGACCAGCACGAAGACAAAGGTGAAGAACATCTCGGCCAGGAAACCTCCGGCTACCGAAACGCCTGCACCGAGTGCATTGGCACCTGTGGTGGTGGCGTAGCCCATCTCCACATTCGAGGTGATGAGATAGAGAATGGTCGAGCCGATGAGTGCGCCGATGACCTGGAAGAGCATATACATGGCGGCGTCCTTACCGCTCATGCGCTTCGAGAGCCATACGCCGAGGGTGATGGCAGGGTTGATGTGGCAACCCGAGACACCGCCTACGGCATAAGCCATGGCAACTACCGAAAGACCGAAGGCAAAAGCTACGGTTAATACTTGGGGAACCGAGCCGCAACCGCCGTTGAAAATGGCTGCGCCGCATCCCATCAGAACAAGTGTCATTGTTCCGAACATCTCTGCAAGATATTTTTTCATAGTATTACAGTTTTAAAAACAATGTAAAGATATGATTTTTTATCTTAAAACAATCACTTTTTTTGCTGAAAAGCAGGATTTGGTGTGCTATTTGCCCTCTTGGAGATAGTTGTCGATGGCCTTGGCAGCCTTGCGTCCGGCACCCATCGCCAGGATAACGGTGGCGGCACCCGTCACGGCATCGCCTCCGGCAAACACGCCTTTGCGTGTGGTGGCACCCTGTTCGTCGGCCACGATGCAGCCGCGGCGGTCGGTATCCAGACCGTCGGTGGTGGCGGCAATCAGCGGGTTGGGCGAGGTGCCGAGAGCCATGATGACCACATCGCACGGGATTTCGAACTCCGAACCCTCGACCTCCACGGGACGGCGGCGGCCGCTGGCATCGGGTTCGCCCAGCTCCATGCGGATACAGCGGACGGCCTTCACCCAGCCCTTCTCGTCACCGATGACCTCCACAGGGTTGTTGAGCATCTTGAACTCGATGCCCTCCTCCTTGGCGTGGTGTACCTCTTCCTGACGGGCAGGCAGCTCCTTCTCGCTGCGGCGGTAGACGATGGTGGCGTCGGCACCCAGGCGTTTGGCCGTGCGCACGGCGTCCATGGCCACATTTCCGCCGCCGACCACTACCACGCGCTGACCCACATAGATGGGGGTGTCGTATTGGCCGTCGTAGGCGTGCATCAGGTTGGCGCGTGTGAGGAACTCGTTGGCCGACACCACGCCGTTGAAGTTCTCGCCGGGGATACCCATGAAACGGGGCAGGCCGGCACCCGAACCGATGAATACGGCATCGTAGCCCTCTTCGTCCATCAGCGAGTCGATGGTCACCGTGCGGCCGGCGATGACGTCGGTCTCGATCTCCACACCCAGACGGCGCAGCGAGTCGATTTCGCGGGCCACAATCTTGTCCTTCGGCAGACGGAACTCGGGAATGCCGTAGACCAGCACACCGCCCACCTTGTGGAGAGCCTCGAAAATCTTGACCTCATATCCGACTTTGGCCAGGTCGCTGGCACAGGCCAGTCCCGAAGGACCGCTGCCGATGACGGCCACCTTCTTGCCGTTGTGGGGGATCTCCTCCGCGGTGGCGGGGGCGTTGTCGAGTTTCCAGTCGCCCACGAAACGCTCGAGCTTGCCGATGGCCACCGGCTCGCCCTTCACGCCCAGCACACACGAACCCTCGCACTGCGACTCCTGAGGACACACGCGTCCACAGATGGAGGGCAGCGAGCTGTCGTTGGCGATGATGTCGGCCGCACCGCGGAGGTCGCCCTCATGGAGTGCGGCGATGAAGCCGGGGATATTGATGCCCACGGGGCAGGCCTCCACACAACGGGGTTTCTTGCAGTGGAGACAACGCGAGGCCTCCAGAGTGGCCTCCTCGAGATTGTAGCCGTAGCACACCTCTTCGAAATTGGTGGCACGAATGGCCGGATCTTGTTCGCGCACCGGCACGCGCGGTATTCTGTTTGCCATAGTTATTTATCCAAACCGATTCTACATTGATGACCTGCCTCACGTTCGGCAGCGATGGCAGCGGCGCGCTGCTCCTGGGTCTTATACATGCCCTGACGGCGCATGGCCTCGTCGAAATCGACCTCGTGGCCGTCGAACTCGGGGCCGTCGACGCAGGTGAAGCGGATTTTGCCGCCCACCGTCACACGACATGCTCCGCACATGCCCGTGCCGTCGACCATCAGCGTGTTGAGCGATACGGTGGTCTTGAGGTCATATTTCCTGGTGGTCAGCGCCACGAATTTCATCATGATCATGGGACCGATGGCCACACACTCGTCGTAGGTGTGACCCTCGGCGATGAGCTGTTCGAGCAGCTGGGTCACCAGACCCTTGAAACCCTCCGAACCGTCGTCGGTGGCGATGTAGAGGTTGCCGGCCACGGCCTTCATCTGCTCGGTGTAGATGAGCATGTCGCGGTTCTTGGCGCCGATGATGACATCGGCTTCCACACCGTGGGCCTTCAGCCATTTGACCTGGGGATAGACGGGCGCGGTGCCTACACCGCCGGCGATGAAGATATAGCGGCGTTTATTCAGCTCCTCGGGGGCGAGATGCACAAACTCCGAGGGGTGACCCAGCGGACCTGCAAAATCGGCGATGGTATCGCCGGCCTCCTTGGCGCACAATTTGCGGGTGGACGCGCCGATGGTCTGTGTCACGATGGTGACGCTGCCCTCCTTCTCGTCGAAATCCGAAATCGTGAGCGGAATTCTCTCGCCGTGTTCGTCGACACGGACAATTACAAACTGACCCGGTTTTGCCGAATGGGCAACACGCGGAGCCTCGATTTTCATAAGCCAGATGCCCTCAGCAAGGCGTCTTTTCTCCAGAATAGCGTACATTGATTTTATTCTTTTAGTCGTTAATCACCGCCGTCACCCTCAATCGCCGCATGGGACGCAGGGGGTCGTTGGTAATCAGTATTACATGTTCACTCATCACACCGCTGTGTGCGGCGGTGGGATCGAGCAGCACCTCCACCCTGCGGCTCTGGCCGGGGAGGAGGGTGTCGCCTGTTTGCAGCGACAAAGATACGATATTACTCTCAATTGACCTTATTTTTAACACACCTTTACCCGAATTTTTCAACACTATCTCCTGTCTGCGCACGGGTGACGAGTGGGGAACGCTGCCGAAACGGACATCGCTCTGCGAGAGTTCGAGACGCGGCTCGCGGCCGTCGGGGGTGTCGCGCGGATTGTCGATGCTGATGGCGTGGGTCATGATGACCGTGCCGTTGCTGTGGCCGTCGACCACCACCTTCAGGGCGTCGCGCAGGGTGCCGAAGTGGGGGCGTGCGGCCGGCACGAGGTAGGAGAAAGTGATTTCGCCGCGTTGTCGGGGGGCGAGGGTACGGGGGGCGTCGATTTCGAGATAGCCGCTGGCGGTGTCGCTCTCCAATGTGAGGGTCACGGGCTGCGACGAGGTGTTGATGCAGCCGATGGTGGTGCTTTTGCGGATATCCTTATATATATAGGTAAAGGCGGCCATGCTCTCTGTGAGCCGCACGCCGTTGCCGGCCGAGACGGGATAAAGCTCCGTGACGCTTTTTTCGCGCGGTGTGACGGTGCCGGAGATGGTCAGTGTGGCGATTTTCCTGCGCTCCGAGGAGTAGACCCCCAGCTCCTTGTTGAAGATGCCCGAGCGGTTCGAGGGGTCGAAGACCACTTTGACGGTGGTTTTTTCGCCCGGGAGTATCGGTTTGCGCGAATATTCGGGGACGGTGCAGCCGCAGGTGGTCACCACCTGAAGGATAATTACGGGCTTTGTGCCGCAGTTTTCGGCCTCGAAGACGTGCGACACGCTACCGTCGGTCTCTCTGATGGTGCCGAAGTCGAATTTGTCGGCTGCGAAGCGCAGTTGGGCGCGTCCCGACAGTGAGAAGCATAAGGTTATGATTAATAGCAGGATATAACTTTTCAGACGCATGATTGTTGATGTTGGTGAATATGCAAAGTTAAAATTTTTTGAAAAAAAATACTAAAATATTTGTGAGAATAAAATTTTCGCCCTACCTTTGCAGAGCAATAAAGGAAAACACCACGGTGTTTGACTTCAAAAAGCCTGAATAGCTCAGTTGGTTAGAGCACATGACTGTTAATCATGGGGTCCTAGGTTCAAGTCCTTGTTCAGGCGCAGATGCGCGAGGGTTGCGTAAGGTTCTTTAGCAAGAACGGATTTAGGTCCGTAACTGTGAGGGCAGTTAAGAGAGTGACAAACTTTTATGGATGTTTGGAAAATATGATTACCTTTGCAGTCCCAAGCCATTTTTTTTATGGGAGCATAGCTCAGCTGGTTCAGAGCATCTGCCTTACAAGCAGAGGGTCAGGGGTTCGAATCCCTTTGCTCCCACTCCAAAAGCCTTTCGGTATTTCCGAGAGGCTTTTTTTTGTGTCGTTGCATTTCGGGGGGGGGAGCCTGCTGGGGGGCGCGGTTTATTCTGGTCTGTTCCAGTTGGTGTCTGTCTGTCTGTCTGTCTGTCGAGGTGAGGGCGGTATGTCGGAGTGCGCCTTGCACGCTCTTTCGGTCGTCCACGTTTCCACATATTGTTGTGCAAATTTGTTCTTGCGGTCTGTGGTTGCCGTCACGGTCTCTTTTAATTGATGTCGGTATGTCGCGCGCGGTAGGGGTGCAGGAAGCTCGGAAGGGGAGCTTACCGGTGGCAATGGGCAGTTTCCGTGTCTGTGAGTGGGTGGCGATGTCTTGACACTGTTGCGACGATGCGGAAAAGGAAAAGGGTGGAGAGGTCGTTTTTATGCGCGTGAGGGGCGGATATTAAAAAAATGTCAAAAAATCGGGTGAAAATTTTGGAGAATAAAATTTTTGTCCTATCTTTGCACCGCAATAAAGGAAAACACCACGGTGTTTGACTTCAAAAAGCCTGAATAGCTCAGTTGGTTAGAGCACATGACTGTTAATCATGGGGTCCTAGGTTCAAGTCCTTGTTCAGGCGCAGATGCGCAAGGGTTGCATAAGGTTCTTTAGCAAAAACTGTGAGGGCAGTTGAAAAATTTGACAAATTTTATGGATATTTGGAAAATATGATTACCTTTGCAGTCCCAAGCCATTTTTTATGGGAGCATAGCTCAGCTGGTTCAGAGCATCTGCCTTACAAGCAGAGGGTCAGGGGTTCGAATCCCTTTGCTCCCACTCCAAAAGCCTTTCGGTATTTCCGAGAGGCTTTTTTTGTTGTGGCATTTGCAGTGAGCCTGCTGGGGTGTGCATTTGTCTTCCGTGAGGCGCGTCTGTCTGGGTCTGTCGCGGCTTTTTTGGTTGCATGCTATCCTTGTCTTTTGGGGTTGCCCTGCTGCTGCCGTCTGTCCTTTTGGATTTCAATCTCTCCTGACTTATCTTTGCGGTCAGTTACGGCTGTTTACTTCTTCCTCCTTCAATCTGTGTTATTGTCTGTGGTGCGGACATGATGGTCAGGGACGGCGAGGGGACGTAGCGGTGTCGAAGGTCTGGCCTTCGCTCCTGGGAGGCCACACAATCAGATGACGGCCGTATGCTCCGCAGGAGACAGAAAAAGTATATCAGCAAAAAAATGAAGCGGCCTTCCTTCGGGAAGGCCGCTTCTCTTGTATCGCGGAAATGGTGGTTTAGAGATTCTTGAGTGTGTAGTCAATCATCTTCTGACGCACATTCGAGGTGTCGTTGGGCATCATCGAGTGGTTCTGGTCGGGGTAGACCATCATGTCGTAGCGTTTGCCGGCGCGGTTGAGTGCGCGTGCCATCTCCATCGTGTTCTGGAAATGTACGTTGTCGTCGGCCGTGCCGTGGAGCAGCAGCAGACGGGTGCGGCTGTCGTCGAGCATGCGTGCGAAGTTGATGGGCGAGTTGTCGTCATAACCTGCGGCGTTGACCTGCGGCAGGTTGTTGTAAATCTCGGTGTAGATGGTGTCGTAGTAGCGCCACGAGGTGACGGGAGCCACGGCGATGGCCATCTTGAAGAGTCCGTGACCCTTGAGCGCGCAGCTCGTGGCCATGAAACCGCCGTACGACCAGCCGTAGATACCGATACGGTCGGCGTCGACCCACTCCTGCTTGGCCATGTGGCGGGCGAAGGAGAGCTGGTCCTCGACCTCGAGCGCACCCAGACGGCCGTAGGTCTGCTTCTTGAACTGCTCGCCACGGAAGCCTGTGCCGCGGCCGTCGACAGCCACTACCACATATCCCTTCTCCACGAGAGCATCTTCCCAGTCGAGCGACCAGCGGTCACGCACGGTCTGCGAGCCAGGACCCGAATACTGGGTCAGCAGCACGGGGTAGCGCTTCGAGGGGTCGAAGTCGCGCGGACGCACGATGTAGGCATTCAGGCAGTCGCCGCGCTCGGTGGTGAAGGTGAAGAACTTCTTGGTGGGGAGCTGCTTCTCCTCGATTTCGCGTTTCAGTTCGCTGTTGTCGACCAGCGTGCGGATTTTGTTGCCCTCGCCGTCGCAGATTTCCACACAGTTGGGGGTGGTGGCCGACGAGAAGGTCGAGATGTAGTATTTCATGCCGCGGCTGGGGGCAATCTGATAGAAACCCTCGCCTGTGGTCAGACGCTGCTTGTCCTTGCCGTCGAGACGCACACTGTAGAGGTTGCGCTTGAGCGGTGAGGTCTCCGTGGAGAGGAACCACACACGTTTGGGGGTCACGCCCACCACGTCGGTCACCTCCCAGTCGCCCTGTGTCACCTGACAGATGCGGCCGTTGCGGATACCGTAGAGGTAGAGGTGCATGTAGCCCGAGAAGCTCTCCTGACGCACCAGGAAGCGGTTGCCGTCGATGAAGGTGACCGTGTTGTCGTCGACACGCTCCACATATTGCTGCGTGCGCTCCTCGTAGATGACCTGCTGCGCGCCGTTCTCCTTGCAGAGCACCAGCTCGAAGGTGTTCTGACGGCGGTTGATGCGGTGGTACCACAGCAGTCCGTCGGGGGTGAAGCCCAGACGGGGAATGTACTGGTCGCTCTCCTTGCCCAAATCGATGCGCACCTTGTTTTTGCCCTCGGTGTCGGACACCCACAGCTCGATGAGCGAGTTGTCATCGCCGGCCTTGGGGTATTTGAACGAGAAGGCCTTGTTGTAGAGCTTGTTGTCGTAGCGCATCATCTCCATCATCGGCACACGGCTCTCGTCGAAACGCAGGTAGGCGATTTTCTGTCCGTCGGGCGAGAAGGCATAGGCTTTGGTGAGACCGAACTCCTCCTCATAGACCCAGTCGGTGGTGCCGTTGATGACCGAGTTCCACTCGCCGTCGGTGGTGATGCGGTGGGTGGCCTGTGTGGTTACATCGTAGACATAGAGGTCGTTGCGGTCGGAGTAGGCGATTTTCTGTCCGTCGGGCGAGAAGGAGGCGTCGCGCGGACGCACGGCACGGGGGAGAATCTCGCGTGTCTCCTTACCCTCGGTGAGGTAGTAGCGTGTGGTGTAGGAGTGGCGGTAGATGGGTTCGTAGCCCGAGGCGATGAGAATGCGGCTCTCGTCGGGCGAGAAGGTGTAGTCGGTGATGGAAATCTCCGACGAGGGGGCGAGGAGCTGCTCACCGTCGGTCTGCTCGGCATATTTGTAGCGGACGATGCGGTTGTCGGACAATACGGTGTAGTGTTCGCCGTCGTTCATCGAACGTATGCCCGTCACGCGTTGGTTCATGCGGTTGAGACGGACGATTTCTGCATATTCGTTTTGGGCTTCGCTCTCGGCCACCGTGCAGAAGGTGAGGGCCAGAAGCGGAAGTAGTGCTTTGAATTTCATGGAATGATGAGTTTTTTTTGTAGGCTTTTATGTGGAGGCGGCTGCGGGAGCGGCCGTGCGTATCAGATGTCTTCGGTGTTGAATTCGTAGCCCACGCGTTTGCCGGTCACGAATTTCGAGTTGTCCATCTTGGAGTTGAACTGGTCGACGGTCACACACTTGTTCTCCTCGTAGGGCGGCACCAGCAGGTCGAAGTGCAGCACATAGGCAATCGAGGCTTCGAGGATTCCCACCAGAGCATTGCGGTCGATGGTCTCGCTGCCGAAGTTCATGGCGCGCAGGGTCGAACGCTGCTTGCCCTCGGTGAAGTAGCACTGCTCGCGGTTGATGAAGATGCGGCCGATGAGGTAGCCCTCGTCGGCATTGCGGTTGAACTTGAAGGAGTCGGACAGGAAGTTGTAGATGTCGATGATGCCGCAGTAGGAGTTGTCGTGCTCGTTCTGCACATAGGGGGTCTGCCAGATGAGGTGGTCGGTGGCGAACTGGAAGATGTCGGTGTGCATTCTGAAGATGAGAATGTCGTTGGCCACCTGCAGCTGTGCCTCGAACTTGCCGCGGTCGCGGTATTCGATTCTCACACGGCGGTCGAGTTGTCCGTCCAGCTCGTCGTCCATTTCGGAGGCCACCTCCAGCAGGGTGTCTTTCAGCAGGTTGAAGGCCGTGAATGTGTTGTCGAAAATCTTCTGCTTGAGGGTCGATTTCCGGATTACGGTTTCGAGAATCTTGTCTCGCAATGAAGTTGTGTCCATTATTGTTGTTGAATTATTTGATTCTGATTTCCTGGCCGGTGCGCAGGCGTGCGCCGGGTTTGAGGTGGTTCATCTTCTCGATGTTGCGTGTGCGTATGCCGTACTTCTGTCCGATGGCATAGGGGGTGTCGCCCTCGCGGCAGATGTGCAGGCGCGAGTCGCCGCTCCAGCGTTTTTTCTTTTTCTCGATGTAGATGACCTCGCCGGGCATCGGGCGCGAGTGTTTGTCGCCGATGTCGTTGAACTTGCGCAGGTTGCGCGCCGAGAGACGGAACTTGCGGCCGATGTTCTCAAACGAGTCGTCCTCCTTGGCCAGCACATAATGCACGCCGTTGGCGTCGTAGATGTTGTAGCCCATGTGGGCGTTGATGGTCACGCGGTAGTTGTCGGGGTCGACCAGCGTACCCTCCTGTGCGTTTTGCACACTGCTGCCCTCGGTGAAGGAGTCGTCGGAGGTGGGGCGTCCGGTCTGCGAGGCGTAGAGACGCTCGCCGTCGGGACGGTCAAGGAGGTAGAGCTTGCTCTCCTCGATGATGCGTATCAGGCGTTCGGCATAGTCGGGGGCGGTGGCGTAGCCGGCCTTCTTGAGTCCGTGTGCCCAGCTCTTGTAGTCGGTGTCGGCATAGGCGAACAGTGCGTCGTAGCGCGCCTGGGTGTCGAGAAATTCGGCGTGGTCGTGGTACGACTCTTCGACCGTAGCGTAGGCTCTGAAGCATTCGCCCTTGGCATCGTCGTCGTAGTAGACCTTGCCGCCCGTCCAGTTGCGTTTGCACTTGATGCCGAAGTGGTTGTTCGACTCCTTCGACAGCCAGCTGTTGCCGCAGTCCGATTCGAGGATACCCTGTGCCATGGTGATGCTGGCCGGTATGCCGTAACGCTCCTTCTGGTCGACGGCGATGGACTTGTAGCGGTCGATGTACTCCTCGCGCGTGATGCGCGTCTTGCGGCTCTGTGCCGTCGCCGCGGAGAGGCTGAAAACCAGTATCAGTGCGGCGAATATTGCTTTTTTCGAAAAAATCATTATCTTTGTTTGTCTTTACTGACAAAGATATGGTTTTTCGCCTAAAATTACAATATTTATAAAACCGCAGAGCTATGTTTACAGAGAACGCAAACAAAATTTTTAACCGTGTAATCGAGGATTATCACCGTTGGGACGACGTGGACCATGCCATCGAAAATCCCTTTGAGGCCGGAACATTGGACCATCTGCTCTATCATAAGAACTGGATTGACACCGTGCAGTGGCATCTGGAAGACATTATCCGCAATCCGGAAATCGACCCCGTCGAGGCGCTGAAAATCAAGCGCAGAATCGACAAGTCGAATCAGGACAGAACCGATATGGTGGAATATGTAGACTCTTATCTGCTGGACAAATACAAGGACGTGAAGATTCAGGAGGGTGCGCGCATCAACACCGAGACTCCTGCATGGGCCATCGACCGTCTGTCGATTCTCGCCCTGAAGATTTACCACATGCGTTGCGAGACCGAGCGCGATGACGTCGACGAGGCACACCGCGCCGCCTGCCAGAAGAAGCTCGATGTGCTGCTCACCCAGCAGGTCGACCTCTCGAGAGCCATCGAGGAGCTGATTGAGGACATCGAGGCGGGTCGCAAATACATGAAGACCTACAAACAGATGAAGATGTATAACGACCCGGCGTTGAATCCGGTGCTTTACGGCAAGAAATAATCGCTGCAAAGAGATGAATTCGGAGCGTAAAAATCGTGAGACGGGGGGTGGAACCACTCCCCGTCATCTTTTAATCCTGCGCACGTCGGCCATGGGCGATGTGGCGATGCTGCCCCATGCCGTGAGGGCTTTGAAGGAGGCCTGCCCCCAGATGAAGGTCACGGTGGCCACACGGCCGCTCTTCCGCCCCTTCTTCGCAGGACTCGACGTGGATTTTCTCGACGTGGATACCAAAGGCAGTGAGCATTCGCTGGCCGGCATGTGGCGTCTGGCTCACAAGGCGCGCGAGATGGGGGTCGATGCCGTGGCCGATGTCCACGGCGTGATGCGCTCGGAGGCTTTCCGCCTGTCGATGTGGCTCCACGGCATTCCGGTGGCCTATATCCGCAAGGAGCGCGCCGCCAAGAAGGCGTTTATCCGTCGGGGCGGACGCGGCTGCTCACCGCTCAAGCATACCGTGGTGCGGTATGTCGACGTGTTGCGCCGTCTGGGACTGGCGGTGGAGAACCCCTCGCCGGCCGTCAAGCGTATGAGGAACAACCCCATGGGCGAGAAACACGGCACATGGGTGGGCTTCGCCCCCTTCTCGGCGCAGAAGGGCAAGACCTATCCCGAGGATTTGAGCCGCGAGCTGGTGGGGCTGCTCTCCGAACGCTTCGAGCGGGTGTTTGTCCACAGCGGCGGCGGACAGGAGCAGGCCTTTGCGCAGGAGATGGAACAGAAGTACGGCAATGTGACGGCACTCTTCGGCAAGGTGAAGTTGGAGGGCGAGATGGACGTTATCTCGCACCTCGACTGTGTGGTCTCGATGGATTCGCTGGTCATGCACCTCGCCGCGCTGGTAGCCACACCCTGTGTGTCGGTGTGGGGGGCGACGCACCCCGACCTCGGCTTTCTGGGCTGGGGCGGCGATGCGGACAATGTCCTCCAGTCGGAGTTGGCGTGCCGTCCCTGCTCGGTGTTCGGTGCCAAGCCCTGCCGCTATGGCGACTACCGTTGCATGCGTGCCGTCACCCCGCGGCAGATTCTCCAAAAGGTGGAGCAGGTGGTCGGCAGATAACCCCCGTGAGGGAAGCGATAGAAGATGAAAAACATGGCGTTTTTCATCTTTTTTTCTTTTTTATGTAAAAAAATCAGAAATTTCTGTAGTGAATGACCGGGGTCGGGCGTCTAACAGGTGAAAACAAAAAACAAAACCAATATGGATAAGAAAACTCCTTTGGAACAGGAATTCGTGAAACTGCTCGACGAATATCGGACGACGATATATACGGTGTGTTTCATGTTTTCGAAAGACAGGGACGAGGTGAACGACATGTATCAGGAGGTGTCGATCAACCTCTGGAAAGGGTTGCAGAGCTTTCAGGGCAACAGCGAGATGAGGACGTGGGTCTACCGGGTGAGTCTGAATACCTGCATCTCGTTCGACAGGAAGAAGCGGCGGCGCAACACCGTGCCGCTGACCGGCATCGATCTCTATGAGGAGACCGACCGCGAGTCGAAGCAGATCAAGGCGCTCTACAACCGCATCAACCGTCTGGAACCGTTGGACAGGGCTGTCATTCTGTTGTGGCTGGAGAATCTGCCCTACGATGAAATCGGTGCCATCATGGGCATCACGGTCAAGAATGTGTCGGTGAAACTTTCGCGCATCAGAGAACAACTTAAAAACATGGAATCTTAAAAAACTTATCACTATGGAAAACAATATGAATGGCATGGACGCCCTCAAGCAGGATTTCGAGATACTGACCCGGAAAATCAAGTCGCAGAAAATCGACGACAGCGAACTGATACGCAGCGTCATGAAGCACAGAATGAAATGGATTGACCGTTACCTTTATGCGCAGGTCTTTCTGCTGGTACCGTTCGCGGGTCTGCTGTGGTGGGAGTTGTACCGCACGGGACTGGTTTCGATAAGCATGGCTGCGGTATCCGTGTTATTGGTGGCGGTGGGTAGTGTGGTCGATATCCGTATCAACAAGGTCATCGGCAAGAACTGGCTGAAAGAGGATTTGCTGGCCTCGCGCATGACCCTGCTGAAAATGAAAAAGGCACGTGCCCGGTGGATGTTCTGCGGCACACTGCTGCTGGTGGTCTGGTTCATGATGCTGATTGCCGATTTCTACCTCCATACCCAGACGGAGATGCCCCGTTTCTATGGGTTGGTGGGCAGTAGCGTTGTGGGCGGTGCAATCGGCTATTGGTTCGGCTATTCCGTCTATAAGAAGATGCAGCGCACCAACGACGAGCTGATTGGCGAAATCGACCGCTTTACGGCGGACGGCGAATAGACGTCGTGATGATGAAAAAAAGGAGCGACCTTCTGCGGAAGGTCGCTCCTTTTTTCGGTTTCGGGGATTCGGGTTGCCGGATTTACGGCGCCCCGCCCCCTCTATTTTTCGAGTACCACGCTCACGCGGTCCAGCTTGCCGCCCAGCGGCGGGGCGAGCTTCGACACACGGCAGCGAATGTGGCGGATTTGCGGAAATGCGGCATAGAGTGCCTCGATGATGTTCATCGCCACGCGCTCGATGGTGCGCTGTGTCACCGCCATGCGCGCTCTGACGATTTCGTAGACCGTGAGGTAGTTCACCGCCTGCTCCACGGCATCGTCCTTGGCCACATCACCCAATTCGGTGGTGATTTCCAAATCCACGGTGAAGCGGTTGCCTACCTGCTGCTCCAGAGCGTAGCAGCCGTGGAAGGCACGGAACTCCATGCGCTCCAGCTCGATTTTGTACTCCATCTTACTCGGCGATTACCAGATAGTAGTTCTTCTTGCCGCGCTGCAACAGGAGGTACTTGCCGGCGATGAGGTCGGCCTCGGTGACTGCCTGCTGGGGGTCTGCCACCTTCTCCTTGTTCATCGATACACCGCCTGCCAGGACCATCTTGCGGCACTCGCCCTTCGAGGGGAATACCTTGGTGGCCTCGGCTGCGAGGTTGATGAAGGGCATGTCCTGAAGGTCGGCACGCGAGATGGTGAACTGGGGAACACCCTCGAACACCTGGAGCAGGGTCTGCTCGTCGAGCTTGTGGAGTGCCTCGGAGGTGGCGCCGCCGAAGAGAATCTGCGATGCCTCCACTGCCTTTTCGTACTCCTCCTTGGAGTGAATCATGGTGGTCACCTCCTGAGCCAGACGCTTCTGGAGGATACGCAGGTGGGGAGCCTCGTCATGCTCCTTGATGAGCGACTCGATGGTCTCGCGGTCGAGCAGCGTGAAAATCTTGATGTAACGCTTGGCGTCGTCGTCGCTCACGTTGAGCCAGAACTGATAGAACTTGTAGGGCGAGGTGTAGCGGGGTTCGAGCCATACGTTGCCGCTCTCGGTCTTGCCGAACTTGGTGCCGTCGGCCTTGGTAATCAGCGGGCAGGTGATGGCGAAGGCCTCGGCCTCGGAACCCAGCTTGCGGCGGATAAGCTCCGTACCGGTGGTGATGTTGCCCCACTGGTCGGCGCCGCCCAGCTGCACCTTGCAGTTCATGGTCTTGTAGAGGTGGAGGAAGTCGTAGCCCTGGAGGAGCTGGTAGGTGAACTCGGTGAACGACATGCCGTCACCCTCACCGTTGAAACGCTTCTTCACCGAATCCTTGGCCATCATGTAGTTGACGGTGATGCACTTGCCGATGTTGCGGATAAACTCCAGGAACGAGAAGTCCTTCATCCAGTCGTAGTTGTTGACCAGAACGGCGGCATTGGGAGCGTCCGACTCGAAGTCGAGGAGCTTGGCCAGCTGGTTCTTGATGGCCTCCTGATTGTGACGCAGGGTGGTCTCGTCGAGGAGGTTGCGCTCCTGCGACTTGCCCGAGGGGTCACCGATCATACCCGTTGCACCGCCGATGAGGGCGATGGGACGGTGGCCACACATCTGAAAGTGCTTCAAAATCATGACGCTGACCAGGTGGCCGATGTGGAGTGAGTCGGCCGTGGGGTCGATACCCACATAGGCGGTGGTCATCTCCTTTTCGAGCTGTTCCTTGGCTCCGGGCATGATGGTGTGAATCATGCCTCTCCATTCGAGTTCTTCGATGAAATTCTTTTCTGACATATCTTTTCTTGTTTTTTTGTGCTTATTCCATTTCCAGATGCAGGGCCCTGCTCAGGGCTGCAATTTCCGGATTTTTGTCTAATAAATATTTCATTTTGTCTTCGGGCTTTATGGGACGCGAAGCCTTGATTTCCTCGTTGAGGACGACTTCTAGGTCGATAAAGCCGTGAATGTCGGCGATTTGGCAGAAACGGCGCAGCATGGCCGGTTTGTTTCTGAGAATCTCCTCCCGCAGTTCGGAAGTGGGTACCGAGATGATGATGCGGTTGTCCCTGATTTCCATCATCTCGAAGGCCTGCACGAAACGCGGACGCTTGGCGCGAATCAGCTCCATGAACTTCAGCCGCGCGTTGAGCAGCTTGTTGTAGCTGTCGGGGTCGACGTCGCGGTTCACGGGTTCGTCTCCATCGGTCTCCTCCTGGGTCTTCTCCTCCACGGTGTTGGCCGAGGCCAGCAGCTCGGAGAGCGAGGTGCCCGTGATGAGCGACTTGCGTCGTCGGGGGGCAGGGGCGTCGGCCGGAGCGGCCGGTGTCGGAGGTGTGGCCGTGCGCTCCACGGGAGTCGCCGCAGGGGTGACCGGTGTGGGGTGGGGGGCCGGAGCGGGCGCGGCGGCCTTCTGTTCGGGGGCTGCTGCCGGAGTGGCGGCAGGCGGAACGGCAGGTCGGGGCGCAGGTTGTGCAGGTGCAGGTGAGGGCTGTGGCACCGGTGCAGGCGTGGGGGCAGGTGCGACGGCCGGCTGTGGGGTGGGGGGAGCCACCTGTGGCGCGGTGTCGGCCTGACGGTGCGGAGCATCGATGTCGGGCAGCGGATACTGCTCTTCGGTTACTGCGGTATTATTTTTTTTTTGAGCGAGTCCGGCGATTTTCATCAGACCCAGCTCTACGAGCAATCGCTGGTTGGAGGATTGACGTATCTTTCCGTCGAGTTCGGTCAGGAGACTGATGGCTCCGAACAGAAACTCTACACTGCAGGCGCCGGCCTGCGCCCGGTATCGTTCGAGCAGGGTGCCGGTCATCTCTATGAGTTTGAGGGTGTCGGCCTGTTTGGCCATCAGCAAGTCGCGCATGTGGCGGCTGAGTCCCGACATGAAGGTCTGACCCGAGAAACCGCGTGAGAGTACCTCGTCGAAGCCCACCAGCACATCGGTGTAGTTGCCTTCGGAGAGTTGTCGCGTGATGTCGAAATAGGTATCGTAGTCGAGTACGTTGAGCGTGGCGGCCACACTCTTGTAGTCGAGGGTCGTGCCGCAGAACGACACCGCCTTGTCGAACATCGACAGGGCGTCGCGCATACCTCCGTCGGCTTTCTGCGAGATGAGGTTGAGCGACTCTTCGTCGGCGGTGATGCCTTCCTCGCGGGCGATGTGGCGCAGGTAGTCCACCGAGTCCTCCACCCTGATGCGGTTGAAGTCGTAGATCTGACAGCGCGAGAGAATGGTGGGAATGATTTTGTGTTTTTCGGTGGTGGCCAGAATGAAGACGGCATGCTGGGGCGGCTCCTCGAGGGTCTTGAGGAAGGCGTTGAAGGCCGCGGCCGAGAGCATGTGTACCTCGTCGATGATGAACACCGAGTAGCGGCCCACCTGCGGCAGGATTCTGACCTGCTCGATGAGGGTGCGGATATCCTCCACCGAGTTGTTGGAGGCGGCGTCCAGCTCATGGATATTCAGTGAGCGACCGTCGTTGAACGAGCGGCACGATTCGCACTCGTTGCACGCCTCGGCGCCGTGGGGCGAGAGGCAGTTGATGGCCTTTGCGAAGATTCGGGCGCAGGTGGTCTTGCCCACACCGCGAGGTCCGCAAAACAGATAGGCGTGGGCCAGCTGCCCACGCTCGATGGCGTTCTTCAGTGTCGAAGTGATGTGCTTCTGACCCACGACCGACGAAAAGGTCGACGGGCGATATTTGCGTGCGCTAACGATAAAATCACTCATAATGTGCAAAGATAGAAATATTCTGTCATAATCTGCAACATGTCGCGCCAAAATGTCGCCGTGTGGCAGGTGGTTTGTGTCAATATGTGACATTTTGTGCCTCGGGGTGACAATCTGTCGTCGCAATCGGTTGTGGCAGGGGATTTGATGTAAGGAGGAGTGTAACGATTCGAACAAACAATTAAAAAACAAGAGATATGAATATCAACAGCTTAACCATCAAGGCGCAGGAGGCGTTGCAGAATGCGGCGGCTCTGGCGCAGGAGCGTGGACAGCAGGCTGTCGAACCGCTCCATTTGCTGAGAACCCTCATCCGTGAGGACGACTCGCTCTCGACATTTCTTTTGGGACGGGTGGGTGTCAACGTGCGCGCACTTCGCGAACAGACCGAGCGTGAGGTGGCTTCGCTTCCGCGTGTGGAGGGCGGCGGTGAGAACTTTTTCTCGCAGGACACCACGCGTGTGATTCAGCGCGCGGTGGATTTCACCAGAACCTTCGGCGACAAGTATGCGTCGGTGGAGCATCTGCTGCTGGGTCTGCTGGCCGAGCGCGGACGTGTGTCCGACCTGCTGAAGCACAACGGCGCGTCGGAGAAGGAGCTGGTGGAGGCCATACGCACCTTCCGCAAGGGGGCGACGGTCGACTCGCAGACTTCGGAACAGGAGTTCGACGCGCTGGGCAAGTATGCCGTCAACCTCAATGAGCAGGCGCGTGCCGGAAAACTCGACCCGGTCATCGGCCGTGACGAGGAGATACGCCGTGTGTTGCAGATTCTCTCGCGACGCACCAAGAACAACCCCATTCTGGTCGGTGAGGCCGGTGTGGGCAAGACGGCCATTGCCGAGGGTATCGCCCGACGCATCATCGACGGCGACGTACCCGAGAATCTGAAACGCAAGGTCATCTATTCGCTGGATATGGGTGCGCTGATTGCCGGCGCGAAGTATCAGGGCGAATTCGAGGAGCGACTCAAGGCCGTGGTGCAGGAGGTGGTGAGCAGCGAGGGCGAAATCCTGCTGTTCATCGACGAGATTCACACACTGGTGGGTGCCGGCAAGTCGTCGGGTGCCATGGACGCGGCCAACATTCTCAAACCGGCACTGGCGCGTGGCGAACTGCGCACCATCGGTGCCACCACCCTCGACGAGTATCAGAAATACTTCGAGCAGGACAAGGCTTTGGAGCGCCGTTTCCAAAAGGTGATGGTCGACGAGCCGTCGCGCGAAGACGCCATCTCCATTCTGCGAGGTCTGAAAGACCGCTACGAGAACCACCATCAGGTGAGAATCAAGGACGAGGCCATCGTTGCGGCCGTGGAACTCTCGACGCGATACATCACTTCGCGTTTCCTGCCCGACAAGGCCATCGACCTGGTCGACGAGGCGGCGGCCCACCTGCGTCTGGAGATGAACTCCGTGCCGGAGGAAATCGACTCGCTCGACCGCAAGGTGCGACAGTTGGAGATTGAGCGCGAGGCTATCCGCCGCGAGAAGGACACCGAGCGTGTGGAGCGGCTCACGCAGGAGATTGAGGAGCTCAAGTCGAAGGATTCGGAGATGAGGGCCAAGTGGCAGGGACAGCGCGACCTGCTGAAGAAGATACAGGACAACAAGGACCGCATCGAGCAGTTGAAGGTCGAGGCCGAGCAGGCCGAGCGTCAGGGCGACTACGGCAAGGTGGCCGAAATCCGCTACGGCAAGATACAGGCTGCCGAGCAGGCCATCGCCACCTACAAGGAGGAGTACCGACGGGCTGCGGCCGGAGGCTCGATGATCAAGGAGGAGGTCGACGCGCAGGACATCGCCGAGGTGGTGTCGCGCTGGACGGGTATTCCCGTGACACGCATGCTGGCTTCGGAGCGCGAGAAGCTGCTCCACATGGAGGAGGAGCTGCACAGGAGAGTGGTGGGGCAGCAACAGGCCATCACCGCCATTTCCGATGCCGTGCGCCGTTCGCGTGCCGGACTCAACGACCCGCGCAAGCCCATCGGCTCGTTCATCTTCCTCGGTACCACGGGTGTGGGCAAGACCGAGCTGGCGAAGAGTCTGGCCGAGTTCCTCTTCAACGACGACTCGATGATGACGCGTATCGACATGAGCGAGTATCAGGAGCGCCACTCCGTATCGCGACTGGTCGGAGCGCCTCCCGGATATGTGGGTTACGACGAGGGCGGACAGCTCACCGAGGCGGTAAGGCGCAAGCCCTACTCGGTGGTGCTGCTCGACGAGATTGAGAAGGCTCACCCCGATGTGTTCAACATTCTGTTGCAGGTGTTGGACGACGGCCGTCTGACCGACAACAAGGGACGCACGGTCGATTTCCGCAACACCATCATCATCATGACCTCGAACATGGGTTCCGACATCATACAGGAGAACTTCTCACGGGCGGCTGACGGCGAGCCGCTGTCGCGCGACCTGGTCGAGAAGACCCGCGAGGAGGTCATCGAGCTGCTGAAGAAGAGACTCAAGCCCGAATTTCTGAACCGTATCGACGAGATTGTGATGTTCGAGCCGCTGACGCGTCACGACATCGAACGCATTGTCGACATACAGTTGGGCATCGTGAGCCGCATGCTCCACGAGAACGGTATCCGGCTGGAGTACACCGACGCCGCGCGCGACTGGATTGCCCGGGAGGGATTCGACCCCCTCTATGGTGCGCGACCCGTCAAGCGTGTCATTCAGCGGTATGTGGTCAACGACCTCTCGAAGCGTATCCTGGCCGGAGAGGTCAACCGCGAGCAGCCGATACGTATCGATGCCGACAGCCACGGATTGGTATTCTCCAATTAGTGGAAGTGTATATATTGCGAGGAGGAGCGGAATCCATGTGGGGTTCCGCTCCTCCTTTTTTTGTGTCCGTATCAGAGTCCCTTTCGGGCGATGAGCCACGCCATGCGGTTGTAGAAGGCCAGCACCGCGGGACGCAGCGACGGGGGCAAGGCGTTGAGGATTCTCACCTTGCGCAGCGTGCGCGAGTAGGTGCGGGTGTAGGAGAAGGTGGCGACGGCACGTCGGGCGTAGTCGGTGTCGCCCTTGGCCGAGAGAATGAGGGCCTTGCCCAGTGCCGCGCGCGCGATGAATTCGCGCTCCTCGTCGGGGGCGTCGTCGCGCAGCAGCTCCGTGAAGGAGTGAGCGGTGTGTTCGGGGGTGTAGGCCGTGGCCGAACGGTTCTCGGCCACACGCGAATAGTTGACCAGCCGTCGGGGCGAGAAGCACACCTTGTGGTCGCGTGCGACCTTTATCCACAGATAGAGGTCCTCGCCGATTTTCATGCCCTCGGGGAAACCGCCCACACGGTCGAACACCGTGCGCGGCAGGCAGCTGGCCGACGGAATGGCGATGTAGCGGTGGGCCGAGTCGCGGAAGAAGTTGTCGACAATGCCGCGGCGGGTGGGGGTGGGGGCCGGAAACGATCCCTCGTGACTGATGATGTTGAAGGCCGTGGTGTAGAGTCCGCAGCCGGGATATTCGCCGATGAGGGCGGCCACCTCCTTCAGAAAGTCGGGCTGCCACTCGTCGTCGGCGTCGAGAAAGGCGATGTATTCGCCTCTGGAGGCGGCCACACCGCGGTTGCGCGCCACACACACACCGCCGTTGGGCTGGCGTATGAGCCGCACGAGCGGCGAACGGAAGGCCTCCACAAGGTCGGCACCACGGTCCTTCGAGCCGTCGTCGACGACGATAATCTCCAGCGGGGCGAGACTTTGCCGCAGGACGGAGGTCAGCGTGCGACGGATTTCGTGTTCCTTGTTGTAGAGGGGTATGATTACCGAAATGGTGGGGGCGGTCATGGTGTGAAGTTGTTTTTTGCGAAGGTATTGTAATTTTGCTATTTTTGCAAATAAATGACACAAGCATGACTCTGTTCGAAAAAATCATCTGTTTCACGCGCAACAGCTTCGAGACCCTGCTCTATTTCCTGGTGATGACCTTCAAGGAGAACTTCCGCGACTACATCACGCGGGCGGGACGTGTGGAGGGTTCGAAGGAGGTGATGGCGGTGCTGGGCAACGGCCCCTCGCTCAAGGAGGAGATGCCCCGGCTGAAGGAGGCCGTCGGCCGCAAGGACTTCATGGCGGTGAATTTCTTTGCCTCGGACGACGATTTCGAGGTGCTGCAACCCAAATACTACGTCATCTCCGACCCGATGTTCTTCCGTGACACCTACATGAAGGAGCGTGTCGTGGAGTTCTACCGCACGCTCAACGACAAGGTCACCTGGCCGATGACCCTCTATGTGCAGTACTACAACCCCGAGGGGTTCGACTACCGCCGCCACCTGCCCAATCCCCTGATTCGCATCGTCCCGTTCCACTCCTACCGCTACGACGGCTTCGAACGGGTGTTGTTCTGGCTCTTCCGCCACGGACTGGGTAGTGCCAACTATGGCACGGTGGTGCAGAACGGCGAGTATGTGGCCCTGCTGCTGGGCTACCGTGAGGTGGAGCTTTACGGCGTGGACCACACCCTGCTCGAGGGACTGACCGTCGACAGCGGAAACCGTCTGTGCCGTGCCGACCGCCACTACTACGACAACGGCAGCGAACCCGTCCTGAAACCCATGTATCAGAAGGTGCCGCACCGTCCCTACACGATGGCCGTCTACATGGACGAGTTGGCGCAGCTCTTTCGCGGACACGAACTGCTGCGCCGCTATGCCGACTCGCGCGGTGCCAAGATTTACAACTGCACGCGCTGTTCGATGATTGACGCCTACGAACGGCGGTAGAGCGCACCCGGCTGTCGGAACGAAAAAAGGAGCATCTTCCCCCAATGGGAGATGCTCCTTTTTTGTTGTCTGCGGACAGGGTACTATTGGGGCAGTTTCCGGCCTGCGGCCACGATTTCGGCCATGGCGAAATCCTCGGGATAGTCGATGTCCAGCCCCTCGATGCGGTCGACCACGGCGGTGTAGGGGCGGAAGCCGATACGGCGGTGATGCTCGCGCCACAACTCGCGGGAGAAGATGAAGAAGGCGCTGGTCTCGATGTAGACGGGTTCGATGGTCTGTGTGCGCGGCACGTTCTCGGGCGAGTAGTTGAGCGGACGACCCTCATACCAGGCGAAGGTCTGTATCTTCTCGGCCGAGAAGGCCGAGTCGTAGTCGCCGGAGGTGACCTTCTTCAGGGCGTTGCTCACGGTCTCCTGACGGATAAAGGGCGAGGTGGCGTGGGCCAGCACATAGATGTCGGCGTCGACCGCCGCGGTGAAACTGTCGTAAATCTCGCCGCCGAGTGTGGTGTCGCGGTCGAGGTCGGTGCTGCGGCGCAGGAACTTCACCCCCTCGGGCAGCAGCTCCCTGACGGAGTCGTCGCTGCAGAAGACATACACCTCGTCGATGCCCTCGACACGGGTGAGCGTCTTGAGGATATGGCACATGAGCGGTTCGCCGCTCAACAGTCTCAGATTCTTGCCTTTCACACGTTGCGAGTTGAGGCGTATGGGTACGAAAGCTACGGTTTTCATCTTGGAAGTGGGTGTGGGGTTATTGGACGAGGAGGTTGCAACCGCGGATATCGGCGTGGCCGATGCGTCCGTTGATTTCGAAGGAGCCGTCGGTGAAGGTGCGGCCCACGTCCTGTGTCGAGATGAAGGCACACGACCAGTAGTTGGCCAGGTCGATGATGTTGAGCCGGCCGCGCGAACCCAACGGCAGGGGACAGAACGGGTCGTTGATGTCGAAGGTAGTCACTTTCAGCCATCGGGGGGTGAAGAAGATGTTGCCTCCACGGGAGTAGGCCTGCGAGGTCAGCTCCGCCATGCCGTATTCGGAGTGGATTTTCTCCACACCGAAGCCCTCGCACAGAATCCTGTGGAACTGCTCCTTGGGCAGCTCCTCGCGGTAACCCTTCATGCCGCCGGTCTCCATGACCACGGTGTCGGTGAGGCGGGGGGCATACTGCTCGGCCAAATCCCACAGCGCGTAGCTCACGCCCAGCAGAATCTTGGGCTTGGGGTCGCGGGCCATGTCGTCGATGAGCCTCTCGTAGTCGTCGAGATAGAAGCCGCCCGAGCCGCACGCACCAATCAGACGGTCGGCCATGTAGACCAGCGACGAACCCTTGCGGCGCAGGTAGTTGGGCAGCAGGGCGTAGAGGCTCCACTTTTCGGGTGCACCGTAGAAGGCCTCGAAGGCCGCGGTGAAGGCCCTTTCGTAGAGGGCGAGCGACTGCATGGGGTGGCGCGACGGGGTCATGCCCGTGGTGGCGCTCGACGTGAAGACGATTTCGGGCGCGCGGTCGCCGCAGTAGACCTCGTGGGTCTTGAACAGCTCGATGGGCAGGTAGGGAATCTCGGCGGTGCTCCGTACGGCGGCTGGGTCGCAGCCGATGAGCGCGAGGTAGTCGCGGTAGGGGGCGCATGTGGCGGCCTGACGGCGGAAGACGGAGAGTGCCGCCGCCTCGAACTCCTCCTCGGAGTGGATATCAAATATCGTGTATGCTTCTTTCATCTTTACAAAGGTACGAAATAAAGTGCAGATTGCGGTTGTGGCGGGCGTATTTTCGTGTTGCCGACAAAAAAAAGACCAGCCGTCCCCCACATCGGGGACGGTTGGTCTTACCTGTATTCGAGCGACGAACAAGGTCGTCGGCCGCCTTCGTGCGCGATTATTTCTTGCTCTTGGGGGCCAGCATCATGTTCATCTTCTTGCCATCGAGCTTGGGCATCATTTCCACCTTTGCGTACTCCTCCAGGTCGGTGGCAAAACGCAACAGCAGAATCTCACCCTGCTCCTTAAAGACAATAGAACGACCGCGGAAGAAGACATAAGCCTTCACCTTGGCTCCCTCCTTCAAGAAGTTCATGGCGTGCTTGAGCTTGAAGTTGTAGTCGTGGTCATCGGTCTGGGGTCCGAAACGAACCTCCTTCACGGTCACCTTGACCTGGTTTGCCTTCAACTCCTTTGCCTTCTTCTTCTGCTGGTAAAGGAACTTCTGGTAGTCCGCAATACGGCATACGGGAGGTTCTGCCTTGGGCGAAATCTCGATCAGATCGAGCTCCATCTCGTCTGCCATTTTCAGAGCCTCGCGAGTCGAGTACACTCCGGGGTTCTCAATATTATCGCCAACCACACGCACCTCGGGAACGGTAATCTCGTCGTTGATGCGATTGGGGTTTTCCTTCACGGGCGGCTTGCGTCCGAAGCGATTGTTATTGTTGCTGGTGTTTGTACCGCTTGCCGGTTTCGGCTTATTCCCGGGGTTAAACGGCCTCGGCGGGAATGATTTTTTTGGTGCTGCGATAGTGCTTCTAAATTTAATGGTTATTGTATAATTAGTCTTCCTTCTGAAGTTTGTTCTCTTCCATCTCGCGCTTCACCTCGTTGAGAATGAAATCGCGGAACGCCTCCATCGACATCTGACCCTTGTCGCCTTCGCCCTGGGCGCGTACCGACACCAGACCCTCGTTGGCCTCCTTCTCACCCACAATCAGCAGGTAGGGGATACGCTTCAACTCGTTGTCGCGAATCTTGCGGCCGATTTTCTCGTTACGGTCGTCGATCTGGGTGCGTACGTCGAACTTGTTGAGGAACTTCGACACCTTCTCGGCGTAGTCGTTGAACTTCTCCGAGATGGGCAGTACGACTACCTGGTCGGGCGAGAGCCACAGGGGGAACTTGCCGCCGGTATGCTCGAGCAGCACGGCCACGAAACGCTCCATCGAACCGAACGGTGCGCGGTGAATCATGATGGGGCGGTGGAGCTTGTCGTCCGAACCCTTGTAGGTCAGGTCGAAACGCTCGGGCAGGTTGTAGTCCACCTGAATGGTACCCAGCTGCCAGCTGCGGCCGATGGCGTCCTTGACCATGAAGTCGAGCTTGGGACCGTAGAAGGCGGCCTCGCCGGTCTCGACAACGGTGTTCAGACCCTTCTCGGCGGCGGCCTTCATGATGGCGGCTTCGGCCTTCTCCCAGTTCTCGTCGCTACCGATGTACTTCTCCTTGTTGTTGGGGTCGCGCAGCGAAATCTGGGCGGTGTATTTGTCGAACTTCAATGTCTTGAAGATGTAGAGTACGATGTCAATCACGCGCTCGAACTCCTCCAGCAACTGGTCGGGACGTACGAACAGGTGGGCATCGTCCTGGGTGAATCCGCGTACACGGGTCAGACCGTGGAGCTCACCCGACTGCTCGTAGCGGTACACGGTACCGAACTCGGCCAGACGGATAGGCAGGTCCTTGTACGAACGGGGCTTCGAACGGTAAATCTCACAGTGGTGAGGACAGTTCATGGGTTTGAGCAGATACTCCTCGCCCTCCTCGGGGGTGTGAATCGGCTGGAACGAGTCCTTGCCGTACTTGGCATAGTGGCCCGAAGTGACGTAGAGGTCCTTGTTACCGATGTGGGGAGTGATGACCTGCAGGTAGCCGTACTCCTTCTGCACGGCGCGCAGGAACTGCTCCAGACGGTCTCTCAGTGCAGCGCCCTTGGGCAGCCACAGGGGCAGACCCTGACCCACACGCTGCGAGAAGGTGAACAGCTCGAGCTCCTTGCCCAGCTTGCGGTGGTCGCGCTTCTTGGCCTCCTCCATCATGGCCAGATACTCGTCGAGCAGGGCCTTCTTGGGGAACGAGATACCGTAGATACGGGTCAGCATCTTGTTCTTCTCGTCGCCGCGCCAGTAGGCACCGGCCACCGAGGTGAGCTTGATGGCCTTGATGAATCCCGTGTTGGGGATATGGGGACCGCGGCACAGGTCGGTGAACGAACCGTTGGTATAGAATGAGATGGTGCCGTCCTCGAGTGCGTCGATGAGTTCCACCTTGTAGGTCTCGCCCTTCTCGGTGAAGGTCTTCAGCGCCTCGGCCTTGGGTACGTCGCGGCGTACGAGCTGCTCCTTGGTGCGGGCCAGCTCCATCATCTTCTTCTCAATCTTTTCCAGGTCGGCCTCTACGATGGGAGTGGGCGAATCCACGTCATAGTAGAAACCGTTTTCGATGGCGGGACCGATACCGAACTTGATGCCCGGATACAGCTCCTGCAGGGCCTCGGCCAGGAGGTGCGAGGAGGAGTGCCAGAAGGCGTGCTTGCCCTCGGCGTCGTCCCACTTGTAGAATTTAATCGAAGCATCTTCTTCGATGGGGCGCATCATGTCGTGAGTTGCGCCGTTTACCGAGGCAGCCAGCGAGTCGGCAGCTAAACGAGGGCTGATGCTCTCTGCGACCTGGTAAGCCGTTGTACCCTTCTCGAACTCCTTGACGGAGCCGTCGGGGAATGAAATCTTAATCATTGCGTTTTTATTAATTTGGTTTGCGGGTCCGCCGTGCTTCCACAATTACGAGACGGAATACACCTCGGATTGTCCGATTTAAAGTGCAAAGTTAATAATATTCTTTTTGTTCTGTACAATTAAAAAGGCTGTTTTTCGCGATTTTGCCTCTTTTGTCACTCTTTTCCGGCATTGGAGGACTCTTTGGGCGAGTAATCGCGGTTCGAGTGCTCTCTTTCAGCACGTTGCAGGGGGTGCTCCGACCACTCGTCCCAGTTCTTGCGGCGTTTGACGATGTCGATAGCCGCGTAGATGGCGTTGCGCATCGACTGTGCGTCGGCCCGGTTCTGTCCGGCGATGTCGAATGCCACGCCGTGGTCGGGCGAGGTGCGCACGGCGTCGAGACCGGCGGTGAAGTTCACTCCGTCGGGCGAGAGCGACTTGAAGGGGGCCAGACCCTGGTCGTGGTACATGGCCAGAATACCGTCGTAGCGGGTGTAGCCGCCGCCTGCGAAGAGGCCGTCGGCGGCAAAGGGTCCGAAGGCCAGAATGCCCTGCTTGTAGGCGTCGACGATGGCCGGACGTATGATTTCCTGCTCCTCGCTGCCCAGCAGACCGCCGTCGCCGGCGTGGGGGTTGAGCGACATGACCGCTATCTTGGGGGCCACCACGCCGAAGTCGGTGGTGAGTGTCTCCTTGAAGATGCGCAGTGTCGACATGATTTTCTCGCGCGTGATGTTGCGGCTGATTTCCGCCACGGGGAGGTGTTTGGTCACCAGTGCTACACGCAGGATATCGCTGCACATGATCATCACGGGTTCGGCGTTGAACTCGCTGCCGAAGAATTCGGTGTGTCCCGTGAAGCGGAAGTCGTCGCTCTGCACGGCGTCCTTGTTGATGGGGGCGGTGACGATGGCGTCGAGCAGCCCCTCCTTATACTCCGCGACACATTTGCGCAGGGCCTCGACCGAAGCTGCGCCGGCCGCATCGGAGAGTTTGCCCGGTTCGATGTCCTCCACCTCGCCGCATGCGACGAGGTTGATTTTGCCCTTGCGGGCCTCGTGTGCCGAGACGATGACATTGAAATTCAGGTCTTCGATACCGTGTATGGTCTTCTTGTAGAAGGCGGCGGCTTTGGTCGAGCCGTAGACCACGGGGGTGAAACTCTCGAGCATTCGCGAGTCGGCGAGTGCCTTGATGATGATTTCCCAGCCCACACCGTTGGTGTCGCCCTGTGTGATACCTATTTTGAATTTTTGTTCTGACATGTCTGAATTTTTGTAAGCTTATATCGTACAAAATTAAGAAATATTATCGTTAAATCAATCATCTTGAAAGCAAAAAAGCACGCTCCCCATCGGGGGAAACGTGCTTTTTCTGTGCGAGTCGGCGTGTCGTCGTTCTCCAGCGGAAATCAGTCCGCGGAGGTGCGGCGGCGGAATTCGTTGCAGATGATGCCTGTGGCCATGGCCACATTGAGCGATTCGGAGGTGCGGCAGTCGGCCGGATAGGGCGGTATGAAGAGCTTGCGGCTTACCGTGCGCTCCACCTCCTGCGAGATGCCGCGTCCCTCGTTGCCCATGACGATGATGCCCTCGTCGGCCAGCTCCGCGCGGTAGATGTTCTCGCCCTCGAGGAAGGTGCCGTAGACGGGCATTCCCAGCTGTGCGGCGTGCTCCAGCACCGGAGGCAGGTCGGCGTAGTGGACCCTCACCCGTAGAATGGCGCCCATGGTGGCCTGCACCACCTTGGGGTTGAAGCAGTCGGCCGAGCCTTTCGAGCAGATGATGTCGGTGATGCCGAACCAGTCGGCCAGACGTATGATGGTACCCATGTTGCCGGGGTTCTGCACCTCGTCGGTGGCCAGCACCAGCCGGCCCTTGAGGGTATCGACATCGAGGCGGTGGCGGGGGATTTCGACCAGCGCGAGGGAGTTGTTGGCACTCTTGAGCTGCGAGATGCGCTGCATCTCCTTCTCGCTGACGATTTCCACGTCGTCGCCCTCGAAGACCCCTTCCAGTGCATAGATTTTCCGTATGCGGAAGTGCGAGGCACGGATTTCGGCGATGAGCTTCTCGCCCTCGGCGATGAACAGCCCCTCGGCGTCGCGTCCGCGTTTGTCGCCCAGCGATTTGATTAATTGTATTTCGGCTTTTGTCATTTCTGTTTTTCTATCGTGAATGTGCTTCCCTCCACTGCCGGATAGGTCTCGGCGAAGAGTTCGCGGGCCTGGTCGACCAGCACCTGCTCGTCCTTGTAGCGCGACGAGTAGTGGCCGATGATCAGCCGCCGCGCTCCGGCACAGAGGGCGGCCTTGGCGGCATCGCGCGAGGTGGAGTGTCCCCTGTCTTTGGCACTGCGCTGCTCCTCGGCGGCGTAGGTGGCCTCGTGGTACAGCAGGTCGACCCCCGAAACCAGCCTGGCGGCCTTGGCCGAGTAGTTGGTGTCGGAGAGGTAGGCGTAGCTGCGCGGCGCGTAGGGGCGGTAGGTGAGTTCACCGTTGGGAATCACCTCGCCCGACTCGAGCGTGACGTCCTCACCGCGTTTGGCCGTGGTGATTTGGGCAATCGAAAGCCCGTAGGAGAGGATTTTCTCCTTGCTCACGTTGAGGGGCGGCTCCTTCTCGCGGAACAGGTAGCCCGAGGTGGGCACCCTGTGGCGCAGGGGTATGCTCCACACCTCGAGGGTGCGGTTCTCCATCAGAAGGGTGTGTTCTGTGGTCTTGACCTCGTGCCACACCACTTCGTAGGGCAGCTCTGTGTCAAAGTATTTGAGGTGGTTCTCCAGAATCTCGCCAAAGGGTGCGGGGGCATAGATGTAGAGCGGTGTCTTGCGGCCGTAGAGACCCATGGTCGAAATCAGCGGAAAGACCCCGAAACAGTGGTCGCCGTGGAGGTGCGACAGAAATACGGCGCGAATCTTCACGGGACTGATGCCCGCCCTCACCAGCTGCTGCTGCGTGCCTTCGCCTGCGTCGACAAGGTAGTACTGCTCGTGGAAGTTGACGACCTGTGACGAGGGGTGACGCTGGGCGGTGGGGCGTGCCGATGCCGAACCCAATATGGTGACACTGAAACACATGTGCGCCTACTTCAGAAGGAAACGCTCGCAGTCCAATGCGGCCACGCAACCCGATGCGGCGGCGGTGATGGCCTGACGGTAGTGGGGGTCCTTCACGTCGCCGGCGGCGAACACACCCTCCACACTGGTCTTCGACGAGGGGGCGGCTACCTTGATGTAACCCTCTTCGTCCAGTTCCAGCTGTCCCTTGAAGAGTTCGGTGTTGGGGTGGTGGCCGATGGCCAGGAAGAAGCCCGAGATGTCGATGGTGCGCTCCGTGCCGTCGGTCTTGCGCAGCAGTGCGCCGGTGACACCCTTCAGGTCGTCGCCCAGCACCTCGACGGTGTTATGCTCGAACAACACCTCGATGTTGGGGGTCGAGAACACACGCTCCTGCATGGCTTTCGAGGCGCGCAGGAAGGGTTTTCTCACAATCAGATAGACCTTCTTGCACAGCGAGGCCAGATAGGTGGCCTCCTCGCAGGCCGTGTCGCCGCCGCCCACCACGGCCACCTCCTTCTTGCGGTAGAAGAAGCCGTCGCAGGTGGCGCACGCGCTCACGCCCTGACCTCTGAACTTGGTCTCCGAAGGCAGACCCAGATACTTGGCCGAGGCACCGGTCGAGACGATAAGGCTCTCGGCCTCAATCTCGTGGGAGCCGTCGACCACCACACGGAAGGGACGCTGCGAGAGGTCGACGGAGGTGATGATGCCGGCACGGATGTCGGCGCCGAAACGCTGTGCCTGCTTGCGGATATCGGCCATCATCTGGTTGCCGTCCACACCCTCGGGATAGCCCGGGAAGTTCTCCACCTCGGTGGTGGTGGTCAGCTGGCCGCCCGGCTCGATACCCTCGTAGAGTACGGGCTGGAGGTTGGCTCTCGATGTGTATATGGCTGCGGTGTAGCCGGCAGGGCCGCTGCCGATAATCAAAACTCTTACTTGCTCTTTCATAGTCGTGTTTATTTTATTGTTTTTTATTTTGTTGTTTTGTTCTTGTCGGTTGTCGGTGAGAGCAGCTCCTCCTCTTCGGGGGCGAAGTCGCGGAGCAGGCTGCCGTTGTGGTCATATAACGCCCAGAGTCCCTCTTTTCGTACATGGGCCACATTGTCGGTGGGGTCGTAGCGCACCACTTCGAATACGGGCGGCAGGACATAGTGTCCCTCCTTGTCGATGAGTCCCATGCCCTGAGGGGTTTCCACCTCGGCACGGCCTTCGTGGAAGTCGTTGGCCCACACGAAGCGGGAGGGGATAACCTCGCGGTTGAGGGTGTCGACATAGCCGTAGCCCGACTCGTCCTCCACGCAGACCAGCCCCTCGAAGGTGGTGCTGACCCACAGGTGGCCGCCCAGTTCGCACATCGGGTTGTAGTACGACTCGGTGTCGCGCACCGTGAGGAACTCCTCGGGCGAGGTGCGGAGCTTCATTCTCAGACGGGTGAAGGCCTCGGTGTCGGGATTGGGGGTGGGACTCTCCTTGTGGGAGAGGTAGAGGCGTGCGTCGTGGTAGCGTATGGGTATGAGCCGTCCGTCACACCAGCGCAGGTTGGTACCCTTGAGGTTGTTGTGGACAAACCCCATGCGGTTCATCTCCTCCTCGAGGGTATCGAGGGCGTGGCGCAGACGGGTGTGGTCTTCGGTGAGGAGAGCCTCGTCGAAGGTGCAGATGCCGGGAAGGCGTTGCAGTATGAGGTCGGAGCGGTGTTCCTCGCCGTCCTCCTCGCACCATGTCAGCTCGTCGGGGAGAATCGTGTAGGAGGCGATGAAGTCGCTGTGGAGCCGCTTGATGACGGTGGCCGTGCGCATCACATAGGGTATGGCCGACGAGGTGAGCGGCATGGAGAGCAGCCACATCTGGCCGTGCCACTGAATCTGACACTCGGCGAAGCGTGTGGTGCGGCACAGTGAGGGGATACCGTTGGCGTCGGGTTCCGGCTGACAGCTCTTCAGCGTGCGGAACGAGAGGTCGGGGGTCATCAGTGCGCGGTAGAAATCTTGCAGGGTGGGAGTCATGGCTTATTCGGTTTTTACGCTGATGGAACCAATGTTGAGCATGGTGAGCAGGTTGACCGGCGAGGCGTTGAAACTCATGCCGCGGAACGGAGGCAGACTCCACATGCCCTTCACCTCGCGAATCGGGGTGTTGAAGATGTCGGGCATGACGCTCGATGAGTCGTAGAGCAGCCGTGCGTAGCGGTTGGGGTAGCGCATCTCCTCTTCCGAGGGGAAGAAGACCGAAAAACCCGTGTGGTCGTTGGCCACGGTGAGAATGTCCTCTTCGGCACAGTCGGTGGCCTCGCCGTCGGTGATGTTGAACACCACGGGCGGGAAACTTGCGGCGTTGTCGATGCGCGAACACCAGTCGGCCAGCAGCTGGCGGGTGCGCAGCAGTGCCTCGTACATGGGGGTCTGACCCTCGGCGATGGAGGCTATCCACCTTTGTGTGGGGATTTCGCGCAGGGCGATGCTGCCGTCGGGCATGCGGCACTCGATGGTGCGGCTGCTCATCATCGGCTCGCAGTGCGACAACTCCTCGACCGACATCATCTCCCGGCCGTCGGGCAGCAGCGAGCTGATGCGGTCGTCGCCCGAATAGCTCATGACGGCAATGTCGTAGTAGTCGCGCACACCCTCTTCGCGACGGGCGCGCTCTATCAGTTCGAAGAGCAGATGGTTGGTGATTTCGGCCACCACCTCGGCCTTGCTCCGTGTCACGGCGTTGTAGGTGATCTGTTCGGACATGGAGCCCGAGCCGTCGATCAGAAACACGAAGGCCGTGCGATGGGTGCGTGTGATGCTTTGTGAATACATATACCGTGGTTTAGTCTGTGCTGTCGGTGTGGCGGCGATGGTGTCGGTGTCGGTGCGGCGTTTCGTGCGGCGTCCCGTTGAGCGAGACCTGAGTCCGTCATCGTACAAAAATAGTGATTTCCCTTTAATTTTCAAACAATCGCCCCTCGGTGTCGTACTCAAAGAGTTCGCCGTTGCGCAGCACCCTGGTGCGTCCGTTGCGGAAGGGTTTCACGGCCTGGCACCCTTCGAAGGTGAGCCGCACCGTTCCGTCGAGGGCGATGAAGTGCCAGGTGTGTCCCAGCTCCACGGCGGCCAACCCTTCCGTGAAGTCGAATCCCGAGTGATAGAGCGGCGGAATGACGACCTCGTGCGGTGTGCGGAAACCCCACAGACCCTCCTCGACGAAGAGTTCGGGCAGGGGGTCGACAGCGCAAGGCCGCTGCGTCAGGGCGTGGAGATACCCCTCAAGACGGGGCAGACGGTGGGTGGGCGACAGCAGCAGGAGGGCGATGTGGTAGGCCGCGGCCATGCCCCGACGCTCGAAGAGCGAGAGGGTCTGGTCGAGGGCCGCCGACCGTGCGATGTGTCCGGGGGTGAATATCAGTCCGTCGGAGGGATACCGTTCAGGCAGTGAGGGGTCGCAGCACAGGGCGTGGAGGGCGGTGGAAATCAGTGCGATGGGATAATCGTCGATGTGAACGTCGAATATCGTGTTGTCGCGCGTGGGGTGCTGGTAGGCGGCCGTGCCGATTTCCGCGCTCCGCTCGCCCGAAAATCGGGGCAGGAAGCAGGCATCGAAATCAATCAGCTGCAGTCGGCCGTCGGGGGTGAGGAGTATGTTCTCGGGTTTGAGGTCGCCGTGGGCCCACTCCTTGCCGAGAAGGTCGAGGGCCAGTGTGTCGAAACTCCTCGAGAGGTGTTCCAGTGTGGCGGTGTCGCGCCGTGCGGCCGCCTCGCGGACGGCCCTGTCAAGCGAGATGCCCTCCACCCAGTCGTTCAGCACCACGTCGACCCACTCGCCGCTGTGGGGCGAGGTGAAGAGGTAAAGCTCCTTTTCGAGCAGGCGGTCGCCGTAGATTTCCTTCAGGTGGGGGTGGGGCGTGAAGTAGCACTTCAGTGCCTTTTCGTGTCCGTCGATGCGCAGGCGGAAGGTCGCCGCGCTGTTGCCCGACGAGAAGACGGGGCGGCCGTCGGCGGAGCGCATGATGTCGATGCCGCGGAGGGTGCGTGTGAGTCCTTCGGGGTCGGAAAGGGTGTGGAGGTATTGCAGAAGGGTGTACATGACGGGGTGGGGGTAAGGATAAAAAAGGGTGACCACCCGTAAGTTGGTCACCCGATATCTCGGTGAAGAGGGTCTGTTAGTGGCAGCAGTGGCCGTCGTGGTCCTCGCAACCGCAGTGACCGTCATGCTCCTCGCCGCAGCCGCAGTGGTCGTCGCCGCAGCCGCAACCGCAGTGGTTCTGCTGCAAATCCTCGGGAGTCACCTCGCGAACCGATACCACCTCTACATCGAAGTTGAGGGTCTTGCCGGCCATGGGGTGGTTGAAGTCCATCTTCACGCTCTCCTCCTTGACCTCCTTTACGGTACCCATCATGCGGTTGCCCTGGGCGTCGCTCATGGGAATCTGCGAACCCTCGAAGAGAATGTCCTCAGCCACCTTGCCGTCAACCATGAAGATGGTCTTGGGGAGCTCTACGATAGCCTGCTCGATGATTTCGCCGTAGCCGTCCTTGGGCTCGAGGGTGAACGATACCTTGTCGCCTACCTCCATGCCTTCGATGGCAGCCTCGAACTTGGGCAGCAGCATGCCTGTGCCGAAGATGAACTCGAGGGGCTGGCCCGGACGCGACTGGTCGGCAATCTGACCGTCGACAGTAAGAGTATAGTTTACGCCTACTTTCTTGTTGCTTTCTACTTTCATTGTGTTTTCTATTTTTTTGATGATTGATATTTTCGCTTTCCGGAATAAGAAACGCACTTCGTGGGTGGTTTATTGTCTCCTGTCTTCTGTTCCCCGTGCGGGGGCGACTCCCTCCCCGTGGGTGTTTCGTCGGGGGTGGAAATCATGGCAAAGATAGCCACTTCGAGGTTTGCCACCAAATAATTCGGGCAAATATTTGCACCCGAAAACCTGAATCGGGAACACTTAGGTCTCTTCGTTGCCTTATCGGAGCGAGGGGTGGAGGTGGCGGCCCACCTGTTGGCGTGTGCGCCACGAGAGCATCACCACCGAGCAGACGAAACTGATGGGGAAGGCGAACCAGAGTCCGGCCACGCCGCAGTCGAGGACAAAGCCCAGCAGGTAGCCCGACGGAATGGCGATGGCGAAGTTGGCAATCAGCGAGATGAGCATGATGACGCTCACGTCGGCCAGACCGCGCAGGGCATTGGTCAGGATAATCTGTATGCTGTCGCCCAGCTGGTAGAGCATGAGTATGGGCAGCAGGATTTTTACCACCCGTATCACCGCCTCGTCGTTGGTGAACAGATAGCCCAGCCACGACTGGGAGAAGTAGAGGAAGGCGCACACCAGTGCCACGACCACCAGCGCGAGATGTATGCCCGCGAGGGTGATTTTGCGCACCATGTCCCAGTCGCCGGCACTCTTGAAGTAGCTGGTGCGTATGGCCACTGCCGAACCCAGTCCCAGATAGATGGTGAAGCTGATGAGCGAGACGGTGATGGCGATTTGATGGGCGGCCAGTTCGAGTTTTCCGATCCAGCCCACCATGATGGCCGTGATGCAGAACGTGGCGGCCTCGAGACCCTGTTGCAGGCCGATGGGCCAGCCGATGGCGTTGAGGGTCTTCCAGCTGGCCGAGTTGATGCGGCTCAGGGCGAAACCCTTGCGGTAGGAGTGGCGGCGCAGGAACACCGCCACGAAGAGCAGCAGCATGACGATGCGCGAGAGGAGGGTGCTGATGCCGGCACCCAGCAGTCCCATTTCGGGAAGTCCGCCCTTGCCATAGATGAGCAGGTAGTTGCCCGCCACGTTGAGCAGGTTGCCGGCGAGCAGCACCCACATTGAAATCGAGGGGTTGGCGATGCCCTCGACGAACTGGCGGAACGAGTTGGCCGCCATCACGAAGACGATGGAGATGAGCGAGATGAGGAAATAGGGACGTATGAGCGGCATGATTTCCTGCGGCTGGTGGAGGGCGTTGAGATGGAGGTAGACCATCGTGAGAATGGTGAGCAGGAGGAGTGTGGTGGTCAGGTTGGCCGCCAGACTGTTCTTGAGCCACGCGCCGATGGCGATGTGCTTGCGGCGGGCGAGGTTCATGCCGATGAGCGGCGTGAGGTTGAACGAGAACCCCGTGCCGAGAATGATGAAGGCGTTGATGATGTTGTTGACAAACGAGGCGGCGGCCAGCTCCTCGGTGGAGTGCTGTCCTACCATTATCGTGTCGGCGAAGCCGGTGATGATGCTGCCCAGCTGGCCGATGATGATGGGTATGCCCAGCGTGATGAGCGAGCGGTAGCAGGGTTTGTATTTTTCGAGCATGGAATACATATATAAATGATGTTTTGGGGCGTGGCCGCTCTGCTCTTCCCGAGGGAGGGGAGGGCGGCCGGCGATGGTGAAAAAAATGGGGTGAAAAAAGGGTGGGGTGACGGGTCAGAACGGCTTCCGGGCTTCGGGTCCCCGTGTTGTCCAGTGGACAAAGAGAATGTTGGGAATTTCCCGATAATGGGTGCCTTTGTTGCTGTTCATGGTCTCTGATTGTTTTTTTTCGGGCGGCAAAATTAGTCAATTCATCGGTAAAAACAAAAAAGAGAGACTTCAACCGAAGTCTCTCTTTTTGTTGGAAATGGCCGGGTGGGGTTACCACTCGTTGCGGCAACACAGGTTGCGGTCGCCGTAGCCGTTGTCGATTTTCGAAACGTAGGGGAAGAATTTCTTGTCGCGAATCCATTGGAGCGGGAAGGCTGCCGCCTCGCGCGAGTAGGGGTGGGTCCACTCCGTGCAGAGTTCCACAGCGGTGTGGGGCGCGTTCTTCACCACATTGTCCTCCTCACCGACAGCCGCCTTGCATTCGCGCTTGATGGCCACCATCGCCTCCACGAAGCGGTCCATCTCCTCCTTGGGTTCCGACTCCGTAGGCTCGATCATCAGCGTCTCGTGGACGGGGAACGAAAGGGTCGGCGCATGGAAACCGTAGTCCATGAGTCGGTGGGCGATGTCGCCGCAGTCGATGTTGTAGTCGTGCTTGAAATTCGTCAGGTCGAGAATCAGCTCGTGGCCCACGCGTCCGGTCTCGCCCGTGTAGTAGGTGCGGAACTCCTTTTCGAGGGCTTTGGAGAGATAGTTGGCATTGACGATGGCCATCTTGGTGGCCTGGGTGAGACCCTCCTCGCCCAGCATGCGGATATAGCCGTAGGTGATGGGCAGCAGCATGGCCGAACCCCACGGTGCCGAGGCCACGGCCGTGATGCCCTCCTCGCCGCCGGTGGCCACCACCGAGTGGGAGGGGAGGAACGGACGCAGGTGTTCGGCCACACAGATGGGACCCACACCCGGACCGCCACCGCCGTGAGGCATGGCAAACGTCTTGTGGAGGTTGAGGTGGCAGACATCGGCGCCGATGTAGCCGGGATTGGTCAGACCCACCTGGGCGTTCATGTTGGCACCGTCCATGTAGACCTGTCCGCCGGCATCGTGAATGATGTCGACAATCTCGCGGATACGGCTCTCGAAGATGCCGTGGGTCGAGGGGTAGGTCACCATCAGTGCGCACAGCTCCGAGGAGTACTCCTGAGCCTTCTTCTCGAGGTCGGCCACGTCGATGTTGCCGCGCTCGTCGCACGCTATGGTGACAATCTTCATGCCGGCCATGTGTGCCGAGGCGGGGTTGGTGCCGTGTGCCGAGGCCGGGATAAGCACCACATTGCGGTAGCCCTGTCCGCGGCTCTGGTGGTAGGCGCGGATAACCATCAGACCCGAATATTCGCCTGCCGCGCCGGAGTTGGGTTGCAGCGAGCAGCCCGCAAATCCGGTGATGGTGGCCAAATCGTGTTCCAGCTCGCCGATGAGCTGGCGGTAGCCCTCGGCCTGGTCTTCGGGTACGAAGGGGTGGAGGTTCTGGAACTCGGCCAGCGAGAGCGGCTGCATGAGGGCCGCGGCGTTGAGCTTCATGGTGCAGGAGCCGAGCGATATCATCGAGTCGGCCAGCGAGATGTCGCGGTGTTCGAGCTGCTTGATGTAGCGCATGAGGGCGGTCTCCGAACGGTAGCGGTTGAACACCGGTTCGGTGAGCAGCGGCGAGGTGCGGCGCAGCGGTTCGGGAATGGTCGAGTCGGTCTTCAGACGGGTGTGCTTGGGACGGCGGCCGCAGGCCATGGCGAAGATGCCGATGACCTCGTCGATTTCCTCCTCGGTGGTCACCTCGTCGAACGACAGACGCACGACACCCTCCTGCGGATAGTAGAAATTGATGCCGTTCTGCAGGGCGATGGACTGAATGACCGCCGCCTCGGCCTCGACTTCGAGGGTGTCGAAGAAATGCTCGTTGGTGAGGGTGTAGTCCAGCGACTTGAGCGCTTCGGCCACGGTGACGGCGGCGTAGTGGGCCGTCTGTGCGGCCTTGAGCAGACCCTCGGGACCGTTGTAGACGCAGTAGAAGCCCGACATGACGGCCATCAGTGCCTGCGAGGTGCAGATGTTGGAGGTGGCCTTGTCGCGCTTGATGTGCTGCTCTCTCATCTGGAGAGCCATGCGTAGGGCGCGGTTGCCCAGACGGTCATACGATACGCCGATGATACGGCCGGGCATGTTGCGTTTGTAGGCCTCGCGGGTGGCCATGAAACCTGCTCCCGGACCGCCATAGCCCATCGGGTTGCCCAGACGCTGCGACGAACCCACCGCGATGTCGGCACCCCACTCGCCGGGCGATTGGAGCAGAGCCAGTGACAGGGGGTCACATACGGCGGTAATCAGTGCGCCGGCCTCGTGGGTCTTGCGGGCGAACTCCGTGTAGTCGCGCACCTCGCCGCTCAGCGACGGGTACTGCACCACCACACCGAACTCCTTGCCCGTGAATTCGTAGGTGTCGTATTCGCCGATGACCAACTCGATGCCGAAGGGTTCGCTGCGCGTGAGCAGCACGTCGAGGGTCTGCGGAAAGATGTTCTGGTCGATGAACAGCTGGTTGCGTCCCTCCTTCACGGCCTCGCGCGAGCGCAGCGAGAACATCATGGCCATTGCCTCGGCAGCGGCCGTACCTTCGTCGAGCAGCGAGCAGTTGCCGATTTCCATGCCGGTGAGCGAGATGATGGCGGTCTGGTAGTTGAGCAGTGCCTCGAGGCGGCCCTGCGAGATTTCAGCCTGATAGGGAGTGTATGAGGTGTACCACGCCGGGTTTTCAAAGACATTGCGCGTCACGGCTGCCGGCACATGACAGGGGTAGTAGCCCATGCCGATGAACGAGCGCAGCAGGCGGTTGCGTGCGGCCAGCGAACGTATGTGTGCCGAAAATTCATATTCGCTCATGCCTTGGGGCAGAGCCAGCGGCTTCTTGAGTCGGATTGACGAAGGGAGAACCTCCGCGATGAGTTCGTCGACCGATTTTACGCCGATAACGTCGAGCATCTCCTGAAGCTCGTCTTTGCGGGTGACGCCAATGTGGCGCGATGAGAATTTATCGAACATAGTGCGTGATGTGTATAAAAATTTAGGTTGTTGGTTACTGATTCAGTATTTGAAGCTGCTGCCTCCGACAAACTCGCGGAGAATGGAGGTGGGCGGCACTTCGTCGGGGGCGATGGGTATGAAGTTGTCGAGGAACTTCAACATGCGGCGCGCCTCGTCGTATTCGGGCAGGGTGTCGGGTACCTGGCGCAGGATACGCTCGGCGAAGGGGCGCAGCACCGAAATCTCGTAGAAGAGCGACGAGTTGAGCATCACGTCGGCATTCTCCTGATAGGGGAAGATGTGCTTCTCCTCGCCGCGACGCACGCTGGCCCAGCGCGAGAGGGTGGTCACTGCGTCGGCACCGCGCTGGGTGTAGTCGCGGGTGAGGCGGCGCAGCAGGCGGTTGTCGGTGGTGGCGATGCGCGAGAGGTTGTCCATGGCTACCGACGTGAAGCACGAGATGTAGATTTTGAACTTCAGGTGGTCGGGTATCGAGGGGGTGAGTTTGGGATTCAGACCGTGTATGCCCTCGATGATGAGTATCGAGTCGGGGGTGAGCGTCAGCGGCGAGTTGTGCCACTTGCGGCGTCCCGTCACGAAGTCGTAGCGCGGAATGTCGACACTCTCGCCGTCAGTCAGACGGCGCAGATGCTCGTTGAACAGCTTGAGGTCGATGGCCTCGAGTGCCTCGAAGTCGTAGTCGCCGTTCTCGTCGCGCGGAGTCTTCTCGCGGTCGACGAAGTAGTCGTCCAGCGAGATGAGTACGGGTTTGAGACCCAGCACGCCCAGTTGCAGTCCCAGACGCTTGGCCGAGGTGGTCTTGCCGCTGCTCGAGGGACCCGATATCAGCACCATGCGGGTACCCTTCTCCTCGTTGGCGCGCTTGATGGCGTCGGCCACTTCGGCGAACTTGCGCTCGTGGAACGCCTCGGCAATCTTGATCAGACCGCCGCCGTCGCCGGCCAGTATCTTGGCGTTGAGGTCACCCACGGTCGGCACACCCATGATTCTGACCCACGACTGGTACTCGCGGAAGATGCCGAACATCTTTTCCTGATGCACGCGGGTGTTGAGGCATTCGGGACGGGTGCGCAGCGGAAGGGCCAGATAGAAGCCCTTGTAGTAGGGTTCGATGTCGAAGCGGTCGATATAGCGGGTCGAGGGGGCCAGTGCGCCGTAGAAGTAGCCGGCGATGCCGTCGAGGGTGTAGTAGCGGCTGTAAAGACGCGGACGGGTGTCGAGCAGGGCGATTTTGTCGTCGTAGCCCAGACGGGCGTAAATCTCGCGCACCTGGCTGGTGAGCGCCTTGCAGCGGTGAATGGGCAGGTCGAGGTCGGCCAGCCGGTGCATGTAGTCCTTCATGCGGTTGCACTCCTCCTGCGAGAGGGTGTCGAGACCGTCCAGCTCGCAGTAGAAGCCGCTCTGACCCATCGAGTGGCGGATATGGAGCGTGTGGGAGGGGTAGAGGTCGCGCGCGGCCTTCTGCAGAAGGAACCACGCCGTGCGCTGGTAGACGCGTATGCCGGCGAACGAGGTGATGTCGATGAAGCGCACCGTCACGGGGGTGTATATCTTGTAACTCAGCTCCTTGATGCGGTTGTTGACTTCGGCGGCCAGGAACGGGTGGCTGCCTTGCGGAAGCTGTGCCGCCAGTTCCGAAAGCGGGGTACCCATCTCCACCTCAAGCGTGCGGTCGAGATTGGTGCATATTACGGGTATGATGTCTGACATGGCTGTATTTTTGGTGTTGCTCAAATTGTTAATTTCGTGGTGCTTTTCCGTGTAAAGATAACTTTTTTCTGCAGAAGTTCGTCATCGGGCGGATAAATAAATTTCCTTGAAAACGAAATCGGCCGCCGCAGCCGCGCAAAAAGTGGGGGCGGTGTGATAAATACCTACTCTTGCTGAGCGTCGGTGTGAAGAAAATGTTGTAATTTTGGAGGCAAAAAACATTACGAAATATGAAAATCAGTAAAATCATTCTTCTGTGTCTGTGTGTGGGATTGCTTGGCGGCTATTTCTACAACAATTCACTCAAAGAACAGACGGTGGTGATTCTGGCCACCAACGACATGCATGCCAACATCAAGAACTTCCCGCGTCTGGCTTCGGCGGTCAAGGCCTGCCGCGACACCACCGACCGTGTGCTGCTGCTCGATGCCGGTGACCGCTGGACGGGCGACGCCTATGTCGACATGGCCGATGAGGCCGGCCTGCCCATCATCGAACTGATGAACCGTCTGGGCTACGATGCCGCTACGCTGGGCAACCACGAATTTGACCACGGACAGGCTCATCTGGGCAAGATGATTCGTCAGATGGACTGCGAGGTGGTCTGCGCCAATGCGGTGAGCGATACCTGCACGTTCCCTGTGCTGAAGCCCTGCGACATCTTCGAGGTGGGCGGCTTCAAGGTGGGCATCGTGGGCGCGGTGACCAACTACGAGGGTGGCGACCACCCGGCGGGGCATGCCTCGTCGTTTGTGGGCGTTCGCTTCCCCGATCCGCAGGAGATGTCGATGAAATACGGCCGTGAGCTGCGCGACAAGTGCGACATCATGCTCCTGCTCTCGCACATGGGTGACGACCGTGATGCCGAGTTGCTGGGCAAGTACACCGATTTCGACGCCGTCATCGGCGGACATACCCATGTGGCCATCGACACGGTGGTCAACGGCACGCTGCTCACACAGGCTTACAAGCGTCTGGTGAATGTGGGTGTGACCCGAATCCACATGAAGGGCAAGAAGGTTGAGCGTGTGGAGTTCGACAACTATCCGCTGGCCGACTATGCCGAAGATGAGGAGTTTGCCGCCGAGGTGGCCCGCTACATGAGCGACCCCGAGCTGGGCAAGGTCATCGGAACATTTGAGGCCGATGCCGACAAGGTGGGTCTGGCCAACTGGATGGCCGAGGAAATCCGCCACGAGGCGAAGGCCGACATCGGCATGTATCATCGCGGCGGTGTGCGTCTGGACGGTATCGACAAGGGCGAGGTGAAGTTTGCCGACCTCTACAACCTCGAGCCGTTCGGTACGACCATCTGCATGATGGAGATGGACAAGAAGGCCATGAAGAAGATGATTATCTCGAAATACAACGACCCCGTGAATGCCAAGGAGGCCCACCGAGTCGACCTCTTCTCGACGGTACCTTATACGATATATGTCGACGAGAAGGACATGGCCTACGATGTTGACTTCCCCGGCCTGCGCGACAAGAAATATGAGGTGGCTGTTCCCGACTATGTGTTCAAGACCTACCACGACATGGACTACACCTCGAGCGAGCAGTTCGGCGAGCGCATCTCCAACATTCTGATTCGCCGTCTGCAGGCTGCCGGCAGCTACACCCCTGACAATACGCCGCGTCAGCAGACCCGTATGCCGGTTTCCTGCTCCGACAAGCAGTAGCCGCGGAAGACGCTTCGGAACGGTAAGACAACGACACTCTCCCCCTCGGGGAAAGTGTCGTTTTTTTTTGTGGGGAGGGGAATCCTCCCGGTGACGGCTCGGAGGAAGGAATACCGCGCCGAGGCCCCCGACGGGGAGGAAGGGTGCGGCACGGCGGGAAAAAATCGGCTCTAAAGTGCTGAAATTTAGTCCGTTTTTTGCAAATTCACGAAAAAGTAGTACCTTTGTGCCGCTTCTTGTGCGTGCGCGTTGCGTCGTGCGAGAGGTAAAACTTTTATTATTAACATTTTAACGAGCGATTGTATCGCACAAATTTTTCCACAATATGGAGAATATCATTTCAAACGAGAATTTCGATTGGAACGCATTCGAGAACGATCTCGGCGTTTATGACCAGCCCAAAGAGAACATCGCTGCCGCTTACGACAAGACCATGTCGAACGTAGCAGTTGGTGAGGTGGTTGAGGGTACCGTTACCTCTATCAACAAGCGTGAGGTAATCGTTAACATCGGTTACAAGAGCGAGGGTATCATCTCGATTTCGGAGTTCCGTTACAACCCCAATCTGGCCGTAGGCGACAAGATTGAGGTGTATGTTGAGTCGGCTGAGGACAAGAACGGTCAGCTCAATCTGTCTCACAAGAAGGCTCGTCAGTTGAAGTCTTGGGACCGCGTGAACGAGGCTCTCGAGAAGGACGAGATCATCAATGGTTACATCAAGTGCCGCACCAAGGGTGGTATGATTGTCGATGTATTCGGTATCGAGGCATTCCTGCCCGGTTCGCAGATTGACGTTAAGCCCATTCGCGATTACGATGTATATGTTGACAAGACCATGGAGTTCAAGGTGGTTAAGATCAACCAGGAGTTCCGTAACGTTGTCGTTTCTCACAAGGCTCTCATCGAGGCTGAACTCGAGGCTCAGAAGCAGGTTATCATGTCGAAGCTGGAGAAGGGTCAGATTCTCGAGGGTACCGTTAAGAACATCACTTCCTACGGTGTATTCGTAGACCTGGGCGGTGTTGACGGTCTGATCCACATCACCGACCTCTCTTGGGGCCGCGTAAACCACCCCGAGGAGATTGTTGCCCTCGATCAGAAGATCAAGGTCGTTATCCTCGACTTCGATGACCAGAAGAAGCGTATCGCTCTGGGTCTGAAGCAGCTGACTCCCCACCCCTGGGAGGCCCTGGACGCTAACCTCAAGGTAGGCGACAAGGTAAAGGGTAAGGTAGTCGTTATGGCTGACTACGGCGCATTCGTTGAGATCGCTGCCGGTGTTGAGGGTCTGATCCACGTATCGGAGATGTCGTGGAGCCAGCACCTGCGTTCGGCTCAGGAGTTCATGAAGGTAGGTGACGAGGTTGAGGCTGTCATTCTGACTCTCGACCGCGAGGAGCGCAAGATGTCGCTGGGTATCAAGCAGCTCACCCCCGATCCCTGGGAGAACATCGAGACCAAGTATCCCGTAGGTACAAAGTGCACCGCCAAGGTTCGCAACTTCACCAACTTCGGCGTATTCGTTGAGATTGAGGAGGGTATCGACGGTCTGATTCACATCTCTGACCTCTCGTGGGTGAAGAAGGTAAAGCACCCCGCAGAGTTCACTCAGGTAGGTGCTGACATCGAGGTTGTAGTTCTCGAGATCGACAAGGAGAACCGTCGTCTCTCGCTGGGCCACAAGCAGCTCGAGGAGAACCCCTGGAACGAGATCGAGTCGAAGTTCGCTGTTGACAGCATTGTTGAGGCTCCCATCGCCAAGATGACCGACAAGGGTGCCGTTGTTACTTTGGATGAGGACGTTGAGGGTTTCTGCCCCACTCGTCAGCTCACCAAGGAGGACGGTTCGATGCCCAAGGCAGGTGATACCCTGAGCTTCAAGGTAATCGAGTTCTCGAAGGCTACCAAGCGCATCACTCTCTCGCACGTTCGCACTTACGAGGAGGCAAAGAAGGCAGAGATCGCTGCCGAGAAGGCTGAGCGTCGTGCAGCTGCCGATGCTACCAAGTCGACCGTTAAGAAGATCAACGCTTCGGTAGAGAAGACTACTCTCGGTGACATCGCAGGTCTCGCAGAGCTGAAGAGTGCACTCGAGGCTGCTGAGAAGGAGGAGAAGTAATAATTCCCGAATTTTCAATATAGCGTGTGGCGACCCCAACGGGTCGCCACATTTTTTTTGCTCTCCTCCGCCGCAAATCTTCTTTCCGCCCCTTACAAAGTTATCCACGCTGAAGAATGAGTGGAGAATGTGTGGGGACGAAGAACATTTGAAGCAGAGACGAGGAAAGAGCAGGAGAGGGGGAGAACACCCCTTGTTGTATGACGCAGGCGGCCGAACCCATACGGGTCGGCTGCCTGCGATGTTTTGTCGGATGTGGTTATAACTGCTTTAAGGTGTCGAGCAGACGGAGGTAGTTCTTGTGACCCAGACATTTCTCCGAGAAGTATTGTGCGCGTCCGTCGTTGATGATACACCGTGGCTGGAGACGGTCATAAATCTGTCGGCCGAGAAATTTTTCCCACAGTTTGCGCCCCCTCATGATGACAAACAACTGTGCGGAGTCGCTTTGCGAGAGGTAGTCGATGAGTTGGCGTGTGAGATGTTGCGATGGCAGGGGGTGCGGAATGTCGCCGTAGATTGTTGACTGATAGGCGACGTATTGCACAATGGCCACATTGGAATAGATGGTTTCGCGGTCGATGCCCTCCTCCTCGACAAAGTGGGTGAAACGCGTGTGCCTGTACCACTCGCCGAGAATGTTGCCTGCGTCGCGGCAGGTGCTGCCCGTGAGGTTGGGATAGGAGAGGGTGGGCGGTGGCAGTATCGACTCCCCGTCGAGACGCAATGTCGAGCGGTGGTGTGCCACCACCCCCTCGGCCAGCTGAGGAATGAGTTGCAGGATACGTGCGAAGGTGTTGTTGCAGTGGTCGACATAGCCGGGATTTTCGCTCAAGATGATGATTTTTGCCGTGAGCGGATTGCCGGCAAAGGGGTAGGGAAAAATGTTGAGCTTGAACTGTCGTTCGGGTGTGCCGCTGTTGGCGAGATTGATGTTGTGGAGCATCGACTCGTCGCCGGGATAGATGTATTCTCTGCCCGTTGGGTCATAGAGAGGTGCCGTGCCGTAGCATTGGTCGGCTACGAGCTGCCAGCGGTTGGCGATGCGGAGATCCTGCTCGGTGAGAGGGGTGGAGGCATCGAGCAGATAGGGCGCATGTCGGTTGTCATAGGGACGGATATAGCGGAGCATCAGCGCATCGAAGAAGTTGCGCAGACGTGTGGCGAGAGCAGCCTGTCGTGCAGAGGGGTACTTGTCGTGCTGATGCCCGATGTGGTCGTGCAGTCGGGCGACATGTCGGTCGATTTCCTCACGTTGTCGGGGTGTGGTGTTGCGGTACTCGTCGGCCAACTGTCGTTGCAAATTCTCGCCTTCTGAAAGGCGGTAGGCGATTTCGAGCAGGGCATCGTGCGGTTCTCGGGCAAATATCGCCTCCCAGTTGCAGGGTGTGTGTGATTTCATGGTGCAGGGGGGGATAAAAACGGCCGACCTCATACGGGTCGGCCGTTTTGTCAGATGAAACGAATTACTCGACAAGAGTCTGGCTGATAATCTCCTTGAGTTCGTACATTACCTGCTGGTATCTCTGCCATTGGGTGTCCTCGCCTTTGGCGTCGAGGGTGATTTTCTCCACACGCAGTTCCGCCTTGTGTTTCGGCTGGTACTGGAAGCCGCCAATCTTGTTGAGTGCTACGGTCTGCCATTTGTCGGTGCCTTTTTCGCGGATATTGATGCCGAGGTTGATGATGTTGTCACGGGTGACGGGTGCCTCGACGAGTGTTGTGGGTTTGTCATCGAGGTTCAGAGGCGACAGCTTTTCGCTCACCTCCAGAATGACCTCCTCGCGTTGTGCCGGAGCAGGGGTGTCGGAGAGGACTTCGAGCAGTTTGTCGCTGTAACCCGAAGCATCGGCCGGAGGATTGCCCCAGATGGTGCGTTGTATCTTCAGTTCATAGGCATGACCGCGGTGGTAGGTGAAGCCTTCGATGTGTTCAAGGGCGTGAAATTCGCGCGTCGTTGCGTTGTCGCAGGTGAGCATCATGCCCTCCTGGACATAGGCATTGCTGCCGAACGTGTTGAGATGACCGAGATAGGTGGCCGCTTCGATACGGACATTGTGGGTTTCGTAACGATCCTCGTTGTCGTCGTCGCAGCCTGTGGCGGCAACGGTGACAAGTGCCGAGAGGAAAAGGGGTGTCAGAAATTTGAGTTTCATGGAAAGTGTTTTTTGTTGCACGTAAAGATAGCAAATTTCCCCCCCCTACAAAAAATATTTCTGAAACAATCGTGCAAAAAAATACGCTCTCCCTTTTTGGGAAAGCGTATCATATATAAGGTGTTGATATCCTTACTCTGCGTCTGCAGCAACAACCGAGAACTTGATGGTTGCCTTAACCTCCTTGTGAAGGCGTGCAGTAGCCTCGTACTCACCAACGGTCTTGATGCCCTCAACAGCGATAGCCTTGCGGTCGATGTTGATTTCCTTGGCAGCGAGAGCCTCAGCCAGATCGGCAGCGGTTACGGTACCGAAGAGCTTGCCGTCCTCAGCCTTAACAGCGATAGTGAGGTTCAGGTTTGCGATGGTCTCGGCCAGAGCCTGAGCGTCAGCCAGAATCTTGGCGTCCTTGTGGGCGCGCTGACGAAGGTTCTCAGCCAGTACCTTCTTTGCCGAAGCGGTAGCAGCCTTGGCAAAACCCTGGGGAATGAGGTAGTTGTTAGCATATCCGGGCTTTACGTTAACGATGTCGTTAGCGTAACCCAACTTCTCCATATCTTTGATCAGAATAACTTCCATTTCTTGTCCTCCTACTTAATTATTTCATACAATCGGTTACGAAGGGCAGGATGGCGAGGTGACGCGCACGCTTCACTGCCTGTGCGACCTTCTTCTGGTATTTCTGCGAAGTACCGGTCAGACGGCGGGGAAGAATCTTACCCTGCTCGTTCAGGAACTTCTTGAGGAATTCTCCGTCCTTATAGTCTACGTACTTGATGCCGAGCTTCTTGAAACGGCAGTACTTTTTCTTCTTTACGTCTACCGAAACGGGGTTCAGGTAGCGGATTTCTGATTGTGCTTTAGTGTCCTGTGCCATGGTTATTACTCCTCCTTTTTGTTAAGTTTAGCACGACGCTTCTCCGAGTACTCTACGGCATACTTGTCCTGCTTGAAAGTTAAGAAACGGATCACACGCTCGTCGCGACGATACTGGGTCTCGAGAGTGTTGATGATTGAGCCCTCGCCTGTGAACTCCATCAAGAAGTAGAAACCGGTGGTCTTCTTCTGAATGGGATATGCGAGCTTCTTGAGGCCCCATGACTCCTTGTTCACAATCTGACCGCCGTTTTCGGTGATAACACCCTGGAATTTGTCAGCCACTTCCTGTACCTGCTGCTCAGAGAGTACGGGTGTGACGATGAAAACGGTTTCGTAATTGTTCATAATCGTTTATTGAATTAAATTTTTAATCCCTTTTCGGGACGGCAAAGATACAAAACTTTCTCCAAAAAAAGAATCTTTCGCCAATTATTTTCATCTTCGGTGTGGATTTTCAATCGGTTGGCCGCTCCCGACGGTCAAAAACATCGGAAGCGGCCGGCCGGTTTCGTAGGGTGAGGCGGTTACCACTCGAGGCGTACGGCCACACCCTCGGGCGAATTTTCGAAGCCGAGGAAGAGGGTGCCGCTCGCTGCGTCCCACTGCGAGGTGAACGTTTCGAGGGGGTGTCCCTGCGCGTCGGTGAGTGTCACCTTCGGCTCGTGGGGCAGCAGCAGGCGCATGGCGTTGGTGGTGTTGGCCGGACTCTTCACGGTGAACGAGTAGCTGTTGTCGCCGCGTTGCTCGTCGTAGACGCGTGCGGCGGCGGCCACCACCTCACCGCGCAGGGGTTGCGCGGCCTGCTCCAGGTCGTAGAGGAAGGCCTGCTGTCCGGGGCGGACGACCTTCTGGGTGACGACGGGCAGCGCAGGGTCGAAGAGGTCGACAAAGCGGCCGCGGAGGGTCAGCGGCTCGTCGCTCACACTCTCGTCCATGACCGAGGCGATGGTGTAGGCACCGCGGCGGAGCTGAAAGTTGTTCTTGAATTGCAGGGGCTGTCCCGTGGCGTTGGTGTAGGCCTCGTCAATCAGACGCACGAACTCGCCGTCGGCATTGCGGCGGTCGACCATCTCGCGCGGATTGCGGCGCACGACATAGATCTTGCCCTGACCGTGGGTGTAGACGCCCGTGGCGGGGTGGGCGTCGAGTCCGAGGGTGGTGAAGAGGTGCGCCGAGGGGCAGGAGTAGTCGTTGTCGCCGGTGTTCCACCACTCGCTCACACGCTGGAAAGCGTCGTCGTCACGGCCGCAGTAGACCAGTGTGCCGCCGTCGGCCACCCATCGGGCGATGTTGCGGTGGGCCTCGGCCTCAAGGGGCTTCATGTTGGAATAGGTCATCAGCAGCACGCGGGTGTTCTCCCAGGTCTTGGCGTAGCCCGTGTTCTCGATGTGGACGATGCTGACCGGCACACCGCGTTTGAGGAAGGGCATCGAGAGTCCGTAGAAGTCGGAGAAGCGGCTGTCGTCGAAGCCCTCTATGGGTTGGAGGGTGCGCTGGAACATCAGCGAGTTGCCCATCAGAACGCTGATACCCTCGCTGCCCGACACGCGGTTCTCCGACACGGGCATGTGGTTCAGCGAGTTGACCATCACCTGCATCTGTGTGGAGAAACTGCGCGATATGCGCTCCTTGCGGTCGCTGTCCTTGCGGGTCTGGTAGAGACCGTTGTAGATGCGTTCGGGCCAGGGCATCACCTCGTAGTTGTTGTTGCGCGGATAGAGCAGCTTGGCGGTGAAGGTGGCCTCGTAGCTCTTCTTGTAGTCGGCCCAGTCGCGCGGACAGTCCTCGATGGGGTCGGTCAGGAAGAAGACCTTGCGCCGGGTGGGGGCGGTCATCGACTCCATGCAGCCGTACTCCATGAAGGCATTTTCGAAGATGCGCTCGCGATACTCGCCGTTGTAGCAGTTGGGTACGCGCGAGGTGCCGGTCCACACCTGTGCGATGTAGCCGTCGACACACTCCATCGAGGCGATGCTGGCTTCGGGACTTACGATGTGCCACTGCGAGTAGTTGATGAGCGAGTGGGTCGGCACATAGCAGCGCACGTTCATGCCCTTGCTGCATCCGTACTCCTTGGCGAAGGTGAAGCACTCGTTGAGCGCACGATAGTAGAGGTGGTATTTCAGCTTGTTGGAGAGGTAGGTGTTCTCGGCCGATTCGTGCTGGGGACGCCAGTCGAAACCGTAGAAGTCTTTCCACTCGCGTTTGAAGGCCTCGCTGTAACCGGCGAAGGTCCAGAATTCGGGTTCCTCGAGGAAGATGGCGTCGATGCCTGCGTCGATGACGCGCTTGATATGCTCCTCCTTTATATATTTAAGGTAGTTGAGCGTGGGGACGATGTAGGGGACATTCTTGCCGTGCCAGATGGTGTCGCCGTTCTGTTGGCGTTGTCCCTCGTCCATGTGGGTGCGGCCGTCCCAGCGTCCGCAGAAATAATCCTCGTAGTTGCCCCATGCGATGCCGGTCATGAAGTGGGTGGTGTACCCTTTGTCGCGCCAGCTCCTGACGCGGTTTTCGAAGATGCGGGTGGAGTCGGTGGCGGAGGGGTTGACGCCGTAGACGATGGCCACATCGGCCCGCACGTCGATGGAAGGACTCCACGGCTGTGAGGTTTGGAAAGCGGTCTGCTCGCGCGGTGTGGAGGTGGGGGCGGCGGCCTGTCGGCAGGCGGCGGCTCCCAGTGAGAGTGTGGCGGCAAGACCCAATAATTTGAAATTCATGGTGTTGTATGGTTTGGGTAAAAAGTAAACCCCTCCTTGGTGAGGAGGGGTTGAGAGTTGTCTGCTAATTGTCGGTTGCAGTGAAGGAGTGGGGCTTCTGCTGAACGAAGCCTTGTGCCTGTCGGTAAGCCTCCCTTTTCAAAGGGAGGTTTGGAGGGATTGTCGAGCCCAGCGCAGCGCGATTCAGGCACTCCGCCACCGCAGCGTTACTTCGATTCGGCAACCTCCTCGGGCTTCTGCTGAACGAAGCCTTGTGCCTGAATCGTTATATCGTTACCGTCGGGTGTGACCAGGAAGCAGCCGGTCGACTCCTTGGTGATGTGTCCGATGACATCGACCAGACCCAGACGCATGATCTGCTCCTGCATCGAGAGTGGTACGGTGAAGAGCAGCTCGTAGTCCTCGCCGCCGTTGAGTGCCGCCACCACAGGGTCGTTGTGCATCTCCTCGGCCAGACGCGAGGTCTGCTGTGCGATGGGAATGCGGTCGAGATAGATGCGTGCGCCGCACTTCGACGACTTGCAAATCTGCAGCAGGTCGCTGCCCAGACCGTCGGAGAGGTCAATCATCGAGGTGGGGACAATCTTCTCCTCGGCCAGTGCCGAGATGATGTCGGTGCGCGAGCGGGGTTTGAGATACTTCTCCAACAAGTACTCGTAGCCCTTGAACTGGGGTTCGGGGTTGTCGACCTGTCGCAGGACGCGCTTCTCGCGTTCGAGCAGCTGGAGACCCATGTAGGCGGCTCCGAGGTTGCCGGTGATGCAAATCAGGTCGTTGAGCTGTGCGCCGCTGCGGCGGACAATCTTCTCCTTGGGGGCATGTCCCACGGCGGTGAGCGAGATGACCAGTCCGGTGAGCGAGGCGCGTGTGTCGCCGCCCACCAGGTCTACCTCCTGCTCCTTGCAGGCGAAGCGGATACCCTCATAGAGGTCGTCGAGCGCCTCGACGGGCAACTTGGCCGACACACCCAGCGAGACGGTAATCTGCGAGGGGGTGGCGTTCATGGCCAGAATGTCGCTGATGGCGGCGGTCACGACCTTGTAGCCCAGATGCTTGAGCGGAAAGTAGGTGAGGTCGAAATCCACCCCCTCGAAGAAGGTGTCGGTGGAGATGACCGTCTCCTCGTTTTCGGGGGTGGCGATGACGGCTGCGTCGTCGCCCACACCCAGACGTGTGGTTTTATCTTTGGGTTCGAACCCCTTTGTCAGGTGGTCGATGAGGCCGAACTGACCCAGCTCGGCAATCTCGGTACGTTTTTTAGTCTGTTCCATATTTTGATTTTTACAAAACTAAAGAAACTTTGCGGTATGACAAAAAAATAACGTATTTTTGTCGGCGAAATACTAAAAACAGGTTCAGTTATGATTAATATTGTATTGTTTGGTGCTCCCGGATGTGGTAAGGGCACACAGGCTGCACGCCTGAAGGAGCATTACGGCATCGAGCATGTATCGACCGGTGAGGTTATCCGTGGTCATATCAACCGTGGCACCGAGCTGGGCAACAGCATGAAGTCTTACATCGCCCAGGGCAAGCTCGCTCCCGATGAGGTCGTTATCGGCATGATTGCCGACTATGTGGCTTCGCACAAGGAGGTGAAGGGTTGCATCTACGACGGTTTCCCCCGTACGACTGCACAGGCCGAGGCTTTCGACAAGATTATGGAGGAGAACGGCTTGAGCGTTGATTTGATGGTCGATATCCAGGTCCCCGAGGAGGAGCTGGTGAAGCGTATCCTGCTCCGTGGTAAGGATTCGGGTCGTGCCGATGACGCTTCGGAGGAGGTAATCCGTGGCCGTCTGGACGTTTACCACGCACAGACCGCTGTCGTTGCCGACTTCTACACTAAGCAGGGCAAATACTTCTCGGTGGACGGTTTCGGTACCATGGACGAGGTATTCGACCGCATCGTGAAGGTTATCGACTCGCTGAAGAAGTAATTTCCGCTTCCATCAGGCGATGATTGATGACGGCCGCTCCTTTGGGGCGGCCGTCTTTTTTTTCGATACTTCAGAGTAGAGTACCTCTCGAGTATATCACTTCGGTATTTTGAAGCGGGGGGAGCGGGACCTATTATATATAGGTATAAAAGTAAAGGCTATCCTTTGGGGATAGCCTTTTTCGTATCTTGTCGTCTAAGAGAATTAGAGCGAGTTAACGTGCAGCTGGATCGAGCTCTTCAGGTTCGAAACCTTGTTCTTGTGCATGATGTTGTGCTTGCCGAGCTTGTCGAGCATAGCTGCTACCTTGGGAAGCAGAGCCTCTGCTGCGCTCTTCTCGGTCGATGTGCGCAATGCCTTAACGGCGTTACGAGCGGTCTTGTGCATCAGACGGTTGTGTGCTCTCTTAACTGCGGTCTGACGAATTCTCTTCTCTGATGACTTATGGTTTGCCATAATCTTCTTAAATTTTTATATTTTACTTTTTGTTAAATCTGGTTTTGCGACATACATCGCATTTCGGTACGTCGAGTGTACCACTCTGTGCGACAGCCGTAGCTGCTTTCGGATAGATTATCAGATAATCCGCTCCTCGAAGTTTGTAAACCGTCCGTCACCAAATTTGAAAATACGCAGTGGGTGTCATACAAAAAAGGAGTCTTCCAACCCCTCCTCCTTGTTCTGCATTGCGGTGGCGGTCATCTCTGCCCTCCCTGCGTCGCAGACGCTTGTCTTGTCTGTCGCCCTGCACGAAATCTTCGCACCCGGTGCCGATTGGTAGCCCATAGCAGAATCGAACTGCTCTTTCAAGAATGAAAATCTTGCGTCCTAACCGATAGACGAATGGGCCAATACCACTATTGTAAGTCTTCGTTGATTTACTTTAGCGGTGCAAAGGTAAACAAAAAATGCAGGTTTCCAAAAAAAAATGAAAAAAAAGTTAAAAATCCGATGATTTTTCGAGTTGCACGCCTTTGGTCACGGGGTCGAAGCGGATACCGGCACCGGTGAAAAGGCGGTCGATGAGTCCTTGCGAGATGAGTTGCAAGGCCGGGGCGTTGTGGAGTCGTGGGGTGTCGATGAGCATTACCGAGTCGCAGAGCGAGAGGGCAATGTCCATGTCGTGGGTCGAGAACAGCACACATTTGTGTTCCTCATGGGCCAGTCGTGCCAGCAGCAGGGCCAGCGAGTAACGGTTGGGCAGGTCGAGGAAGGCGGTGGGTTCGTCGAGCAGTATGATGGGGGTGTCCTGTGCCAGGGCGCGCGCAATCATCACACGCTGACACTCGCCGTCCGACATGGCGTCCATGGTCTTGCGGGCGAACGACGACATGCCCACCACTTCGAGGGCATGGCCGACGATTTCGCGGTCGTCGTCCTGCAGGCGGCCTATCCAGTTGGTGTAGGGGGCGCGTCCCAGTGCGACGACATCTTCGCAGGTGAGGTTGGGTATGTGCACCTTCTCGGTGGTGACGAAGGCGATGGTGCGTGCGCGCTCCTCGGGGGAAATCTGTGACAGGGGGCGGCCGCAGAGCGATATTTGGCCGTCGTGGAGGCTGCCCAGTCCGGCAATGGCGCGCAGGAGGGTGCTTTTGCCCGTGCCGTTGCGGCCGATGAGCGCCGTGAGCGAGCTCGCGGGCAGCGAGGTCGACACGCGGTCGAGCAGGGTGCGAGTGCCGTAGGAGAGGGTGACGTTGTTCAGTTGTATGCTCATGAGAAGAATTTGTGGTTGCGTATGACTACCAGAATGACGACGGGGATACCCAGCAGTGCGGTGATGGTGTTGACGGGCAGCACCAGAAGTTTCGATATGAGGTCGCAAATCAGCAGCAGCGAGGCACCTGCGAGCATGGCTCCCGGCACGAGAATGCGGTGGTCGGCGCTGCGGAAGAGCAGGCGTGTGAGGTGGGGGACGGCGATGCCGATGAAGCCTACCGGACCGCAGAATGCCGTGATGGTGCCGGCCAGCAGCACGGTGGAGAGGAAGAGCCACATGCGTGTGCGCTGAATGTCGAGTCCCGATGTGCGGGCGTAGTTTTCGCCCAGGAGCAGGAGGTTGAGCGGCTTGATGAGTGCCACCGACAGTCCCAGACCCGACACCACGACGGGCAGAATGAGCCACAGTTGCGAGGTGGTGACGTCGCCCAGCGAACCCATCGTCCACACCACGAAGGATTTGAGTGCGGCTTCGCTGGAGAGGTATTGCAGAATCTCGACCACGGCGCTGATGCCCGAGCCGAGCATCATACCTAATATAAGTATGACCATGATGTCCTTGATGCGTCGGCTGACGGCCAGCACCAGAGCCAGCACCGCGGCCGCACCAATCCACGCCGCTCCTGCGATGCCGAGCGACTGAATGAACGAGTGGGCCTCGACCCCCAGCAGGGGCGCACCCAGCAGGAAGAGGGCCACACCGAGCGATGCACCCGAGCTGACACCTAATATATATGGGCCGGCCAGCGGATTGCGGAAGAGGGTCTGCATCTGGAGGCCGCTGGCCGAGAGTGCCGCTCCGGCCAGAAGGGCCATCACCGACTTGAGCAGGCGGATATTGAGGACGATGGCGCGCGAGGTGGAGCCGTCATCGCCGCCCAGGAGTGCGCGGCACACCTCCCCGAAGGGGATTTTCACCGAGCCTATCGAGAGGTCGAAGAGCAGGAGCAGGGTCGTGGAGATACCCAGCAGGATAAATATCAGGGTCGAACGGGACATGTTTTTAATTTTTTTCGGACATTGCTTCCGCCTGCGAAAACCGCCTTGCAGCACCGTGGAAGGGTGATTGGGGGACGAAGCAGGTGGTGAAACCGATGTCGGTGAAAGACAAAATTAGAAAAAAAATTGCAAAAAGTATTGGATTCTAAAAAAAAACGTCGTATATTTGCAACCGCAATTAAGAGATAACCTCTCCGACATCGCGAGATGTGAGGTTGCTTTTAGGGAATCGGGGCGTAGCTCAGTCCGGTTAGAGTACACGTCTGGGGGGCGTGTGGTCGCTGGTTCGAATCCAGTCACCCCGACTTTTTCAAGGCTTGATAATCAAAGATTATCAAGCCTTTTTTAGCCTTGTTGCATAACAGTTGTGTGTAGTCTTATAAGCAAAGTATGGTTGCACCCGTCGGGATTATCGGGAAATGAGATTAGGTGAGTTTTTTGGGAATGTAGTATGAACCCGTAATCTTTTGGCGTAAAATCAGCTTTAACTTATGCAACTTTTATATAAAGGTCATCTTCCGTGGGAAGGTGACCTTTCTTGTTTTTGTGTCTGTCGGAGTGAGACGGCGGTGGGCGGTGTGGAAATGAAGCTGCGGACGGTCTTTGGGGCGGAAGGTGGCGGAAAATGCTGCCGGAGAGTCGGTGTGGAGGGGCGTGGTGTCGAAAAATGCAGGTGTAATGGGTTGTGTGACAGTTTGTTGATGGAAAAATGCGAAGGAAATGTAAAAAATAGTTTGCCGATTAAAAATAAAGCATTATCTTTGCAGTCGCAAATCGGGGCGTAGCTCAGTCCGGTTAGAGTACACGTCTGGGGGGCGTGTGGTCGCTGGTTCGAATCCAGTCACCCCGACTACGATGAAGGCTTGACAATCATTGATTGTCGAGCTTTTTTTTGTGCCTTGTCGGAAACGGTCGGTGTGGGGAGTGCGAGATGAAGATGTCGTGGGGAAGGCGGCGTGGTGTCTTGCGTGAGGTCGGTGCGGAAAGGAGCGGCAGGAGGGGATAAGGCCGACGGCGATATTGGTGTGGAGTGGCCGTCTTGTCGGGCATGTATCTGTGACGGTGATATCAGGCCGGTCGGCCGAAGTTATTTTTTTTCTCATAAGAGAGTTTGTAATCAGTGTATGAAGGGCGCGTCGGAAACGGTACGCGGGGGAGGGGGATTGTTGTGTCCTTGCCGTGAGAGGTGAGGGGTGAAAAAAAACGGCACAAAAAAAAGGAGAACCTTGTCGATTCTCCTTGTGGGGTGGAAGAAGGGATTCGAACCCTCGACACCCGGAACCACAATCCGGTGCTCTAACCAACTGAGCTACATCCACCATCTGAAAGACTTCGTTTCGTTGTTTCTGTCTTACGGGGTGCAAATATATAGCACTTTTGCATAACCTCCAAATATTTTTGCGAAAAAATGCAAAAAAAATGAAAATATGACATTTTGGCAGTCCTTTTTGTACGATTTGTCACAGTTTACTGCCAAAATCAGACTGGCACATCTATTGATGTAGTATGGAATGTCGGTCGCCACGGAGCGGTTGGCAAACCCTGAAGCAATTAATAATAAACTAAAATATTACGACTATGAATGTAAAACCGTTATCGGATCGTGTATTGATTCTTCCCAACCCTGCGGAAGAGAAGACAGCAGGCGGATTGATTATTCCCGACACAGCCAAGGAGCGTCCCCTCGAGGGCAAGGTTGTGGCCGTAGGACCCGGTACTTCTGATGTGAAGATGGAGGTCAAGGTCGGCGACCAGGTCCTCTATGGCAAGTATTGCGGTCAGGAGATTTCTGTCGAGGGTGTGGATTACCTCATCATGAAGCAGAGCGACATTTTGGCGATTATCTAATTCATTCTAATTTTTAAAGACACAAAACCATGGCAAAAGATATCAAATATAATGTAGAGGCACGCGAACTCCTCAAGGAGGGTGTCGATGCCCTTTCGAATGCAGTGAAAGTCACCCTCGGCCCCAAGGGTCGCAATGTGATTATCGACAAGAAATTCGGTGCTCCCCACATCACCAAGGACGGTGTGTCGGTGGCCAAGGAGGTGGAGTTGGAAGACCCCTTCGCCAACATGGGCGCACAGATGGTCAAGGAGGTTGCCTCGAAGACCAACGACGATGCGGGTGACGGTACCACTACCGCTACCGTGCTGGCTCAGTCGATTATCGGTGTGGGTCTGAAGAATGTCACTGCTGGTGCCAACCCCATGGACCTCAAGCGCGGTATCGACAAGGCGGTGGCCGCTGTCGTGGCTTCGCTGCGTGAGCAGAGCCAGGAGGTCGGTTCCGACTTCGCAAAGATTGAGCAGGTGGCTACCATCTCGGCCAACAACGACGAGAACATCGGTAAACTCATCGCCCAGGCGATGGAGAAGGTCAACAACGAGGGTGTCATCACCGTCGAGGAGGCCAAGGGTACCGAGACCCATGTCGAGGTGGTCGAGGGTATGCAGTTCGACCGTGGTTACATCTCGGCCTACTTCATCACCGACACCGAGAAGATGGAGGCACAGCTCGACAAGCCCTACGTGTTGATTACCGACAAGAAGATTTCGACCATGAAGGAGCTGATGGGTGTTCTGGAGCCTGTGGCACAGAGCGGCCGTTCGTTGCTCATCATCGCCGAAGATGTCGACGGCGAGGCCCTCTCGGCACTCGTTGTCAACAAGCTGCGCGGCACGCTGAAGATTGCCGCCTGCAAGGCTCCCGGCTTCGGTGACCGCCGCAAGGAGATGTTGGAGGATATCGCCGTGCTGACCGGTGCCACCGTCATCTCTTCGGACAAGGGCATGAAGATGGAGGACGCCACCATCGAGATGCTGGGTAGCGCCGACAAGGTGACCCTGAACAAGGAGAACACCACCATCGTCGACGGTGCGGGCAACAAGGAGAACATTGCTGCACGTGTGGCACAGATTCGTGCTTCGATCGAGAAGGCTACTTCGGACTACGACCGCGAGAAGCAGCAGGAGCGTCTGGCCAAGCTGGCCGGCGGTGTTGCCGTACTCTACGTGGGTGCCGCTACCGAGGTGGAGATGAAGGAGAAGAAAGACCGCGTCGACGATGCACTGGCTGCCACCCGTGCCGCTGTCGAGGAGGGTATCGTTCCCGGCGGTGGTGTGGCTTATATCCGCGCCACCAAGGCCCTGGAGGACATGAAGGGTGCCAACGAGGACCAGACCACCGGTATCCGCATCGTGAAGCGCGCCATCGAGGAGCCTCTGCGCCAGATTGTGAAGAACGCCGGCGGCGAGGGTTCGGTTGTGGTGAACAAGGTTCGCGAGAGCGAGGGTTCGTTCGGCTACAATGCCCGTGACGACAAGTATGAGGACATGCTCAAGGCCGGTATCATCGACCCGACCAAGGTGTCGCGTGTGGCTCTGGAGAATGCGGCTTCCATCGCTTCGATGTTCCTGACCACCGAGTGTGTGCTGGCCGAGAAGAAATCGGAGCAGCCCGCCATGCCTGCCATGCCCGCAGGCGGTATGGGCGGCATGATGTAATCACCGACAACTTTTTCTCATAATATATTATTAGTGGCGTGTGGCCGGACTTTGGTTCGGTCACACGTTTTTTTTCGCCTGTCTTTCTGTGTTGCGCCTGTCTTTCTGTGTTGCGCCCGTCTTTCTGTGTTGCGCCCGTCTTTCTGTGTTGCGCCCGTCTTTCTGTGTTGCGC